>JAGQYP010000100.1 GCA_020436025.1 Crocinitomicaceae bacterium
TTCATTAAGAGAATATCGAAAAATACATGGATTCGAAGAAACCTCTTTTGTTGATTTCTTGGATGTGGACTTTAAAAACTGTTTTTTCGATTGTGAGCTGAATGTAGATTTTAGTTACGCTAATTTTAATGGAAATACAGAATTCCGAAATGCCACTTTTTCTAATGGAGGCGTCACATTTTACAATTCTAATTTTAATGGTTCGGATCTAGTTGATTTTCGAAAAACTGCTTTCGGTAAAGGCATCATCAATTTTCAATATGTGAAATTTGGTGAGCGTAATTTACTTTTCAGTTTTGCCAAGTTTTATGGCGGAATGGTTTCTTTTGTCAACACTGAATTTGGAGATGGAAGTATCATGTTCAACTCTGTCAATTTCTATGATTCCAAGGTCAAATTTCACTTTTCAAAGTTTGGAGTGGGGGATGTAGAGTTTCAAAAAGCAAAATTTGGAAATCAAACCATCGACTTTAGAAGGGTTGAATTTGGGGAGGGAAAGGTGGACTTTAGACGTACCACATTTGGAAACGGTTATGTCACTTTCAACGAATCAGAAATGATTGACGGTCGTTTTAAATTTAGCTCAGCAAGATTTGGAGATACCGAGATTTCTTTTGATCAGTTTGATTTTGGAAAAGCCGAAGTGTTGTTTGAAAATGTTGATTTTGGAAGAGGATCAGTCTCTTTCGAAGATGTCAAAGTAGATAAAATCTCATTTTACCGATCGAAAATCAATGTATACATGAATTTCTGCGTGAATAGAGCCAATCACGTTAATTTTTCTGAGGTCGTTTTACGAGATATTATTGACATGCAGACTAACGGAGAAAATGTGAAGATCGAAAGACTTTATCTCACTGGTATGCGTAATTTGGGACGGTTTATTTTTTCCTGGGAAGACAATGAATTGAAGAAAATGATCGTCAATCAGTCGGACTCCACTCTCGAGGAAAAAGCCGAGCAATTCGTCACCATCAAAGAGAATTTTAGCATGGGTGGGCGTTACGAAGAAGAAGATTTAGCCTATCTGCAATTTAAACGATACGAATACAGAGGCGAAATGCAACATATATACCAGGGAGGAGCAAAAGAATATTGGAGACTTCCTGGAATGGCCTTCAAATGGCTGGTTTTTGATAAAATGGGGAAATACGCTACCAGTCCACTTCGAGTGCTTTTATCTATGATTTTGGTCTATGTATTATTCAGTTTGGCCTTTTTTGTTCTGCCTTATCTCCATTTAGGAGGAATTGCCAACTCTGTGGATCATTTGGATCACTTAAATAATTTGCAAGTCAGCTTTTACCATAGTGCCATTACCTTTTTGACAATCGGTTATGGAGACTACTATCCACTTGAATACGGACGCGGACTTTCCATTATTGAAGGATGGGCTGGATTGTTTTTGATGAGTTATTTCACCGTTGCTTTTGTGAGGAAGATTTTGAGATAGATTTGAGATTATCAGATTCAAGATTTTTAGATTCAAGACTGACAGATACAAGACTACCAGATGCTAGACTTTCAGATACAAGATTTCTAGATTTATGAATAATGGACTAGTTGTCGTGGGTAAGATTGACTTTCATCCTTTGTGAATCTTTGTGTCTTCTTCGTGCATCTTCGTGTAACAAACCAATTAAGTCTGACCTCAAAGTGCCTTAAATTCTCAAATTTCTTCTCCAAAAATCAGTGTTTCATCTACTGCGGTGAATTTGTCTTCAACCAATGCAGATGGACCTTCAATTACCTCACCTTTTGTCGATTCTACCTTTCCATTTAAAATGACCGCTTTCTTTTCTGTCAAGTCAATCACTTCACCCTTGGTCAATTTCACAAGTCTGCCAAGATGAAGCTTTGCCTTTACTTTGTTTTCAGAAAGTCTTTTGTAGGGCTCCAAATTCTTCAACAAGTAGAATCCAACCTTGACTGCCGAGATTTTCCAGATGGTTTCTTCTATTTCTTCATTTTCTGTAACCAGCTTTTTTAATGATTTAGAAGAACAATGCAATACAGTTAATGGAGAATCTGCGGTAACCGTCGCTGTTCTTTTCAGGTCTTTCAAGGCGGCAATTTCACCAACAGTAGAACCAGGACCCAATACGTCGATCAATTCACCATTTATCGTAATCTTGATACTTCCACGAACCACAATGAACATTCCATCTTGCTCTTTTCCTTCTTCCAGCAATACCGCACCTTTCGAATATACTTTTTGCGTAAACTCTTTGGAAGCGGTGATGAAATTCATGTGATCTAGTTCATTCAACCAGGGAACTTCTGTCAATAATTCTTCTTTTTCAGGCAATTCAAATACTGGAGGAGCATCACGAAGTTTCTTCATTCTGTTCTCAATATTTTGAATCAGCTTATCAGCCTCTTTACCTGCCAGTCTTCCTCTTTTGTGTAGGCGATCTACCGTGGTTTTTTCATAGTTCAACATGGTACGAATGGCCTCGCGAGTTGTAATGGCTTCATAAGTTTCCGGATATTCTTTTCCTAGATTTCTTAGGAATGTCAAACCTTCAATCCGATTACTATTGATTTCATCTTCAATGATTTTTAAATGCTCCATTTCCTCTTCTGTTGCCGTACGCATCATCGATTCTAGCAATTTCAAACTCTCTCCTTGTGCCGTTACAAATCCTTTGGCACAATCGTAACTCGTAGTCAGTTTATCAAAGAACATTTGTCGAGCGATCTTTCCAAATAATGGCGTGTTTTGCGCTTTATTCAAGAAATTAGAGGGCTTCAGAAGGTTCTCCAAATCATCCCTTCTGTTCAAAGGAAGTTCCCCTTTTTCATCCAAAATATCGTTGATCTCCCCTGTGAGTAATTGGTAAGCTCTGTCTCCAAGTAGTCCGTCTTTGAACTGAGCCCAGTAGGATGCTTTTTCTTTTTCGAGAATTCTTGATCTGGATTCTGCAACTACGTTTTCTTCTGCGACTTCATCTTCAAGAATCACGTTTTCATATTGAGGTAAATAGCGCTTAACGGCTTTCCAATTCGCTCTTTTTAGATAGCGATCGGTCTTGAGTTTGTCAATGTTTTTGTGAGAAGATTTCACAATGTATTCATGCGCATTTCTGATGGCCAACATTTTGGCTGGAGACAATTTTGTTAAGCCCAACTTATTAACTACCCAAGAAACAGTGGTGGCGTTAATTAATAGCGTTAAAGTCACAATACCTGCAGTAAAGAACAAGAACTGATCTCGAATTTCTTTCGGAATGGCTTCTGTTCCTGCAACGATAAGAGCTAATGCTAACCCAATGGCTCCCCTTAATGCGCCATACCAAAGCACAAGAGCATCTTTTTGTTTTAATCCATAGCCAAATTTTTTCATGGCTGGGAAGAAAATCATGATGATAATGGCTCTGACAACGAAAATACCAATGTAGATGATCAACAGTAAGATCAGATCGTTGGTCGTAAAAACAGATCTTTCGGCAATTACAACCCCTACAATCAAGAAGATTAAAGTGTTTGCTACGAAAGCTGCGAATTCCCAGAATTCATGCAAGAAATGTTGTACTTCAGGGCTAATTCTTGTTTTACCATAACTAGCCATCATGAGTCCGTATGCCACAAGTGCAAGTACACCGGAAACGTGGAAGAAATATTCCGCAATAAAGAAAGTCATGTAGGCTGCAGCGACAATCAAACTTGTTTCAACCAAAGCATCATTGAACACCTTTTTCACCCAACGAATGATCAGCCAACCGATGACTCCACCAACAATGGCTCCACCGAATGAGACCCTAAAAAACTCAATGAACCCATCCAAAGTATTCCCGTCCGATACTCCAGTGATTCCTGTGAAAATCACCATGAAAATCACAATAGCGGTACCATCGTTTAGCAAGGATTCTCCTTCAATTAAAGTTCCTAATTTTTTACTTGCTCCTAATTCTTTCAAGATGGAAACAACCGCTACAGGATCGGTAGCGGAAACAACAGCTCCAAAGAGCAAGGCCAAACTATAAGTCCAGCTGTTCATTCCCATTCCCATGGCTTTCAGACCTAAAACAAAGAAAGCGGTTGCAAAAACAGCCACCAAAATTCCAGGCACGGCCATGATTACGGCATTGGTAAAAGTCTTTTTAAATACGTGAACATCGATAGCGAAAACCGCTTCAAATATTAAAATCGGTAAGAAAATGTAGAGCAGTAGGTGTGGGTCAATATGTGAGGCCCATTTTATGGACCTATCGGCAAAAGTTAGATCGATATTGTAGCCACCTATTTCATAGATATGCAAAATATCAAATCGACCCAAAGCCCCCAAGCCAAGTCCAATAATCAGCAAGGAAACCGTGAAAGGCAATATACTCTTTTGAAGGAAAAAGCGCGTAGCAGATCCAATGATGACTGCGAAAATGATAAAGAACAATGGAGAATTGTCCGTATGATGTTCGGAGTGTTCCTCCTCGTGAGCACCAGCGCCATCAGCATGATCACCCGATTTTACATGATCTCCATCGATATGTTCTTGATGAGTAGGAGTGTTGGGGGAGTCATGCTCGTCGTGTTGAGCAAAAATAGAAGTTGTAAAAACAAAGATTAAAGCTAATAAGCTCCATTTTCTTAAGCTGTTAAAGGACAACATAGTCAAAAGAGTTTGAGTTATAGTTGCCTAATATAAGAACTTGATTTTGAGGACTTGTTGATTTTTGATAGTTTTTTTACTGGAAATCGTCAATCGTAACTTGAAAATATACGAAAGGCAAATAATTTATTTCACTAATCCATACCTAATGGCATACAAGCCCAAACCAACAGAGTTTTTAACTTGTAACTTACTTTTCAATTTTGTTCGATGATTTCCTGCCGTTCGCTTGCTTATATTTAGTTCATCTCCAATTTCAGCGTCAGTCATTTCCTGTGCAATCAATTTTAATATTTGAATTTCCCTTTTTGTAAGGGATTCCCTCAATTTAAACTCCGAACTTTCCTCAATAGGGTTAGTAGGATTATTCCCGCTCATTAGAATTTTCCAAACATCATTGGAGTTGTATAACTCACCTCGGCTAACCGATTGAATGGCTTTCACTAATTCTTCAATATCTGAGTTTTTTAATATATATCCCAATGCTCCGGCATCCAACATTTGTCGGATCATATAATCCTCGTTATGACTAGTTAGAGCTAGAATTTTTGCATTATTATTTTTTAACTTTAGATATTTCGTAAGAGATATCCCATCTTTTTTTGGAAGATTAATGTCAAGCAAATAAACATCATATTCCTTTTTTGTCGATAAAAACATTGCTTCAGCTCCATCCTTAGCTTCGTCG
>JAGQYP010000101.1 GCA_020436025.1 Crocinitomicaceae bacterium
CACATACAATTGAGATAGTGGATGGCAACGGATGTACGGACACTTATCCAATCACATTGACAGATCCAGCACTACTGGTGATCGACAATATAGTAGCAGACTCAGTAGATTGTAATGGAGATGCAACAGGATCTTTTGTAGTAACAGCAAGTGGAGGAACATCTCCATTGAGTTACAGCTTTGATGGAGGAACTACTTATGGAGCATCTTCATCGAATAACTTCATTGCAGCGGGAACTTACACAGTAATGGTAATGGATGCGAATGGCTGTACAGCAGGTCCACAAAACATCGATGTATTTGAACCAGCAATGTTAGACTGGAACCCATCGATTACAGTAGTGGATGCTTCATGTTATGGAGTGTGTGATGGCTCAATTAGTGCACCGGTACAAGGAGGAACAGTGCCTTATTCATTCAACTGGTCAGGTAACATTGCAGGTTCAACGGATGATAATGCACAGAACTTATGTGCAGGGAACTATGGAGTGATTGTAACGGATAACAATGGATGTCAGATTCAGGATCTAGCAGTAACAGTTGGACAGCCACCATTACTTACAATCAACTCTACAACGACAGATTCAGTGAACTGTTATGGAGGATCAGATGGAACAATTACCATCGATGCACCATTAGGGGTGAGCTTCACTATTGACAATGGAACAACAACCATTACCAATGCAACAGGATACTTTGATGGAACAACAACAGGAACAGACCCTGGAATGTTGCCAATCGGCTTGTACAATGTAACGGTAACGGATGTGAATGGATGTGAAGCCTATACAAACGTAACGATCTATCAACCAGATTCATTGATCATGAGTTTAGGATTGGATATTACCATCTGTACAGGTATCAACTTGACACTTTCGCCAAGTATCAGTGGAGGTATTCAACCTTACTCTTACCAATGGGGAGGATCAGGAACAGGAACACAACCTACATTAATGATCAATCAAATGCAGGCAGAGTACTATACATTGGATGTAACAGATGCCAATGGATGTACAGCCTCAGCGGATAAGGATGTGTTTGTGATTCCACCAATGCAAGTGGATCCAATCTTTGATGACACGATCTGTCCAGGAGATGCGATTACTTACAATGCATCTGCTCAGTTTGGAGATCAGCCTTACTTCTTTACTTGGAGTGTTGACAACTATACTGATACAGTAAATACAGTAACATTTACTCCAACGCAGGCGGTTACACCATTAACCTTGGCAGCGAAGGACAACTGTGGGACAGATACAACAATAACCGTTAATGTATACTGGTATGATTACCCAGCAATGGATATCCTAGGAGCTACAGATGGATGTGTAGAACATACGGTTAACTTAGAAAATACGATGGCATCCTTTGCGACATCTTGTCTATGGAATTTTGGAGACGGTGGATCTTCAACATCTTGTGGAACAGTAACACATACGTATACAGATGCAGGCGTTTACTCGGTAAGTTTATCCTTCACAACGGTAGATGGATGTCAAATTGACTCTACGTTCACAGATTTGATTGAAGTATATGACGTTCCTGAGGCGAACTTTACTTGGTCACCAACGGATGCAACAATTATGGATCCAACAGTGAACTTTACAAACTTGTCGACCAATGCGGATTCTTACGCATGGAGCTTCGGAGGGTATGGTTCGTCAACGGATGAGAACCCAACATTTACTTTCCCTGGAGACTCAGCTAGAATGTACACAACATGTTTAACTGCATTTGCAGTTTATCCATCAGCAACTTGTGTTGATGTGTTCTGTGCAGATGTGAAAATCAAAGAAGACTTCTTATTGTATGTGCCAAATGCATTTACGCCTGATGGGGATGAGTATAACCAAACATTCAAACCTATCATAACAGGAATCGATATTTACGATTATGAGTTATTGATTTTTGATAGATGGGGAGAATTGATCTTTGAATCTCATAATAAAGAAGTAGGATGGGATGGATACTATCAAGGTAATCTAGTACAAGATGGAGTCTATGTTTGGAAGATTAAAATTAAGATTGAAGATGTAGATGAGAGAAGGACCTTCTATGGCCACGTCTCAGTACTTAAATAAAGAAAATGAAACCCAGTGAAAACTGGGTTTTTTTTATTCTAAAAATAAATTACATTTGCCCAGAAATAAATAATACTAATTACAATGAATATTCCATCAGATTTAAAATACACGAATGATCACGAGTGGATCAAAGTGGAGGGAAATACTGCTATTATCGGAATTACTGATTTTGCTCAAAGTGAATTGGGTGACATCGTTTTTGTCGAGGTTGAAACATTAGATGAAAATTTAGAGAAAGAGGAAGTTTTCGGAAGTGTAGAGGCTGTGAAAACGGTTTCTGACTTGATGATGCCTGTTTCAGGTACAGTAATTGAATTCAACGAAGCAATCGAATCAAATCCTGAATTAGTAAACTCTGATCCTTACGGTGAAGGTTGGATGATTAAGATTGAAGTTACAGATAGCTCTGAATTGGATGATTTATTGTCTGCTGATCAATACAAAGAATTAATCTCTTAAATGATTACAAAGCTTTTACCGGCTATTTCATGGACGGTATTTGTAATATCGATCAGCTTGATACCAGGGAACGAATTCCCTAAACTTCAAGAAGAATTTAAACATATTGATAAGTTAGCTCACGTATTTTTATATTGTGGGCTTTCTTTTTTATGGTATTACGACCTTCGACGCAGTGGAATTGCCAATATGATGAAGTACAGAACGGATGCTTTCCTTTCATTTACTTTACTTTTATTGGGCGCTATTTTGGAATTGATGCAACATTATTTAATTCCTTTTAGATCTTTTGATCTTCTCGATATAGCATCTAATGCGGTAGGGATTGTTTTAGGTTTTACGACCTTTTATTTCGTAATCTATAGAAGAATTTGATTCTTTGGTATAGTTATTGTCTTGATTATTTTATAAATTTGTTAATCGCGTAAAATTGTAAAATTTATGGAACTAAAGAAAAGTCCTGAACAGAACATTGACAACCGAAAGTGGGTTTTCATGATGGTCGCTGTGATCTTCGTGGGAGCATTGAGTTTGTCCTTGACTGAATACAGGAACATGAAACTCATCGAAAAGAAAAAAGATGAGAAAAAAGTAAGTCGTACGGACGACGATGAAATTATGGATTTGCCGGAGAACCAACCACCTCCACCGCCACCTCCACCGCCACCGCCACCACCAGCTCCTTCTGATGAGATTGAGATTAAGGAAAATGATGATGAAATCGAAGAAACTCCAGTTATCAATAACGATGAGCCAGTTGAGTTAATTGAGGACATTCCTGAAATCAAAGAAGAGCCAAAAGTGGAAGAAATCTTTACAATTGTAGAGGAACAACCAGAATTCCCTGGAGGTTTCGCTGAAATGATGTCATTCATTCAGAAAAACTTTGAATATCCTGCAGTTGCAAGAGAAATGGGAGACCAAGGTACTGTATATGTACAGTTCGTGGTAGAAAAGGATGGAAGTATTACTCAGGTAACAGTTGTTAGAGGTGTAACTACTGAATTGGACAATGAGGCGAAACGTGTTGTGAAAGCAATGCCAAAATGGAAGCCTGGTAAACAAAGAGGTAGATCTGTTAGAGCTCGTTTTACTTTACCGGTAAGATGTAAATTAAGTTAATTCCTATTATTAGAATATAAATCCCGGTTAATAGCCGGGATTTTTTTTGCTATGAAATTAGAAGAAATCGTTGCTTTCGTCGACTACACCTCTTTAAACGCCTTTGAAACAAAAGGATCTATTCAAGACTTTGTCAATAAAGCCAAAGATCTTAGCCAAAAAGGCGTGAATGTGGCTGGTGTTTGCACATATTCCTACTATGCTGAATTATTAGTAAAGGAGTTACAAAACTCTTCTATTTCGAGTGTGGTGGTATTGGGTGGATTTCCCCATTCTCAAATTTCACTTGAAATGAAATTAGCGGAAATCGATGAAGCAGTAGCTTTTAGTGTTGATGAAATTGATATCGTTATCTCACATCATCTGGTAAAAGAAAAGCGATTTGATGAGTTGCAAAATGAACTCAATTTGATTCGTAAACAGGCTTCTTCCAAAATCCTCAAACTTATTTTGGAAACAGGACATTTTGATGATCTTTCTCAATTATATTTCATCTCAAAAATGGCCTGTGAATCCGGGTTTGATTTTTTAAAGACTTCCACTGGAAAAATTCACGAAGGAGCGACACCTGAAAAGTTTAAGGTAATGTGTGAGGCTATAAAGGAGTTTCATGCCACTAAGGGAAAAAGAATCGGGATTAAAGCATCCGGAGGTATTCGAACTGAAACAGATGCCAATCAATATATTCAGATTGTAAGAGAAACACTGGGACAAGAACACCTGAAACCTGAGTTGTTTAGAATTGGCGCAAGTAGTTTATTGAACGAACTATGAAGGATTTAGTAGAAATAGCTCTTAAGGCTGGGATTGAGGCTTCTGAAAAGATTTTGGAAATCTACCATACTGATTTTGATGTTTATAAAAAATCGGATCATTCTCCAGTTACAGATGCAGATTTGGCTTCTACAAATATTCTAGAATCGCAATTGGCCCAATTTGATATTCCAATCATATCGGAGGAAAATGTGATTCCGCGATATGAGGATCGGAAAAATTTTGATCAATATTTTCTGATTGATCCATTAGACGGTACCAAAGAATTTATCGGTAAAACAGGGGAGTTCTGCATTAATATCGCATTGGTGGTGAAGGGGATACCAGTATTAGGATTTATTTTTAATCCAACAGAAAAAGAAGTTTTAATAGGAGGAAGATATACAAATGAGGTAGTCAGATATGAATATAGTTCCAATGGTAAATTTAATCATGTCCAGACCCTATCATCATCTATATCTAGTAATAAAAAGGATACGGTAAGATTAATTTGTAGTAGAAGAGCAGATTTTGAAAGATTGAAATTTAGCGCCATGGATCGCTTTCAAACTAAAAAAATTGAAATAATTACGAAAGGAAGTGCACTAAAATTTATAGATTTGGCAATGGATAGAGCCGATTATTATCTTCGATTTGGGAAAACGATGGAGTGGGATATTGCTCCGGGATTTGCCATTTTAAAACAATTGAATGGGTCGATTGATCATTTGGATTACAATAAACCCTTAAGTTTTAATAAAGAGAATTTACTCAATCCACCATTTATAGCATATAACAATAAGTAGATGACAAAAAAAGTTGCTTTTATTACAGGGATTACAGGACA
>JAGQYP010000102.1 GCA_020436025.1 Crocinitomicaceae bacterium
AGAAAAATTTGATTTAAAGTCAACTTACTTTTCATGTAAACCCGAAGGAGATTATGTGGTCCTGAGCGGAAGAGGCTTTGGACATGGAATTGGATTGTGTCAGGAAGGCGCCATGAACATGGCTAAAGCGGGCTACACCTATAAGCAAATTCTCAAATTTTACTTCCAGGAAATACTCATCGGAAAATACAAAGAGTTCCAGTATTTCCAGCACGCCGATTCTTTTGAATAAAAAAAGCGATCCTTTCCAGAACCGCTTTATTATTTTTATAGAAAGAAGATGTCGCTCAAAACTCTTGCTCAATCCTCTTGCTCTATCTATTGCATTACTTTCGGAGCAGCTTCCATGATTTCTTCATTTGCATGCTCTTCAAACTGCTTAAAGTTATTTACGAACTCCTCAGCCAATTGATTCGCTTTGGCATCGTAAGCATTTTTATCAGCCCATGTATTCTTTGGATTTAAGATCTCTTCTGGAACATTTGGACAAGAATTTGGCATTTGTAAACCAAAGATCTCATGTGTAGTATATCCAACATTTTCCAATTGTCCTTCCAAAGCAGCTGTGATCATGGCTCTAGTATATTTCAAAGAAATTCTAGCTCCCGTTCCGTACTCTCCGCCGGACCAACCCGTATTGATCAACCAAATGTTTACATTGTGCTCTTTCATTTTCTTTCCTAACATCTCAGCATATTTTGTTGGATGTAGTGGTAAGAACGGAGCTCCAAAACAAGATGAGAAAGCTGTTTGCGGCTCAGTAATTCCTGCTTCGGTTCCTGCAACTTTTGCTGTATATCCAGAAATGAAGTGGTACATTGCCTGTCCTGAAGTCAATTTAGAGATCGGAGGTAACACACCAAATGCATCTGCAGTTAAAAAGAAAATATTCTTGATGTTTTCACCTCTTGAAGGCACCATGATATTGTCAATATGGTGAATGGGGTAAGAAACTCTTGTGTTCTCAGTAATCGATGAATCCGTGTAATCTGGAGTAACTCCGTCAGCCTGGAATCCGATATTTTCTAGGATCGCTCCAAATTTAATTGAATCATAAATTTGAGGTTCCTTTTCTGCAGAAAGATCAATGGTTTTAGCGTAACAACCACCTTCAAAGTTGAAAACTGTGTTTCCAGCCCAACCATGCTCGTCGTCACCAATTAATTTTCTGTTAGGATCAGAAGATAAAGTTGTTTTTCCTGTTCCTGACAAACCAAAGAATACTGCTGTATCGCCATCATTTCCAACGTTAGCAGAACAGTGCATGGAAAGAACATTTTTTTCGTGAGGAAGGATGTAGTTCAGTACAGAGAAAATTCCTTTTTTGATCTCTCCTGTATATCCTGTTCCTCCAATAATGATCATTTTTTCAGTGAAATTGATCACTGCAAAATTGTGTTGTCTTGTTCCGTCTACAGCTGGATCTGCCATAAAACCTGGGATCGCAACTACATGCCATTCTGGTACGAAGCTTTTGATTTCTTCTTCAGTTGGTCTTAAGAACATGTTATAGGCAAACATGTTGGACCAAGGCATTTCTGCTACCACTCTCAAATTTAATCTATAATCATCATGAGCACATGCATAGGCATCTCTCACATATAGATCTCTTCCATTCATATAAGCTTTCATTCTGTTGAACAGAGCGTCAAACTTATCCGCATCAAATTTCTTATTGATATTTCCCCACCAAACAGTGTTTTCAGTTTTTTCGTCGCAAACTATAAATCTGTCTTGTGGTGACCGACCAGTAAATTCTCCTGTTTCAATAGCAAGTGCTCCCGTGTTGGTAAGCTGTCCAAGTCCATTGATAATGGTCTCTTCTACTAATTCTGCAGGTGATAAATTCCAGTAAATGTCTCCTGTGTGATCAATTCCAATTGATTCTTTTAGATTGGCATTGTCTGCCTTTACTCCAAATTCGTTCATTTGTTTATTTTTTGTCCTGTCGGGATATTTTCTACAAAAATATTAGACTAATTCCTTTAAATCTAATAAATACCGCGTTTTTTTTTAACAGATTGCTAACATTGATAGCGCTGATTTAACACTATTATTGCGGAATGTTGATGATTTTTATCGTTGTATTAGTTGGATTGATCGCTATCTTATTCATATTCAGGAAGAAAGATGTTGATCGAAACATATCTGAATTTCCCCTAAAATGGAGGGAAATACTGTTGAAGGAAGTTAGTTTTTACAAGAAATTAAATACCCTAGATCGCTCTATTTTCGAAGAAAGAGTACAATTGTTCCTTAAAAACAAAAAAATCACTGGAATCCAAACGGAAATCACTGATGAAGATTGCATATTCATAGCTTCTGGAGCAATCATTCCCTTATTTAGAATTGGAGAATTCTATTATCCGAGGTTGAATGAGATTTTAGTATATCCCGAACATTTCAATACCAATTATGATTTGAAGGGGGAAGATCGAGATGTTTTGGGATTAGTGGGAGCTCATGGTATAATGAACGGAACCATGATTCTATCCCAGAAAGCACTTCGGCAAGGATTTAGAAATGCCAAGGATGGAAGAAATGTGGTGATTCATGAGTTTATTCATTTGATTGACGGTGCGGATTCTTCCATGGATGGACTACCCGAAGTACTGTTGGAACATCAATATACTATACCTTTCATGAAAATTGTAAAAGAAGAAATTGACAATATTCACCAAGGGAAATCTGATATCAATCCATATGGAGGGACAAGTGACACTGAATTTTTTGCAGTGGTCAGCGAACTTTTCTTCGAAAATCCACGTAAATTAGAAAAGGATCATCCTGAATTGTTTTCAATTTTAAAGAAGCTATTCAAGGTGAATGAAAATTATTAACTTTGTAAAGGTTGATTGTGAGAAAAATTAAAATCATAGCATTGTTCCTCATATTGGGTGTTTCGACTTCTTGTAAAAAGAATCCGACTGCATGTATGGAGGTGAGCACTGAAACAGCTTCTGTTGGGCAAGATGTAACATTTACAACATGTTCCACCAACGCACTTTCCTATGATTGGTATTTTATTGGTCCAACCGGAGTGCCTGAAAATGATTTAGGTTATTCTGAAATTACTTTTAATCATGCTTTTTCAACTGCAGGAACGTATACAGTTGTCCATGTAGCCTTTAACAAATTTTCCTTTCTTGGAGATTCGGATACTACTACAAAAGTGATTACAATAAACTAGAGGAACAGACTATTTCCCCTGTGCTCTTTGAGCTTTCTTTTCATTGTAAATATCGGTAAGCATTTTCACATTTTCTTCCAAAGATTTCTTCTTGTTTACCTTTGCTTCATATTGGAATTCTTTCCATAGTTTCTTTTGAAGTTGGTAAATGGTTTTCTGATAGCCTTTCTCATTTTTCTTTTCATTCTGACAATCTTTAAAAGCATCTGCCTTAGATTTCTTTTTTACTTCAGCTCCTTCTTCTCCTTCTTCACCGTCACCTTCTCCTTCGTCTAATTCAATTTCTTTCCCAAACTCATCATAAAGAGTCTGTTCTACCGGACAACCATTTTTGTAGATAGCTTCTACCTTCAATATTGGTTCTTCGTCTTTTTTAGGAAGATAATATTCTTTGTAAGTCCCATTTAAAGCACCTTTGGAATAATTTTCTTCTCGAATAATTGTGGCTCCGTCAAAGTAAAACGTAATGAATTCGCCATCTCGAACTCCCTTATTCCATTCTTCGGTTCTTAATAGGTTACCATTTTCGTGGTAGTATTTTTGCTCACCATCTTTAACATCCATGACATAGATTTCCTCAATTAGAGGCTTGCCATCAGGTGTAAACATTAAGTATTTTCCGTTGTATTTGCCCTTTTTGTATTCGATCTCCAGTTTCTTTTTTAAAGAGGTGGAATCTAAATAGTCCTTCGAGAAATAATATTCTATTTTTTTGCCATCCAAAGAGTTCATATTGTAATTTTCTACTTTGGATAAGTTTCCATTTTTGTAGTAATATCTTTGAGGCCCATGCTTCATACCTCCAATATAATTTTCAATAAAATATTCTTGATAGGTTGAATCATAATAAAATTTCCAATTTCCATCTCTCACCCCTTCAATATTGTTACGAATAGCCATGATACATCCGCTTGGATAATAGCTGGTGTCAATTCCATCTTCCCTTCCATTTTTAAAATGAATCAACAAGGATCTTCTTCCGGTAAGATGGCAGGTTTCACAATCTCCACTAAATGGTTTACCTGTATTTCTATGGAAGTAAACGTTCGTTGTGGGATCCATTTCTAGGAACTCATTGCAGTCGATAATCCCTTTATTTCGGCCACATTCCCATTCTCCATATCTCTTGTCGAATATTTCAGTTGCTTCTTTTCGATGGCATTCCACTAATTTCTCTTCCTTCTTTTTCTTAAGGTCATTTTCTTGATTCCAAGCTACATTAGAAAATAGGGCAATCACAAATAAGAATAGAGAATATTTCATCATAACATTTCTTGTTTAAATTTATCAGGAACCGGTATGGTTTGTTTCTCGTTATAATTAAAACAAACTAAAGTGGAGGTTCCACTAGCATATTTGGTCTTTTTTGAACCATTGATAACATACAAAATATATTCCAAAACAAAGCTTTTGTTACCAATTTTCAAACATTTCGTTTCGATTTCAACTTGATCATTGAGAAGCAGGGGTTTAAAATAATCAACAGTATTATTACCCAAAAGGATTCCAAAATTAACCCAATCCCATTGGTCCCTAATCAGCGTTCTAAAATAATTCATGCGGGCAGATTCAAAATAGTTGAGATAGACGGCATTATTCACATGCCCCATTAGGTCCACATCTGAAAATCGTATTTGAATAGGAGTTATTACCATTCTGCACATGCTTGTAAAAATAAATGCTTTTTCGTTAGAATTCCATGTTTACTCACGAAATTACTTTTTAATGTCAACCAAAATGTTTTTTTTTACGTACTACATATGTCACCATGAAAGAAACTATGAAGCTCTTATTAATTGTATTCACACTACTTTTTTCAATTTTTTCGTTTTCTCAAAGAGGTAAACACGGAGATTATACCGTATCAGGAACGGGAGAAGTATTGAACGCCTATACATATTTAACATCAAATGCTGTAGTTGGAAATACTAGTATCACTGTAAACAATGCTACTCTGAATAATTCTTTTTTTGCTTCCAATCTGGAACCCGGAGACTTGCTATTTCTTCACCAGTTGCAAGGTGTAGGTATGAACGTAAGTACGTGGTATGTCCTGAACTGGGGTGTGGATTATA
>JAGQYP010000103.1 GCA_020436025.1 Crocinitomicaceae bacterium
TCTATCGATTTCCTGTAATTCCCTCGTAATGAATAATTTTCACTTAAAGTGCTAATCAGAGTAAGATTTTGCGAAGCGTCCATATAATCTGAATATTCAGCTAATTGTTTTTCTAGAAAAAGAGCAGCTTCTGCATAATTCCCTCTTGATTGATGAATATTTGTTATTCCTGTAAATACAGACTTTAATGCTCTTGCATCCTTTGTTATTCTTGCGGAATCGAAAACTTCATTAAACAATTCCAAAGCTTTAGGATAATCATTGGTCATCGAAAACTGGTGAGCTGTATTTGCTTTTACGAGGAGCGCTTGTTTTGATAATCCTTCCTTTTCATAAATTTTATAACTTTCTTCTAAAAGACTCAATGATTCTTCAAATTTAAATTGTAATTGCTTAGTCATGGCTTTCATGTTTAAAGCATTGGCCCTGAATTCATTGAGATTATTTTCAACTGCGTATTGATATTCAATTTCTGCCAATACATAAGCCGAGTCAGGATTTCTGAATAGAATGTTGTTCCAAATAAAATTACTTAAAGCTCGAACTCTTTTGACTGGAGGAACAGTGTCATTTTCCCATGTAGCCCAGAGTTCTTCCGCGCTAGGTGGTTTTTGCGCGTTTACTAATTGAATGGAGAAAAGAAAAATGAGAATTCCTAATAGTTTCATTGTCAGTTGTTTTAGCAGGTCAATTTTAAGAGGATTTTTTGAATTAGATGTTAGGTTGTGAATAAATTTTCAAAAATCAATTTGAGATTTTGAAGCGACTTTCTTTCATATTTAAAATAACTTTTCGCTATTTCATCCCAAAATCATTATTTTCGTTGCTCGAAATTTTTTTAAAATCAAGATATGAGTTACGATATTATAGTTATTGGTAGTGGTCCTGGAGGATATGTAACTGCCATTAGAGCTTCACAGTTAGGGTTCAAAACGGCAATCGTTGAGAAAGCGGAATTAGGAGGAGTTTGTTTGAATTGGGGATGTATCCCAACCAAAGCGCTTTTAAAATCTGCCAACGTTTTTGAATACCTAAATCATTCAGAAGATTATGGAATCAAGGTGAAAGGTGGAGAAGCTGATTTTGGAGCTGTTGTAAAGAGATCCAGAGATGTTGCCGGACAAATGAGTAACGGAATTCAGTTCTTGATGAAGAAAAATAAAATAGAGGTCATTCAAGGAACTGCAAAAATTAAGGCAGGAAAGAAAGTTGAAGTGAAAGATGCAAGTGGAAAAACATCTGAAATTTCAGCTACCAAAGGAGTGATCATTGCAACAGGAGCAAGATCAAGAGAATTGCCAAATCTTCCTCAAGATGGGAAAAAGGTAATCGGTTACAGAGAAGCAATGACTTTACCATCCATGCCAAAGAAAATGATCGTAGTAGGTTCTGGAGCCATCGGAGTGGAATTTGCTTATTTCTATGCAACCATGGGAACAGAAGTAACAATCGTTGAATACATGCCAAACATTGTTCCGGTTGAGGACGAAGAAGTTTCAAAACAATTGGAAAGATCTTTCAAAAAGAAAGGAATTAATATCATGACCAACGCTTCTGTGGAGTCTGTAGATACTTCAGGAAAAGGAGTGAAGGCCAAGGTGAAAACGAAAAAAGGAGAAGAAGTTCTTGAAGCAGATATCCTTCTTTCAGCTGTAGGTATCACACCAAATATTGAAGGTATTGGTTTGGAAGAAGTTGGTATCGCAACGGATAAAGGAAGAATCATGGTAAACGATTACTATGAAACCAATATTCCAGGATTTTATGCTATTGGAGATGTTGTTCCGGGTCAGGCCTTGGCTCACGTAGCATCCGCAGAAGGAATCATTTGTGTTGAGAAAATTGCTGGAATGCATGTACAACCATTGGATTATGGAAATATTCCTGGATGTACTTATTGTTCGCCAGAAGTAGCTTCAGTGGGTATGACCGAAAAAGCAGCGAAAGAAGCTGGATACGAAATCAAAGTTGGTAAATTTCCATTCTCAGCATCTGGAAAAGCAAAAGCAGCCGGAGCACCTGATGGATTTGTAAAGTTGATCTTTGATGCAAAATATGGTGAATTATTAGGTGGACATATGATCGGTTTCAATGTAACTGAAATGATTGCTGAAATCGTTGCAGTAAGAAAATTGGAAACTACGGGTCATGAATTGATCAAAACAGTTCATCCTCATCCAACTATGTCTGAGGCAGTTATGGAAGCTGCAGCAGCTGCTTATGATGAGGTTATTCATTTGTAATTCGAAATTTGTAATTCGAAATTCGGAATTCGTAACCGAGCGATAGGGAGATAATTCGGAATGAATTATTGAATTTTGGAAAATAGTAGAGGGCTCAGTTTGAGCCCTTTTTTTGTACTTTTATTTCATGAAAAATCTGGAGGGATTCCTATTTATGGCTATTTTACTATTCGCTTTTTCTTGTGATAAAGGGAAGAACAATCCTCGGTCTTGTAATGGAGAGACTACTCGCCGTGATGTGAAAATATGCATCGATGATTTGGCAGCAGTTATTGATACGATTCCTATTCAAATTTCTGTTGATTCTATTGGTGCTTTGAATGTTCCTGAGATTTCTAGAGATGATCCTAGGCAAGACGTAGAAAAAAGAGTGTTTACAATTACTGCTAAAGTACATAAGATCAGTAAGCATCGAGATGGAGACTGGAAGGTTAAATTAACCGATGGAAACGACAAATTCATCAATTGCGAGTCTCCCAATCCCGGTTGTGAATTTATTCCAACATCTAGGTTTTTAGACAAGATTATTCTTTCCAGAGATTGGATTGAAGCGCACCAAGATGAGATTGTGGGCAAGGTTGTGACCATTACAGGCGTTGGATTCATAGATATTGATCATGTATATCCAAGAAATGCTGCTGAAAATGAGATGGAGTTACATCCTATATTGGATATTCATTATTGAGCTAAAAGTCTAAGGGTGATGCGTTGTTTGAACTTTTTTTAGATCAAAATTTTCATCGGATCCGGGCAATTCATTTTATAGAACTCCATTTCACTTTTCGTACAAACTCCTGGGTAATCCCCCTCCATTCCTTGTAAATCCCAAATCAATTGAAAATGCAAATGAGGAGCGTAATTACCATTTACATCAGATGTGCCGAGCCAACCTATTTCTTGTTGTTGTATTACTGGCTGACCCACTTCAATGTTGTTTAGAGATTCTAAGTTCAAATGGCCATATAGCGAAAAGAAAATTTGTTGATTGATTTCATGTTCCAATATGATGGTCGGTCCATAATCTCCAAAATTTTGATTGTAATTAAAACTGTGAATTCTGCCATCGTATGCGGCTAAGACTGATGTTCCTGCGCCTGTCCAAATATCAACTCCGAGATGTATTGTTCGATCTTCCTGATCTGAATTTGTGAAATACTCACTTCTTTTATACAGATTTCTTTCCTCCAAATAACCACCAATTGCCGCTTTTTTGTTTGATTCTTTGAGTAGGGATTGAATATGCAGCTCCATTTGAGAAGGAGAGGTAATGTCCACTTTTTCTAGTTCAGGGTTGTGTTTAGAAAGATCCAGGTGCATGAAATCTTTGTGCGTAATTTTTGGGTCGATTACCTGAATTCTTTCTCTAAGCAAATAGGTTTTTCCTGTATTTCTCATAGTTTACGAAGTTACAAAGCTTTTTAGAAACGAAAAACCACCCGTTTCCGGATGGCTTTTGCGCTTTCATAACACGAGGTATTGTTAGCGAAAATAAACTATTTAAAATATCTGACCAGGAAGTCTAGCTATTTGTTTACTATAACGTGAATTCAATCTGAAAGGTTGGATGGACTTATTCCTTTTTTTAGATTTAATAGATTAAGCCATTTTTTATATATTAAACCAAATTTAAAACCATGTCGAGAAGGAAATTTATCAAACAGAGTGTATTAGGAGTAGGGGGAATCATGGCTATTCAATCTACAGCTAGATGCGAAATCAATAGTGAACAATCAGATTCAAAGATCATTACAGATACGAAGTCAATGAAACCTATAGTTATTTCTACATGGAACCATGGAATGGATGCTAACAAAGCTGCTTGGGAGGTTTTAAAAGCAAATGGAACGGCCCTTGACGCAGTCGAAAAAGGGGTTATGGTAACGGAATCAGATCCCAACAATAGGAGTGTAGGTTTAGGCGGATTGCCAGATCGAGATGGGATTGTGACCTTGGATGCTTGTGTCATGAACCATGAAAATGAATGTGGTGCAGTAGCTTGTTTGACCGATATCGAACACCCAATATCAGTAGCCAGAAAAGTGATGGAGGATACACCTCACGTGATGCTGGTTGGAAAAGGAGCCTATGATTTTGCCCTAGAAAAAGGATTTCCACATAAAAATTTGCTCACTGCAGAAGCGAAGAAAGCTTGGCAGGAATGGAAAGAATCAGAAGATCAGAAAAAACCTGAAATCAATCATGAAAATCACGATACTATTGGCATGCTGGCTCTGGATGCTCATGGAAATTTATCCGGATCCTGCACAACGAGTGGTTGGGCCTATAAATTGCATGGAAGAGTAGGTGATTCACCCATCATTGGTGCTGGTTTGTTTGTGGATAATGAAGTGGGAGCAGCATGTGCAACGGGTCTGGGAGAAGCAGTAGTTCGTATAGCTGGTTCGCACACCATTGTAGAGTTGATGCGTGCAGGAAAAACCCCTCAGGAGGCTTGCGAAGAGGCTGTCAACAGAATTATTCGAAAACATAAAGATCTTACTGGGCTGCAAGTTGGATTTTTAGCTTTAGGCAAAAATGGAGCAGTAGGTGCGGCATCAGTTTATAATGGATTCAATTATGCGAAAACGACGAATGAAAATCACCAACTGATTGATGCTAAATTTAATCGGAAATGGTGATTTGAGTGTAGAGTTTTTCGAATGTAGAATTATTCGGGTGTAGAGTTATTCGAATGTAGAGTTTTTCGAGTTTTATGTTTAGAATCATTAATTTTCTCCGTGTATCGCCGTGTTTCTCCGTGCATCTCCGTGTAACAGCCCTATTTCTGTTTGTTTCACTAAACCTTTATGC
>JAGQYP010000104.1 GCA_020436025.1 Crocinitomicaceae bacterium
CAGTGGAGGTTTTCCAAATGGTTATTTAAGCGATACCCAACTCGATTCCACCATTATTGCAAGAGTCATCGACAGTTGCGTTACATGGGGGATGCCTCTGGATTTCGTTTCCTGGCATAATTTCGGGATCAATTTGCATTCACAAGACAGGTATTTTGACTATCTCAATCAGAAATTGGTAAGCTCGGGTCATGGTGCAGTGCCTTTGATTGTTTCTGAATGGAATTTGGGTGCTGGATATAGAGAAACGATTTTGGATGCTGCGTATATGGTCAATCATACCCAATCGCTATTTGAACATGGAATTACAGCCCATCAAGTAGCCGCTTGGCAAGATTTTGATTCCAGTACAACCGAATTCCACGGAGATTATGGTTTACTTTCTTGGGGCGCCTTGCACAAGCCTTCATGGAAAGCTTTACGATTGTTGAATTCCTTGGGCGGACCACTTCTCAGCGTCGACAGCTCCAATTACCGCAATCTCAATATTCTCTCGACTTATGAGAACGATACATTAAAAATTCTGGTTTCCAATTATGCTTTGGACGGAAGAGCCGTAGCAGCTTTTACCTTGTTTTATGATTACCAAGTAAGCGGCACCGATTTGCAACAACAAGGCTACACCGCTTCCAAACTGGATTCTGTACTACAAGGATTTATTGTTTTAACTGGAACCGATCCACTTACCATTGCGATCAATTCCTGCATTCCAGTTTACCAAACTGCACAAGCCGACTTCCAAAATGGAAGAAATATAGATTTGATCATTCCAGGAATTGCAGGAAACCACACGGGTCAACAAACTCGGATCGATTCCACGCACAACAACGTCATTTTCCGCTACGATTCCTTACTCAACGCAGGATTCAACCGAGTAAGCGCCGTAAATTATCTCTACCCCAACAGCGACTTTGAAAGAGAAAACATCAATCTGTCAGACTCCATCTATTCCTTCCACATCGAAGCCAATGGCGTCATGCTGATCGAATTGTACATTCCCGAAATCGTTTTGGAGATCGCTGAAAATCCAGAAATAGAGCTTCCCATCGTTTACCCGAACCCCACAATAGATCAGGTAAACATCAATATAGAAGCAAAGGATTTAGATAAGATCAATATTTACGATCTCAATGGTCGCCTGGTCAAAACCACCAAAAATCCCAGTTTCTCCATCGCCGAACAAGAATCCGGAACCTATATTCTGATGATTTACTCTAAAGGGGAGGTTTTTACTCGGAAGTTGGTGAAAGAGTAGGGGAAATTTTGATTAGTTCCAAGTTCCAAGTAGCCAGTAACCAGTGACCGGTGACCAGTTTTTCATAAGGTCATAAAATCATAGTATCATAAAGTCATAACATCAAAGAAACATCTCCGTGAATCTCTGTGCCTTCTCCGTGCATCTCCGTGTAACAAAAAAAAGGATATCGGATATCGCAAAAGGTTATAAAATCCTAAAATCATAAAGTCCGAACACTGATACTCCTAGTATGTTTACTATTTCCTCGTTCCATTTTCAAATCCCTGCATTTATTAATAAAAATCATGAAGAACATTATTTATGCAGTTGGATGCCTTGTTTTGATTTCATGTATTTCAAAAAAGGAAGGCGAAGTGGAAGAGAAAATTGTTAATCAGCATGAGCTTGACTCCTTAAAAAGAGTTGAATGTGATTCACTTTTATGTGAGATTAAGAGAATTGAAGCAGATACTTTTGGTCCGGTGAATCAAATACCGAGAAATTTTGATGAATGTTTAGTTACTCTCGATACATTGGTGAATTCTCATATTCAAGAATGGATCAAATGTTTGCCCGACGGTGAATTTTCAAGTTTTGTTCATTTTGGATTTGGAATGTATTTGAGAAATAACTGGGGATTGTGGGGGAATTCTGTTTTGTATCAGGACTTATTTAAAATGGGAATTCTTCATCCTGATGATATGTCTTCAATCATTTTGGACAGTTATCAAAGAAAACTAAAAGGTGAGGATATCAGACTGGAAGAACAATTAAAATACTATCAAGATTATTGGAAGGAATCTGGAGTGAACGTAGATTCTGTTTTAGCAATATCCAAATAAGATTAATATTTGATAATATCATCAAGTTCATTCCAATTTTAAATTAGATTAAAGTATTTTTAAAACCATGAAGACATTTTTATACATCATTGCACTATTTACAGTTCATCTTGGAATATCTCAATCAAATATCTATTTGGGTGGTTGTTGCGATGACAAAGGAAAACCAAAGAATCCAGGAGATGCAACATTAAACTTTTATCACGTAAAGAAACACTCTAAAACACTAGCTTTTGAACTGAAAATAGAATCAATTACTTTGGGTCAAGAGAAATTAAAAATTGACCTCCATTTTAAAGGCAATATAAATTGTGATACACCAAGTTTAAAAGTTACTGATAGTCTTGGAATTAAAGTTATAATTGGAAAAACAACTGAAAACGGTTTGAATAAGTTTATGTACAAGATCGATTTCTATCACATGGACAAACCCAATGAATGTTGGAAATCTGCAATGCAATTCACTTCTTTCTTTGAAATTTACAATCAAACCCAATCTTTAGATTTGTTCGCAATAGGAATAGAAGGTGAGAATGATTATTTCAGAATAGATTCAGGTTGGATGAAATTGAATTGATTTTGGATAGTAAAATATCTTAATGCCAAAACAACTTTATTTCAATAGGGAAAAGAGCTAAATTAAATCAAAAATATCAGACAAAATATGGAAAAAGAGCAAGGGTTCCATCTTATATATATGAGAATTTATACATTGCTTTTCCTGATCTTTTTATCAAACTTGGTTCAATCTCAAATTACCAACAATATTGAGGTAAGTACATTTATGACTTCATACAATTTGGAATATAAAGGACATAGTGCAAGTGGTAAGGTTTATTCTGACTTTTTAGATGTCGTCCAAAAAGAATATATGACATGTTGCTACGATGACAAATCTTTGTTCTTTTACCATCATAAAACTTACTTTGAAAATGGAAATATTCAAATCGATTCAACGATTGACATGATGTCTAAAAGAACAGGGAAAATCATCGTCAAAAAGTATAATGTTGATTCCGAACTTATATACTTAAAAAAGTTGTCTACATTTTTGGATAAGAATCGTGAAGAAATTCCTAAAAGGGCAGATGTTCTGTGGACGGGAAGATTAGTTCGATATAAAAACGGAAAAAAAACAGTTGAAAAATTAATCGATGTGCTGCAATAGCTAAATGAATTTCAAATCAGTAATTGGCTGAAATAAATAAATCTCACCAGCACTCTAACATACAAACCAATCACCACACCAATTTTTCACTACCTTTATCAAAATCAACCCAAACCAGAAGCTAGCTTGTCTTTTTCTGAAAGTTTTTAGGTTACACATATTTGGTTTGTACCCCTTGAGGTAATATGGATTTGTTTTCAATTATCGTAAGGCGATAACAAAAAGGTAGTTCAAAATCACTAAAAAATATAACTATTGGTGAATATAATCACGAAAAGCACTATCTTTGAATAAAAATAGAGATGTACTCAAGATATTTAAGAGATAAGATTGAAGAAAGAATAGGTTCTGGCAAAGCGATAGTCGTAATTGGTCCTAGACAAGTTGGGAAAACGACGCTAATAGAATCTATTCTTGAAACAAAAGAATATTTGCTTCTTGACGGTGATGATCCTAAAACCAGAACACTATTAACTGAACCAAATACAGAACAAATAAGAGCAATCTTGGGTAAATATAAATTTGTGTTTATTGATGAAGCACAAAGAATCGAAGGCATTGGGCTTACTATGAAAATAATTACTGATAGATTCAAGGTTGTCCAAATATTTGCAAGTGGTTCTTCATCCTTTGACCTGTCTAACAAGATAAATGAACCGTTGACCGGTCGAAAATGGGAATATCAATTATTTCCAATTTCATGGGAAGAATTTGAAAACCATCATGGTTATTTGAATTCAGAACAACAACTAGAAAATAGATTGCTTTATGGATTTTACCCTGATGTTTTAAATAATGTTGGGGATGAAATTAGCGTACTTCGGAATTTGGTTAATAGTTATTTATATAAAGACATCTTATCCTATTCGGATATTAGAAAGCCGGAAGTGCTTGAAAAACTTGTTCAGGCATTAGCGCTTCAGGTAGGCAGTGAGGTAAATTATTCGGAATTGGCCCAAATTGTCAATGTTGATAAAAATACCATCAGCAAGTATATTGATATTCTTCAAAAAGGATACATCATTTTTAAATTAGGTAGTTTTAGTAGAAATGTTCGTAATGAAATAAAGACGAACAAGAAGATCTATTTTTACGATAATGGGGTTCGGAACATGGTTATCGGAAATTTTAATCCTATTGAATTGCGAACTGATAAAGGTGCCTTATGGGAAAACTTCTTAATTTCTGAGCGAATAAAACAAATAGAATATAAACAAAGCCTTGCAAGAACATATTTTTGGAGAACCAAACAACAACAGGAAGTTGATTTTGTAGAGGATAATGGTGGGATGATCACAGGCTATGAATTTAAATGGAATAGTAAAAAGACTACAAAATTACCTAAAACATTTGTTGAGTCATACAACGCAGAAAGCCATGTCATAGACAAAGATAATTTTAGAGAATTTGTAAGAATTTAAAATGCCAAACACAACA
>JAGQYP010000105.1 GCA_020436025.1 Crocinitomicaceae bacterium
CCTTTCCATCTTTAGAAAAACAAAAATTTGCCAGTTTGGCATCCCCGTGAACAAAGCTTTGGTACTTACATGTATTCAGCTTTGTATCAATCATAGAAGCAGCCTCCTTTAACCTGCGATCATCCAGCACTTTTAATTCCTGGGGCCTGGTCTCCAAATGCCAGTAAGTTCCCACTTCCCAAAGCCCATCGGGAACTTTTCCCAGGTAACTTGCGTGAAACTGTGCCAGCCACGCCAAACAAGCCCTTATTTCTTCCCAGGTAACAGATCTCTTGCGTAAGGAATAACCTGCTTCATCCAAATCCTCCAGCACCATCAACACCTCATCGCCCTGCGTCTCGATGGCTAAACATCGCGGAAGACGTGCAGTACTATCTTTGCTGTATCGGTCATACCAGGTTGTTTCTACCTGATATGATTTCACCTTTCGCTGATGACCAATATCGGTATTCCATCCCCGGGGGTGATTTTTGTATCGAGGCAATTGAACATGCTTTACCACTACACTTTCGACGGAAGCATTCACCAAACCGATTCGCATGATTTTTCCATAGCCGCTCCACAATTCCTGGATGATTTCCTTTGTAAATAGAGAATCGGCCCCTGTTTTTTGGAGGATGATTGATTTGAAGTATTCGTTCATAGGTGGGCGAAGATAGGAAGATTTATTGTCAAACAGTCCGTGATATTAATCCCGGCAATGAGTTTCAAATTTATCTAAAACGACATCCAATAAACGATCTACTGCATGATCGATTCGCAGCTTGACCTTTTCCAGTATTTCATCATTCTTTTTGCCTTTACAGTCTGCTATTTGGCTATATTTTTCATTAACGCCATTCAGTTCGTTCTTAATGATCTGAAACTCTTTTAACAATTCAGAATTATCCAAATTTGAGATTCTTCCATCCATGACTACTTCAATATCTAGCAAAGTCGATTCGATTTCGTCTAACTCATTCGATAACTCGTGAAGTTCAGATTCATGAGGATGATTGCAGGTTTGGGTAGAGATACTAAATTTTAGAGCGGTTATGATTATTCCCAGGATTCCGATGATTATGAGGAAGTTTTTCATAGTCATGTTATTTATTATTTTGGCGAATTAGCAGCAGAATATAGTACATTTTATTCCTTATTCCCTTTTACATGCGTGATTTCTTCCTCTTTAAGCACTCCAGAATATTCATCCATTTCAAAATCTTCCTTATTCAGCCAATAGTCAGAAGAGATCAATTGGTAAAGGTTTTCCCCAATAGGTTTTAATTCCCAAATAATGCTTTCTGCATCTTTTAATTCTTTCTCGGAGTCAAGTTGCTCATTAAAAAGCCTTTTTAATAAACTTTTGTCTGTTAAGAGATCACTTATGGTTCGCAAGACAATTTCCTTTGTAACCTCAACCTTTCCCGAAAAATCAAGTTCGATATCAAGGACTGCTGCAAATGTTCTCGGGAATTTTCCGTTGTATGCCTCATAAAGCAGTTGGTTGATATTAAACAGGGGATAATGCAAAGAGATATCGGGATATTCTTCGGCCACTCTGTCTTCAAGCATTTCATGGGACAAGTTTTTGATTTGGCCACCCTTTAACACATTTTTCAATTTGTAAGTAAGAACGATTTCCGCAGCTTCCTCAGGCTCAAAATCAGAAATCGCCATTGAAAGCATATCCCACAGCTCTGATTCAGGCAGGCTTTGCGCATCTGAATAGTCAAATAATTCGAGTAGATTCACATAATCTTCTTTTTTCCAATAGCCCTCTATTTTTTCAATTTTTTTGATTCGCTTCAGTTTGATGGTGAAATTCATTTTTTTGTTTGTTGAATGTGGAATGTTTGTGGGGTGAAGTTATGTTTTTTTTATCTGTATATGTAAAGTTTCGCTCTCATTCACATGAAAACTGATGCAGGGTATTTAGGAGTCTCCATCTGCCCATTTTTGAACCCTTACCTTCATGGCATCTTCGAGTCGCACTAGCACCAACCCCTTAAAAAGGGTTTCCCGCAAGGCCAGGGTCGTAGAACTGGCTTTCCGCCAGATAAGCATAAGAATGCTTTGCATTCTTGATCGTTACTGCCAAAACCATTTTAAGGGGGAAGAAATGAAAGTCAGGGGAAAATCTGGCGTATTCCCATAATCATTCATCCAATTCCAATCTTCAGCTTTTTGCCCAATCCTATTTCAATAATTTTGATAAGCGTGCCTACCTCAAGATCGGACCGATTGTTTTCTATTCTTGAAATATAATTTTTGGTTGTTCCACTTCTTTTCGCCAGTTCTGTCTGAGTTAACCCTGCTTCTATCCTTGCGTTTTTGATCAGGTCTCCAATCTGATACATTTTATTTCTTTCCTCATCCGAAATACTCTCTTCATATAAAACGACGGGATCGAGATCAAACATTGCATCAAATTCCAACCCATTAGAAAGTTTGAGTTTCTGAGTTAAGTTTGGCCACTGCAAAGTTCCTTCATTCACCCTCACCTTCGAAAACTCTTCCTGATCTAATAATTTGGATCGAAAATCATCAGACTGATAATTCCACTTTTCAAATAATTGCTTAAAATCTATGATTCGGTGTTCTCCGTTATTAAATGCACAGAAAACCTGAAATCCACTTATCTGATTGATTTTTATGATTCTTGGTATTTTGAGTGGTTTTCTCATTTTAGGTTTCTATATGGGGGACTCATCTATTTGATTCAGAATATAGGAATAGAATGTACTACTTATTCGGAAACCTGCTTTTTCCATTAATTCGTCAAGGATTGGCTTAACTTGAGTAATGATTTTTTGCTCTTTCGCTTCAATTAATATTCCCACCAATCCGATAATTGCAACACCCAATATTTTCGCAGCTTCCCGCCCTTTTTTTTCATCTATAATCAAATAGTCAGGATTTAACTCTTTTGCTAAAGCAATCGCGGCTGACTCTCCTGCATCAAGAAATTTATGTAATTCGGCTTCTAATTCTCTATTGGATGGCTCAGTAATTTCCAACCAGGAAGCTTCATGAATAGCACTTATATCATATCCAAAATTTTCTAAAGCAAGTATTTCTTCCAGAACTACTCGTGGGATAATAACATGTCCATAGACCTTCTCCAATAGATCCAGACGATTAATTACCAATAGTGAACTGATCGCAGAAGTATCACTTACAACTATCAAGACTTACCGTACTTTGCTTTAATTTCTGCCAAATCCTGATCAAACTCCTCCTGATCATAGGAAACAAATATTTCTCTTTTCGCAAGTGCTTGCTGGAAGATGAGTTTAGGAATACCAACAAATTCACTCGCTTTGCCTAAGGTCAAAATTTTACGTGAATACAGGAATATTCCTAATTCCAGTTTGAATTCTGGTTCTGACATATTGGCTAGTCTTAGGATATCGTCTGTGATAATAACACTCATTGACTGTCTTATTAGTATTCTGGCTTAATTTACGAATTTTGGGGGAAGATTGGTAGGGTTTTCTTTTATATAATGCTGCCCCTCCTCGATTAAAGAGTGAATTGAATTATTGTTTGATGTAAATTGCCTAATCCTCGTCACTTTCATTATAATCGTAGAATTCGAATTTATCTTCCTTGGGATCATAGGATACAAGAGTCTGTAATTTATTCACATTACCATCATTAGTTGTTTGAAAAACAGTCATATCCTTTTTGCCAGAAAAAATAATATCAATTTTTTCTTGGCTCCCAATATCTAATGATAATAAGTTCGCTTCAGCAAAAGCATTGTCCTTACCATATGTTTTAGCTTCAATTGCATTAACATCAGTTTCTTCATACCAACAAACCAATGAAGCAGTAATTTCAAGAATAGGAATTTTTTTATTATCAGCTCCAATCGTATATAGACCTTTATGTCGATACCGGAAAGGTATTTCTGTTTTTACAATTGAATAATCCTTTTCTTTCCTTCTCATAAAATCTAATAACATATAGTTTTTAATTTGGATTTGCTTGGTAACAACAAAATGATTCCATAATAACATAGGAATTGAGATTGGTATTTCTTTTTCAGGAAGAAATACCTTAACATGGTCTTCTGTTGCGTTAGGTACAAATTCAGCCTCATCTTTGTCAATACTGATTTTATAAGGTAATTTTATTTTAATATTGGCATTTAACTGTTTAATTTGTGGTAACCATTCTACAATTGCATTTTGAGAAATTTCATTTAGGTGATATAAATCAATCTCAAAATCTTTAGCGGCACCAAAAGCATCAGCTTGATAGCCATTTGATGATACGAACACTTTTTTTGATATTCCTTTTATTCTTAAACACTTACTATGGAAAGCTTCAATCTTTTCTACTGGAATCGGTTTTTTAAAGTTTTTACATTCAATAGCAATCAGAATCTCCATGCCATTTATTGAAGATTTAATTAGAATATCAATCTCCCTAGTGCCTTCGGCACAAAATAAATGATAGTATTTTGGTATCTTGCTTTTTCTTTAAGATGATATTCTATGAGTAGAGGTAAACCACCAGCGAAAGCCATCACCATGACAGGGCGTCAATATCACTTGCTCAGGAAAC
>JAGQYP010000106.1 GCA_020436025.1 Crocinitomicaceae bacterium
CTGTATAATCAAAACTTTCATCCTCAAAAGAAAGGTTTTCCGCATTTTCAAAACTCCAGTTAAAGGGGTGATAAGAATCCTTGTGCATTCTTTCATCCAGGTTGGAAACCGTAACATTTGAAAATCCCAGTTCCAGGAATGTATTTTTATCCAGTTCTCCCCCTCCACAAATAAGAATAGAAGCGTTTTTGTCGGGAATCAACTCATCAACAACCTTTGAATAAAAATGCGATCTGACTTTGTCCATATTGTTTAACCGTAAAGCATGGGTTTATCAATAGGCCGAAATTAGGTAAAGGGTTGGATAAATACCATTTTCTAAGAAATTACTTCATCATCCGAATTAACAGCTACCATTTTCGGTTCATCCGACAGTTCGCAACAACTGGAGATTGTTTTAATTCCTCTTCTGAGATTTTCTTCACTTATTTCGTTTCTTTTTTTTCTTTTTCTTCTTCTTGGAAGTATCCTCTTTCTTTTCTTCAGTATTCTTAGGTATCGAAAAATTGGATGAAGCAGAAGGGGTTAATTCTTTCTCAAATACCATGATGGAAGCTTTTTTCAGACTTTCATATTCAATTTCATCTGAAGACCAACCATAAGAATAGGTATAATGAGCCCCATTTTTTCCTCGTTCGCACAACAAATGTTTTGCTCCATCTTTTTCCAATTGGATGGTTTTTTCGGTCATCAGCATGCGGTCTATATCATCACCAGTTTCGTTTAACAAATAAACTTTGTATTTAATATCCAGTAGTTTTGAAGGCTCTTTTAACATCCGCATGACCAAAACAGGTCTGTCATTCCATTCAAATTGAGACATTCCTATCATTCCAGACTCCATCATTTCCTCTGGCAATTCTTCCTTTTCGTATGCACTTCTGAGTATATAAAACAGGCTATCTCCCTTTCCATATTCCTCTGCCGCATAATACGATTTGATCAGTTTTGTATAGATAGGATAATACTCCGGAACATCAGAAACTACTTTTGCATAGGCTTCGGCAGAAGCTTTGTAATTTTCCGTAAATGTGTATTCCAATTGTCCGATTCCCATCAAAATTTCATAATAATAGGGATCAGATTGATCTATCATTCCAAGGCTTATGTTATATTCTGATAATGCCTCTTCATATTTTTCCTGAATCTGATAAATATTGGGTATTTTCAAATAAGGATCGCCTAGTTCAAAATCGAGTTCACGTGCTCTTTTGAAATAGACCAAAGCGGTATCGTATTGATCCTGTGCGTAGAAACAATTTGCCAGTTCTGTGTAATTTTTCTGAGCCAGAGGATTCCTTTTAATCGCTTCCCGAAAACTCTTCTCTGCCTCGTCAAATTGTTTGTCATATCTTTGGGCGAGTCCTTTAAACAGGTAGATATAATCCTCATCCAGCCCCTTTTCAATGGCTTTGTCATACATGAGAATCGCTTCCTTGTCCTTTTCCAGTTGAAAAAAGGCATAACCAATGCAATAAAGATCTTCATTTTCCAGGCTATCCGTTTTATCTGCATAGGAAATCAATTCGGAAAACTTTTCCTGGTTGTACAGTTCCTCGATTGTTTGGGCGTGTAACTTTAGGCAGAAGAAAGTTAAAGTCAGTAGAAAGAGTGTTTTCATATTTGTACAGTTTAAAAATGATTATTGTAGTTTCTTAATCCTTGTCAATGGCCCGGGACAGATCGCCCTATGACAACTCATACAATTTTCAACCATATTATCATATAGACTTACCATTTGGGTTGGGCTTGCTGATTGCATATTTTTCACACTTTCCAGGTAACCATTGGCAAAGGCCTTAAACTCATCTGAAGCTGCTTTTTCGGGTTCAGTAGCACTAGCTGTCAAAATATTACTATGATTTACATGAAACTTAACAGGCCTTTCATTAGCTACCTGGTGTTTGATTTGTTGGGCTTCATCAAACATGGCTCGCATTAAGAGGGCAAGCTCGCTGTCATTGGGGTTAGTGGGTTGCTCAATTTTCGCTTCAATACTGGAAGGAGCTTTATCTTCTTCACTACAGGATGAAATAAGTGCCAATAACAGGAGTGAAAAAGCGATGATTTTATGTATGTGTTGCATTGAGGGATTTTGAAGGATTTTTAGTGTGAGGGACTAATAATCAAACTGCAAGTTAAAAAAAGAGAGGATAAAATGTGTTAGCTAACATTACAGAACTTTAATATTTATTTCAAAAGGTATTTCTGTATTTCTTCTTGTGAGACTCCAGCCACAGATAGTAAATCCTCAAAAAAGCCTAATTGATCAAGTTCCTCAAAAGTTAATAAGTCGTCATAACATAGGCATAATGTCATTCTAACAGCTATCATTTCTTTATTTTGCGAAATACCAGGCCCTCCATTAAGATCAACCCATTTCCAAAGATTAACTTTTATCTCTTCTAAATTAATTGTCGTATCACCCTCCCAATACTTACCTATTTTTGATAATGGTTCTTTCAATATATCCAATTCATGGAAATTAAGCCTGATTATCCATTCTTGTATATATTTCAACCATTTTGAAATGTATTCTGAAGACGGTGAGTGCATTTGGTAGTTATTAAGTTTGATCGAATTCCTTTAGCAAGGAGGAAAAACTCAATTTGTTCCTTATTTATTATTGACAAGAAGATTGGATATTTTCCACACTTTGTATCAATATTCAAATTATCAAATTGTCAAGTCGTTTGACTATATCTGGCCAAAGTTTGTCTTTCATTATTTTTTTGAAATAACCAAAATGATCAATTTTTTTCAGCCCAAATTCATTGGGTGTTAGTTCTCTAAATGTTATCCCTTTATCGCTGCTCACATTTTGCCAAAATGCTTTGGAGTTCTTTGCGTTGGAAATCGTATCATCTACTGAATAAATGACGTGAATGGGGAATTTGAATTTTTTGAATTGCCCTATTGGAACCGTTATCCCGTAAAATTTTTCATTGAAAAAATAATCTTCTTTTTCTAACCAATCTCGCCATTCAAATATAACTCCTTTAGGGAGATTTTCCATAAAACCATAAGGTTTGGCTTTTACATAACCATTAAGCAAGGCACTAATTGGAGAAAAGATATAAAAAAAGAAATACGCCTTTATTCTGTAACTCAAAGGCATATTTGGGTAGTACCCGGAAGAAACAGCAATGTTGATATTGCCTTTTACATTGTCTAAATTTTCTGCAAACCCAATTTGTTGGCCACCTGCACTGTGTCCAATGAATAAAAAGGGCAGATTTGGAAAACGCTTGTCCAGGTATGCTTTTATGGCAGGTATATCCCTGGTTCCATAATCTGCAAATCGGAAAGTGCTGTTTTTCAAGTTATCTGTCTTCACGCTTCCCCTGTAATTCCATAAACAGCACAAATAGTTGTTTTCTGCCAAGTAGGTAAGAAAAGGACGGTAAAATTCCTTTTTTGTAGCCGTTCCACAATTAAACTGTACAACGGCTTTTGGATTGTCGGGAATTAATAAATTACCAAACAACTTTACTCCGTCTTCACAATTTGTTTCAAATTCTTCTATTCTCATTGTTTTATAGGCTAGAGTTAAGGCAAATACTGACTGCTGGACAAAAGATAATATAGAAGGGCAAAGCTAATGTCTTATTTTTTGTGAAAATATCATTTATGACTTTAAAAGCTAAAATGTATCAGGTATCCGTTGGTACATGATCCCAATCTTCTCCCCAGCCAACTATCCAGCTCAATCCATATCTTCTTTCATAAACTATACTGGGGGCTAATTCATTTGGCATCGGTTTCTTAAATAATTGAGCATCTCTTACTCTCCAATGTTGTTCATATAATTCCTCCTCCATTTCTTCTATTTCTTTTTCATTTCTGAGCTCAATTGTATTGAGAAAACTTTCCGGATTTTTAAGTATTTCCAGAACTTTAGGGTTGGAAAAGATATTATATTGTTTGTTTAGTCCTGGCATGTTTTCGATCATTTTGGCTGCCCATAAAAGTGATGTCAATGCTTCTGCCCGCCAACTAAATTTTATCAATTCTTCTTTCGATGGATTTTCACTTTGCCATAAGGTTTTCTCTTTTTCTGATAGATATTCTTCTATCTTATTTCGCTCAAACCAATTGTTAAACTGCGGATTATCGTCATGCACTTTTCCTATCACCGCCAATAGAGCAAGAATTCTCTTTCCAACTTCCATTCGCTCCCGAAAAGTTCGCTCCCGATCTTCTGATTCTTCTTCCATTATAGTGGATTTATCTTCTTTTTTCTTAAACCATTTCCACATAACCTACTGTTTAATTTCAATATTTTCCTGAGCGATCAATTTCATATCCTTGAATATCCCCAATCGCAAACATTCTATCCATATAGGTTTGTTTTGTTGTAATTCAATTTAACTCTCTGCTATAAAGAGAAAAAATATCAATTGCTTCATATAATTCA
>JAGQYP010000107.1 GCA_020436025.1 Crocinitomicaceae bacterium
GGGAAAAATTTCAACCGCGGTTTTGAAAACTCTGAACCTTAGATTTTCTATATAGTCACTTCAAAAATTGCCTTCGAAAGGTCCTAGACTTTTTTTGGTTACTTTTTTTTGGCAATGAAAAAAAAGTAACGAACCTTAGGCGAAACTCCAAACCTCAACAAACCAAAAAATCTATTCCACAAAGCCACACAAAGAAAACACAAAGATTCACAAAGATGTTTGAGCCATCACCGAGATTGGCTGTAACACGGCGATACACTGAGAAATCAAGGTGATGCACGGTGAGTAAGCTTCTCCCAACCCTAAATAACGGCCTTCAGAAGATTTTTTCATGGAATCGAGTTCTATACTTAGTAAGACCGGGAAGCTCGGAACGTAGTGGAGAGATCACCCGGCCGCACTTAGTATAGAAGGAAGGTGGAATGGAAAAATCATCTGACAGCCTAGACTTTTTTTTCTCACAATTTAAAATTTTTCAATGGTGTTCGAGAGAACGCTGTCGCTTAGTTGGTTACTTTTTTTTGGCGATGAAAAAAAAGTAACAAGCTCAGGTAAAACTCCAAACCACAGCTAACCCACAACTCCATAATTACGCAAAGCAACGCAAAGAACCCGCAAAGTTTCGCAAAGATGTTTAAGCCATCACCAAAATTAGCTGTGACACGGCGATACACGGAGAAACCACGGTGATACACGGAGAGAAAGTCCACTCCACTCCAATTTTTCATTATTCATTCTTAATTCCTAATTCTTAATTATTTCCCTATCGGTCAATGAGCTCGCTATCGCTCGGTTCTTAATTCCTAATTCTTAATTCATAATTCCTAATTCTTAATTAAAACCCTAAATTTGCAAAGTCAAATCACTCACTATGAAAAAGTTCGCTATTGTTTTAGCCTTTCTTCCTTTGTTCCTTATCGGACAAATCAACTTTAGCTCTTACTACATGCAACATACCTTACCTGAGGGAATTTTAGAAGCCTATTCTTGGGCTCATACGCATATGCAGAATATTGATGATTCCTATTTAGAATCCTGTTCTGGCATGCCTTTGCCTTATGGAGTAATGGGTTTATTTGACAATGGAAAAAACTACTTTATCGAGAACGCTGCTTTGGTGGAAACGCTTTCTGGAATCTCTATTGCAGATCAAAAAAGTTCTGTTTCTCTACAAATTGAGGCTTTTGCAAGTGCTTTCGAACAACTTTACAATCAAAATAACCAAGGGAGTACGGGTGAAAGAATCTACCAAACGCTTTTACAGCTTTCCGAAATCCCAACTTCGGGTATGGTGAATCAGTATGCTCGCGACATTCAGGCTTTTGAGGTTTTGAAACTATTGAACGACCCAAAGTTTGCTCAAAAACATAATTTCCATCCGCATTCCATTGATTATATCGAGATTTTTGGAGCGAATAATTTTGAAATTTTATCTGCAAAACGGGTTTTACTTCCTCAAGGAAAAGTGGTGACTCCGCTAGGTGATGAATACTTGGTTCCAGCGAATAGAACAGCGCAATACGGTCCTGCTTTATGGGTAGCGGCGGATCCAAGTAATTACAGTTCCAGAGCGGGCACACCGGTTTCTGCCATTACCATTCATACGATTCAAGGTTCTTATGGTGGAGCTATTTCCTGGGCGCAAAATCCCACGGCAAATGTTTCTTACCATTATGTGATTCAATCTTCGGACGGACAAGTGACTCAGATGGTTTTGGAGGAAGACAAAGCCTGGCATGTGGGCTCGGAAAATCCCTATACGATTGGTTATGAACATGAAGGTTTTGTAACCGATCCTTCTTGGTACACGGAAGAAATGTATATCAGTTCGGCTGATCTTTCGAGAGATATTACACAAAGTGGCTATGGCATCAATCCGCTTCGAACTTATTTTGGACCGGCCAGTGATGTAACAGATCTTTTGGGTGGCTGTACCAAAATTAAAGGACATCAGCATTATGCCAACCAAACACATACCGACCCCGGAATTTATTGGAATTGGGAAAAATATTACCGCTTGATCAATGACAATCCAGCGATCCAAGCTGTAACGGCGACAAGTGGCAACCTAACCGACTCAGGTGGATCTGGAAACGATTACTCGGACGATGAAAGACTTTTATGGTTAATCCAACCTCCACAAACAGCGAACATCACATTAACTTTCTCCACTTTTGAAACGGAATTGGATTGGGATTATTTGTACATCTACGACGGAAACTCGATCAACTCTCCTCTGATTGGCGTGTATACGGGAACCAACAGTCCTGGAACCATCACTTCTTCAGGAGGAAGTTTGCTATTGGAATTCCGCTCGGATTGCGCAACGACGGCTCCGGGTTGGGAGGCTTCTTATACCTCGGTGCAGGTGGATGCAACGAGTCCGACAACAGGCATTTCGGTTCCGGGTACCTGGCAAACGACCGATTTTACCTCCACTTTCACAGATCAGGACAATGCCGGAGGTTCGGGTATCGAACAATCTTTTTACCATGTGGGGCATTACGATGGAAGCCATTGGTCAGCAAACCCATCCAAAGGATTTTATTTTGATGATTTCACCACGGCGAGTTTCCAGCCTGTGTGGACTCAACAAACAGGAACTTGGCAAATAGCTGGCGGGAATTTGAGTCAGACCGATGAAGGGCTTTCGAATACAAATATTTACATGGGCTTGGATCAGACTTTATCCAATAACTACCTCTACCACTGGAAAGGAAGTATCGGTGGATCTGGAACAAATAGAAGAGCAGGTTTGCATATTTTGTGCGACGACCCAACTGCTATCAACAGACAAGCTTCTTATTTTATTTGGTTTCGAGTGGATGACAATAAAATTCAGTTTTACCGAGTAGACAATGATAATTTTGGTTCGCCTTTGGTGGATTTGCCTTATCAAATTGATCCCAATACGGTTTACGATTTCAAGTTTAGTTTTGACCGCATCTCAGGGGAAATGTTGCTTTTTATTGATGATGTATTGGCGGCCAACTGGACCGACAGCAATCCGATCCAATCAGGTAATTACATTTCGTTTCGAACAGGAAATGCGAGTATGACTGTAGAAGAATTAACCGTGTACAGATCTCGAAACCCAAGTGCTTTGATCACCATTGGAGCAGATACCACAAAAGTCATCCGTTTCCAAAACCCAAACCCCAACACAGCATCGGGAAGAATCCAATCGATTACAAGAGATGCTTCTGAGAATATTTCGAGTATCGTAACAGAATTGATAAATATTGATTGGACCCAACCCCTTTTCGCATCCATTGAAGATGGAAATACAGCTGATATCGACACAACTTATTCCACCACATTAGAGGCTAACTGGAGCACGGCAACAGACCCGAATTCTGGATTACAGATGTACGAAATCGCCATTGGAACCACAGCCGGAGCAACAGACGTTCTCAACTGGACGAATGGAGGATTAGTTCAGACTTATTCTCATATTTTAGCAAGTCCCATTTATGATCAGATCTATTATTATTCGGTAAAAGCAACAAATAATGCAGGCTTAGATTCCATCCTTTTTTCTGACGGACAAAGACTGGTTTCTAGTCTGAACGTCACAGAAAACGAACTGGAACAAATCGAGTTGTACCCTAACCCAAGTCAGGAGTATTTCACCCTCAAAACCAACAAACCCGTTGATGTAAAAGTGTTCAATGCAACTGGACAACTGGTGTTTGAGAATAAAAAATATGCAGGGCAAGAAATTCAGGTGAGTCATTGGGCGGAAGGAGTGTATTCAGCGGTGATTCGAGAAGGGAATTGGGTGGTTGTGAAGAAGTTGGTGGTGGATTAGGGGATCGGTGGCCGGGGACCGGTGACCAGTTTTTTTTGTTACACAAAGATGCACTAAGAAAACACAAAGATTCACAAAGATGTTTGTGCATTCACCGAGAATAGCTGTTACACGGCGAAATCAGTGCGATACACAGAGAGTGGGTTTTACTCCGCACCAAAAAACGGCCTTCAGAAGATTTTTCATGGAACCGAGCTCTATACTTAGTAAGACCGGGCCTCTCGGCTCGCGCTCGAGGACCTAGTTTTTCAGATTAAACTATATTGAAATTTGAGTCTATCACCAGAAATAAGTCTTTTTCTTAACCCGGAGCTTTCGTCAGCAATATGCGGGGAAATTTTTCCTATCGACAGAAGTATCGATCGATAATAGTATAGTTCGCTGGGAGACCCATCCGGACTGAAAAAGGGAAAAATTTCAACCGCGGTTTTGAAAACTCTGAACCATAAACTTAGACCAAACGTCAC
>JAGQYP010000108.1 GCA_020436025.1 Crocinitomicaceae bacterium
TGGAGCAATGTCTTTGATCGTCGGTCATCCATCTTTTGGGCGCCATGATGGCAAATTGCTCATCCTCGATATAAGGCACGGGTTTGTTCGGATCTGATAGGTACGTAAAAGACAATTTCTGGTCTGATGCTGCTTTCGTCAAACTACCGTTGGCATTTGGAAAATAGCTGATATATTGATTCGATTGAAAAGGATTCTTTTGATAATCTACCCACTTTTTTGTTCCTGTATCAAAGACTCTTGCTTTAAACGGCAATTCTTTTCCTTTGCCTTTCAAATGGTATTCAAAATAGTTGAATTCGACTTCTTTCTGATAAATTTCAGCCAAATTATATCCATAAAAAATATCACCTAAATAATAAGCTGAATCTCTTCTTTGAGGGTGACCATGAGACCAAGGACCCAAACACAATTTCACATTGGCCTTTGAAGCCGTTGAATCGATTCTAATGAATGAATTCAGGATACCGTACAAATTCTGTTCATCATTCCATCCTCCAACAATCAAAGTGGCGCATTGGGCATTTTTCAAGTATTCTACCCAATCTCTTTTTTGGCGATACGCATCATAATTGGGATGTTCCTTGATGTTTTTCCAGAAAAAATTGGAGGGATCAATGACTGCGTCTAAATTCTTGAGTGATTTCTTCTTTAAAAAATAAGCATAGTAGTCTTCCGAAATCCCATTTTCAACATCGTACATAAACTCTTTGTTCACCACATTGTACCAGGATTTGGTGGTAGGCTTTTCTTTCTGAATCCCAAAAACATCCATCACAGGAGCATAATTCAATCCGTACAAACCGTAGCGATTGAAATCTTCAAAATAGAAATTGGTCACAGGTGCCATTCCCAAAACACATTTTAAATTAGGATGACCAGATACAGCGCTTACAACTGCGGTATGACCCAAATAAGAATTCCCGATCTGACCAATATTCCCATTAAAAGAAGATTTCAGATTTTTCTTGATCCAATCAAAAGTATCATAGCTGTCAGTCACTTCATCCGTTGCCTTTTTGTCCCAGTAATGGTAAGGAGGTTTGGTGTTTTCAAATGTTCCTTCACTATTCCAACGTCCACGCATATCCTGAATAATGAAAATATACCCGGAAGCCACCAGTTCAGTGTTGTAATGAATCACTTTGGGCATTTCATCTCCATAAGGCGCACAGCTGTACGGAGTTCTCTGAATAATCACAGGGTATTTCTGACTTTTATCTTTAGGAGAATAAATAGTAGTGTGCAATTTTACCCCATCTCGCATGGGAATGGCCACTTCCTGTTTTTCATAATCCGAATGGGTAAAAGTTTGGGCATAAGAACAAAAGCCCAACAAAAAGGCCAAAGCAACAAGAGAAATCTTCATGGTTTTCAAATTATAAGCCCTCGAAGATAATTATTTAAAGGAAAATGGACTTTAAGATTGTCAGACTTTCAGATAATAGAAAACAAGAAATACAGAAATGTCAAGCACTAGCACGCGAAATAATTAAACGAAACAAACCCATTCCGAATTATCTCCCTATCGGTCGATGAGGTCACTATCGCTCGGTTCCGCATTCCGCATTCCGAATTCAAAAAACTATCTCATCTTCGGCTTCTTCCCCTTCATCATTTGCGCCATTCGCATTTGATTTTTGGAACCAGTCTGAGCCATTCTCTGATTCAGCATTTTGATTTGCTCCGCAAGAATTCCGTTTTTGTCTTGCTTTTTTGCCTCAGCCAACAAAACTTTTGCTTCTCTTTTTCTTCCTGAACCCATGCACATTGCGGCCACATTCATTTTGGCAACGGCTTGGTCTTGATCAGTTCTCAAACCTGTAGAAAGCGCTTTTCTGAAATACTTCTCTGTTTCTGCCATGGTTAATGTTTGCGCACCAGACAAACCTCTTAAGTAGTAATAATAAGCTCTTTGAGTACGAATCAAAAAGTTAGGGTTTTTAATACGGTTCAATTTTTTAATGGCTTTTTCTGTGTTTCCGGTTCGAATATCGTTCAAAGCCAAAATGATGTTTTCATTTCTGAAATAACTCAATACAAAAATGGTAGAAACGAAAATCATGGTGATTCCCCATCCCCAAAATCCTGTATAGAAAAACCAGAAAGTAAAAAACAAAGATGAAAGGGTTAAAATCCCTCTTAAAATAAATCCTATCATAATTTTAATCTATTGTAGCAATACACTTTAATTCAATCGCAATTGGAGTAGGTAAGGAGTTGATTTCAACTGTTGTTCTGCAAGGCTGATTGTCTTTGAAATACTCAGCATACACCTTGTTGTACACTTTGAAATCTCTTTTCATGTGTACCAAAAACACAGTAACATCAACTAAATTCTCCCAGGATGATCCAGCGTCTTCCAAAATGATCTTCACATTGTCAAAAACACTTCGACACTGCGCTTCAAAATCAAATTCTTCAAAATTCCCATTGTGATCCAATTTCAAACCAGGCACTCCCGAATCATTCGCATCTGAACCTGCTACTCTCGGTCCAACTCCCGATAAAAACAAAAGATTTCCCACTTTTCGAGCATGAGGATACAATCCTACGGGCTTGGGTGCATTTGAAGTACTAATTCTATCAGACATCCTTTAAAATTTGTGCAAATATAGGGGAAATTGAGTGAAAATTAATAATGAAAAATGCAAAATGCAAAATGCAAAATTTGAAAGCGATCATTTATTCTATACTGCCTAAAAGTAATTACAAAGTAATCGAATCTAGCCAGAGTCTTAAAGCGAGGAACGAGCGATCTTGTGTCTGTAAGCGACGAAGGAGCGGTCTAAATATCTATCAAACAATTCTCAAAACATCCTCCGGGGGTCTCCCTACAACCGCCTTTTCTCCATTGATCAAAATTGGTCTTTCAATTAATTTGGGATTTTCCACCATGGCCTTGATCCACTCTTGATCAGAAAGATCTTTGCCTTTAAATTCTTCTTTGAAAATCGCTTCTCCTTTTCTTAGGATTTCCTGCGGACTCTTACCTAATTTAATTAGTATGCTTGTCAATTCTTCTTCCGAAAGCTCATCCGTTAAATATTCTCTTACTTCAAAGGCAATTCCTTTTTCTTCCAATAACTGTTTGGCTTGTCTGCTTTTAGAACATCTTGGATTGTGTATCAATTCCATATTTTTCCGTTTGTTTTTAACCTATTCGTCAAATTTACGTTATATAAATGAAACATTTAACACAGACCTAACGTACTTTGAAGCAACGAAACGTTTTGAAATACGTTTATTTAAGACGATACAAAGCAAATGAAAAAGTATATCTACATACTTTATTTACTGAGTTTAGGATTTGTTCCAGCTGGATTGGTGGGGCAGATTGTGACTACAGGTAATGCCATTCCTGACCCAGTTCAGTGCGGGCGTTATCAATTAACCGCAGCTACTGGGAATCAGAAAGGCGGGATTTATAATTCGACACCAATTGACTTAACCAACAATTTTGACTTGAAATTTACAGTGAATTTCGGATCTAATGATTTTGGAGGTGAAGGGATGGCTTTTGTTTTACAAGCAGCGGGAACTTGGGCGTCTGATGGAGTTGGTAAATGGGGATTAGGAGTTCAAAATAATTCAAATGCACCCAATACAATTCATGTTGAATTTGACACGAGGTATTCTCATATTGAATGTGCTTGTAACAATAATGATAATGGGGTTGATCATGCAAGTTTATTCAAAAATGGTTCGATTACACATAGCAACACCCCATGGACTTCGGGAGGTAAAGATTACATGCTTGGTATTCATAGATTAATTGGAGGATTATCCAACATTGAAGATGGTATGGATCATCAAGTCCAGATTACCTATAATGCTACTTCTAAAATTTTCAATGTAATTGTTGATGGATATCCAACCATTGATAATTTTGACTTCTCAACAACTCCCTCTGGTTCTTTGGCTGGGGAGATTGGGGCAAATAGTGCCCTATGGGGTTGGACAGCTTCTACACCTCAAGCAAATTCAATTTCTAATAAACAATATGTAGGAATTGCAAATGATAATACCATTGATTACAGTTTAGTGAATTGTCAAAATACGGTGATGGACTTTAATGCAATCACTTTTTCATTTAATTCAATAGTGAATTACACTT
>JAGQYP010000109.1 GCA_020436025.1 Crocinitomicaceae bacterium
TTCAACCGCCGAAAGACAAAAACTGAGACACATGGTTGAAGAGGTCGGTATTTTCAACAAGGAAGATACGATCAAATTGAAATTTCAAGATGGTCAGAATGGAGTGCTGATCTTTGAGAATTCAAGAGAAAATCATACGATTGTCGCAAATATTCAATTCAGAAATCTTAAAGACGATGTAATTAAACTGAAATCTTTAGAAGGGGAGATGAAGCTACAAGTGCTTTCTAAAAAACCTAAAGAGCCTATTTTTAAAGATGATAAGATTGTTTTCGGAATTCTGATGGCGATTCTTGCTTTGGTGTTTTGGACCAATGGACTAGAGAATCCAATAGTGAAAAAGTTCTATAAATTCATTCCTGCACTTTTCCTTTGCTATTTCTTGCCGGCAATTTTGGCGACTTTTGGAGTGATTTCTGCGGAACATTCAGGACTTTGGGGAGTAGCAAAAAACTACTTTTTACCAGTTGCACTTTTCCTGATGACAATCTCTATTGATATTAAAGGTTTGATCGGTTTAGGGCCAAAGGCGCTCATTATGTTTTTAACGGCCACAGTTGGGATCATTTTAGGTGGGGTATTCTCAGTTTGGATTTTTTCTATGGTAGCCCCTGATGCTGTTGGAGGTGAGGGAAATGCAGAGACCTGGAGAGGTTTGGCCACTTTAGCTGGGTCTTGGATCGGTGGTGGTGCCAATCAGACGGCTATGCTGGAGGTTTACAAGTACAAACAAGAACTCTATGGGGCCATGGTAACAGTAGATATCGTTGTAGCAAATATCTGGATGGCGGTTTTGATTCTTGGTATCGGTAAAAGAAAACAAATCGATAAATGGTTAAAAGCTGATAATAAAGCAATTGACACGCTCGTGGAAAGAATGGAAAATTTCCAAAAACAAGTTTCTAAACCGGCTGGATTAAGAGATTATATGATGATCGCTGGAATTGGATTCTTCTTTGTAGGTCTTTCACATTTGCTTTCTTCTTTTATTTCTGATTCTCTGGTGACGATGTACCAAGACATGGGTGAAAATCCGGAAGAAAAGGTTTTTGCTTCTAAATTCTTTTGGTTGGTTGTGTTTGCTACTTTCTTTGGATTCATGTTGTCTCTTACCAAAGCAAGAAATTTAGAAGGAGCTGGTGCTTCAAAAATTGGGTCCGTTTTTATTTATATGTTGGTGGTTGTCATCGGAATGAAAATGGACATTACAAAGATCTTGGATCAACCCATGCTTTTCCTTGTAGGATTGGTTTGGATGGCTTTCCATGTACTATTATTAATTATTGTTGCCAAACTCATTCGAGCACCTTATTTCTTCCTCGCTGTGGGTTCTAAAGCCAATGTTGGTGGAGCAGCTTCGGCTCCAGTTGTTGCGGGTGCTTTTCATCCTGCATTGACCACAGTTGGGGTACTTTTAGCAGTGTTCGGTTATTTTCTGGGAACCTACGGAGCAATAATTTGTGCTGAATTAATGCGATTGGTCTCCTAATTGATGCGAATTTCCCTCGTTTCCATAGCGATTCTATTTGTTTGGTCGGCTTGGGCACAACTCGATAGTCGATCCGTTTCTCACGATTTTGGTGATATTCTGGAGAAAAACGGCAGAGTAGAACACGATTTTGATATCCGAAATTTTGGAGAAGATACCATTGAAATTGTTATTATCGAAAGCTCTTGTGGTTGTACTTCATTTGTCATGGGAGAGAAGAAAATTGGTCCGGGTCAGTCCACATCCCTAAAAGTATTCTACGATCCGAAAGATCGACCCGGAAGATTTCATAAAACCGTTCGAATCCGTTATCAATACATGAATTTTGGCTATGAAGCCATGTACACGGTTAGAGGGAATGTGATTCGAGAAGAAAATGATCAGGAAGTCAATAAAATTACAGATCTTAAAATTCAGCCATTTGATGTTTTACCTGTCTCAGAATTCGATACGAGTTTCGCTTTTCTGCCAAGATTAGAGGAGTTTATTAACGGGATTACCTACGAAATTGATTTACATGGATTTGCTGTCCTCGCTGTGGATCACACATCTTACACCATTTCAAATGAGGGCAGAATGGATGAGTTGATTACGCGTCTTAAGAAAAGAATCGCTAGAGGTTTAGTTGAAAGGGGATACAAAGAATATCAAGTAACCTGGAGACCCACAGAATTCGATTTGAATTTTGTTCCGGATTGGGCGATGTCTAGAATCAGCATTTATTCCACAAAATATACTTCCAAAGAGGTCTATTTTTATCAGGTTCATAGAGAAACAAAAGGCTCTAGCAAAGATTACAGTCATCTTTTCTGGACCTACAAGTCAGAGGCAGATACCTTCGATCAAAAGACATTCCTTGAAGATTTAATCCATGTTTTAGATCTGAAAATGATGATGTTGGATAGTCGCCAATTAAAGCTTTCCTATCATTTGGATCCTTCTGAAAAACTTAAAAAGAAATCGTCTAAAATTCAATCTGCGATCACTAAAACTATTGAAAAGAACTATGGGAAGAATCAGGCAGTTGTACTGGAACAAACTACAGCATTAACAGATTCAAAATCCCAGTTCTCTTTCAAACTCTTCGAAACTTTGGAAGAAAAACCCCAGCAGAAGGTGAAATTTGTTGTAAAAGAAGCTCAGGTAACCCCTCCACTTTTGCCGATGGCGCATTACGATCTTAGAGCAAATCAAAACAAGAAAATTGATACTTCCGATGTGGACATGAAGCGTATTTTGACCAATGCGATCATTCACATGGAACATGGGCGTAAGATTGTTTTCAATATCGAGAGTAGTATGTCACATTATCCTCAAAAAGACGGTCAAAATGCACTGTTTCATGCCAGAAAAAACTCCCGAAATGCCCACGAAATCATTAAAAGTTTTATGAGAAAGAGGGGAGTAGACGAAAATAGCTATTCTTTTAATCAACTTCCTCTGGTTCAGGGGCCTGAGTTCAGTAAAAAGTACGATTATTCGTTTTATAAACGTTTTGAATACCTTAATATCCTACCCACATTTGATGCAATTGATACGGCTCAGTTCAAACAAATCAAATACATGGTGAATTTCAACTCTAACGCCTTTACTTTGGATTCCAATGCGACCATGTTCAAAGTTTTCATGAACGGAATTATTGCCGAGATCAATCAATTAGGTTATGCAAAAATCATCTTAGAATCGTCAAGTTCAAAAGCTCCTACAAGAACAGTGGAAAACTACACGAATGATGTCATTTCTTATAAAAGAGCGGAGGAAACAAGAGATATCATGAAAAATTACCTGAAAAGAAGTGGAATTGACCCAAATAGACTGATCTTGCTTGAGGAAAGATGTCTGGTTCAAGGTCCCGAGTATGAATTGGATTATTTTGAGAATAAAGAGAAATACAAGCAATTTCAATACATCAAAATCATTCCTCATCGTTTGCTGTCCGAATAATGCTGAAGATCGCTCACAATAAACATTATGTATTGCCTTTGCCGGAAGGACACCGTTTTCCAATGGAGAAATATGATTTGCTTCCACAGCAATTGTTGCATGAAGGAACGATTTCAATAACCAATATTTTTGAGCCCGTAGAGGTGGATTCCCATTGGATTTTAAAAACACATACTTCTGAATATCTCAATAAACTAGATCGTTTAGACTTGACAAAAGATGAAATCAGAAGAAATGGATTTCCCTTAACTCCAGAACTCATTCAAAGAGAAAAAATGATCCTGGATGGGACAATCAAATGTACTGATTATGCTTTGGAATATGGTGTTGCCATGAATATTGCCGGCGGAACTCATCATTCGTATTCCAATAGAGGAGAAGGATTTTGTATTTTGAATGATCAGGCAGTAGCAGCCAATTATCTTCTTGATCAGAAAAAGGCCGCAAAGATTCTGATCATAGATTTGGATGTACACCAAGGAAATGGCACTGCTGAAATCTTTGAAAAGGAGGATCGTGTATTCACTTTCTCCATGCATGGTGCAAAAAATTATCCGTTAAAGAAAGAAAGATCTGATTTGGATATTGAACTTCCAGATGGAATTCAGGATA
>JAGQYP010000010.1 GCA_020436025.1 Crocinitomicaceae bacterium
AAATTCGGGACTCCACCCCGCACTATAATGTTTTCAATCTAAAATTCCTTTTCAACCGTTGTTGAGTTTCCAAACTTAGTTTAGCTCAAGGCCTTGTAAATTTTGGTGTGCAAATATATTATTTGTTTCTTTGCAATCAAAATATTTCAAGAAGAAATGTCGTATAAATCAGGTTTTGTAAACATTATTGGATACCCAAATGTCGGGAAATCAACGCTTATGAATAAATTCATGGGGGAAAAGTTTTCGATTATTACTCCAAAAGCTCAGACAACGCGTCATCGAATTATTGGAATTTTGAATGAACCTGATTATCAGATTGTTTTTTCTGATACCCCCGGGATTGTTAAGCCATCTTATAAGTTGCATCAACAGATGTTGTCCTATGTCGACTCATCGATTCAGGATGCGGATATTTTGTTGATCGTGATTGATGTGTCAAACGATAAGGAATTCGATCCAAATTTGGTTAAAAAAATCAATCACCTAGAAGTACCAAAGATGCTTTTGATTAATAAGATTGATTTGTTGCCACAGGATCAAGTGGAGGAAAAGATTTCAAAATGGAAGGCTCTTTTTCCAAATGCGGAAGGCCTGGTTATTTCTGCCTTACACAAATTTAATACGGATGTATTATTGGATCGAATTAAGGAGCTTCTGCCTGAGAATCCTCCGTTTTACGGTACAGATGATTATACGGATCGACCCATGCGATTTTTTATTAGTGAAATTATCCGTGAAAAGATTCTTTATCATTATGCTAAGGAAGTACCTTATTCATGTGAAGTAATTGTGGATGAATATAAGGATGAAGGAGATTTGGTTCGTATTCGGGCTTCCATTGTCGTAGAACGAGATTCTCAAAAGGGGATTTTGATTGGGCACAAAGGAAAAAAACTAAAAGCCGTGGGCATTGATTCTCGAAAAGACATGGAGAAATTTATTGGAAAGCAGGTTTTTTTGGAGACCTTTGTAAAAGTAGATCCAGATTGGAGGAATTCTGATCAAAAATTAAAAAAATACGGATATCAGTAATGTCGAATATTGTAGCGATAGTAGGAAGGCCAAATGTAGGGAAATCAACTTTATTTAACAGGTTGACAGAGTCCAAAAAAGCCATAGTGGAAGAGCAAAGTGGGGTGACTAGGGACCGTATTTACGGTAGATCTGAATGGAATGGAAAAGAATTTTCTGTGATCGATACAGGTGGTTATGTGAAAGGATCCGATGATATTTTTGAAGGTGAGATTAGAAAGCAAGTAGAAATAGCTCTTGAAGAGGCGAATTATGTATTATTTGTACTTGACTGCACAGTGGGGATTACAGACCTAGATGAGTCAGTTGCTAAATTGCTTCGAAAAAATTCAAAGAAGAAAATATTTGTTGTTGCCAATAAAGTAGATAATCCAAGCAGAATTAATGACACTTATGAGTTTTATTCTCTAGGATTGGGAGAGATTTATGGAATAAGTTCCGTAAATGGTGCTGGAACCGGAGAATTATTAGATGCTCTTACAGCCGAAATGGAGTTGTCAAATGAAGAAGAAGAGGCAGAATTGCCTAGATTTTCAGTGGTAGGGAAGCCCAATGTTGGTAAGTCATCTTTGGTCAATGCTTTAACAGGACAGGAAAGAAATATTGTTACGGATATTTCAGGAACTACAAGAGATTCCATTAATACTCGATACAATGCTTTTGGCTTTGATTTTATTTTAGTTGACACAGCTGGTATTCGAAAAAAGAACAAGGTTCATGAAGACATTGAATATTACTCTGTCATAAGATCTGTAAACAGCATTGAAAATTCTGATGTGTGCATTTTTATGATTGATGCCACAGAAGGGTTGCAAAAACAAGATTTGACCATTTATTATATGATTGAAAAAAACCACAAAGGAGTAGTGGTTTTGGTAAATAAATGGGATTTAGTTGAAAAGGAAACGAATACCATGAAGGAATATGAGGAAAAGTTGAGAGCTCAATTGGCTCCTTTCAATGATGTTCCAATCATTTTTACTTCGACTGTGAATAAGCAGAGGTTGCACAAGGCTTTGGAAGAGACGATGAAAGTTTATGAAAACAGAATTCGAAAGATTCCAACTTCCACATTAAATGAAGTGATGCAGGAAATTATCGAGGAGAATCAACCTCCATCCGTGAAGGGGAAATTCATTAAGATTAAGTATGTGACACAGTTGCCAACTCATGCCCCCTCTTTCGCTTTCTTCTGCAATTTACCTCAATACATACGAGATTCCTACAAGCGATTTCTTGAAAATAAGCTTCGAGAAAATTTTGACTTTGAGGGTGTTCCGGTTCGTATCTTTTTCAGAAAGAAAAACTAAAGGTGATTCATCGGATTGCTGGCCTTTTCGATTCCAATTGAAGTTTCCGGACCATGGCCACAGAATACAACAGTTTCATCCGGTAGTTTGAAAAAAGTGTTCAGAATAGAGTCTTTCAACGTATGAAAATCTCCTCCAGGTAAGTCTACTCTTCCAAAGCTTCCTTGAAAAAGAATGTCGCCTGAAATCATAAAATGCTCTTTTTCTGAATAAAAGGCGATGTGGCCCGGACAATGACCTGGACCAAATAATATTTTAAATTCAGAATTTCCGAATTGGATGGTATCATTTTCGTCAATAAATTCAGGTTTTGGAGAGGATTTGTAATTGTTGAATCCGTATAAATGACAATAAGAATCTACACTTTCCAATGTAACCAAGTCCTTTTGATGTATTTTAGGAATAAGGCTATATTTCTGTGCAACTGCTTGATTTCCTAAGACATGGTCTATGTGACAATGTGTGTTCAGGAGATGTTTTACAGTCAGCTGATTTTGGTCAATGAAGTCAAACAGTTCCTTTTCTTCAAAACTTTCGTAGCATCCGGGATCTATAATTACAGCTTCTTGAGTTTCATCGAAAACAACGTAAGTATTTTCCTGAAAGGGATTGAAAACGAATTTTTTGACTTGCATACTATAATTTTGTAACTTGAAATTCGTTCAAATGTAGTGAACTTTAATGCTATTAAATTAATTACTTTTACAGAAAATCGATACAATTTGTTAAGATTCACTCTTCTAATATGTTTTATTGGTCTGACCTTTTCCTCATCTGGTCAGTTTTACAATGGTTCACAACAGGATTATGGGAAGAGTCGTGTCCAGTACCGAAAATTTAAGTGGAAGGTCTATAAATTCCAGCAATTTGATGTCTATTTCTATGATCAGGGAACTGAAATGGCCTCTTACATTGCTCAGAAAGCACATCAAGATATTCAAAAAATAGAACGTCTTTTTGATTATGAATTTGGAAGTAAAATAGAAATTATCTGTTACAATTCTTTGACAGATTTTAAGCAAAGTAATATAGGAATAACGGGAGAAGAAACTCAGGTAGGAGGGAAAACACAAATTATCGGATCGAAGTTGTTTATTTATTACGAAGGCACCCACGAACAGTTGAATGAGCAATTAGCCAGCTCTTTGATGGAGGTTTTTCTGAATAAAATGATGTGGGGAGGAAGTTGGAAGGATGTTCTGAAAGCCAATTTATTAATGGATTATCCTGAGTGGTTTATTAAAGGTTTTTTAAGTTATATCGGGAAGGATTGGGACACAGAATTAGAAGCCAAGATCAAAGACGGAATTTTGACTGGTCGATTCAAAAGATTTAATGATTTAGAAGGTGAAGATGCTGCATTAGCAGGTCATGCCATTTGGAAATACGTAGAGGATAATTATGGTAAGGAAATGATCCCGAATATCATTTATTTGAGTAAAGTTTCGAAAAACATTGACCGTGCCTTTAAGTTCTCGATAGGTGTGGGTATTGCAAAACTATCCTATTTGTATTTGAAGTATTACGAAGATATTTTTTGGTCAGATGTTGCAAATCAAGAAGAAATGAAGGGTGAGCAGATTCTAATCAAATCGAAAAAGAATCATCATTATTATCAAGTGAAATTGAGTCCAGATGGAGAACAATTGGCTTATGTAGACAATATTGACGGTAAATACGGGATTTACGTCTATGATTTCTTCAGTGGAAAACGAACAAAAGTCTATGGTGCCGAGTCTAAAATTGCGCGTCTTCAAGATCGTACTTTTCCGGTTATTGAGTGGCATCCATCAGGAGATTATTTAAGTTTCTACAACGAAAGGAAAGGGAAAATCTGGTATCATTTGGTTGATCTGAAAACGAAAGAGCATACTAAAGTACAGATCACAAAATTGGAAAAAGTGATGTCTTACAGCTTTTCGCATGATGGAAAAAGAATAGTGCTTTCAGGGGTGTGGCATGGACAAACAGATATCTACATTTATAATATTGTCGGAAATTCCATTAAGAAATTGACGGATGATATTTGGGATGATGTTGACCCGAGATTCGTGGATAATTCTTCCAAAGTAATATTCTCATCCAATCGTGATACGACTTATATCAACATGCTTAAAAAGCCTGAAAATAAACCATTTCAAAGAAGAATGGATTTGTATCTAATGGATTTGAAAGAGGAAGATCAACAGGTTAAGATTTTGGAACAATTGACGAATACACCACTGGTAAATGAAAGACAGGCTTATCAAATTGGAACTAAATCATACGTCTATTTATCCAATGCAAATGGGGTAGTGAATCGACATATTGCCTATAAAGACAGTGTTATTAGTCACATTGATACAATCATACATTACAGATATTTGTTGAACAATGGAGCAATGACGAATTATGTCACCAACATTCTGGAACAAGACGTTCGATTTAAAGTTGGTAAGTCCATTAATCTATACTTTCAAAATAATAAGTACAAGTTCTATTTAGAAGATTTTTCACCTAAAGATTCATTGAAAGAGCTTTCAGATACTTATTACATGAGAGCTTTAAAAAGGGATAATAAAAAGTTAGTTCAAACGGATCCCAATAATACTTTGGAACTAAAAAATCCAATAAAAAATGATGACCCTAAAAATGTTAAAAACGACAATCCCGATGTAAAGAGAGATCCTTCTGTTATTGATATTTACGACTACACCTTTTTGGATGAAGGAGGAAATGGGAATCAAGATGGGCAGACTTATGAGAAGAAAGTCATCATTTTAAGAGAGGATAACGGGAATAAAGGGAATAATGAAAATCAAGTAATTGCCTCAGAAGTTGACACAACCAAGCAGAAGAATAGAAGTGGATTTCAGCCTCCTCATGAATCTCTTTACAAGATGAATTTTGCGAAAGATTATGTAGTCACTCAGTTAAATAATGATTTTTTAAGTCAGACTTACCAAAGATATTCAGGACCTGGAGCCATTTATTTCAATTCTGGATTCAGTGCTTTGTTTAAAATTGGCTTTAGTGATCTATTTGAGGACGTTAAATTAATTGGAGGGATGCGAATTCCAGTAAATTTCAATAGTTCAGAATTTTTAGTTGGAATGGAGCTTTTGGCAAATCGATTGGATCACAAAATCATTCTCTACAGAAGTTCCTACAAGAGTATCGAAAGTGTAAGTGGAGATTATATCAAATGGAAAACCCACGAAGTGAGGTACAGAATGTCTTATCCTTTTACAGAAACATTTAGCATCCGAGGAACATTTAATTATCGAAATGATCACAAGGTCTATTTGTCTTATGATGACATTTCTATTGGTCAGCTACCAGAAAACACAAGCCAGGCTGGGGCAAAATTTGAGCTTGTTTTCGATAATTCCAAGCCGATTCAGTTGAATATTTGGGAAGGCGCTAAACTCAAAGTTTTTGGGGAATATTTACAAAGTTTTTCTTCTGGGTTTAAGGCAATGTACAATTTAGGTTTTGATTTCAGACATTCCTTGAAAATTCATAGAAATTTGATTTGGGTCAATCGCTTGTCTTTTGCAACTTCTTGGGGTCAAAATAGGATTTTGTACTATTTAGGTGCAGTTGATGGATGGTGGCAATACAATGATGATAAACGATTCGATAAAACGATTGAAGTAGATCCGAGTCAGCCATATGCTTACCAGGCGATTGGAACTCCGATGCGAGGCTTTAAACAAAATGTTAGAAACGGAAATTCTTTTGTAGCCTTAAATTCAGAATTGCGTTGGCCTATTTTCTCTTATTTCTCAAAATACCCAGTTAAATCTGATTTCCTTAAAAATTTCCAGATTGTGATTTTTGGAGATATTGGAACAGCATGGACAGGACCACATCCATATTCTGATGACAATTACTTCAACAAGCAAACGATTTATCAAAAACCATTAACCATTGAAGTGTTTAATGCCCGAGAACCTATTGTTGGTGGATTTGGGTTTGGTGCACGTGCAAAATTGTTCGGTTATTTCCTTAGATTTGATTTGGGATGGGGTGTGGAAAATGGTGTAATCGGAAAACCTATTCCTTATTTCACTCTTTCGACAGATATTTAATGACTCTGAATACCATCATCATACTTATTTTAATTGGAATTGCTGCTGGAATCTTAAGTGGCTTTGTAGGTATTGGTGGCGGGGTGGTGATTGTTCCGGCTTTGATTTATTTTTTCGGGATGACTCAAATGCAAGCGCAGGGAACGAGTTTGTTTCTTATGTTACCTCCCATTGGGATTTTAGCTGTCATGAATTATTACAAAACCGGAAACGTCAATATTTGGTATGGGATCATCATTGCAGGTACCTTTGTTATTGGAGGTTATTTCGGTTCCAAGATTTCATTGCGATTGTCTCCCAACCTTGTTAAAATAATTTTCGGAACATTTATGCTCTATGTTGCGTTTAAAATGATTGTATCAGGTTGGAAAGGAATTCAATCCGAATAAAATGAATTTTCACAAGGAAATAGAGAACATATTTGATCAGATTGTAGCTTGGAGAAGGCATTTGCACGCAAATCCGGAATTGAGTTTTGAGGAGAAAAACACTAGTGCATTTATTTGTGACTTATTGGATAAATGGGGTGTTTCTTATTCAAGGGAATATGGAGGTTACAGTATAGTAGCTTCTTTAAAAGGGAGAGAGGGAGAAAAGTGCATCGCTTTGAGGGCAGATATGGATGCTTTACCGATTCAAGAAGAAAACACTTGTGAATACAAATCAAAAGTTTCAGGTTGCATGCATGCTTGTGGTCATGATGTGCATACCGCAAACCTCTTGGGTGTATTGGCAATTTTGAAAGATCATACTGATTTATTTGGTGGAACCATCAAATTCATCTTTCAACATGCTGAGGAAAAATTACCAGGAGGAGCGAGTATCATGATTGAAAAAGGAGTTTTGCAAAATCCCAAAGTTGAAGAGATTTATGGGTTACATGTTTTTCCTGATCTAGAAGTTGGAAAGGTGGGATTTAGATCTGGTATGTATATGGCTAGCTGTGATGAATTGTATTTCAGAATTATTGGAAAAGGAGGACACGGAGCCATGCCACATAAGACGATTGATCCGATTCAAATAAGTGCTCAAATCATTCAGGCATTGCAAACGGTGAATAGTAGAAGTTTTGATCCTACAATTCCTTCTGTCATTTCTATTGGTCGTATTGAAGGGCTTGGAGCAACCAATGTGATTCCAGATGAGGTTAAAATGCAAGGTACTTTTCGAACATTGAATGAAGAATGGAGAGCGAAAGGGCATGAATTAATAACGGAAATCGCTAAAGGAATTGCAAAGGCAAATGGAGCTCAATGTGAAGTAGAGATCATAAAAGGCTATCCCTATTTGGAGAATGACCAAGAGTTGACTGAGTCTGCAATGGCTGCGGCTAGAAATACATTGGGAGAGGAACGGGTAATCGATTTACCTATTCGCATGACAGGGGAAGACTTTGCATACTATTCCCAAAAAATCCCGGCATGTTTCTTTCGATTGGGTGTTAGAAATGAAGAGAAAGGCATTATTCACGGCGTACACAACTCTAAATTTGATGTAGATGAGGCGTGTTTTAAAACTGGGGTTCAGACGATGTTAGGAATTGTATTGGATCGAATGAGCTGAAATTAATTCGCCATTTCACTCATGAATTTGATTCGCATCAAACGCAGTTCTTCTTCGGTATAATCTCCATCAAATTCTTCATAAGCTTCCTGAATATCATCTGTTTCAGCTTCTGAAAAATAGTCATAGATTTCTTCCTGATGTGATTCATCTAAGATTTCATCGATATAATAATCGATATCTACTTTTGTTCCTGAGGCCACAATAGCTTCAATTTCTTCAATGATTTCTTCCAGGTCTTTTCCTTGAGAGCTACCAATATCTTCTAAAGGCATTTTTCGATCAATGTTTTGGATAAGGTGTACCTTCATCCCTGATTTGTTGACAATCGATTTTACGACATAATCCATAGGACGGTCGATTTCGTTTTCGGCAACATATTTAGAGATTAATTCGACGAACTCTTTACCATATCTTTTGGCTTTCCCCATTCCAACTCCCTGAATATTGGTCAATTCTTCAATGGAAATTGGATATTGAGTGGCCATATCATTGATTGATGGTTCCTGGAATATCACGAAAGGAGGGATGTCCTTTGATTTCGAAATTTTCTTACGAAGATCCATCAGCATATTAAACAAATCTTCATCCGTAGTGGCACCTCCTTTTTGATTCAAAACAATGTCGCCATCAACTTCAGCTGAGTAATCTCTCTCAAGGACCAATTGAATTTCTCTAGGGTTAGCCATGAAGTCAATACCTTTTTGAGACAATTTGATTACTCCATAGCTTTCTATATCTTTTGATAAATAACCTCGAACAAGTGCTTGTCTTAAAACGGCATTCCAATGGTTTTCATCTTTATCTTTTCCGGATCCAAAACCTGGTAATTTATCATGTTTGTAGGTTTTGATCTCCGTGGCTTCAATTCCAGTAAGAAATTTGCAAATGTGCTTGGCTTTCTGAGTTTCTTTCATTTCTTCTACGGCCTTGAGTGCAAGTAAAAGATCGTGAGTTCCAGGGTATTTTTCTTTTGGTGTTTTGCAGTTGTCGCACATACAACTACAATCCTGATCATTGAACTCTTCTCCAAAATAATGAAGAATGTATTTTCTTCTACATACTGAAGTTTCAGCATAGGAAGTTACTTCAAAAAGCAATTGTCTTCCTATCTCTTGTTCCGAAACTGGTTTTCCCTGAAGGAATTTTTCTAATTTTTCAATATCCTTGTAGCTGTAGAAAGCCAAGCAATGTCCTTCTCCACCATCCCGACCGGCTCTCCCCGTTTCCTGATAATAGCTTTCAATACTTTTTGGAATATCATGATGGATCACAAATCGCACATCCGGTTTGTCAATTCCCATACCAAATGCAATGGTCGCAACGATAATGTCAACCTCTTCCATCAAGAACATGTCCTGATGCTTCGCTCTGGTAGCCGCATCCATTCCTGCATGATAGGCAAGAGCATTAATTCCATTTACTTGCAGAACTTCTGCTAATTCTTCAACTTTTTTTCTGCTCAGACAATAAACGATTCCAGATTTACCGGGTCTTTGTTTGACGAATTTGATGATCTCTTTTTCAATTTCCCTTTTAGGGCGTACTTCATAAAAAAGATTGTCTCGATTGAAAGATGCTTGAAAAACCTTAGCATCCATCATATTTAGGTTTTTCTGGATGTCCGATTGTACTTTAGGTGTAGCCGTAGCGGTCAAAGCTATAATCGGAACTTTAGAGATTTGTTGAAATATTTCTCTAAGCCTTCTGTATTCAGGTCGGAAATCATGCCCCCATTCTGAAATACAATGTGCCTCATCAATCGCAAAAAAGGAAATCTTAACGGTATTGAAAAATTCAATATTTTCTTTTTTGGTTAAAGATTCCGGAGCAACATACAATAATTTGGTTTTGCCCGCTGAAATATCAGATTTAACCTGATTAAGTTCCGTCTTATTTAAAGATGAATTTAAAAAGTGAGCGACAGCATTATCCTCTGAAACCTGACGCATGGAGTCCACCTGATTTTTCATCAGTGCAATAAGTGGAGAAACTACGATAGCTGTTCCTTCTTGGATTAATGCTGGTAATTGATAGCACATAGATTTCCCACCTCCTGTAGGCATGATCACAAAAGTGTTTTGTCCATTCAAAACATTTTCAATGATCGATTCTTGGTTCCCGCGAAACTTCTCGAATCCAAAGTATTTTTTTAGGGAGGCTTTTAAATCCAGACTTTCAATCACGATTGCATGATTTTAAAACATCATTAAACTGATATTAAATTTAAGGATAATTTATTACAAAAGAGAAACCTATTATCATTTAATTTCTATTTTTTTCATAAAAGCAATTCAAGGAATAACTCTTAATGCATTAGGCAATTTAAAGGCAATCGATTACTTTTGCTTCCTGATTTATGGAGGAAGAAAAGAATATGTCCTTTTTGGATCATCTCGAAGAATTGAGATGGCGATTGGTGCGTTCGAGTGTAGCGATCGTTCTTTTTGCGGTTGTGATCTTTATTTTCAGAGAATGGATCATGGAAAATATATTCCTCACCTTGAAATCAACTTCATTTCCAACCTACGCCTTATTATGTGATTGGTTTGGGATTTGTGTGAGCGAAATCAGCTTAAATGTTCAGAATATTAACATGTCGGGACAGTTTTCACTGACCTTAATGATCAGTATTGTTGGGGGAATAGTTTGTGCATTTCCTTACATTTTTTGGGAGATGTGGGGGTTCGTTAAGCCTGGTTTGAGACAAAATGAAGCTAAAATGGTAAGCGGAATTACTTTTTTTGTGTCCCTTTTGTTCTTTTTCGGAATATTGTTTGGCTATTACATTATTGCCCCTCTTACGGTTCAGTTTTTTGGGAATTGGAAGTTATCAGAAGACATTAGTAATAATATTACGATTGCTTCATTTTTAACCACGATTGTTTCTACTGTTTTCTATACTGGCTTACTATTTCTTTTACCCGTTGTGATTTATGTTTTCTCCAAATTAGGAATCATGACACCCGCTTTTTTAAGAAAATACAGAAGACATGCCATCGTCCTTGTGTTGATTCTTGCAGCGATTATCACGCCTCCTGATTTCATAAGTCAAATTATTGTGGCCGTTCCTATTCTTATCCTTTATGAAGTTGGAATCTTGATCTCGGCAAGGGTTGAAAAAAACAGGACTAAACTGTAATTCAAGAACCTAGTATCTAAGGAATATTTCTCTATATTTAGCTTTGTGTTGCGCTTATTCTTTCTAACTATAATACTCATTTGGATCTCTGGATTCTGGAATCTATCTGTTGCCCAAGGAACAGTTGTAGAAGGATTTATCCGTGATGGAATCACAAAAGAAAGATTGCCCTTTGTGAATATTCAATTCAAGGGGACTTCAATCGGAACCATGTCTGATACTTCCGGGTATTATATGATCAAAACCAAAACTTCGGTAGATTCCTTGGTGTTTTCCTTTCTAGGGTATCAAACAGCTGCGATTAAAATTGAGGAAGATAAGATTAATAAAAGGGACATTTTCTTGTATTCGACGGATGAGATGCTCGAGGCTGTTGAAGTGAAGGCACCAGAAATTGACCCAGCTTATTATGTACTTGCAAGAATATTGAAGCACAAGGACGAAAATGATCCAAAGCGTTTGGAATATTATCAGTATGAGTTGTACAATAAGATTCAGATGGATCTTACTAATTTGACTGAAAAGTTTCAAAATCGTGGCCTGGTCAAGAAGTTAGATATGGATCATTATGTCGATTCAACACAAAATGGGTATATACTTCCGATCATGTTGACAGAAACCTTATCTGAATACTATTTCAAAAAAAATCCGAGACAAAAAAAGGAAGTGATCAAAGCCAGTAGAGTTACAGGTGTAGACAATCTTCAGGTGGGTCAGTTTTTGGGGGATATGTATTTTGATGTGAACGTCTACGACAATTATCTCAAATTATTTAATAAAGATTTTATTTCTCCCATCGCCAATTTTGGAAAGGCGCATTATCGCTATTACATGATTGATACGGTTGAAGTTAAAAATCGCAATTGTTTCCGAATCAAGTTTTTTCCAAAACACAAAGGGGAGCCTGTTTTTATTGGAGATATGTTTATTGATACCATTGATTATGCGGTAGTTAGAATTGAATCAGCTTTATCTCCGGATATTAATATTAATTATATCAATGATATTTGGGTGATACAGGAATATGAGAAGATCGATTCAATGGCATGGATGCTTACCCGAGAAGAGGTAAAGGCAAAATTCAACATTGTTCGAAAATCAAAATTATTTGGATTTCAAGGATTTAAAACGACGACAAGAAGTGATTTTAAATTTGTTGATGAAAATCCGTCTAACTTCATGACTCTGCCCGATGAAGTTATTTTGAACCCTGATGCTAGTGATAAAGGAAATGAGTATTGGGATAAAAACCGCCATGTTGAATTAAGCGATAAGGATGAGGGAATCATTCAAATGACAGATTCTCTTGAAAACAATAAAACCTATAAATTTCTAAAAGCTTTAGGGACGGCTGTTTACTCGGGCTATTGGCCTGTCGGACCTATTGAAATTGGACATTTTCATCGTTTTGTAAGTTTTAACCAAATCGAAGGGTGGAGATTTGAAGGATCTTTGAGGACATCCAACAAGTTCAGTAAGACATTTGAAATTTCAACTTATCTCGCATATGGTCTGAATGATCAAAAATTCAAATTTGGAGTCGGTGCTCGATGGAAATTATCTCAAAAGAAACGCTCCATGCTTGCGGCCTATTTTAGGAGTGATATTGAGCAATTGGGTCAGTCGCCGGATTCAAAAGCATTGGGGTCTACATTGGGGACCTTACTTCGAACCGGACCTCTGACAAAACTTACTTATGTCAACAAAGTTGGATTGACCTTTGAGAGAGATTGGTTTGATGGATTCATCACTTTTAATGGTTTTGAATGGAAGGAATATATTCCAACTGGAGCTTCGGATTACAAGAAAGTTGATTTACATGGAAACATTGTAGATGTTGAGAAAATTCAAACTACCGAACTCTTTTTTCAACTAAGGTATGGTCAGGGTGAAAGATTTATCAGTGGTCAGTTCGATCGACTTTCCCTTGGTTCTAAAAAGCCAATTATTAGTATGAAATATACTTTATCAGCTAAAGGTTTTTTAGGATCTGATTTTACCTATCACAAATTTGAAATTGATCTGGATCACAGACCTAAAATTGGAATTCTGGGAAGGTTAAGGTACAATATTTATGCGGGTTATATTTTAGGAGATATTCCTTATCCATTTCAAAAAGTTCATGAGGGAAATCAGTCTGTGTATTCACAGATTACGGCTTTCAATAACATGAATTTTTTCGAATTTGTGAGTAATCGGTATGTTGGATTCAATTTCGAGCATCATTTGATGGGGTTGATTTGGGATAGAATTCCAGGATTAAGAAAAGCGAAATTGAGAACGGTGTGGGCGTTTAAGATGGTGTATGGTAGTTTGAAGAAGCCAGACCCAAGAATAATGCTCCTTCCAAACAATATTTATACTTTAGAAAAGTTACCTTACATGGAGATCAGTGTGGGAATTGAGAATATCCTTAATTTTGTCCGCGTTGATTTCGTTTGGAGATTAACGCATTTGGACAAACCAGGTGCAGTTCCATTTGGAGTAAGATTCAGATTCCAGGTGGATTTTTAAGAAATATGGAGTTAAGAACAGAAGATATCAAAAAAACCTATTCAGGGCGTCCGGTTGTAAAAGGGGTTTCTGTATCGGTGAAACAAGGTGAAATTGTTGGTTTATTGGGGCCGAATGGAGCAGGGAAAACAACATCTTTTTACATGATTGTAGGCTTAGTGAAACCCGATTCAGGAAAAGTCTTTTTAGATGATAAAGAGATTACCAAAACACCGATGTACAAGAGATCTCAACTTGGAATAGGCTATTTGCCACAAGAAGTTTCGGTTTTCAGAAAATTAAGTGTGGAAGACAACATCATGTCGATTTTGGAGATGACTAAACTCAACAAAAAAGAGCGCAGGGAGAAACTTGAGATGTTGTTGGAAGAGTTCAGTTTGACTCATGTTAGAAAAAACTTAGGTAACCGATTGAGTGGAGGGGAGAAGAGAAGGACTGAAATTGCCAGAGCATTGGCCACGGATCCTAAATTTGTGTTATTGGACGAACCATTCGCAGGGGTAGACCCAATTGCCGTGGAAGATATTCAGTCTATTGTTGCTCAATTGAAAGAAAGAAATATCGGAATCTTAATCACCGATCACAATGTTCAAGAAACACTTTCCATCACAGATAGATCTTATTTGCTTTTTGAAGGGAGTATTTTGAAATCAGGTACTTCTGAGGAATTGGCTGCGGATGAAACAGTAAGAAAAGTGTATTTGGGTCAGCATTTTGAGCTAAGAAGAAAAAACATAGTTCCTCGAAAATCAGAAAATTCGGCAGGTTAAGATCGCCGTGTCGTCGATGAAGTCATTTTTCCCTTTCCATTCCTCTAGTTTAGAAAATAGGATGTTGTTCAAATCTTCCATTTTTAAGGGATAGAAGTTTTTGATGATCTTCAGTAAATTATCAGTTTCAAAAGGAATTCCCTCCTTGTTTTCTAATTCGACCACTCCATCTGTGTAAAGTACAATGGTTGTATTTGGATGAATATCAATTTCTTCTGATTCCAAGAAAGGTAATTCATCTAGCATGCCGAGTCCGGGGCAACCTGCTGCTAATTCTCTTGTTTTGTTTCCAGAAACCAATAATGGGTAATTATGGCCTGCATTGATATATTTCAGTTTTCTTGTTTTTGCGTTGTATTTAGCAATGAAGAAAGTGATGAATTTATCTCCGTTGGAAGCATTGATCACTTTGTCATTCAACTCTTTGATTAAATCTTCCAGATCAAAATTCTGATAATGAAACAAGGTTCGAATGGTCGCTTGGAAATTGGCCATGAGCATGGCTGCTGAGATTCCTTTACCGGAAACGTCGGCAATACAAATCATGAATTCATTTTCGTTGATTTGAATAAAATCATAATAATCTCCTCCGATCTCATGACGAGGCAAGAATTTGGCTGAGACATCTAGCTTTTGATTGGAAGGGAGTTGGGCCGGGAAAAGTTGTTTTTGGAGTTCCACAGCAATTTCCAAATCCTTTTTCAATCTTTCCTGCATGATGGTCGCATTGGCCATTCTCTTGTTTTCAATCGCTACAATAATAATGTTAGTCAGCGTTTGAATGAAAGACATGTTTTTGATGATCCCACCCATTTTTTCTCTGTCCTGCAGTAAGCCACCAATAAGCAAGAAAGCCAAGGGTTTGCTTTTATGAAAAACGGGAACGATCACATCAAACTGATTTAGAGAAGATTTGTGTGAAGACTCAATAACTGTAACGTCCTTGAATCGCAATAAATCCTTTTCAACAGAAATATCCTTGATCTTTCCTTTAATTCCAATTTTGAGGAAAATATTCCATTCGTCTTCTTCTTTAGAAAACAAAATGAATTTATCCAAACCAAGTTGTTCTCGAAGTACGAATTCAAAAATCTTGGTTAAATGATTAATAGGTTGATTGGTATTGATAGACTTGGTAATCTCCAATAAGGAATGCAGCTTAAAGTCTTTAAGCTTGATTTTTTCTTCCAAATTTTTGACTACGTCTTCCTGCATTTTATAACTTTTCTAACATCGTAGGTAGTTTCTTTAGAGCCGCCACTTCTCTCATTTTTAAACGTGCATCAATGGCTGGTGCTCCCCAATACACTCGTCCACCTTCAAGATCCTTATTTGTACCAGACTGGGCTAAAAGTGTAGCTCCAGCTCCAATTCTCACATCACTTGCAATTCCTACCTGACCCCAAAGTGTCACGTGATCCTCAATATTCACACAACCTGCGATACCAACATGAGCAGCGAAGAGACAATGTTTTCCAATAACTGTATCATGACCGATATGGACGTGATTATCAATTTTGGTTCCTTCACCTATAATCGTATCTCCTGAAACTCCACAATCGATGGTAGTAGCGGCGCCAATTTCTACGCGGTCTTCAATAATGGTTCTACCGCAGGTTTCCAATCGGGTAAATCCTTCTGGTTTTTTCTTATAATAAAAGGCATCGTGACCTAATACGGCGTTGGGGCCGATAACCACATCGTTACCGATAATTGTATTATCGCAAATGACTACACCTGCACAGATTTTTGTGTTCGCCCCAATTTGAACATTGTTGCCGATGGATACATTTGGGAAAATATTTGCCGTTGGATCAATTTTACCTTGGGGTTCTTTGCTCCAGTTTTCACGGCTTCTATTCGCTTTAATTATTTTATTGAAATCATCAAAAGGAGTAGGGCTAAGAATAATGGCTTTTCCTTTAGGATAATCTACTTTTTCTGTAATGATAATCGTAGTTGCAGCAGAATTCAATGCTTTACCGAAATATTTTGGATGGTCTACAAAAACCAGATCACCAGTTTCAACTTTATGTATTTCATTGATTCCAGAAACCAGATGATCTTCCGGACCTTCAAATTCTCTTCCCAGAAAGGAGGCCAGCTCTTTTAATGTAAATGGTTTTTCAAATTTCATTTAAGAATATTATTACCCATCCTAAAATTAGCGGTTTGAAAGACGCAATAAATGCTGCATTCCCATGAATTATCAAACGTGAATTGTTTATTAGAACTTAAGAGAGAGGAGAGTTCGGTCAATTGGAAATCACTTTTTGTTTCAATAATCGGTTTTTATAGAAATCATTTGGGTCTCGATGCAGATAGTAAATGAACCCATTTTTGATTTTAAGATTTTCGGGATAAGCGTTTTCTTCCAGAATGATTCCATTTTCTAATTTACCCGTTTGAGTATTGATGGAATGGGCCGTGTAAAGCCCTTTATTCTTGAAAAAGGTGACAAAAATTTGGTTGTTTTTATCGAAGAGAATCAGATCGACCCATTTTCTGGATTCGTGGTAGGTAATGGGTATTTCATTTTTTGAATTCAGATATCGAATACGGTTATTGGTATGGTCAAAAAGGATAAGAGCATCATGGAAATTGAAAATTGGAGAATACAGGGGTTGAGATAGGATTTTATCATAAAAAACGATCATTTGATTCAGTTTAGGCGATTCATTTAGTTTTTTTACGTCTCCATCCCAAATGCCTCCATAAATCACGTTGTCTCCATAGCTTACAGATGCATTGTAAAGGGCGATGATTTCAATATAATATTGTGCAGCGACTTTCCATCCATCCAAGTCTACTATTTCCAGTTTTTCAGGCTCTTTGGCGGTGTCTTTTGGAAACAAAGTATATTGAATGGATTTTCCGTGTTCACCGTTCTCTTTGAAGACATAATACGTATTATTTTGAGTAAGGCAAGGAGCAATTAATTTGTCGTAATCCGTTTTTGAAAATTGATCTACCAAATAGAAATACTGATCCTGAAAAGCCATTTGATAAACCGAATCCTTTCCTCGGATTTGAATATTCCCAAAGCAATCCAACTCCAATGATTTGGGTCGGAAAGATAGTTTTTGTCTTAGGCCATTTGAAGCGAATTCACTCTTAATCTCTATAAAGTAACCAAGATCTGTACTTTCTTGGATCAATAATAAGCTATCACCTAAAAATTCAAAATCCAATATATTTAGATTGTCTTCTGAGATGACTTTTTTCACTGGAGATGCAGTGACCTCGACCCCGGTGATTTCCTCTGTTTTGGCTTCAAGTATGAAATCCAATTTGTAATCTTGTGTGAGTTTGGATTTAGGTATTTCGATCACTTTTGTGTGGTACCCGATATAGCTAATTCTCAGTTTAAGATCTTCTTTTTTTAGTTCCAGAAAATAGTGACCATTTTCATTGCTCGGAGCTCCTTTTTCTTGATTGATTTCATAAACATTTGCACCTGAAAGAAATTCCCCTTTTTCATTTTTCACACTACCATAAATCGTGACTTGACTATGCAAGAAATGGTTTAGAAAGAGAAGTATGAGGAAAAGAAGTGTTCGCATATTTTATAGATGCTAAAGGTAGGGGATTTGCATAATTTAGTTCTAAGTTCTAAGTTCTAAGTTCTAAGTTCTAAGTTCTAAGTTCTAAGTTCTAAGTTCTAAGCGCTGCCCTGAGTGAGAGCCGAAGGGTTCTAAGTGGAAATTTAGATCTTACTTTTTTGTGGCGATTTTGAATTCTAGTGTGACATAGGTGTAAATTCCATCGGAGGGGATGATTCCTGGGCCGGGGTAGCTTGTGGCTCTTCTTGTGAAATATTGATTGTTGGTGAGGTTATTGACTCCTGCTTCGATGGCAAACCATTTTTTAAATCGGTAGGAAGTTGAAAAATCGATTACGTAATAAGCTGGAATAATTCCATAAACTGCTGTTGGGGTGTATTCGGAGTTTGTTGCATCTGTGTATTGACTCGCAACATAGTTGAATTGAGTTGAAACCGTGAATCGATCGTATTTGAATTTGATTCCTGCTCGGATGGTATATTCAGGTACATTTTCAATTCTGTTTCCATTGAAAGCACTAACATCTGAGGAGGAATATTTCGCGTCGATGTAAGAAAAATTCGTGAATAAAGATAAACCAGATTTCCCTTCAGGTTTGAAGCATTTAAGGAAGTCGAATTCGGCAAAAAGTTCCATTCCAATGTTTCGGGCGTCTGAGATATTTGTTCTGATTTTATACAATTGATTGTCTACTACCTTTTCACCAATCTTATCATTGTATTGCAAATAAAAAACACTGAAATCGTAATAGAAACATTTGTTAACGATACCTCTTATTCCAATATCGGCATTGAATCCTTTTTCGTCTCTGATTTCTGGATCCACTTGAATATTTTCATTGATGATTCGAATGTCAGAAAAATTGATGGCTCGGTAATTTTGAGAAATGTTGGCGTATAAGTTTAGTTTTCCATTTATTTTCTCCCCTTTCGGTTTGTAACTGAATCCAAGACCCATTAAAAAAACGGGTCTACTTTTCCTTAAAGTATCCGTGTTGGTTTGCACATTTAAAATTTCGCCAGTTAAAGGGTGTTTGGTGTATTGTTTCCAATAACCTTCTGAGGAAGTCGTAATGTATTCAAATCGTATTCCAGGTGTGATGGAAATTTCCTTTGTAATGAAAAAGATGTTTTCAGCAAATGCAGCATAGTTTTGAGATGGAAAATTGTAGTCCGAACCAGCTAAATCCGCATCTCCATTGATGAATTCGAAATCGGGTCCGTCTTGATCGTTTGCCAGACCTTGTCGGTTGTTGGTGTGACCCACATAAGCACGAGCACCAAACAAAAAGGCACCATAATTTTTCCCAAGTTTGTATTTGTGAAGAATTCGAGCTTCCACACCAATATTCCTGAATTTTCCTTGAATAAGATCTCTTTCAGTACCTAAATCAGGTCGATCGATTCTTCCCAACCATCCCAAAGCAGATCGAGAAGATATGTTGGAAAAAGCTCGAATGTTCAGTTTGGTAGAATTAGAAAAAGCCCAGTCAAAATTAAGCGCGATGAGGTTCCAATTTACTTTAAACCAGTTTCTATTTCTGTTGGATTGTCTTGGATCCGAATTAAATTGAGCGTCAGTTAAACCACCTGCTTGACGTGCCAAATAATTCATGAAAGTATATTCCACTCCCAAGCTAATTTTCTCAGTAAATCGGTAGTTCAACTGAGTGAAAAACTGATGTTGGTCAAAGTTCGAATTGGCTCGGTAGCCATCTGCCATTTTATATTGGTAATAAGTGTTGTAACTAAAATTTTTAACCGTTCCTGCAATCCGATTAAAGGTTCCGAAATACCCGTACATTCCTCCTGTGTTTCGAGTGGTAAATTCAAGGAAATTTTTTGGTGGAGATTTGATTCTGAAATTGAGCAAACCACCAAATTGAGAACCGTATTGCAAAGAAGCAGCTCCACGAATAATTTCGATGGCGTCTAAGGCTTCGGTTGGAGGGGAATAATAGGATTCCGGATAGCCCAGGGCATCTGCAGAAATATCGTAACCATTTTGTCTGGTATTGAAATTTGCAGTTCGGTTCGGACTCAATCCTCGACCTCCGATTCCAAGCTGAATTCCGTAAGAATCGCTTTCCCATATATTCAGACCTGGCACCTTGGCGTATAGTTCTCTGGCAGTTCCAGATGACTTATTCCCACTTAGATGTTCTAGCATTAGAATTTCATGTTTTTTTCCGTCGTAAATTACGGTTCCTTTGATGGGTGGAGCATAGCCAATACCAAATTCTTCCTCCATGTTTTTGGCAATTACTTCGATGGTGGAATCCAATTGTACACCGAACTCTTCCAAATCAAAATTGAATTCTTTTTTTCCTTTTTCTTTGATTTCGATTTGGGTTGAAATGGCATTAAAACCGTAAGCCTGGATTTTTAAAGAGTGCATTCCAAGACTCACATTTTGAAAGGAATAAGCTCCTTTGTTATCCGTCTGGGTTTTTTGATCATCTAAAGCAACAAAAGCTCCTGGGATGGGTTCACCCTCGGAGCTTTTGATTTTACCCTGGATTTCGAACTGTTGACAAAAACTTGTCAGTCCGACAAACAAAAATAATATGTGCAAATAGATCCGTATCAATCTCCGTCGTTACTATCAAATTCGATCAATAAACCTAGGGCAGAGGACATATCCGTTTTCATGTACAAAACTTGAGTTCTGATAGAAAAATACAGATTGTCAATTTGAGAATAATTTGTGCTTAATGCATTCGAAAGTGGGTCTGGAAGACTCATCATCTCAGTTTCAAGATTTGCAAACTGGTTTTTAATAACTAAAGATAGATCTTCGGCGCCTCTTTTGGCTCCAACAAAATCCAAATAATCATCAAAACCAACTCCGTCGTTTCCGTCTAGATCGCGCCCTAGAAAAACATCTTCAATGGAAGTCATGTTTTCTCTTGCTAAATGGTTCGATATCCCAGAGTACAAAGCTTCAACATAAGTAGGTCTTGCCACGTCCAAAATATCTTTTCCAAGAGGTATACCATACTTAGCATTTTTGATCAATTCAAGGTCGAAGATCAGTGCATTGTATAAATTATTGGTCGAACTCCCACTTGCAGAACCTGTTGATGCTACAAAAGAATTTCTGTAAGAAGTGGTCCATTGCGTAAGTACCAAATTTACATCCGTTGCCATTTTCTCAACTACATCTGCAAGATATTGTCTGAAGTTAGCAGATGTAGCAATTCGGTTCAAAATATCCGCATCAGAATCAGCATAAAGAAGGTAATCTAAAGCAGGAAAACCAATCGCTTGAATATTCCCCAAACTCCCTAAAGTATAAGATCCATTTGAAATATTAGATTCAATCAAAGAGGTATCCGTAGGAAAAGTATTCATCGAAGATCGCAAAGCATAATCTGAGGCAGGACCAATCTCAAATACCTTGCAATATTGCCATTGAGAATAGGATTGATACCAATAGAATTTCACTGAATCCAGCCAAGTTTGAGTCATGTTGGCATTCAAAGAATCCAAAGAAGCTTTCAGTTGATTAAGATCAGTGGCCATGGCTTCATAATTGGGAATGATGATGTTATCCGCAATATTGGTTAGCATGGGAACTCGATCGTAATCCTGTACATCTTTATTGTTCTCTTTACAAGAAAACAGGAATAAAGCAATAAGAATAGTTGAGATTAGTTTATTCATTTTTTACAAATTGTAAGTTGTTGTCAAAGTTGTTTTGATTGCATTCAGATCATTCAAAGTAAGGTTCCAGAAATTGGTTCCGAATTGACCGACAAGGGCATCCACTTCAGTCGGAGTCATTTTTCTTGTAGCCACTGGAGAATATCTGATGATGTTAACGAAAGCATAGGCTTCTGAAATCTCATGTAAGAATTTAGCTTGATCATTTCCGAAGTAAGAAATTCCTTCATTGATATAATCCACGGCATTTGCAGCTACCATTTTTTCCATGTTTTCTTGGATGATCAATCTTTGTGCGTCTCGAGTCACTAGGTCATTTTGCGTGATGGCGTATCGTCCTTGTAAAAATGCATTCATCAGTGTTGTATTAGAATTGATTGTTGGATCAGCCGCATTGCAGTATTTTCCCCAGTATCGAATTCCTACGATGTTTCCGGGGAAATCTGTTGGTACCCCGAAATACCCAAATGCCTCATCGAAATGATGTTCCATAGTTGTGTAATATTCACCATTTGCTGGATCCACAGCTGTGGTATTGTCTACATTCATTTTTGAATCGCTTAGGTAAACGGAATTCATTTGATAATAGAAAACAGCTCCCATAATCGTTTTTTCAATAACCTCAGAATATTGAATTCCATTGGCAGAGAACAAATAAGTAGAAGTTCCAGAAGTCAAAATTCCCGCTTGGCCATTCGAAGCTGTAGAAGCAAAACTTGCACTTGCAAGGGCGATGGAATCAAAATAGCCCATGATCGTTGTGGTATCTAACGAGTAGCATTTTGATTTGAGATCTTTGGTAGAAGTAAAACTAAAGTTTCCGTTTCCATTTCCTCCAGTGTTGGCAAACATATCGCTCAGAATGGACGCTGAAATAGGAGTAGTTTCACCAGTCTCAGCATAGGCGATTAATTCATCTAACTGATTTAATCTTTCTGTTTGACCACCAAAAGAAACGGTATTATTTCCAGCCTCATCTGTAAACATATAGGAAGAGGGAGCTTTGTATTCACAAGATCCATTGTCTTTTTGTGCATCGTGGTTGTAGTTGGATGCATTTTGATCCATACATCCTTCTTTCTTACATGAGGTTGCAACTAAACCGATAGTTAGTAAAGCTATAATTGAATTTTTCATTTGCTTATCCTTATTTAGATTTATTTTAAATAAAGGGCAAATATATTTGGAGCGTGAAGAAGTGGCAATACCATTTTTGTGGTATTCTGGAGGAAATTATTTTAAAAAGCTTGAAATAGCTTCGATGGTTTCTTCTTTATTTTCCTTCCATTCGATATAGGATATAGGAAAGATGGAGATTCCAATTCGGTGAAACACTTTATATCTTTCGATGGAATATATTTCTTCAAAATCTCCTGGAAAACCAATAAGATCGAAACCGAAATATTTATCTCCTTTTTTGACCAATAGATCCATGAGTACGCCCGACATGGAATAAGAAGGCCATAGATTATCAACTTTTCCTTCAACACAAGCGATTAATTCAGATAAGAATTGGTCTTGATATTCAGATTTTACCGATTGTACGCTCAAACTGGAATAATATTCAAAATACCTGCGAATTCTGTTTTTCTGTGAAATTTTAGTGTAGTCGAAGGAATATACTATGTGTTGATTAGATCTGGCACGGGTAATCGCAACATTTAATAATTCTGGTTTATTCAGATAACTAAAAGCCATGGCATGAGAAGAATTGTCCAAAGCCATGGAGATAAACATGGTATCTCTTTCATTGCCTTGGAAAACATAGCTGGTCCCCACCATTATTCTATGTTTTTGGATTATTTCATATGGGAAAGTTTCCAAAAGTCTTTCTTCTAAATAATCCGTTTGCTTTCTAAACGGCGATAGAATTCCTATGGAAGTAGAAAGGTGAAAGGGCAAACTTTTCTCTCGATCAATAATGTCTTGGATTTTTTTCCAGATAAAATCAGCTTCCTCGATGTTATGTCCTTCACTATTTTGCGCGCCACTTATTTCATGAAAATGCAAACCTTCAGTTGGATGAAGCTCGGGTTTTGTGGTCATTATCTGAAGAGCATTCGAGTAGAATTCTTCATTGCTAAACTGAATGATGGCTGGTAAGGATCTAAAATGTTCATTGAGAAATGCGATTTGGTCATTGGTGTCAATTTTTTCTGAAATCACATCAATTATTGATTTATTTCTGTAGTCGAAAAACTCCTCTTCCAGATGTTTGTACTGATCGAGATTGTATAATTCATAAAGCGCATTTTGCTTTGACTTAGAAACGAAACTAATATGTCTAATTTGTTTTGGGTCACCAGCAATAACCGCTTTTTCAGCTCGGTATAAAATTGGAAGGGTAGAAGCGATATCGCATTGAGTAGCTTCGTCGATGATTACCAAATCGAACAGGTTTTTCTTTAATGGAATGGATTTGTAGATGTCTTTTAATTTGACCATCCAGATAGGGAAAGCATTTAACAAAGGGTAATAATCTATTTGTTCCTGCAACAATTCTCTTTTACTGGCAGATCTTGAAGAGAATGATTTTTTAACATTTTTAATCATATGTCGATCATTCTCAATTAGGTCGAATTTTTTCCAATTCAAATAGCTTTCAACGTGCTTCTTTGTTAGAATTTCATTTTGCTTTAATTCGTGATGTAGTTTTTCAAGTTTGCTATAAATTGATGATTTACCATTGTACCTATATTTCAAAAGTTCAAATCGAATTTTATTCAACAAGCCAGACTCACCATCTAATTCAAAATATTTATTAGAATATTCTCTAAGTTTATCTGATAGTTCAATAAACTCTTTTTCTGTTTTTTCGGCCTTTTTGTTTGATTTTTGATGCTTAATAAGGTTATCGTATTCTGTTCCTATTTTTTTAGAATAACTATTCTCTACAACGTTATTTAAAAGGTCATCCAATTGTTCTTTAATATCAGAAAGGTAATTTTTTTGCCCAGTTCTAAATATGGAGCTATGTAAATGGTATTTATTCTCTAAAATATCTTTGATCACATCCACTGCTTCATCAGTTTTAGAAACAATGAGCACTGCTTTGCCTTGTAGTAAATGATCTAATGCAATCCCTGCCACAGTATAGGACTTCCCTGTTCCTGGAGGACCAATTACATAGGATAAGCCATATTTTTTTGCATTTTCAACCGCCTTTTTTTGGCTTGCGTTGAGGTGAGAACTTGTATTGGATTTTAAAAAACTAAATCTGCTTATTTCTTTTTCGTTTAGTAGCTCAAGAAGTGCTGTGTTATTTAGATCTTTTGAAGCAATATGCTGCAACTCTCCCAAAACCCCCTTCACTTCACTTTTATCTCTGATAAAGCAAAGACCTCCAGCTGGAATAAGATGATTTTCATCCGCATATTTTTTAGCTCGGCTTTTGTAGACTTTGATCATCTCTTCTTCATTATTTAAAGAAGGGAAATTCATGCAAGTATTGTTGTTTATGTCGTCAAAATATTCATCGAAAAGTATTGGAATATCTTTATAATCTATTAGGCCTTCTAATTGGTTAAATACATTTTCAATGAAGATTTTATCCTCAGGATTTTTAACGAATTCTTGGAAGCTACTTTGGTTGACTACAGGAATATGAGATAAAAGTTCCGCATAGAAAAATTCACCCTTTTGAAAAATTTTAGCTTCGAAAAGATAAAGCGGAGTGAAAAGTTTAATTTTTCGGTTGTTTTGTATTGTTTCACCTCTTAGAATGTAGGAGAAATAGTAGAGCTTTCCTTCTGCAGAATGAAGTTTAATCAATTTGCTGAAATCTTTAAAAACACTTTCTGGAATTGGTGCAATTGGAGATTCTTTATTGATTAACTCTTCTTTTTCAAAAAAATGAGTGCAATTGGATGATTTAAAAAGATCATTGATAATGAAATTGCGGTTGTCTATTTCAAAACAATTTCGAAAATATTGGATTAGGGCAGAATAGTCCATTATCCGCTAAAAGTAATTATTTCCTTGAAAATTACAGATAAACAACAAAACCAAAATCAACTCCCCAAGCCCATTGATGGTGCTCGTGTTGATATTGTTTTTCGTAGGTATTGAAAAGCATGTAGCGAATTTCAGGTGCCAAGTAAAAACCAACGTGTTTGGTAAAGTTAAACTGCATACCCAATCGCCCAATGGCCATCATGTTGAATTGATTGTATTTGTTGTCTCTAAAAGTGAGAAGTTCTTCTGTTCCGGTTCCTGTGATGGTAGTATATCTTAGATTCTGACCTTGGTTGATAAACATTAAGGGTATGACACCTCCTCCAAAATAAAATCGCACATTTTCACCTCCAAAAATGGCATTGGCGGTTAGTGGGACTCCTATATATCTGTATTTATTGATATAAGAATAAGAGGAGTCTGAATTCTCATCCTCATAGCTGTATTGCTCACCTTGTGCAGTATAAGTAAAACCAAAATCAACCATGAAATACTTCCATAAAACGGCTTGCATTCCAGCTTGTGCTCTGACCGAAAAGATCATTTTTTCATTGACTTTTTCTCCGATTGGTTTTCCGAAAATGGTATTGGCAGGTTGGATCGTTCTATAAGCTTGACCCAGAGAAACTCCCAAATAGATATTTCGACCTGTTATGGCAAGTGGTTTTTTAGATTTATCCTTGTCCTTGATTTCTTTTTCCACTTCATCTTTCATCTTTTGCTCTTTCTTTCGGTCATTTTCATTTTTATTACCGATTTCAATCTGAGCCAAGGATGGCAGTGAGAAAGCAAAAAATAGTATCAAGACATAAATGGATTTCATCATGATACAAATTTAAGGAAATATTTAGCTTTTTGTTGCATGTTCTATTTGGAAGCGGATTTCATTGAGAATATGGTTGAAATGGTTTAGTCTTCTGAACTTTTAGGGGATTCAAGGTTTTATCAAATATGATGTATATTTGGGCAATCGAAAACAAAATAAATTAAAATGGCTATTAGTGCGAAAACTTTGGAATTCAATAAGAATGATGACGATATGCGTCTGAAAATCTCGAATCTGGAGCGTAAATTATCTAAAATCTACGAAGGAGGAGGGAAGAAAAAGATCGAAAAGCATCATGAAAAAGGAAAGCTCACGGCTAGAGAAAGAATTGAAAAACTAGTTGATCCGGATACAAAAACTTTAGAAATTGGTGCATTTGCGGGCGAAGGAATGTACAAAGAATACGGTGGGTGTCCATCTGGAGGAGTAGTAATTAAGATCGGATATGTAAGTGGAAAACAATGCATTATTGTAGCTAATGATGCTACAGTAAAAGCAGGGGCTTGGTTTCCAATTACAGGAAAGAAAAACTTAAGAGCACAGGAAATTGCAATCGAAAACAGATTGCCAATCATCTATTTGGTAGATTCAGCGGGCGTATTTCTACCAATGCAGGATGAGATTTTCCCAGACAAGGAGCACTTCGGAAGAATTTTCAGAAACAATGCGGTAATGTCTTCCATGGGGATTCCTCAAATTGCAGCAGTAATGGGATCTTGTGTTGCTGGAGGAGCTTATTTACCGATCATGTCGGATGAATCTTTAATCGTAAATAAAACCGGAACCATCTTTTTGGCGGGATCTTATTTGGTGAAAGCCGCGATAGGTGAATCCATAGACAATGAGACTTTAGGTGGAGCAAAGACACACACAGAAATCAGTGGCGTGTGCGACTACAAATCGGAAAATGATGAAGAATGTTTGAGTACCATTCGCGATTTGATGGATAAAATTGGTTCTTATGAAACGGCTGGATTTGACAGAAAAGAAAGTCACGAGCCAAAGAGTCCGGTGAAAGAAATTTATGGCATCCTTCCAAAAGAAAGATCTAAGCCTTACGATACACGAGAAATCATTAAACGATTGGTGGATGAGTCAAAATTTACTGAGTATAAGAAGGAATATGGGCAATCCATTATTACCGCTTATGCCCGAATCGATGGATGGTCAGTTGGTATTGTAGCCAATCAAAGAGAATTGATGAAAAATGCCAAAGGAGAAATGCAGTTTGGTGGAGTGATTTACAATGATTCGGCAGACAAAGCCGCTCGTTTCATCATGAATTGCAATCAGAAAAACATTCCATTGGTGTTCTTGCAGGATGTAACTGGTTTTATGGTGGGATCAAAATCCGAGCATGCTGGAATTATCAAAGACGGAGCGAAAATGGTGAATGCCATGTCGAATTCTGTAGTTCCTAAGTTTACCATCGTGATGGGGAATTCCTACGGAGCTGGAAATTACGCCATGTGTGGAAAGGCATATGATCCAAGGTTGATCGTGTCTTGGCCAACTGCAGAATTAGCGGTAATGTCAGGTGCAGCAGCTGCGAAAACCCTGCTTCAAATTGAAGTGGCAGGAATGAAAGCTAAAGGAGAAGAAATTACTCCAGAGGCAGAAAAAGAATTATTTGACAAGATCAAAAGCCGATACGACGAGCAAATATCCCCTTATTATGCAGCTTCCAGATTATGGGTAGATGCGATTATTGATCCAGTGGATACCAGAGACTGGATTTCCATGGGGATTGAAATGGCTAATCATAAAAAGGCGGAGAAACCATATAATGTTGGAGTTATTCAAACATGATCAACTGGGAAATTAAACATTACAAAGATTTGTCAGTAGACGAATTTCACGACCTCGTTTCTCTAAGAATCGAGGTCTTTGTTGTTGAACAAGATTGTCCTTATCAGGATTTGGATGGGAAGGATAAAATTGCCTTTCATCAAATTGGGAGAGATGATTCAGGTGAGATTGTAGCCACATCAAGAATACTTGGACCAGGGGTATCTTATCAGGAAGTTTCCATAGGCAGAGTCGTAGTGTCTCAGAAGGTCAGAGGTCGAGGAGTAGCGCATGAAATGATGGAAAAATCTAAGGAATTCGTCAATTCAGAATATGGAAATGTGCCTATTCGGATTTCGGCTCAGGAATACTTGGAGAAGTATTATTCCGGGCATGGATTTGAATTCACAGGAAAGAAGTATTTGGAAGACGGCATACCGCACATGGAAATGTTGTTTCAACCGAAAAATTAATCTAGTATCTTTATCGACAGAAAATAAAATCGAGGAAAATGAAAAAACAATACTTAATTCTTACTGCTCTAACAGCGTCACTTTTAGTGTCTTGCGGAGGCGAAAAAAAGGAAGAAGAGAAAGGGAAAGGAGAAACTAAGGAGGAAGCGAAAGCAGCTCCAATGAAAAATGAGTTGTCTTACATGGATTCAACTATCCGACCACAAGAAGATTTCTTTCTTTTCTGCAATAACAATTGGATCAAAAACAATCCGGTTCCATCAACTGAGTCTAGATGGGGAAGTTTTAATGAATTGGATGAGGCTAACCGAGCAAAATTAAGAGTGATCTTAGAAGAAGTCGCTGCCAATCCAGGAGAGAAAGGGTCTTACAATCAAATCGTTGGAGATTACTACAATTCCTTCATGAATATGGAGAAGCGAAATGAATTGGGAATTACTCCAATTAAAGAAGAATTAGCCATTGTAGATGGAATTACAGATAAAGAATCTTTAGTTGCAGCTATCACAAAATTGCACGCGATGGGTGTTGGAACTTTATTCGGAATGGGAGTGGATTTGGATATGAAAAACCCAAACATCAACGTCTTGAATACAGATCAAGGTGGGTTGAATTTGCCAAACAAAAGTTTTTATGTTGATAAGGCAAAAGAAGAGATTCGAAATGAATATGTAATGCACATCGATAAGATGTTTGACCTGGCTGGACTTGGAAAAGGAAAAGGACAGGATGTATTGAATTTCGAGACTAAAATTGCTCAAGCTTGTAAAAGTCAGGAAGAACAAAGAATTCCAGAATTGTCTTACAACAAATATTCAAAGCAAGATTTTGCGAAATTGGCAACTGCATTTGATTGGGATGCCTATTACGCAGCTAATGGAATAGGTGATTACGATACTTTAATTGTTGGGAATCCGAACTATTTTGGGTCGATGAACAGATGGATCAATGCAGAACCTATTGAGTCCTGGAAAAACTATTTGAATTGGTGTGTCATCAATACCTATTCTTCAGCTTTAACTCAAGAATTTTTAGATCAGGATTTTGCGTTTTATTCCACTGTCTTGAAAGGTCAGAAGGAGATGAAAGAAGACTGGAAAAGAGCGATTGGAGATTTAACGCATAATTATATTTCAGAAGCGCTTGGAAAGTTGTTTGTTGAAAGACATTTTTCTGAAAACGCAAAGAATAAGGTTAATGTGATGGTAGATAATATCATGGCAGCTTTCAAAGAAAGATTGAATGATTTGGAATGGATGTCGGATGAGACCAAAGGAAGAGCTTTACATAAATTAGAGTCTTTTGGAAGAAAATTAGGTTTCCCGGAAGAGTGGAAAGATTTTTCTGGCATTGATATTTCGGCAGACAATTACGCTCAGAATATCAAAAACATCACCTTGTTTGCAAAGAAGGAGAATGTAGAAAAATTAGGAAAACCAAAAGATCCAAAAGAGTGGGGAATGCCTCCACACATGGTGAATGCGTATTATCATCCATTATTTAATGAGATCGTTTTCCCTGCAGGAATCATGCAGCCACCATTCTTCGACGAGCACGCATCTGATGCAGTGAATTATGGAAGAATGGGAATGGTAATCGGACATGAATTTACACATGGATTTGACGATATGGGGTCTAAGTTTGCTGCGGATGGATCTTTCTCAAACTGGTGGTCTGAAGAAGATTTAGACAAGTTTAAAGAAAGAACAGATAAGTTAGGAAACACTTATGCGCAGTTCTGTCCGTTTGATGATGTGTGTGTACAACCACAAATGACCATGGGAGAAAACATTGCAGATTTAGGTGGAATTACTTTGGCTTATTATGCATATTTGAAAACAGATGAGTACAAAAAAGGAGAGAACGTTGATGGATTTACACCAGCACAACAATTCTTTATCGCGGTAGCTCAATTGTGGAAAATCAATTATACAGATGCAGAATTGAAAAACAGAATTGCAACAGATTATCACTCACCTGGTATGTACAGAGTGAATGGTCCTTTGAAAAACTGTCCAGAATTTTGGGAAGCATTTGATGTAAAAGAAGGAGATCCGATGAGAAATTCAGAAGATCAGGCCGCAAAGATCTGGTAGAATTTGATTTCTGGATGCCTTGATTTCTGGATATCTGGAATGATTGAAATATGGAAAAAAGGGAGAGGGAGAAATCCCTCTTTTTTTGTGATCAGAAATTTGGAAAAGGTTCGTATCTTTGTTGTCCGTTTTTTGAAATCATGGGGCTGACATGGATTTGACAGCGATAGCGTTTGTTAAGTAAGCATGTAGAGCTTTGAGGTGTAGCTCTTTAATCTAATGTCTCACAACAATAATCGACAACGATTATAATTACGCACTTGCAGCTTAATTCCCAAAGGGAATATAGCTTAATCCACTCCGAAGTATAGTAAGAGGGACAAGTAATTCCACCGGTTTGCGTTTGATAGAACCGGAATCTGGAGTTTCATTATATCGAACTAGTCTGGATATTGCTTCGGTTGAAGGGCGAAATTTTAAGAAGCTAAGTCTCAGGTAGGGTGTTTGTGTCCGGCCTGTTATCGAAAATCAATCGCAAAATAAACATGTAGAAGGCTTAATGGATCGTAGTTTGGACGAGGGTTCGATCCCCTCCAGCTCCACTGGAGAAGCAAGAGTATTGAGCAAGAGCAAGAGAATAGAAATGAGTCTATTTGCTCTTGCCTTATTTAAGAAAGTCGATTTATCATTGCAAAAAGCATTTTGGAAATTTCTTCAAGAATGCTGTAAAATTTTTTAAACTCTTCTTCCGTTGCCACTTTTTTGTTTTTCAAATAGATAAATACTCCAGCGCATTCAAATGCTGAACCTCTTGAGATAACAAAAAAATGCCTTTTATCTTTCGGAGTCCTCCTCCCAGAACCTTCTGAAATATTGAGCATAATACTCAACGAGGCTCTTTTTAGTTGATCATGAGTTGTGAAATCAAGTTTTTTGGAATCAAGGAATTCATCCAATTCAATATTATAGGCTGATGTTTTATGGAATACATCCAATTTCTCAAAGTCAAACATGGTATATGATTTAAATGGTTGGAAACAAAAGTATAAATTTTTGGAAATACCAAAACCAATAAAAAAAATAAAAAATACCTTTTAAGCTCTTGCTCTTGCTCTTGCTCTTGCTCTTGCTCTTGCTCTTGCTCTTGCTCTTGCTCTTGCTCTTGCTCTTGCTCTTGCTCTTGCTCTTGCTCTTGCTCTTGCAAAAAAAAGGAGACCGAAGCCTCCTTTCATAAAGATATCAATTAACGTTTTATTTTCCTGCAGCCTTCTTCGCTTCAGCTTTAAAAGCATCAGAGGCTTCTTTGTTCGCAAACTGACAGAACATCCAATCAATTTTATCAGATGACTTTGTTCCGCTAGAGCAATAGTGTTGATCTTTTACTCCTGGCTTGTCAGTACGTTTGAAAGAAGTACCGAATGATAATTGGTGTGCAGGATTCCCCATGTATCCAGTAATGGACTCTTCCTTACTTCTCGACTCAAACATGTTGTTGAAAGCCCAGTTGATTTCAGAAAGTGCCATGTGAGATTGGGTAACCATGTAAACGGAACCTTCTTTGGTATATACAAGTGTAAAATAAGCTTCTCCATCTTTAATTCCGGCGTACCATTCGTACATTGTACCTTCTGCACCGGCTTTTACATCAGAAAAAACTTTTTTACCAATAAGATCTACCGAATTTGTTCCACAAGTGGCTTTTGCTTGTCCAAACGTAAATGCTGAAACTAAAGCAAAACTTAGGGTTAAGAATAAACTTTACATTCTATAAATACTGAGAAAGTTTAATAGTTTTACCACACATGCTATTGTCGATTGTAAAGATCAATCCAGTAGCCTTTGACCCGTTTGAATGAGAAATTTTTCTTCCTTCTTCACAAGAAACGGAAGTTGAACCTCCACCGTGGATCAATTTTACGTGACCTGAACCTGTGTGAATTTGAAGATCTTCTTTTGTGTCGTTAACGATTTTAACAGAACCACCTTTGAATTCCTCAACTGATACTCCATTGTTTGGTGTTGGATTTACTCCAGAAATTGAAATGCTTGTAAAAGCCACCATGGCTAAGCCAATAAAAAAACGCTTCATAATTTTAAATTTTTTAAAAAGTTTAACTGAAAGTAAAGAATAAAAATATTGGCTGTTAATGGATTTTAGGAATGGCTGAAATTGCTTTATAAATGGACTAATATTTTGTGTTAGCCATTCTCTGTATCTACCTACTATTCTGATACCTACAGATATTAGATAAATCTAGAACAACATTTTGAAGTAAATATTTTCATTCAACCAAAAAGCTCAAAATCTTATTACCTCTAACGCCCACTACAATTCGATTGTCAATGGCAATCGGAGAAGATTCAAAAGTGTAGTTTGTTTTTTCCTGATAGATAACTTCACCAGTTTTACCATTCAGAAGATAAATGGAACCGCGAACATCGGTAAAGAATAAATACATGTTTCCTTGTTTGTCATACAAGTCGATCGGGGAAGCCCACGAATAAGCTTTCATTAAATAAGAGAAAACTTCCTTCCCCGTTTTTTTATTGATGGCAATGAGTTCTGACTGATTCTTTTCATTCATTCGGGAGAAAATGACGTAAACGAGTTCTTTGCAATTTTTTTTACCCAACAAAGGTGTAGCCAGAATCCCTCCGCTGTTCGTTTTATCAGCAATAGGAGTGCCCCGACAGAGTCTTTGTATGTTCCAGATTTCTTTTCCATTCTTCGCATCTAATTTTCTGAAGGATGAGATAGCTTCTGGACCACGAAAATCCACTTCATTGCCCACATATAAATATTGTTGATTTTCTTCTTTGTCTAAAACGATGGTAGCATCGGTATCATCTTCATTTTTTTGATTCCAAATAGGGATTTGATTGATGAGATCCATGCAAAAAACATTTCCACTATTGTCGGCAAAAAAGCCAAATTTCCCATCCACAGCCATGCTAGATTCCAAACCATGTCGCATCATATTATTGTTAGTATATTTCCACTTTGAAGCGATATTTATCTTGGAAGGGTTAGAACTATTGATCGAATAAATCAGACCATTTTCGCTTGGCCAAAAAACACTCCCCGATTTCCTGTCTATTAATGGATTGCTATCAAATGCCCCCCATTTTCTATAGGCATCCTGATCTTTCCCTGATTGGTGAAAAATGACCTCGTTTTTGGTCATGTCAATAACATAGGAACCAAAACGTAATCCTTTATCGATTCCTTGTCCAACATAAAGCAGACCGTTTAATCTTGGGTCTACGGAAGGAGTTCCTTTTATGGGTCCATCTAAGTGCAAGGAATGTCTGGTACTATCTCCGGTCTCCATATTAAGGAAATACACTTCTCCGGAAAGGGAGCCTATAATGATTTCTCTTGCATTCCTGTTGTTGATGAAGTTCGGGTCAATGATGTTCAGTTTTTGTTTCATTTCAGAAGGCCACTGAATCACCAATGGCTGACCTGTCCATCCAGTCCCACCTCCCCATTTTCCAAAACGTGTATTTCCTGTGTCTTTTCGGGTTTTAAAAATCCAATCCAGCTTGATTGATTTAGGCTGAGAATTTAATGTGCCCCGGGTTGGCGCATTTCGTCTGTGGTTCCCCCTAAAACAAAGGATGTCATCTTCGTTTTCACAATAATTTTCATCAAAACCATTAAAATTTATGGGTTCGGAATCCGTTTTAATCAAATGCCAACGGAAGTCATGATCCAAAAAGGGTGAAGGACTGAAATGGATGGATTCAATGATGTTTTCTACTGGTTCTTCTTGGGAAGAAGAATTTTCAGGAATCGGTAAGGTTTTCATTTCTTCAAGTGCAAAGAAAATGTATCCGGCCAGCAGAAAAAGCAGTATTCCAAATTGAAAAAAGCGGTTCCAGAAGTTCATTCCTGAAGAAAATAAGGCAATTTATGAAATTTAGAAGCTTAAGAAAAAAATGATGCGTTGGTTTTTCTATCTTTAAAACAGACAATTAAATATATTACTTATGAAATCTCTATTCTTATTATTTGCTTTAATCGTTTTGGGATGGACGTCAAACTCCCTTGCTCAGGATGATTGGAGAGGAACTTATACCTATACTCGCGGAGAAGCGACTTACGAAATTGAAATTTACGGACCTCCGGGTGAATTGGAAGGTGATTTTAAATGCACCAGCGAAGGAGGAAGCTACAAAATCTCATTGAATCTGATCGAAGACGGAGATTTTTTAAAAGTAGAAGCTGTAAAAATCTATGAAGGAACATGTCCGATTGCATCTAAAATCAATGCGGATAAGTTGATGCTGAGATTGACTCATGCAGATGGTGAATTGATTACTGAAATTGGCAGTCATTCCTTAGGTGGATTTACCGCTGGATATCAGGATGTTCTTTTCAGCAAGACAGAATAATATTTGAGTTTAATTAATTTTTACTGATCCCTCTATTTGGAGGGATTTTTTGTTTTGTGGCATAATTCATGAAGTTGATTGAAAAAAGTATATTTGAATTCAACTAAAATTATTGATTATGAGAATATTGGTCTTACTCCTTACCGTTTTAACCGCATTACAGATGCAAGCGCAATCTTGCCAAGGAATCGCAGAAGCTTTATTTATTCCGAAATACAATCAAGTAGCAACGCAAAATTCTGACAATTACAAGCTGAATAAAGCCATTGTTGTTTTTAGTGGTCAGTGTTTGAAAGCGGATCAAATTAAAAGAGTAGCCATGCTCTTCAATCAGGATGATAAGAAATTGGAGTTCTGTAAAATTGCTTGCCAGCAACTAGCAGATTATCCAAATAGATATGTAATCTATGATGCATTCAATTCTTTTTCAACAGTTTTTCAGTTGCATGATTATTTAACGGCCATTCACGGTGGAAATACTGCACCTCCGGCACCACCAGCTCCGCCAGTCGTTCCGACAATGACTTTCCCTAATTATTCTTATCCTTCAACAACCAATTACAATGGAAGAAAGGGATGCCAACAGGTAACCTCGGACGATGTTTTCAATACGTTTGCCTACCAAGTGAGTCAGAAAACTGGTGTGGATCAAATGACCCATATTCAAAACAATGCCAAATTCTATTGTTTGAGTATGGCTCAGTTAATGAAACTAGTGAGTTTAGTATCTAATCCAGATAACAAATTAATCATCATGAAAGAACTTTTCATGGGATGTTTTGATTTGGAAAATTATCCATCAGCTACTGCAGTTTTTGGTTCGGCAACAAGACAAACAGATTGGTTAGAATATTGCCAGAAGGAATTGGCCGCTACTGCTTTGTGTCAGACAACCGCAGATGATTACAACAATATCAAAAATTCAATTAAGCAAAAGACTTTCAGCAACGATATGTTGGAGCAATCGCGTTTTTTTGGCAAAAACAAGTGCTTAAATCCTGATCAGGTTGTTGGAATCATGGGACTTTTCATTTCTGACAACGACAAGGTAGAAGTAGCCAAAATATTCTACGATAAATGTTCAGATAAAGGAAATTACTACAAATGTATTGATGCCCTTACTTTTTCGATGCAAAAAGATGAATTAAGAAACTGGCTAAAAAACAAGTAGCTTTTATTTCACTTTTGTTTTCTTGCCTTCTTGGAGTTTACCTTTGGAATCAACAGTGTGAGTCCATTCGTAATTTTCTGCAGGCCCCCAATCCGGTCCGTCATCGGTTTCAATTGCTTTTTTAGAAATTAAGTGGAATTTCAGCTCCACATTTTTTCCAGATTGCGAAACTTTAACGGTAAGGGTTCCTTCGTCCATTCCTATTCCCCCTCTGGTATAGGCCAAGTCAGTTACATTTTCCAATTTATAGGATCCTTCTGTATAAATAGCAAAAGAATATTCATCCATATGAGAAGGAACTGGTACAACCAAAGTAGAGTACATTAAGAGATACATCCCTTTTGAAAGTTCAACTTTTCCAACTGCACCCATGTGCATTCCAAAACCTTCCTCATCGAAACCACCCATATTGAATATTTTTTCTTGCATTTCAGCAGTCAGTGAGCCTTGTTCGGGGGATTGAATTCCGTCTTCATTGGCTTTTAACTCAAATGGTAATGATACGGTTTTGAAAAGATCGAGACATTCTTTTTCCAGTTTGGCTTTGTCCTGACCAAATGTGATCGACTGCATACCTAGTGCAATCAAGCTGATAATAAGGATTCGAATATTCATATGAACGTGTTTAGTTGTTTTTTCCGAAAGTAAGAAATAATCTTATAAAACATGCTGAAAAAAATCGTCAATTGAATGGATCAGGAAGTGATTTTTTTCAGTGATTAATTTCGATTCTTTCACAGCTGCTCCAGACCAGTAAAAATTCATTTTTGGATAGGATTTGGAAAGGTCATTTTTCAATTGGATAAAATCATCGGCATTCTTTCTGGAAACTACAAATGCATAAGCGCCATCTGGTTTTATGGTATTAAGCGTCTGTTCCAAACTTGCTAGAGGTACACGGGCACCTAAATAAATGACTTTGTGATTAAAATAGCGAAGCAAATAGTTGATGTACAAAAGTCCAATTTCATGCTCTTCCGATTCAGGCAGCCAGAGGACAAATGTTTTTCCACTTCCGTTTTTTAATTTAGCAATCTCTACAATAATGCGGTCACGGATAAGGCAAGAGGTAAAGTGTTCTTGGGCAGGGGAGAAGTCGCCTACTTCCCATAATAGACCCACTCGGATTAGAACTTTGTAAAGAATGGAATGAAACGCATTTTTCAATCCTACTTTTTCAATCATTTCGTCCATTGTTTGGTGGAAACTAGCTTCATCTAAAATCATTCCGGCTTCAATCAAACGATTAATGAAAATAGCTTCCGTGTCTTCTATGGATAAGTTTTCGTTTGTTCGAGACGATAAAATAGCATTCCTCTCATCTTCTGACATCCCAACAATATTGGAGATTTTATACCCTAAATCCTGAAGGACTTTTATTTGCAGTAAAAAACGAACATCCTCATCGTTATACAATCTAATATTGGTATCCGTTCGGTCTGGATTGAATAAATTATAGCGTTGTTCCCAGATTCGAAGGGTATGTTTTTTAATACCTGAAATTTTTTCTAATTCCTGAATTGAGTAGTTCGCCATAATTATTCTTCAAAATACCTGTGGAAGATTGGGAGGCTAAAATTAAACAAAAATTATATCCCAAAATAAAGCCCGGTAAAAAAGAATAGATTGATGAAGAATAAGTATTTGAAAAGACTGTCTTTTTGAGTGAAATTCCAGAGGATGTATTGCATCACCATGGCGATTAGAATCCAGCAAATGTAGTTGTATAATGGAGGTGTTCCTTCAGCCCATGTCCACAAATCATAGGAAATGGCAACAGGTTCTAGAATCACGTCGAAAAGTAATAAGATTAGTGCACCAAGCGGAATAACGGCCCATTTTGAAAGATCAAATTGTTTCAAGAATGCCTGAATCCCGATGTTGAGACTTAGCCACAGAACCCCAATCATGAGAGGCGTTTCCAATAATTTCACACCCAGGGAATCACTGTAGTGGTAAGTTCCAAACAAATAGCCGGTGTTGACCCCAATCATTTCAGTAATCAAACCTATGAGATAAACCGATACAAATGGAATCCAATTTTTACTCAATGTTTTGAACTCTGGAATGAAACAAAGCCCAGAACTAATCAAAATAATCAAGCTGGAAGATTCCATGAGTTCAGCCTTATTGTTTACTACAATTTGGTAGAATCCAACAATATGGAGAATCAAAATGATTCCAATGGCAATGGCCGGATAATATGCAATTTCGAGTTTTCTCAGAGTAGCAATCATTTTTACGGGAATTTAGCTAGAACTCCATCGATCAAACTTACCAATTCCTGATCTGTACTTTGGTTCTTTTTATATTCTAACAGAATTTTCTTGTCTTCCTCTGTGTTTTCACTGTATTTTAAGAATTTCGGAGCATTTTTCTGTACAGCATAGCGCACAAGTCGCAAATCTGCATTCATCGGATATTTTTCAATGGCAAGATCTAATTTAGTTCTTCCTGTTTTGAAGTTTTCCATTTTTTTGTGCACCCAAAACACGTATTTGGCATTCATGATATAGTACAAACATTTGTAAGCATAGATCGTGGGATTATCAATGTTTGTAGACTTCGTTAATTCCCAAAGTTCGGAATTGTATTTTTCGTCGTAATGTACTTTTGTGAACAAGGAACGGATTTTCTTTTGATAGAGGCTTTGACCTTGGGCTGAAAATCCAATCAAGAGTAAAAATGCAAATAATAAAACGCGCATGACTTTCAATTTTTAAGTTAGTTTACCACTCTAACAAGAAAGTCATGGAATTGTTTATAGAGTTTGAATTTAAATGATTTCTTTTTCTTTGCAATAATTGATCAATTCTGTGGTATTGTAGGTGTTTGTTTTGGAAAGTAATCTTCTTCTATAAGTATCTACTGTGTGTACACTGATATTCATTTTGTCTGCAATCAGTTTGCTTGGCAGGCCTTCCAATAAAAATTCCAGTACTTCCAATTCTCGATTGGTGAAATTATTTCTTTCCTTCCCGTTAATCTTTACTCCAATTACACAGATGTCGTCTACTTGTTCCAGTTCTCCTTTCCAGGATTCAAATTTTTGATCTATTAGTTCTCTTTGTTCGCTCATGTCCTTGTCAAAGTTCTCCAAAAGGATTTCTCTGAACTGCTGGTATTTGAACTTCTTGCCTCTTTTTCCACCAAACTGATCTGCCAATCCATCCGAAAAAACAAAAATTCCATCGCCAGGTTGCAGATGAATCGTGTTTGATTTGAATTCTTCATTGCTGTCGTTCAGACCAATATGTTTTTTAACTCCTTTAATTTCGTGAAGAAATCTATTCGGAACATGCTCTAGCGAGTAAGAATGGAAATCTGATTCTGTATTCAATTTTTCGTTTGGAGAAATGATCCAAAGTGGATTGTTTGCCCCAGTAAAGTAGAGGATTTTTCTTCCTATGTCTAATCCACAAAGGGCGATATCCATGCCATCCAATACTTTGTGGTCACTTTTTTGAAAGCTTTCTACCACCAGCTCTGAAACTTTATTCAGTATTTCACCAACATCGGATAATTGGTATTCATTTACCGCTCGATTCAGAGCACCCGCGCAAATAACACTAACCATAGCACCCGGAACACCATGACCCGTGCAATCAGCGGCGGCAAAAAAGGTAATGCAACTTTGTTTGTCGTCCACCTTAAAATTTGCCGTTTCCATCCAGTAGAAATCTCCAGAAACAATTTCTTTAGGCTTATAAAGGATGAAACTATTGGTAAGCCATTCTTTCACTAATTTTTGAGGGGGTAAAACCGCTTCCTGCAATCGTTTTGCATATTTGATGGAATCCATTATATCTCGGTTTCTCTCTTCCAGTTGAATCCGGTTTTCTTCAGCAATCAAATAGTTTTCATGCGCTTTGTCTCGCTCAATTGAAATCTCTTCTTTTTGGTTCAGAATTACTTCTTTATCTCTTTGTTTTTGACGATTGTTTCTAAATAATAACAAGATGACCACCAAAGCAAAAAGTCCAGCCCCCGAGAGGTAAAAAATCTGGTTTCTCGACTTACTAATTTCCAGGTCTTTTTCAAGCATTTCTTTGTCAGATTGTTCTTGAAGAAGTGAGGCATTCAAGCTATCTTTTTCTTTTTGTAGAAGTAATTGCTTTTGGTATTCTTTTCTAAGAATTTGCTGCTGATTTTTTGTATTCTGAGTGCGGTCAATGAGTTCGTGATAGCGCAAAAGATGTTTCAATGCATTCTTAGCGTCACCCCTTTTATCATAGATCTTGAACAAAATTTCATTGGCTGTAGATTCATCTTCTCGATTTTCTGATTGAATAGCAAGAGCCAAAGACTTATTGCCATATTTTAGAGCTTGTTCAATTTGATTGATTCGCATATAATACACTGCTGTTTGGGCATAGGCATCCGTCATGATAGCCGGATAATCGTAATAGGCTGAGTCGTTCAGAACTAGATTTAAATAATAGATGCTACTGTCTAATTGATCCGTATGATCCATAAGCAAAGCATATTCCGTCACAGCCTCTCCAAAATTCAAATAATTTCCAATCTTTTTAGAAATCGCCATGGATTTTCGATTCAATTCAATGGCCTCTTCAGTTCTACCGGAAGCATTTAAAAAGACGGATTTATTCAGATAAGCCGCAGAAATTCCAATATCATCACCAACTTCTTCTCTAATCGCAATACATCTGTCAATAAGCTCCAAGCATTTTACCGTATCGCCCATTTCAGCCAATACATTTGCGAGGTTGTTCAAAGTTGTGGATAGATCATTTTTATATCGAGGATATTTTTCCTGAATTTCTCTGGCTTTGTTGTAGTACTCGTAGGCCTTTAGAATATCACCTTTCTGATCGTAGACGTAACCAATATTGTTGTATTGAACCCCGTATTCCACCTCGTTTCCGCGTTCCCAATTCAGTGCTTCCTTAAAATAGTAAAGCGCTGAATCCAAATTACCCTCTTCCTTGTAGGTGAATCCAATATTATTGATACAGACAGAAACATCATGGGTTTTATCTAATTTCTTATAAATTTTGAGCGCTTTTTCATATAAAACCCTGGAATCGTTATAATTACCAATAATGTCAGTATAAAATCCTTTGTTGAGATAACAGTGTCCTAAATAAAACTCCAGCTCTTTTTTACGTTCAGGGTCTGTTTCTTTTTTCATTTCGGTTTGAACCAGATTGAACATATAATCACTGTAATCCACCCAATAACGCTCATCAAAAAGCTGATCGATCATTTCGGATATATGGCGAATTTTCTCAATGGGATCCTTGGCTTTGTGATAGGCCTTTAGGGATTCGCGTACAACCATTCTGTCATTGTCAGACATGGTATTCGTGTCTACTTCTTTATCCAAAAGAAAATAGGATTTCCCCTGTCCGAAACAGTTTAGAGTGAGCAGTATTCCAATAAAGATTCTAAAAATATTTTGCATTCAATCAACTTTGCTATTTGCAGTATTCTTTGTACAAATCCATGTATTCGAAAATCGAAGTTTGTGCACTGGCTTTCATGTCTTGAACCAAAGCTTTATTGATTCTTACATCGTTGCACACTTTCCAGCAATCGCACCAATCTTTGTCAAAATCGCTCTGCGCCTTAATCAAAGCATGAATAATATGGCCTGTATAGGAGTTTTTAAGTTTGTTTTTAGCGATTTCGGCAATTTTAAGGGCTTCATCCACTTTGAAATAGTCATCCATTACTTTGATGTAGGCCAGACAAATCAAGTCATCCCCTTTGAGTTTTTTTAGATAATTAGATTCCTTTACTTTCTTCATTCTTACCAAATATTCCAGAGCAAAGGAAAAGTTATTTTTTCCATTTGAATCCCAGCTCAAAGCATTGATCACGGCTATTCGTGCACCTAATTCATTGTCCTTATTGAATATGAAGTTGCAGTATTCATCTGTCAAGTTTCCATCCGACTCCAAAGCTTTACTTACGATGGCTTCATCTTTATAGGATTGAGCAATATCTGTGCTTGTTATGGGAGAGTCTGCATGAGTAAAAGAAGATAAAAAGCATACGATAGTCAGAAGTAAAATTCTCATAGTTCACTGTTTTAGCTGTTGATCCAAAAATAAGGAAATAAAAAAAACGGGAGTCAAAAAGTTTTAAATTCCCACCTAGTGCGCTTGTGCAACGCGCACTTCACTTCCTGGCGTTTCTAACGCCAAAAAAAGCAATCTGGGATACTATCTCCTCCAAAAACAAGAATTCAAGGCATTAAAGAAGCTTATTGGAAAACTTAAAATTTCGCTTGAAAACCCGTATATTTGTTAAAACCACAAATCATGATCAGAACATTTTTAATCGACGATTCAACAGAGAAAAGCAAGGAGCTTTTGGAATATCTTTCTACCCTTGATTTTGTCCAGGAAGAAATAAACTCCTATACGCTTACCGATGATCAAATTTCAATAGTTGAAGAAAGAAGGATGAACCGCCAGAGTGGAAAGTCAAAATCAAAATCCTGGGAAGAGGTCAAAAAAGACCTAGGATCCTAGTCTAGAATTTCTTTTCCACTAAATCACCAAAATGCCACCACCCCTTCAAATTCAAATCGAGGAAATCGCAATTAAAGAAATTCAGGATGCTTTTGAATGGTATGAAATGCAATCCAAGGGTTTAGGAAATAAATTTCGAATTGCTTTACAAGATTCCTTTGATCAAATTCAAAAGTCTCCAAATGGATTCAAAAAATATAGGTTTCACAGACAATGTCCAATGAAAGACTTTCCTTATGTCATCTTGTACGAAATTTCAGGTGATACTTTATTTGTCGATGCCGTATTTCACACTAAGCGCGATCCAAAATACAAGAAAAGATAGAGATAGCGCGCCTTTGCAACGCGCACTTCACTTCCTGGCGTTTCTAACGCCAACTAAAATAAAGTCTTCGCTTCCTCAATCGCAGGTTGCAATCCAGCGGCATTCTTTCCACCAGCTGTAGCAAAGAACTTCTGACCTCCGCCTCCACCTTGGATATGTTTTCCAGCTAGGTCTCTTACAATCTTTCCTGCATCCAAATCTTTATTGGCAACCAAATCATCGGTGATGGCAATGCTCAGAACTGCTTTACCTTCCTCTTCGGTTCCTATGATGGCAAACAAATTGTCTTTTTCTGCTTTTAATTGGAAAAGGATATTCTTCACTGAACCGGCATCCAAATCCGTTTTTATTCCAAGGAAATTCACTCCGTTTACCTCCACAATCTTATCAGCCAAATCCTTCTTGAAAGAACCTGCTTTTTCTGCTTTTAATTTTTCAATTTCTTTAGCAAGCGCATTGTTTTTGTCGAGCAATTCCTGAACTGATTTCACCACATCTTTAGGATTCTTCAATAATTCAGCAACTTCGGTTTTAATGTTTTCGGCTTCTTCAAAATAAGCAATGGCTTTTTCTGAAGTGATGGCTTCGATCCTTCTAATTCCTGCAGCGATGGCGGATTCAGATTTGATCTTGAATAATCGAATTTCTGCAGTATTTTGAACGTGAATTCCTCCACACAATTCTCTAGAATCCCCAAACTGAATCATTCGAACCGTGTCGCCGTATTTTTCTCCGAACAAAGCCATGGCGCCTTTTGCTTTTGCTTCTTCTATGGCAATTTGTCTGTACTCATTTAATCCAATCGCCTCTTCGATCATGGAATTGACCATGGACTCCACTTTTTCAATTTCTTCCTCTTCCATTTTTGAGAAATGAGAGAAGTCGAAACGTAAATATTCTGAGTTCACCAAGGATCCTTTTTGCTCCACATGTTCACCCAAAATTGTTCTCAAAGCATGGTGCAATAAGTGAGTGGCTGAGTGATTTCTAGCCGTTAACTTTCGTTTATCTGAATTCACAACCGCATGGAATTCTGCATTTAGATCTGTGGGTAATTTTTCAGCAAAATGGACGATGAGGTTGTTTTCTCTTTTGGTGTCAAAAATGAAAGTTTTCTCTCCGCCTTTTTCAATGTATCCTGAGTCGCCAACCTGACCTCCTCCTTCAGCATAGAAAGGGGTTTTATCGAAAACCATTTGGAAAAATTCTTTGTTTTTCTGCTTGACTTTTCTGTAACGAACAATTTTGATTTGCTCTTCAGAATGGTCATAACCTGTAAAAACTTCTTCTTGAGTGGAAATAAGTTCAGTCCAATCTCCTGATTCAATGGAAGTCGCTTTTCTGGATCTTTCTTTCTGCTTTTGCAATTCAGTTTCAAATCCTTTTTCATCCACAGAAAGTCCGTTTTCCCGAGCAATTAAGGAAGTTAGATCCACAGGGAAACCAAATGTATCATACAATTCGAAAACTTTCTCTCCTGAAAGGACAGACGAACCCTCTTTTTTCGTGTTTTCAATCAAGTCATTGATCAATTTCAAACCTTGTTCCAGAGTTCTAAAGAAAGACAATTCCTCTTCTAAAATAACTTTGGTGATGATGTCTTGTTGCGTTTTCAATTCGGTAAAAGTTCCACTCATCATCTCCACCAAAGTTGGTACCAATTGATTGATGAAAGGTTCTTTTAATTCCAAAGTTTGATATCCGTATCGAATTGCTCTTCTCAAAATTCTTCTGATCACATAACCTGCACCAGTATTGGATGGTAATTGTCCGTCAGTAATTGAAAAAGCGATCGCTCTGATATGATCTGCAATTACTCTAAATGCGATATCTGTTTTTTCCTGCTGACCGTATTTTTTACCCGAAATCTTTTCCAATTCCTTGATCAAAGCCTGGAAAATATCTGTATCGTAGTTGGAAGTTACCCCTTGGATCACCATGGCCAATCTTTCCAATCCCATTCCAGTGTCTACGTGTTTTTCAGGAAGCAACTCCAAAGATCCATCCGCCTTTCTATTGAATTGCATGAAAACCAGGTTCCAGATTTCAATGACTTGAGGATGATCTTGGTTGACCATATCTCGACCTGGAATTTTATCGATTTCTGATTGTGAACGAATATCCATGTGGATTTCAGAACAAGGTCCGCAAGGTCCCGTATCACCCATTTCCCAGAAATTGTCTTTTTTATCGCATTTCAGAATTCTTGATTCCGGCACGTGTTTTTTCCAAAAATCAATAGACTCCTGATCTACAGGTACACCGTCCTTGTCATCTCCTTCAAAAACTGTGATGTACAATCTTTCTTTGTCTAAACCGTAAACATTGGTCAGTAAATCCCATGCCCAGTCAATAGCTTCTTCTTTGAAATAGTCTCCAAAAGACCAGTTCCCAAGCATCTCAAACATGGTATGGTGGTAAGTGTCCACTCCAACTTCTTCTAAGTCGTTATGTTTTCCAGATACACGCAAACATTTCTGAGTATCCGCAATCCTTTTCTCTTTGGCTTCTGTATTTCCAAGGAAGTATTCCTTAAACTGATTCATACCGGCATTGGTAAACATCAGTGTAGGGTCATTTTTGATCACCATGGGCGCGGAGTCCACTATTTGGTGCCCTTTCGATTTGAAATATTCTAAATATTTTCGTCTTATTTCCTCAGTTTTCATACAGTTACGAACTATCTGCTATTTGTTAATACGTGTTAAAGGAATTGCAAAAATAGATTAATTCGGTAAATTTGCACCTGTAAACGAAGAAATCGTTGGTATGAAACAGAAATACAAATACAATCCCAAAACCCTTTCTTACGAGAAGGTGGAGGTTAGTTGGCAAGAGCGATTGGTGAAGGTGGCGCTGTTTGTAGGACCAACTCTATTGACTTCTGTTGTATTGGCTTTTTTAATTGCTCCTTTCTTTAAATCGATGTCGAAGTCGGAAATGGAAAGAGAAAACGACAAATTGAAAGCTGTAAATGCCCAAATGCGTGAAGATGTAGAATTGATGTCTCAAGTTTTGAAAGATATTGAAACAAGAGATGAAGGAATCTATCGAGTAGTATTTAACGCAGAGAAATTTCCTACTGAAATGCGTGAATTGGGAACAGGAGGTTCTGAGAAATACAAAGATTTAGATGGGTATGAAGCTTCTGAAATCATGAAGGAAACAGCCTTGAAGATCGACATGGTTAAGAAGAAATTGTATGCCCAATCACTTTCTTTTGATGAGTTGGTAAAACTTGCAAAAGAAAAAGAGAAAATGTTGGCTTCTCTTCCTGCGATTCAGCCTGTAAACAACAAAGATTTGCATAGAATGGCTTCTGGTTATGGTTGGAGAATTGATCCTATCTACAAAACTCAAAGAATGCACTGGGGAATGGATTTCACTGCAGACAAAGGTACGGATGTGTATGCTACAGGAAATGGAGTAGTAGAAGCATGCGAAGAAAAAGCCTGGGGATATGGGAAGTCTGTCATCATCAATCATGGTTTTGGGTACAAGACAAGATATGCGCACTTGAGTAAATTCAATGTGAAACCAGGTCAGAGAGTGAAAAGAGGTGACTTGATCGGATTTGTAGGTTCGACAGGAAAGTCTACTGCCAATCACTTGCATTATGAAGTTGAGAAAAATGGACAGAAAGTGAATCCGGTACATTATTACCATTCGGATCTTTCTCCTGAGGATTATGAGAAATTGATTCAGATGTCCAATCAAACCAATCAATCGTTTGACTAATGAAATTTATTGAAAATAGCATTGTGAAGTCCCTTTTGTTGGGACTTTTCTTTTTTTCGGGCAGTTTGTTCGCTCAGAAGTCGACTTACGTGGAGTACTTTCTTGAAAAGACAGGGATTCAAAATGCTAAGGATTTGGAAGAAGCAGCGAATAATTCTTTGGATCAGCTAGAACAAAAGTATCAGGAAGCCTTGCAGAAAATTCAGCAAAATCATCCTGGAAGCATACAGAATAACATTACACTTTCTGCCATGAATAAGGTGGAAGAGAAAACTAAAAACGAGGTAAAATTGATTCAGTATATCTCGGAAAAGTGTTGGGCTGATAAAGGATTTGATCCTTTGTTCTTCACCAAAAACATGGAACATTTGGCAAAAATGAGAGATACGGCCATTGGGGATTACGCCTATTTCGCTACCATGCATCATTCTAAGAAAAAATTGATTTTCGACAGAGACAAATACGATTTGAATGCGGATGAGGGAGTTATGGATGGAACCAAAAAACTAGAGGAAAGGGATCGTGACTTAATTCTAGCAATTCACGCCATGTATTTGACACCTTCAGGGATGGGGACAGCAGATTATAATGAGCAGTTAGCCACTTTTAGATTGATACAATTAGAATATAAACTGATTCAATTGTTGATCGCAGAAAATCATATCCATGAGAAAGTAGATCTGGATTATGAAAAACGCCTCAACGAACAATTGAAATCGGAATATGGGAAATTGGTGGAGTTTCGAGAGCAGGTTCGATTGGATTCTATCAGAAAAGCAGAAGAAAAAGCAAAATTGGATTCAATTGCCAATTCTAAAAAGAATAGAACTTATCATGTTGTAGGAGTAGGAGACATGATGTTAGGGACCAACTTTCCGAACGAATCTTATTTACCGCCGTCAAATGTGAAATTACTGGATCCTGTAAAGGAATATTTGCAAAATGCAGACTGTACTTTCGGGAATTTGGAAGGAACGGTTTTGGATAAAGGAGGAGATGTGAAACATTGTTCAAATCCGAGTATATGTTATGCCTTTAGAATGCCTGTGAAGTATGTGGATGAAGTAAAAGAAGCAGGATTTGATTTAATCTCAGTAGCGAATAACCACGTGGGGGATTTTGGTGAAAGTGGAAGAACAAGTACCACTCAAGTATTAAAAGAAAAAGGCTTTTGTTTTGCCGGATTGTTGTCCAGACCGTGGGATACACTCACAATTAATGGATTGAAATACGGTTTGGTTGCTTTCTCACCCAATACTGGAACGGTCAGAATAAATAATTATCCGGAAGCGATTCGAATTGTAAAAGAATTGGATAAGATGTGTGATGTTGTAGTAGTATCGTTCCATGGAGGAGCAGAGGGAAGCAAGCATCAGCACATGCCCAAACAGACGGAAATTTTTTACGGAGAAAATAGAGGAAATGTCTATGAGTTTGCTCATTTAATGATTGATAACGGAGCGGATTTAGTCTTCGGTCATGGACCTCACGTAACTCGAGCCATTGACATTTACAAAGACCGTTTCATTACCTATTCCATGGGCAATTTTTGTACCTATCACAGATTCAACCTAAGTGGAGTATCTGGAATGGCACCGATCTATGATATTGAAATTAAAAACGACGGAACATTCATAAAAGGGAGGGTGATTTCGACAAGACAATACGGAGAGGGTGGTCCGGTAGTTGACTCACAGAAAAATGCTTTAAGACTAGTAAAAGAATTAACCGCATCAGACGTTCCAGAATTGAAATTGAAGTGGGATGGGGAATATTTTACTCTCCCAGAGTAAAATCCCTCATTCTCATTCTCAAACTCATTCTGGAAAGAGTGCTAGGTTCTAGGTTCTAAGTTCTAATTAGTTAGTTTTATTTACTGTTCACTCAAACTTCAAACTCAAACTTTTTATTTCGCAAAGTGACGCAAAGGAGACGCGAAGTTTCGCGAAGGTAGAGGGTTTCTTAATTTATTCTTAGCTATTACTTTTTAATCCTTTATCTAGTGTGAAAATTCCTATTAAGATCACAACAAAAGGTAGAGTAGAAACAAAGCCTTTTCCCCAAAGCATGTTTACCATTATTCCTCCGAATACAATTAGTAATATTGGTATGATAATATTTAAATTAAACCATTTTTCGGAAAGGTTTTCTTTCTTTGTTTTTTGTTTTTTTTCGTGCTCTCGGACTGAAGAAATTATTGACTGAACTTCTTCTTCGCTTTCACAATTGTTATGTAAATAAGTAAAAATAGTTCTGTATGAATCTCCACGGTCGAACATTCTAATAGCGTATTCTTTTAATTCTTTTTTTGAATTCATGTGATAGGATTTTTTACAAAAATAGAATTATCTAAATTCTAGAAAGTAAAATTCACCCAACCTTCAAAGAAAGCATACTTAAAGATCCTCCGATGATTTGATCATTGAAGAGCTGTATGGTTTCTTTTTCATTTTTGAGTCCGAGCGTATACAATAAGGGGAGGTAATGTTCTGCAGTTGGAACAGACTGAAGGAAAGCTTCTCCTTGTTTTGTGTAGTGGATTAGATCTTTATGGTTGCCCGATAAAATAAGAGACTTCATTTTTTCATTGGCTTCTTCTGCCCAATCCCAGGCAAAGGGATCTTTTACCTTGTCCCAGGCTATTTTTCTGAGGTTGTGAACGATGTTGCCACTTCCAATAATCAAGACACCATGATTTCTTAAAGTATCAAGTTCTTGAGCCAATTCATAATGGTATTGAGGCGCTTGAGAATAATCCAAACTCATTTGAATCACCGGAATATTGGCTTCTGGATAAAGATGCTTGATAACCGTCCAGGCGCCGTGATCCAATCCCCATTCGTGATCCAATTCAATCTCTGTTTTAGAAATTAAATCTTTGGTTTGTTTGGCCAGTTCAGGACTACCTTTGGCTGGATACTGAACATCAAACAATGCCTGAGGAAATCCCCCAAAATCATGAATAGTTCTGGGCATTTCCATGGCCGTAATTTTGGTGCCTTTGGTTTCCCAATGTGCAGAAATACATAGAATGGCTTTAGGAGTTTCCAGATCTTGCCCTAATTTTTTAAAACTTTGAACAAATTCATTGTCTTCTATCGCATTCATTGGATTGCCGTGTCCTAGGAAAAGAACGGGCATTTTAGAGCTGAGAGGAAATGCATCCACCAGCTTACCTAAGGCATTTGCTTTCATCGTACAACCTGCTATTGTGAGTAAACTTAAATTTCTTATGAAGTCAATTCTTTCCATAAACTGACTCCAAAGATAAGATATTTGTTTAAACAAATAATAATACCAAAGCCAAAATAATTCCAGCAGCGGTAAAGTACATTCCCTTTTTGAAGATGTCTGATCCTGGGAAGAACATCCAGAAAGAAGAGATCACAAAAAACAATAGGGAAACTCCAAAGATGATGTTCAGCCAGAATATGGGGCTTTCGGTATTGGCTTTGTGTAAACGTGTCATTTGTTTCAGGACATAAGGCAAATCCTTTTTGGTAAATTTCACTTCACCGGTTTCCTTGTTGTACTGTCCATTTTGAAAGTAAAGAATCCCATTTTCTTCTTTGGTGATTTTTAAATTTCTATTCCGTACTTCACGACCTAGTTGGTTGGCCTCTAAATTTGGAGCAATCTTTTTCTCAATTGTTTGTTCACTTTTTAAGAAATCTGTTTCTCTGAAGATTAGTACGATTCCGCTGAGGGCATAAATAGCCATGATTCCTGCAAGAAAGAATCCCAAATAACGGTGAATGATGCGCATTTTCATAATAATGTGTGTTTAAATGAATGAGACAAAATAGGATGAAGAAGGTTTAATCCAACAGTTAAAAAAAGACATATTTAAGAATGGTACTTGCTCCTGTAATCAAAATCAAAGAAAGCACCAAAACTCTAAATCGCTCCTCAGGCATTTTATCTAAAATTTTCTTTCCAATAAAAGTTCCAATGATGCTAGCGCCAATTAAAAATGGAATCACATATAAATCATCCGAATGCATGTAACCATTTTGCCAATAAACCACGCTTCTACCCGCATCAACGCCAAAATCAATGATGGCCGAAGTGGCAATGAAAATTTCTGGTTTGAGTCGGAAACTGGTCAAAGTCATCCCGCGAATTGCTCCCCCAGTACCAATCAAACCTGCTATCCCTCCCGAAAAAATACCTCCCAGAATGGCACTTGTATTGGTGGGTTTGATCGAGAAATTTTTAAAAATCAGAAAGACAATACTCATGACAATTAAGAAAATAGCCAAGCCAATTTCCAGACCATCCGAAGCTACAAACTGACTCAAATAGGCGCCTAAAATCACAAAAAGGATGGCCGGAATTCCCATCGACAACACCAATTTCTTGTCGAATCCTTTTCGAAACATGGTGATTTTTGTAAGATTACTTGAAACATGAAAGATGGCCGTAATCCCCAAAGCAGAATAAAAATCAAGGAAAAATGCAGCAATAGGAATGAAAAATACGGAAGAGCCAAATCCGCCAATCGTCCCTAAAATTTCCGCGATCAGGGCTAGGAAGATGAATAAGGCTAAATGATCCATCCAGATTTAGTTATTGGCATTTGGTCCGCATGTTGGACATGGTTTTAAACGGCCCATCCACAATAAATGAATTAATAATTCCTGAAGGAATACTGCCTGCTGGATCACCATAAGATTGATAAATTACTTCAATATAGCCGTTTTCTTTTGGAGTAAGTTTCCAGGAGCCTTGAGCATCTTTAATGCGGATGAATCCCTCTTTTTCTTTGATGTAATCCGGTTTGGAAGTCAGTTTGAAAATCACTTGACCAGAAGTATAGCTCGTTTTTTTGACATGAGTAACCACATCTCGATCTGTTATGGGCCAGGGAACATCCAAAGCATAATAGATATATCTTTCAGTGGTGCTGATTTTTTTCAAGGTTTTCGAACTTGTAATGTCCGATTGCCATTCAGGATACTTTTCCACATCCTCAATCAGATCAATGATTTTTTGCATGTTGGTCTTAATCTTGACAATGGCTTTAAATTCTTTGATTTTTTTACCTTCTGGCTGGCGCGTGTAAACTAGAACGCCATCTTTGTTTTTGGCTAATTTCCAGGGTTCTTCTGCGGGCGTAATCCATTCACTTTTAGGAGTAAACGAAAGTAATAAGAAGCCCAAAAATAATACAGTGTACTTCATTTTAAATAACGGTTTTTCATGTGCACATCTAAGATACTGAAAATTACGTCTTGCCAATTGTTATTTCAAAGAATTCAAAGCCCATTTACATTTAAGTATGCATACAGTAACCTAGGGTATGTAATCTGTAAACAGCAATAAAAAACGATATTCCGAAGAAAATAATTGTTGCAGGAATTTCTTTGTATTCCTTCTTACGAATATGATAGGTCATGGCAAAAAGCATAAATAGTGCAATGGCAAATCCAGCAATTGGAGTTAACAAGGGAAGGATAGAAAACGCCATCGGAAGTATGAGTCCAAGTCCACCAAGAATCTTGGAAGTACAGATAAAATAGCGCATTTTATCGGAGTAATGACTTATCCAACTCATCCGTGAAGAGAGCTTTTCTTTGTTGCTAAGTAAAATGATTAAAGCAGAAGTCGTTAAGGCTATCGCAACGACAATCTGCAAAGTCCAAATAGTTGTGTTCATTGTATTTATTTTTATTGATTACTGGGTTTTAGAATTTCTAAAATCGCTTGCCTTTGGAAAACAATTTTAGAGTCGTAGGTGAGGTTAAATTTGTCTGCAATTTTTAGAAGATATTTTTTTCTGGTCCAAAAGCGACCTCGAAAACTCACGAAAAATTTCCAGAAGAAATAAGTGTAATTTTTCCATGAAAAAGGATATTGCCAAACATAAATAAACGCTTTCCAAATGCGAAAATCCCCCTTTGGACTCAAAACAAGAATCTGTCCTTCCTTGTGCAATATATGAAGTGCTTGTCTGATCTGTTTTTCAATTTCTTTTTCAGTCAGCAGGTAGAGCATAGAACAAAAGACAATATTTCTAGGTCGCTCTATTTTGGAAGGAGCGTAAGTTTGAAGGGTCTGTTGCAACCACTGAATCTGTTGCTTTTTGTCTTGTTTTTTTGCAAGTCGGATCATTTGTGGATCAGGATCAATTCCAATGATCGAAATAGTTGGATGTACCTGCTTTAACATTAAGGGCAAAGTTCCCGGACCTGTTCCTATATCTAAGGTAATACCAATAGGTCCAGAATTGATTTCAAGAACAACTGGTTCTAGGAACTTGCTGTACCATCCGCATTGGGTAGCATGGGTAAAAATAAACATTGTATAAATAGTTAAACTAAATAAAAAGTATATATAGATATATTGAAAAAAAATTAAGTCAGAATATCTTGTAGTGTAGCTTTTTTTAATTCTTCTTTCATAGTGTTTTCGGCCTGCAAAAGTTTTTCCTTCAATCTTACCTGTATTTCCATGGGGCGTTTTGAAGTAGATCGGATATCGAAGTTTGTCTGAAAAAGTGGTTTTGGACTTTCAATCGCTAAAAGAATAGCATGAAGGGTAATGTCTTTAGGTGCTTTTGCAAAACGAACCCCACCATGGATTCCTTCTTTGGAATCTAGTATACCTGCTCTAACCAGATTATTAAAAATTAAAGCTAAAGTGGGTCGCGGAATATTTAAAAGTTCCGAAATTGTTTTCGCCGAAATATAGTCTGTTTCCTCCCGGGATATTTTATCAGAAATAAAAGCGAGAACCAAAATTGCTTTAGAATAAGATAATGAATAAGCCATAACTATATAAACAGCATATAAAGATTACAAATATATGATAATTATATTTACTTCTTCAAATAAAAATGAAAAAAAATGAATCCGTTACTACCCAGTTTCTATTTCAATGCCTTCCCTAAAGTTTCAGCCTGGTCAAGCCACTTCTGTATTTGGTCCGATTTTGAATTTCGAACCGGGCCAAAAGTTTTGATCTTTACTGGTTTTATACCGCAAAAGCCCAAAATCGATCTTTTCATGGAATTATGTCCTGGTCTTTTGAATACCAAAGAATAAAACCAGTCTGGTGTATCTGTTGTGACGAGTAAACGGGCTGTTTTTCCTTTTAATAGTTTTTTGGGTAGGGGCGAATTTTCTTGATATTCAAATGCAAATCCGGGCAAGAACAATCGGTCAAAAAAACCTTTCAATAGTGCCGGATAGGTTCCCCACCAGTTCGGGTAAACAAAAACTAAATGTTCTGCTTCTTGGATTTGCTCCCAAACGCGTAAAAGATCCGGTTCTAACTCAGTGCGTTTTCGATAGCCATAGCTAAGAACGGGGGAGAATTCAAGATCTGTTAAATTTACTAGTTCACAATTGGCGCCTGCTTGATCTGCTCCTTTTTTGTATTGTTTTGCCAGAGAAGAGCACAAGCTTTCCGGGTCTGGATGCCCATTTATAATTAGAATTTTCTTTGACATGGCTTGTTCAATTAAATCAGAATGTTTTAACAAATACTCGTATTTGGAATTACTAATAGTGGTAGGCGAGTACGAACTGTCATTTTGCTGGTTTGACTTCCTTTTGTCATCGACTCAAAAAAGCCCATTTTATGAGGAACCATTACCAAAAGATTGGCTCCAAAATCTTCCAATCCGGTTTCAATCCCTTCTCCAATTTTGGAGTTGGAAACATATCTGAAATGATGTTGTAAATCATTGAGCATGGTATTGATTAATTCTTCGAGAACTTCATTCTTTGGATTCTCTGAATGATCTGTAACAACATGTAATACCTCAAGATCAGCTTGGCACGCTTTTACAAATTCTTTGAGTACATCCAATCGGCAGTTCTCATTCAGGTAAGAAGTTTCACAAGCATAGGTGATTTTTTTGATGCCTTCAAATTTAATGTCGTTGGGGACAACTAATAGTGGGAACTGCATCAATTTAATGGCTTCAGTTGTGGTGTTCCCAAATAGTTTGTATTCGGTTAAATTACTTTCAATACCCATTACAACCAAATCTACAGGATGACTTTTTGTATATTGTTTTAAACTTTCTACGGTATCGATTTCACCTGTTGCGGAACTTGTTTGTACACCGTATTTATCCCCGATTTTAATGGCATGGGCGCTCAATTCATCAGCATTTTGCTTTTTCATTTTTTCAATATGAGCAAGGGAAGAAAAAGAGTTGCTGGCGTGTATGTTCATTTTGTAAACGTTGAAAAGGGTCAATTCTGCTCCAATGGTTTTGGCCAATTGAGCGGCAAATTCAACGGCATTTTCAGCTGGAGCGGAATAATCGGTTGCGACTAAGATTGTTTTCATAATGTATAATTTGAGTCTTCCAAATTACACTTTATTGGTGGTAGGGACTGTTAAAAATTTGTTAGTTTTTATGTTAAAATGATTGGGGTCTTAGCTTTCAAAAATCCACAACCAGGCATTGCCAATTTCTTCATCTTGAACAGTATTTGAAAAGACAAATCCTGATTTTTCCAAAATTCGTGTTGATGCATTCGGCTCAGGAGCTGTTTTTGCCGTTACTCGAATATTTGGATTTTCTCTATGAGCAATCATTACTAATTCTTTGCATGCAAAAGAGGCAACCCCCTGTTTCTCATAGTCTTTGAATGTCCAGTATGCAATTTCCACAACTCCTTCTTTTGGCGGACCAACAAAACTTGCAGAGCCCACAATTTGATCAGCTCTAAAAATAAAATATCCAATCCAGGGAGGGTTGAATCCAAATTTCGGATAAAAATCTTCATAGGCATCAATTAAGTTTTGACAATCCTCAGTAGAATAAATTGGCAAATGTCGTTCTGTTTTCAATGGGATGGCCTTCAATATATAGCTCATTTTTGTGAATTCAATTTAGATTTAAGTCTATTGCAATCCTCCTCATTAAAACCACCCAAACGAATCTTCTTTCCATTTTTAAGATGAATTTTCAATGTGTAAATGTCTGGATAGTAGCCGACATCATTTTCGTAAAATTTACTTTGCTCATTTTTAGAAATAGTTTGAATTTCATCCATTTTGAAATTTCTTTTTGCGGAGGTAATTGGTCTTTTTTTGAAGGAAATTTGATCTTTCTCAATGCTAAGAACCGATTTACGGTTAAAAAGTAGAAAAATAGCAAGAAATATGTTTGCACCAATTAAAACAACTTGAGCAACACCATTCAACTTTAGGATTTTCAAACCAATGATTTCATCTAGATTTAAGTAGAATCCCAAAAGATAAATCCAAAGCATAATCGAAACGAAAACAGCGATGATGTCGAAAAAGCTCAAGCGGTACCAGTAAAATTGAGTCCCGTTTGCAGTAGATTTTTCTTTGAGATATTTCCCTAATAGCTTCATTTCAAGCGAATTTAAGAAAATATAGTGGGCTTTTATTTCTGATGATCTAATTCTTGGCCGTAGGCTTCCTTTTCCTTTTCAATTTGGGTTCTAATCTGGTCTCCTGTTGCTTTGTAGTCTTTGGCAGAACCATCGAAGAAATTAATCAACATCCTTCCGATTTTATAAATTCCGATTTCAGTATTGTGTTTCTCCTCTTTTGGAAAAAGGGGAATGGCTATTTTTAGGTCTCGTAAATAATAGGAATCTCTATGACTTAGTGATCTCGAATTCAACCGATTGATTTGTTCCAATTTGATCCAGTATTCGGTAAGAATTACTTCGCTAAAATCAGTGGGTTGGGCATGAATATCATTTCCTTTCGCTGCAATTCGATCGGCTATTTTTAAGTAATTGATTTGTGTTTGCGTCAATTTGAAAGTGTTGGAACTATCGGTTTTCCATTCGAATTCTCCTTCCAGCTTATCGGCTTTTTGGCTGATTTTTTTAGTAAGATCATCATGTCTGCAATACACCTGATTTTTCACTAGTTTTCCCGGATGTTCTATTTGAAGTTCGATTCTTAGCATCAACACTCTCTTTTCATCTTCTAATTCGAGAAAAATAAAATTGTGGGATTGACGGAGCACGGAATGGTAAGCAGTGCCTTTCTCGTCATTCACTTCTGTTTTTACTTCTTCAAGAAATTCCCAAAAAGGGTGAAGATTATTAAAGAGATTTTCTGTGGATAAGTTTTGGGCTCTCGCCGATAAGGAACAGCTAAAAATGATCATGTATATCGTGAAAATCTTTATTTTCATTTTTAGTGACTGATGACTTTTGAATGGGAATTCCATAATCAAATTTATTCTTTCTTCCCGAAAATCATTTCAAAGGCATTGTATACAGCAATATGCAATGCATCTCCATGATTTTTGTCTTCCAGAAACTCAAAAAATACGTTAGTGTGCTCTTTTTTATTTTCATTCAATAAGTCAAACAACTGTTTCGCGGGTTTTTCCATCATCTCCCCTTCTTTTCCTACGGCTATATAAATGGATTTTTTAGATTCATAGGGTATTGGTTTTTCTTTTAGTAGTTTCTTATCATTCCACCATAAACTTGGGCTTACAATGATGTAATTGTCAAAAAGATCTGGTTTTGTAAAGAGAATTTCCGTTGCTAATAATCCACCCAAGGACTGGCCGATAATTGTTTTTTCTTGTGTTGTTCGGAAGGTTTTATCGATCAAAGTCTGCACTTCTTTTTCCAGAAATTGGATGAAATTTGCAGATTTTCCAGATGTAGGAAGTTCTTTCAAATCAAGTTCATTTTGAGAAGGGGAAGTGAAATCTCTTTTTCGGTCAACATTGGCAATGCCTACAACAATTGACTCTGGCAATAGGTTGATCCAGGAAAAAGAACCAAATTGAACCAATCCGGAAATATGAATAAAGTCTTCATCCATTGAACCATCTAGGAGATAAATAACAGGATAGATTTTGGAACTGTCGGATTGGTAGCTCAAGGGTAAATAAATGTTCAATTGCCGGTTTTCAGATAAAACATCTGAATGAAATTCAAGCTTCCTGCCAATTGAAAAATTTGAATCCGAAGTGATTTTTGGAACTGACTGGCAAAGAGTATTACTTGTAAAGAATAAAATGGGAACTAGTGCAAATATTATTTTCATGGACAGTAATTTCATTTAGAATTCCTAAATCTACAGATAAAATAAGTCTAATCCATTTCAATTCCTTACTAATCAAATTGATAAGGTTCATTATTCAGTACCATTTTTCTAATATTCTCCAAAACCCTTTTCATATAGATTTTCCAAAAAGTTTTACCGAAAAACCAACAAATTGGAGCTAATAAAAATCCCTTGGAATGCAGGTGGTAGGTATAGTCTATTCTAATTTTATTCTCTTCAATTTGAGTAGTTTTCCATTCACCTACAAATTTATAAAATCCAAGCATCCAGGTTTGAAATTGATCCACTTGAATAACCCAGTACTGATTTTCTTTTCTTTCAATCACATGATCCATGGATGCGAAGCCACCTTTTTGGAAAAAAGACTTTGCGACATGAACTTTTTTACTTGAGCCAGGTTTGCCCCACTCTTGATCATCACTGGTATGCGTTACTTTCGGCATGATTCCAAAACCGGTATGTACTTTCGACACATCACAGAGCATAGGTGTTTTGAATGCTCTTTCAAGTGAACAATCATAAATGGTGCTACGACTTACTTTGGTGATCATAGAAATTTTACTTTGGTTGCATGAATATACTACAAAGAAGGACCCGTTTCGATAAGAACTGTATTTTCTGCTTTATTAAAGTAAATTAAAACATTAATCTCCAATACATAAAGCCAACAATCAGGCAGATAAAAAGTCCTGCATTAAAGTTTAAAATCCATTTACTCCAATTTGACCACTCAAAGCGATTTTTTCGAGTAAAAAAGAAAAACAATACACCTATGATCATGATCCAAGGTATAGCGGAGGCAAGGGTGATCCATATATTCTGAGGATGCACATAAGGAGCCGGGAAATAATACACTCCAATTTCGGTAGTCAAAATAAACATGTAGGCAAATGCAAGTACTAAAACCAGACTAATTCCCAAGCGATTGAGAATCTGTCTATTGGTTTGTTGTCCTTTAAGAATTGGAAAAAAGACAATCCCGGCAGAAACAAGAAAAAGTAGACCAATAAGTGCCAAAAATACCCTGAGAAATGTAGTGTTAAATGGTGTGATGTAAGCCTTAAGCTTTTCGAATTCAGGTCGGTCTCCAAATAAAGAACCGATGAAAAACTGGTGATTCTCCTGGTCCCATTCATTTCTTAAATCAAATGTTTGAGCTTCTGTATAATCGTGGTAAAAATACAGAGTCACTTTGAACTCTTTTGGATTCCAGATGGAAGTCAGCAAGGTGCCATCTCCAATTTTGGGTCTGCACACATGCATGGCTTCAGCTAAAGAAGTGCAAAAATTCAAATCTGTTTCGAATCCGTCTGCTACAAAGGCTTTCCCGTTTTTGTATCTGTTTTGACGACTTCTTTCTTCTTCTGAGGTAATAGAAGGGCAAAAATTTGATTGGATTAGAGATTCATCTTTGCCCTCTAGAATTTGGTAGGGTTCTACAATTAAATAATTTCCTTCTGCATCCACATACACAAAAACATCCTCCAAAAAACAGGTGCGGTCATGGGCATTGAACTTAGCCTTCACTTCTTCCAGGTTTTTACATTCTCTTAAAACGTCCATCAGAAAATGATCGGGATGTTCGATTTTGGGAAGCTCTGAGCTCGAGTTTTCTTTCGGATGGAAACTACCCAATCGAGTGTAGACGATACCTTGGTCATTCATTCCGGACTGAGCTGCGTAATGGTTGTTTCCTATTTCTCTTGAACCCGTAAAACACACTGCATATTCTCCTTCTTTTTTTGATTCAAACCAAATATGTGGAGTAGTTCTCCAGGCGTCTTCATTACATCCCACCATGGTCGTTTCATTTTTAGTGAGTTTGTACATGCTGCATGAAAAAGTAGTTGAACTAAACTGATTCAGCATCAATAATAAAAGGGAAATTCTAAAGAGAAGTTGCATAAAGTGTTTTGTTCGAAAATGTCAGTATTGGAAAAAGTAACAAAGTTTTGGAGCAATATTCTATTTCTTTGTAAGACATTCCAACTCTGGGTTCTTAGTGTACATCCCAATCTTCTTTTTCAGATAGCCAGCTGGAGAATAATACCCCATAATCAAAACCGATTTATTGGAGATTTGAGAAGTGTTTCCTTGTTTGAGATGGACGCCGTTGAATACAAAGAAATCATTGATCAAGGCGTCTTTTGTTTTGTAGTAGGATTCATATTTGTCCGAAACATCTGTTCGGTTGACAAAAATGGAATTGGATTCAACGATCAATTTCTCAGTTAGTTTAGGAGAAGATCCATAATGTTGAAGTAGCAAATCCTTTAAAAAAGATCGGGTAGTGGAAGGAGTATTTTCATTTAGTTGAGGATGTACAACCGGGAAAAATGAATTGAATTGCACATAAACTCTTGGGTTAACCGTAATAGCAATGGCTGCAAATTTTTTAAACATCCAAAATACTCCCAGCTGTCTTTTGATATGTTTGAAAGAGATTTGACCCACTACCTTTTTAATCTCTTTTCGATTTTTTCTATAAGCTAATTCACCGATGCTAACTAATACCTTCCGCTTACTTTTTTTGTCCTGAACCCAAATACAACTATACGAAACCGCAGCAACCAGTTCTTCGTTCATTCGAATCAGGTAGAATTCTCCTTCGTATCGCTCCAAATGATTTTTTTGAACATGATTCTCAGGTAAACTTGGGTCAATTTCATGTACGAGTTTTTCCAATTCCTCGATTTCATTTCTGGATAAATCTCGAGCTTGAATGTATTGGGCTACAATTTTATTTTTGCTTCGGGATGTCAAATTCAAATCACAATTAATTACAACTCTAAATGTAGTAATTTAGAGTGGGTTACATGGATATTAACGCGATAATTATGAGGTGACTCCGCAATGAAAATTAAAATTCTTGGATTTCGTACAAGTCTTTCATTTGTTTATTCAGCATAGATTCTGGAGTGTATTTGAATACTAGCTTCATAGCTTTTTGTCCACTTGATGAGTGCGCTGCTTTGCCAAAATGCTAAGTCAGTTAGAACTGCTAAATTTTAATAAAAAAAGGGAAGTTTAATCTTCCCTTTTTCCTCTGAAATAAATGAACAGAATATTATGTTTTAATAGTCTAGTGTTTGACTACAAGTCTTTTGTAAATTTTATCCTCAAGTATAACCTGAATAATATAGGTTCCATTGGCTTCATTTATTTCCATTGGAATAAGCGAATTACTTTGGAATTGCTTACTTGAAATTTCACGTCCGTCTAAAGATAAGACTTTCACTTCTCCTGAATGGGTTGTATTAGGTAGCATTATTGTAAATGTCCCGTTGGTTGGGTTGGGATAAACTACGAATTCATCACCAAAACTGTTTTCTTCGATCCCAACTGTTGCAATAGCCACACAAATTGAAGTGTCCGTACATCCGTTTTCCGTTAACTCTACAGCATAGTCGCCATTCATAGTAGCGGTGAATGTTTGACTAGTTTCTCCTGTAATTACCGAGTTATTATTATTGCAATCCAACCATTGATAAGTAGCACCAGTATTCACGGCTGAGATGGTTTCTCCTGAAAGTGTAGTAGATATATCAGGCAATTGATTTATCGTTACGTCAAATGAATTTTCGTCTGTGCAAGTACCATTTACTGCGTACACATATAGAGTTTGATTTGCAGTAACACTTGTTCCTACTGAAATCATGGATCCAGTTCCGCCTGAACCAGTGTAGTAGTTTCCTACGGTTAAACTTGGTAAAACATAACTATCACATTCAGTAACATCCGATGGTGCATCTGCTGTAGGTGTAGTATTGATTGTTACGGCAAATGAATTCTCGTCTGTGCAAGTACCATTTTCTGCATATACATATAGTGTTTGATTTGCTGTAATACTTGCTCCTACGGAAAGCATGGATCCAGTTCCTCCTGTACCAGTGTAGTAGTTTCCTACAGTTAAACTTGGTAAATCATAACTATCACATGCAGTAACATCCGATGGTGCATCTGCTGTTGGTGTAGTGTTTATAGTTACGGTAAATGAATTTTCGTCTGTGCAAGTGCCATTTACTGCGTATACATATAGAGTTAGATTTCCAATAATACTTGTTCCTACTGAAAGCATTGTTCCGGTCCCACCTGAACCAGTGTAGTAGTTTCCTACGGATAAACTTGGTAAATCGTAACTATCACATGCAGTAACATTCGATGGTGCATCAGCTACAGGAGTAGCTTGAACACTTTGGAAATTAAATACCGGGTAACCTCCTGAGCTGCAAATCCCCATATCCCATATATCACTTGTACCATTTGTAGTTTCTCCTACAAAATCCCAAGTAGTCGAAGTAAATGTTGAAAGCGTTTGAAGTTCCGCAGTTGTCTTCCCTGTTCCAGCTGGACTTGATCCTGCGTAAACATCCGTATTCCAATACGTATTGATAGCAGTTCCACCGCTTAAAATAAGTCCTACCAATCCACCCACGTTTGATCCACTACTCGATATGGTAGAAACTACATAACTGTTGTTAATTGTAGCTGAAAAAACGTAGCCAACCAGACCACCAGTTATATCACCTCCATTTACACTTCCATTGGCATAGGAGTTGGATAATGTAGATGATGAAAAGAGTTTTCCTACAAGGCCACCTAAGTTCCCCATAGTTCCATTTTCTGAAATCGAACAAGTTGAATAGCATTCAGAAATAGTAGATCCGAATGAATATCCTACTAATCCACCTGTTCCGCTATCTTTACCAATAACACTTCCTTCGGAATAAGATTTGCTAACAGAAGAACCTTGGGCTATAAAACCAACAAGCCCACCTGCTTCACCTTGCATTGAAATGACAGTAATAGTGGTGGTGCAGTTTGTGTTACAACTAACTATTGAACTACCAAAACAATACCCAACTAATCCACCTGTATCTGAATTACCTGTAACAGATCCAGAAACACTACAACTTGTGATTTGGCTTGCACTATTTATGAAGCCAGCTAACCCACCTGTTTGGGACATACTACTACCATTAGTAATGTTGACATTTGTTAAGTGCAGGTTTGAGATACTAGCGCCAACACAATATCCAAACATTCCTAATCCATTCATAGATGAAGAATTATTGATAAATAAACCATCGATTGAATGTCCATCACCATTATATGAGCCTTGAAAAGGGGATCCGTCTCCAATACTGATGAAACCTGTTCCACCATTAAAAAAAGCACCTCCACTTTGAAAATCTGGAGCCGTGAAAGCTATATCATTGGTTTGAATGAAATGTTTAGTCCATTCACCAGCATTTTCACTAAGATATTTCAAGTCGGTTTTGTTAGCAATTTGGTATGGATCAAGAGTTGTTCCAGCTCCTCCAGAATAACTCTGAGCATTTACAATTTGTACATTTGTACCAAGGACAATGCACAAGTTGACTACTATGAATTTTAAGTTTTTTGTTTTCATGTTTTAATTTAGTTATTGCTCAAAAATAAATAATGTTTGTGAACAATTTTAGTAGGTGAATATTAGGATTGCAAAACATTTTCCGAACCTCTTGATACTTAATGTATTATTATTGAAAAAAAATGCATTTCAACTTAAAGGTGGAGCGTTTTTATCGATTCAAAGAATGGGTAAATTTATTCTATTCCTTTTAGAGAGTAGAGTTCCTTCATTTGTTTATTCAGCATAGATTCTGGAGTGTATTTGAATACTAGCTTCATGGCTTTTTGCCCACTTGAAGAGTGCGCTGCTTTGCCAAAGCGCCAAGAGTTCTTTACCACAAAATCTACTTTTTTTCTACGGCTATTTTCGAATAACTCAAATGCATTTTCCGGGTTGTTTTTAAGAAAGTGTGCCAGGTAATAAGCATCTTCAATTCCTTGACAAGCACCCTGACCCATGTTCGGAGTTGTAGCATGTGCCGCATCACCAAGTAGGCAAATACCTTCCTCAAACCATCTTGGTAGTCGTTCCAAATCCTTTAAGGGGCCAATATGTGAGTTGTCGGTATGCTTAATCAATTCAAGAACAACAGGGTGGAAGTCACCAAATAAATTAGGTAGTTCTTTCAAACTGATTTTTTCTGTTTCCGGGGTGGCTTTCGCAACAGCAAACCAGTACACTTGATTGTCGCTAATTTCCGAAAATCCAAATCGAATGCCTTTCCCCCATGATTCGCGTCCATAGTTCTTAAATTCATCAGGAAGTGGGTAGGAGGCGATTCCGCGCCAACAAATCTGTCCGGAATCACGAAGGTTTGTATTTGGGAAAAGTTGAAAGCGAACGGCCGAATGAATTCCATCGCAGGCTAAAATGAGATCAGCATAGGTGCTGGTTCCATTTTCAAAGTGAATTCGGTAGCCAGTATTTTCTTTTTGGTAAGACTGAAAACCATGTCCCAAATGAACAGTTGTGTTTTTCGATGCCTCATCATAAAGAAGTTGCTGTAGTTTTCCACGATGAATGGCAATGGTTTGATTTCCGAACTCATCGGTCACGGTTTCATTTTGCACTTTTCTGAAACTTCGTAATTGATCATCCGTGATATCCATTCGATTCAAAGTTTTACCTTTCGAAGGGAATAAATGATCAATACCGAGTAATTGGAAAACGCGCATCGCATTCGGTTGCATCCAGACGCCAGCACCAATTTCATTGAGTTCGGGGGCTTTCTCATATACAGTGGCTGATAGGCCTTTTTGAGCTAAGGCTATTGCGGTTGTGAGGCCTGTTATTCCTCCGCCGATGATCGCTATTTTCATATTTTTTTGTAAATTAGTCGAATAAACCTAAAAAATAGGTCGGATAACCTACTAGGTAATTAAAACTAAATATTAGGTCAAATATACTAAATTGAGTAAAACCAAACAAAATATTCTAGAAAAAGCTCTTGAATTGTTCAATGAAAATGGGTTAGGGGAAACTTCTCTGAGACAAATAGCTACAGCTTTAAACATGAGTCAAGGTAATTTGACTTACCATTTCAAACACAAGCAAGAAATTGTGCATACTTTGTACTACCAACTAGTTGAAAATTTGAATCAGGAGATGGCGAAAACCATTCAGCCTCAATCCTTGTTGTTGGCCATGTTTCAATCTAGCGGTACCATGATGCACCAATTATATGCCTATCGATTTTTCATGCGAGATTTTTATTTGATCATGAAAGAAAGTCCGGAAATCAAGCAACATTACCAGCAATTACAAACTCAGCGCAATAATGAATTCATGCAATTTTTTACCATGCTTCAAATCATGGGGATGATTCGTGATCCCTTGTTTGAAGGAGAATACGAAAGGTTTTACCAAAGAATGAATATTCTGGGTGACAACTGGATCAATGCTCAAGAATTACTGAATTCTGAAATGGAAAATCCGGTTCGCTATTACCAGGAACTCTTGTTCGAAGTCATTTACCCTTATTTAACTGAAAAGGGTAGGGAGGAGTATGAATTGGTATTGAGAATGGGTTAATCAACCAATACAAAAGCCGCCCAAAAATAAGGGTCGTATTTTTTTCGCATATAAGATTGAGTAAATTCAAAGGCTTTATTCAAGTCTTTTAATTGAATTAAATTCTCGTAAAATTTGGTCATGAATTCAGCTGTTTCTTTATCGGGAACTTGCCAAAGAGACATCACCAAATATTTTACTCCCGCTACTTTGAAGGATCTCTGTAATCCATAAACACCTTCCGAACCTTTAATGTCTCCCAATCCAGTTTCACAAGCGGAAAGAATGACCAAATCCGTTTTTCTCAAATCCAAATTGGAAATTTCCGAAGCGGTCAATATCCCATCTTCTCCTTCATCAAAAGGATCTCTTTCCCAAACGTCATTGGCTCCGTATAACACGAATCCAGAGCGCATTAATGGGTCGCTGTTTTGGATGAAATTCCAGTCGGCGTAAATGGATCTTTGTTTGGGCGCTTTGGCTTCTCCTCTGAAAACAAGATCTTCTTCTACTGTTGTACCTTCTTTTAATTGCGCTTTCACTTCCTTTGGATCTGGGAAGAAAAATCCATGGGTGGCAACGTGCAAAATGGTAGAATTTTGGACCTGATTTTTAAATTTTGTTTCCGTTGCAGAAGTATCTTGGAAAAAACGAACCGGAATATTGTTTTTAGTTAAAACTTGAGCAATTTGTTGCGTTTCTGAAAGTGTTCCCTTTAGGTAGGTCCATACGTTGTTCTTCGTTTCATTTGTGCTGTATTGAACGCCTCCAAAGAGCATGGCTTTTGGGTTTTTCATAATATTTTCATTTGCATTAGCTCCGACCTTACCTGTTGTGGATTTTAGCTGAATATGGGTATTGTCACACAAATACACATTTTGTTTTTTTGCAATTGCTGAAAATGAAATCTTATGAAGCAATCCAACCGGAGATAAATAAATTTTCTCGTTTCCAGTCAACTCTTTCTCCATTGGTTTCCAGATCAAATCATAGAGTTGCGTTTTCGTATTTTTTTTCGATCCATATACTTGTTCGATATAGCTCAGATTGTTTCCAGGGAAAGTTCCGATGATTTTACTAAGCTCGGGCTCATTAAATAAGCGAACTAATTTTGGAGATTTGGAGTTTTTGGTCACTATCAGCGCGGCGTAGGTCGTTATTGCAATAGTATCGAGCATAGGGCGTTCTCCGTGCTCAAACTGAATGAATTCAATGGCAGCTTCTCCATTTTTTAAACCCGACTGAACTATTTTCCAATCCGTTTCAAAGATTTTTTGTTGGGAAGAAAACTCATTAGATAAAAGCGCTAGTGCTCTTTCCATTTCATTCGCCTTTTTCTCCATTTCTTCAATATTTTGATTAGAGGCATAGGCTTTAGCAATTTCTTTTCTGAGATCAATCCATTCCTGGTATTTCTGAATTAGAGTGGAATCTCCCGTATTCAATATCGTATTTCTCATCGCCGAAGAAGAGCGCAGGAGTAAACCTTTTGATAGTAGCGTATAATTGTAAATAGCAGATGTCAAATCAGCTAACTCCGGGTGTTTCATTGAAAAAGCGCATATCAGATTGAATTCACCAGTCAAATCGTTAATGAAATTTGCTTTTTCTTTTTCAGAAAAGGTGGGAAAGTTGATTTCCATGTCTTTTCTTCTATAATCCATTAGTTTTAAAGCATACTCTTTTGCTTTTTCAGCTGAATCTAATTTGATGTAGATTTCTAAATATAGATTCGAACTTCTTCGAATTAATTCTGCACTTTTTAAGGATTTCATCAAAGAATCACATTTTTCCAAAACTCCAAAAGCAGCATTAAAATTCTCCTCAGCCATTGTTTTATTACCATCTCTATAAGCTTTTGTAGCAATGGCTTGATAAGCGTTTGCCATATTCACATAAGTGGTCGCTTGTCCTTGTGGGTCTTCAGCTTCAATCTTTTGTTTCAGACTTTCTTCCAACTGAATCAAAGCTTTTTTTGGATCGGAATGTGTATAAACTACCCCAAGGTTATTGATGGCCATGGCAACACCTTTTTTATCCCCTGCTTCCTCACCTAGTTGTTTGGCTCTAAGTAAATATTCTTCAGCTTTATCCAATTGCCCCATTTTTCTGTAGCAGGCACCAATATTGTTGCATATGATCCCCAGCATGTATTTACTTCCTAATTGTTCAATAATCGGATAGCACATCAAAAAATACTCTAATGCTTTATCCAAATTTGATTGCAATTGAAATACGACTCCAATATTTGCTAAGGCTTTAACTGCACTGACTTGATCACCTATTTCCTGAGCAATATCTGCTGCTTTTTTAAAACTCAAATAAGCTTTTTGGTATTCTCCAGAATTCACATAAAGAGTGGCACTTGCCATGGCGGCTTTTTCGATACCACTTTTGTCGTTTTTAGCCGTATAAATTTCTTCTGCTTGTTTGAAATTTTCTTCAGCTTCCTTAAAGAAACCATGGTTTTTCTGAATGATTCCTATGTTGATGTGTGTTGCAGCTTTGGCATTTAAATCATTAGTAATTGCAGAAATTTCCATGGCTTTATTGAGGTAATCAAGAGCCAATTTCCACTCACCAATTTTGTCATAAGCGTTACCTAGATTCGAAAGATCTTTCCCCATACTTGCCGTATCATTAAGAGTGGAATCTATGGCATAACTTTGTAGCATTAAATCGATTCCTTTTTGATCTTCTCCGATCATTCCACATAATACGCCCCAGAAATTTAATGCAGCTGATTTTTCATCTAGGTTATTTGTTTCTTCAGCGAATTTTAAACTGATTTGTATTCTTTCAATGGCTTCTTTGTATTTGCCTTTATGTCTTAGGTCTGTACTGATGTTTCTATTAGAAGAAATGCAGGCGGTTTGAAAGAACTTTTTTTCTTTCGCTTTTAATTTTTTAGAAAGATTTTTATTGCAAATACTGTCAATTTGATAATTCAATTCAAGGTCTTTGTCAAGATCCAGAGAATAGACCAGTAAGCTCCATTTATTTAGAATTTTAATTTTTGTTGTGTCATTTTTGGCTTTAGGAAGTGCGTTTTCAAGAGAATCTACTTTTTGTTGAATTTCTGCTGGGTACTGTGCCAATACTGAAAAAGAAAGAAATAGGGTGATGAGTATTAGTTGTAGTTTCATGATTGAATTTTCCACTAAAATAATTTATTGTAGGAGAATAAGTCCTTGAAAGTGAAAAAAATAGATAAGACGACAAATTGGTTTTTAAATGAAAAAATCTACTAATTCTGAAAATGCACTCCAAATCTTCCTTTCATTACTGGAAGAACATCAGGGATTTCGTCTGTATCCAGCATTTGCAACAAATCAATCTCGATGGTCCTACAAATCGAATTCAGCGGAGTATCTGCCGCTCTTGCTTCGAAAGGGGTTTCGGTCATGACTCCGCTTTTGTTGAGAATATAAAATGCAAAGGAAATCGCAATGCTCAACGGAATCATTAATCAATTTTGCATCACAGTTGAAAGTGCAAAAGGTAAACTCAAAGTGAACAACCACAGAAAAAAATTGGTAAAATAATTATAGTAAAATGGGAATACCGTATTCTTAATTCGTTCAGATTTCCCCTGGTCATCATAGAAATTTTTCAAGGTTCCAATCAATGCATTAAAACGAAATTATTCAATCCATCCCTTTCGAAAAGCTCGGTCTATATCGTTCCCTTGAATGATCAGTAGTTGGGTTGCGATATTTTTCTTGTCCTTGAGCAATTCCAAATCATGCTTATCCAAATATTGAGAAATTTCGACAGGTTTGTTGCGCAATTGAGCATTCAAAGCATACAACCAAGCTAGGTGTCTGTTAATGACCCCTCTTCTCCATTTTTCAATTTCTTCCTCTTCTTCGTTGGTTTGTCCGATAGGATAAGTGATTAATTCAAGTCCGAAAGAACGGCTGTTGTTGACAATAGAACCCCAAATTTTTCTTGCTTCCCACCATCTGTCGTAGGCTGAGCTATTTCTAAAACCCAAGAAGATAGCTAAGGCACCTCCCAAGATGCTCACAGGAATAGCAGGAACATGAATCTCTTCTACCTTTTCATAGATGCAGAAATAATAGGCCAAACCAGCAAATACAACAAAAGAAAAAATGGCTCTTCGGTTGTAATAGGAAATGCCGATAAATTGGTTGAATGGGCTTTTTGAAAAATGTAAAATCATGGAAAATGCTTAAATCTCTGTTGCCTCAATTTTAGTTATACGCTCCCTTTTTTTCATTTTTAATTTTATAGAAATCAGCGATATAAAGAACTTTTTGTTCATCTGTAAGTGGGTCAATTTTACCCATTTTATCATTGATCTTTTTTCGGATCATGTTGTTGTTGGCAAAATAATAGCGGTATTCCGTAGTTTCCGCTTCTTCACCATCACAGTTGTAATAAGTGGAAAAAATGAAAAATAATTTCCCGTTTTTGTAGTAATATTCTTTGGTCTCTTGATTGCCACAACTTTCGGCATAGGTCACTTCTTCGATGATTTTCACCAGCTGACCATTTTCATAGTAGTAGGTGATACCTCCATATCCTAATTCCATTCCTCTACGAGATTCGAAGCTTCTTTCTTCCAGATCCAGATCATTGATTCTTTTGTATTCTGCTCTGATTGCGGTAATGGCTTTGTTTGTATCCGCAGGCGCTTCTCCAATCACATCTGCACCTTCCGTTTTGTTTTCTCTTTCCGGAGTAATGTTTTGGGGTTTGTCTGAAGCCCCCTGGTCTGAACTAGAAACTTCCACTTTCGGATTTTCTTCAGTTTGAATGGAGTCTGCTTTCGGAGGTGTTTCTGATTTTGATTCTTCTGATTTTTCTCCAGCACAAGAAGGGAGTGCTACTAAAATCGCAAGGACTACAAGGGTGGAAGTAAGTCGATTTTGGAGGTTTGCATATTTTTTCATGGTGTTTTTGCAATCAAGATAAATATCTTTTTTGGATAAAAACCAGACTATTAGGTATTATAGTTGTAAAAATTTATCACTCCTTAATAAGAGCCGCGATTATGATCATTTTTCCAACAATTGATTTCTTTCAGTTGAAAATTAACACTCTGCTTTAGCTGTACTCAGAATTCTAAATAAGCGAATGGAACTTTTTTTTGAAGTAACAAAGTGAATGCAATTCAGTAGTCGTTCTCATAGACTACACTTTTTCTACTCTTGCAGTAGTCCACTCAAAGCCTCTCGAATTTCAGCATCTACCTTATCCAAAGAATGATAATTCTTAGCATCCTCGCTGACTTTAAATTCATTCCAGGCGCTCATCACTTTATCTGCCCAATATTTGCTTTTTAATAATAAGCAGAGTTGAATAACATAACTTCTTCGGGTAAAAATTTCGGTTGGAGTCAAATAAAATTGAAGTAATTCTTCTGCGGAAGACATTCCATCCAGAAAAGGAATTCCTTTTTCCAAAACTTCTTTAGACAATTGATGCAATACTTCGCATTCTTTTGTGCCATCCATGGTATACACACCAAAAATAGAAGAACTAAATTCCCAATTAGGAATTCTATTGGGTTCAAAGGTGTCGAAGATATTGGTTTTTCTATTCAGCAATTTTGCCAGAGTTTTCGAGCCTATTGCTAGCTCCAGACGCACTTCCTGTGGTTTAAATGTGTTGAGGTGAAAGGCGATTTCTTGTTCAATATCCTTACAATTTCTTTTGAAAACACGTTTAGATTGGAGCCACTTGAAACCATATTTAGCCAGTTTTGGTTCCAAATGCTCAACGAGTAATTGTTCTATTTGATTTTTCGAGGGCAAACTAATTTTTCCGCAACACTTTTATATTAGGCTAAGTGATCTTTTTTAATTGGAAAGACGAATCCGTCGATGTAGGAATTCATGGAGTTATTTTTTTACAACATAGGTGCGAGCAATCCTATCATGCAGGGCTCTTTTCTTTTCATCTCCAAGAATAAACCAACAGCCAATAAATAAAATAATGTAGCCTAAAGTCCTTAAAAGTGCCGAATCTACTTTTATTTTATTTCCATTTTCATCAACAATTTTCAATCCCAATAGTAGTTTTCCAATGGAAGATGAAACAAGAATCCATGACAGTAAAAAATAGATTAAAGGAACCAACATTTTCTCGTCGTTAAATTGTATGCTCAAACCATGATCTGTATTGACTACTTCTTTACCCCAAATCATGTAGGCGAACAACGTAATAGTCACAAAATCAATTAAATAAGCCAATAATCTTATCCCAAATTCTCCATATTGCTTTTTATCAGAATTTGTTGGATTCGCGTCTATGATTTCTTCTTCCATGTTTTTTTGTTTTGTGCAAAATAATCCTCAATTATGATCAACTGAAAAGAAAATGCTAATCAGCTTCTCTCAAATGTATTAATTCTGATGGACTTTTTTCTTCCCAATTATTCTTTTGTTTTCCTCGAAGAAACAATATAATAATGAGTGCTATTTCCCCTATCTGGCACCAAACCTTCAATTTTATGTACTTTCAGTTCGGCATCACTCAGATCCGTGGTATATTTTCTAAAGTGGGTGTAGCCCTCTTCATCAAATATGATGATTTCATTATTTGCAAAGCAATCTTTGGTCAGTTCCCAGTACACAATTTCCTTACAGTGGAAATGAGAAGTGGCTAAATACATGGGGAAGCTTGGAAGACTAAAATTCCTTGTAAAAATGACTTCCTGGTTTGAATTGTATTCTTCAATGATGTATTGGGCGGCTATTTTCGTTGTACTTCTTTGATCTTCCACGGATGGTACAATATAAGTCCACGCAAATACGGATGGTAAAAGCAATAAAGAACATAAAATGAGGAAGCTTTTATTGTGGATTCTATAGCTATAAATTCCCATTCCAAGGGTAAATAAACCAGCTACTATTGCAAGGATGGTAGCCATTCCATTCAAAAACCAGAAAGCTGCAACTAGAAGAGCCATTCCAATTAATAAGGTAAAAAAGAGCTGAGTACCTTTAGCGAATTTTTGCCATTTGATAGAATGACTGGTGTACCTAGAATTCACAATTTGGTCGGCAATGAGGATGGCAACGGCAGGTAAAGCTCCAATCGCATAAGCTGGTAATTTACTAGTGATCAACTCATAAACAAACCAGCCTCCACATAGCCAGGCGACTAATAAAATAGTGGTTTCATTTCGCTTTTCTTTATTAAAAAATGAGCTTAATCGATCTTTTAAACCAAGAATTAAAAAAGAAGAAAAAGCGAATAAACCACCTAAGAATATAAGCAGAAAATAGCCGGGTGGGCCCGTTTGACCAAAAACACCATTTCCACGTTTCAAGATGTACCAATCGATCATCCAGGAAATGAAAATACCTCCATCCGAATCCCAGGCCATTTTTCCCCAGAGATATATGGGAAGCAGACCAATTAAACTGATGAAGAATAAAAGTAGGGTTTGTAATCGATAGGCTTTAAATAGGAACAGGATTCCCAAAATTCCATAAGTTAGGATGAGTACAGGTGGACCCTTTGTCAAGGTACCTCCAGCAATTCCCAAAACAAAAAACAAGAGATACCAAAGCGATTTGGATTGAATAAAATTGAACAAACTCAATACCGCAAGCGTCTCGAAAAAAAGAAGGGTGCTGTCGGTTACTGAAATTTTGGCTAAGGCAATTACTAAAATGCTTGTGCTCGCGATAACCATGGCCATGTCAGCCACAGCTTTACCGAACAAGTTTTTCCCCATGAATTTAATCAGCAAAAGCGTTCCAATAATTGCCAATACGCTGGGGATGCGGATGGCAAATTCATTGACTCCAAAAAGTTTGAAGGAAAGCGCAATATTCCAAAAATGCAAGGGAGGTTTTCGGTGCGCTTCTGACCACATAAAATCGGGCACAACCCAATTGCCTGACTCAATAAAAGTGTGAGCAAATCCCGCATATGCCGACTCATCTTGATCCCAGTAAGCAATGCCCCAATTTTGAATCAGCATGCAATATATGGCCAAGGCAAAAATGAACCAATAATAACGCTCTTGTTTTTTTGAGATTACCATTTGATGATAGTTCCTGTATGGTTATTATAGATAAGAATTAAGAGCAAGTTCTTGGGCACTAGTATATACCTCAAATATACCAAATAATCATTTTCATATTGATTGCTTTTGAATAACTATTGCAAATATGCGCAATCGACAAATCTGATTAAACAACCCTTACAGTCCTTGATAGCAAATGCAATTATCTTTTTCTTGAGTTTAATGTTTCCTGAAAAAAATGTTGGTGATGCTTGATACAATTAGCAGATGGAATAGTTGGTTCATTACTTTTTCATGAACCAAACATCTTTCACGCGATCCATAGTGACGGAAAATCCTATCACCTTACCAGCATCATCGAATTTATACTTAGATACGGCCATACCGGACCAGTTAACCACCCCCTTCTTTAAAACTTCAATGGGAAAGTAACCATGTCTGCTGTGATAACCCATTAATCCTTCATTATTCACATAGATTGTATAGCTTGTTTCCAGCTCGGGAGAATAATATACACCACCATAAGCATCTAATTCCGGCGAAGTGGGAGGAGAATTGTCGTACGGAACGAAATTTTGTTCTGCTTTTTCTCCATCTTTTACATGCATGCATATAACTCCGTCTTGATCTCTAAATTGAACGCGAACAGTTGCTTTTATTCCACCTAATATAAAAACAGAATCTTCAATTTGTAATAAAGGGGATTTGGAACCATTGGGTCTTAGATACCATAATGTATCATTTTCAAGATAGACTGATCTAGCATAATTTTTACTGTGGCTCCAATAATTGGCAACGTATTTCTCGGCTTGATTCAAGTTGAGAGGAGCTGGTATAATATGCTCTGTATTATTTGGTTTATGGCTTCGATCTTTTAGAAATAAGGATAGTAACATTTCAATTCTTTGATGTGCTTTGAAATCTAAATAGTTCGTTAGAACAATAAAGGATAATTGTTCATCCGGAAAGTTCATCACAAATGATAAGTAACCCGGAATCCCACCAGTATGAAATATGCGCTTATTTCCTAAATATTCGTCTTCAATCAATCCAAAAGCATATTCGTTAGACATTCCATTCGTGAGTGAATCCTTGGTTAACATAAGTTCAATTGCGCTTTCCCATTTTTTGTCAGGATTATTCAGTTGCTTCATCCATTTCATTAAATCAGCAGCCGAAGAATATACGTTTGATGCACCTATGTCCAGGCTTGAGTTCTGGGCACTGACGAATTGATTTTCGTTTTCTTCCATGTACGGTGTAGTTGTATTTGCAGTTCGGTGTAAGTTTGATTCATCAACATACGTATTGGTCATGCCTAATGGATCAAAAACATTGGATTTCATCCAATCTGAAAAATGCTGTTTCGTTACTCGCTCGATAATAATAGCCAGTAACACATAATTCGTGTTCGAATACATAAACTCACTTCCTGGTGCAAAATTTAGGTCTTGTTGTTTGCACATAAAATTGAAAACATCCTCTGTTCTTATCGGGTCTCCATCTCTCCAGCCAGCCAGTGCAAATAACTCAGGAGTACTTCTTAATCCACTTGTATGATGCAGAAGGTGTCTAATTGTTATCGTATGTCCAAAATTCGGTAATTCTGATAAGTACATTTGGATGCTGTCGTCTATAGATAATTTTCCATCTTCATGTAATAAGGCAATTCCCAACCCAGTGAATT
>JAGQYP010000110.1 GCA_020436025.1 Crocinitomicaceae bacterium
TGTTGACGTTTTAAGCGCAATCCATGATCAAGTTTTGGATTTTGTTTTACTTAATGATGATACCATTGACTTGTCTCAAGCTGGGCCCATATTGGAAAACCTTGCGAATGCAATTACGGAGGTTACTGTAGTTGGAGAAATAGAGCATGAGCATACAACCGAGGGTAATACAGAAGGTAAAGGAAGTACCTCATTGGATGTCAATACTGAGAAAATTGGTGTTTCCACTTCTATTTCAAGTGGAGAATCTCAAAGAAGAATCGCAAGAAGATTGGTAACGGGAATTGAAAAACATCGAATTCATTTCCCTTCAATACAGGTTTACTTTAACAAAATCATTGAGTTACTTGGTGGTAAAGAATTGTGGGTAATTCTAGATGAGTGGGCAGAAGTCCCATTGGAGCTCCAACCTTTTTTAGGGGATCTTTTAAGAAGGTCGCTTTTCCCATTATTCGGTACAACAGTTAAAATTGGAGCAATCGATCATAGATCGAACTTTAGAGTGGCAAAATCTTCATCTGAATATATTGGAATTGAAGTAGGAGCCGATGTCACGAGTATTAACTTAGATGAATACATGGTCTTTGATAATAATGAGGAGTTGGCTTTGGAATTTTTCGAAAATTTACTTTTCAAACATGTAAACCCTCACTTACCTCCACAAATAAAATTTTCTCAGGTTAAATTTCTTATACCGAATACCTTTACTCAAGTTGGAGCATTCTCAGAATTTGTTCGAAGCACAGAAGGGGTCCCAAGGGATGCGATAAATATATTAGTTAATGCTGCACTTAAGGCTAGAAAAGACAAAATATCAATGATCCATATCCGAGATTCAGCCCGTATTTGGTATACAAGGGACAAAGAAAAGTCTGTAGCGTCAAAGGAAAATGCTCTCCCTTTGCTTCGTTGGATTATAGATGAAGTAATTAGTCATCGTATTGCCAGAGCCTTTCTGATTCCCACTGATACTTCTAATGAATTGATTGATTTTCTATTCGACTCGAGAGTACTGCACCTCATTAAACAAAGTGTTGCTGGGCAAGACAAACCAGGTATTCGATATAATGTTTTTAGTATAGATTATGGTTGTTATGTGGATTTAATAAACACAAAACGAGCTCCCCAAGGTCTTTTCCAAGCTGAAACTGAAAACGGTGTTGAGTTTATTCAAGTACCTGTAAATGATTATCGTGCTATCCGAAGGGCTATTCTAGATTTGGACGAATTTTATGAAAAAAGTGCCTAATATCAAATAAGCAAAATTGCGCACGAGGAAGGCCGAAGAAAGCGCAATTTTTGTATATTTTCAAGCGTTGAGCCCAATAAATTATGAAAATATTATTTTTCGATACTGAGACTTCTGGCCTACCTATTAATTGGAAGGCACCTGCTAGCGACATTAACAACTGGCCCAGACTTATTCAGCTGGGTTATATTTATCAGGATGAAGAGCGAAAAGAGCTAAAACAAGGAAATTACATTATAAAACCTTTTGGTTTTACAATTCCGACGGAAGCTTCTGATGTACATGGTATTAGTACTGAAAAAGCTTTAGCGGAAGGGCTGGATTTGGGGCCTGTTTTGGACGTATTTCACCAATTAGTATCGGAAGCGGATGTTTTAGTTGCGCATAATATGGCTTTCGATGAGAAAATTATGGGAGCGGAATTTATTCGAAATGGAAAATCTGATATAATAGCAGGAAAAAGTAAAATTTGCACCATGCTAAAGTCAATTGACTTTTGTGCCATTCCCGGAAAGTATGGTTATAAATGGCCAAAATTGGAGGAGCTCCATATCAAGTTGTTTGGCCACAACTTTGTGGGAGCACATGATGCCATGGCCGATATTGAGGCAACAGAGAGATGCTTTTGGGAGCTTAAAAGCAAAGGAATTATTGTTTTACCACAAATAAGACCAGTTTCAGCATACAAACCAAAGACAAACCCTGATGTAGAGATCGACATGTCTTCCTTTAGCAAGGAGGATTACATCTTCAGTAGTGACAAAACAGAACAAACTTTTAACATTAGGGAGATTGCCAGTTTACCTCCTGAATTTGATCAAAAGATCTGTTTTGATGTAGGAATACAAAAGTTTGCATCTCTTTTTGGGCCAGAAAAGGCTTACTTAACCTCAGAATGCATCTATATTAATATTAGCGAGTTTAAAAGTATTTCCTATTATTCAATAGATGAATTACCTTATCGTAAAATAGTGCCAGTTTTGAAGAAACAGAACAGAGATAGGTTTATTGAAGAGGTTTATCAGAAGCTTTTTAGCAATTCAAAAATAGAATACATCTATAAACTAAGGTTTAGCATTGCTGGTGTTGCGCTCTACGATGAAACTATTGAGAATAGTGTAAAAGGATTGCTTTTGGAAATTCCTCATAGGGAGAATCGAAAACGAAATTATAAGAATCCTAACTTAATCAAGTCCAAGATGAACCTGGTGTATCAGGAATACAAGCATATACAATGGAAATCCAAAAGAGATCGTTCGGTATTAGGGGCCATAAATATTGGCTATACCATGCAGCGATACAATCCTAAAATTAAGGGAGGAGAAATTAGTATTTGGGTTGATTTTAACGGAGACCAATCCGGGATATTTTTGAGGGTATATTTACCAGATTTAATTTCTTTCGAAGTGGAAGTTGAGAAAGGGGTTGTTCGTGAATATTTTATACACACAGCATCCTCCAAAAAACATCTTTTAAAACTTTATAAAATGTTGGCAGATCAATATCAGAATTTTCGTGTAATTAGCTCTGGAAAATGCTTTGAAGAAGGTATTCTTGATATTTGGAAGGAGTCCAGAAATTATAAAAAGTTCGATTTCGAAATAAATACCTATTATAAAATTCTGATGTATCCCGATGGAAGGATAAAAGAGGAAAGAAGCTCCAGACGAGAAAACTATCCTAAAAAGTTATCTTGGGAAAGTGCAAGTAAATATTCGAATTTACATTTAGGTCCAAATTACCTACCATCCAGGATTAGCTCAAGAATGGAAGAACTGGCAGACAGCAAGATGAATCAGTTTGACCAGCAAGACCGGCATGATTTAAGCGATTTGGAAAGTGATTTTTACTCAGGTTTATTTTGACATTTCTAACAGGTATAACCCTCAAGTAATTTATAAAGAAAGTTGACATCAAGAGAATGGAAAATAAAGTGCACAACAAAACCTAAACTGCATTAAAATGCAGCTTAGCCAAACCATTGAGAGTAAGCTAAAAAAATGAAACATATAATGATATCTTTTCTTCTTTTTCTCATTTGCCATATCAGTCTTGGGCAAACGGAGATTTGCGATGCAGTTATATATTGGAAATACGAAGGAGTAATAAAGATCTATGATGAACCAAATGGGGCAGAATTGAAATCAATTCAAAATGACTCAAAAAATGAAAACTATCTTTCGCTAAAAATCAAGGAAGTTAGGAATAACTTTCTACGTGTTGAGATAGGTCTTGATATGGATAATAAAACTTATAAAGGATGGATTGAAAAAGGCGATTATATAGGTGCTTTTATGAAACACGAAAAGGAATTTATGGATTTGGAACTGCGAAGTGAACCAAATGACAAGTTATCAGAATTGATAATAGTAAAAAATTGGAAAGCCGGATTTGTCACTATCGAGGGATATAATGCATCATGGACTAAAGTCTCTGTTGATTTTGATGGAAAACGAATCAATGGATGGATTAAATCTGAAAAACTTTGTGCAAATAACTATTCAACTTGTAGTTAATGAATAAAAGTCAACTCAAAATAACGGATAAATCTGCGTGGCTAATAACTCAGAAAACATTAAATTCAGGCTTCGGCCCAACTATTGGTCGATCTTGTCCTTCGGTCAGATCGCGCCATCGTTTAGCCAACCGTTAGTAGTAACAAGTCCCATAGTTCAACTAATTAAATGAGATGAAAGATTTAGTGGCAAATTATAA
>JAGQYP010000111.1 GCA_020436025.1 Crocinitomicaceae bacterium
CCTCAGAATAAAACAAGGATATTGAATTTTGAATTGATAATTGATGTTTGAAGTTTTATCTTTGAATAGAACAGTAATTTTAAAACCTTGTTAGAAGATATTCAAAATTGGTTTCAAAACCACCCGACAACTACACACATCCTAAAATATCTGGTGTGGGTTTTAGTAATTTTTCTTCTAATTGCCTGGATAAGAAGAACACTCAAAAAACGGATTACCAACGATACGCTTAAGTACCGATCTCAAAAAAGCGTTGAAATCATTGGTTATTTCTTAGTTATTATCATTACAGTTTCTTATTTCACTGGCAGTATAAAGGATTTTGGTCTTGCCATTGGTTTACTAACAGCTGGAATCACAATAACTTTACAAGAACTTATCTTAAGTATTGCAGGTTCTTTCTACATTCTTTTTGTGAAAGTCTATCAACCTGGAGACAGAATTGAGATTAATGGAATTAAAGGAGATGTAATAGATGTAGACAGCATTTATACAACAATGATGGAAATAGGTGAATGGGTTTCCAGTGACAATTACAGTGGTAGAATAGTAAAACTTAGCAATGCCTTTGTTTTTAGAGGTCCAGTTTACAATTACTCTCAAGATTTTCCATTTGTTTGGGACGAATTCAATCTACCCATTCGCTATGGATCGGATATGGATCTTGCAAAGACCATTGTAATTGACGTAGCACAGGAACATCTAAGACAATATGTGAATGAATCTCTGTCTGAATGGAAATCCGTTGTAGACAAATATTATATTGAAGATGCAAATGTGGATCCAACTTTGGCTATCACCATCACCGACAATTGGATGCAACTAAATCTTAGATATATTGTTGATTATAAAAAAAGAAGAATCACAAAAAATCTACTGAACGAAGAAATTGCAAAGAGAATTCAAGCAACAAATGGAAAAGTAGAATTAGCCTCCACCACGATTGAGATTGTTCGTATCCCGACAGATACAATAGATAAAAAGAAATAGAATTCACTATGAAATTAAGCGAAATAGATAAGGTAGAATTGGAATACATGCAGTTGGATAACTACTTAGAGATAAAAGATGTCATGGTCGCTGCCTACTCTACTATGCCAGATGCTTATTGGAAAGAAGATCAGATCCAGGCTTTACTTTCTAAATTCCCCGAAGGACAGGTGGTGATTAAAGTAAATGGTCTCATTGCTGGCTGTGCTTTGTCTATCATTGTTGAATATGATCAGTTTAAATTCAATCATACTTATAAAGAAATTACTGGGAATTATACTTTTAATACTCACTCTGATGAAGGCGATGTTTTATACGGAATAGATGTTTTTATTAAACCAGAATTTAGAGGATTAAGACTAGGGCGTAGATTATATGATTACCGAAAAGAACTGTGTGAAAAGCTTAATTTAAGAGGCATTGCATTTGGAGGAAGAATCCCAAACTACCATAAGTATGCGACAAAATTCAGTCCGAAACAGTATATCGAAAAGGTAAAAAGAAAGGAAATTGATGATCCCGTATTGAATTTTCAAATCTCGAATGATTTCCACCCTTCCCGCATTTTAAAAGGCTACCTGGAAGGAGACGAAGCATCCAATGAATTTGCTGTATTACTGGAATGGGACAATATTTACTACGAGAAAGAAGAAGAAAGTGCGAGTACTCAGAAAAAAATCATCCGTTTAGGGCTGATCCAATGGCAGATGCGTCCATACAATGATGTGGAATCTTTAATGCAACAAGCAGAATACTTTATTGATGCCGTTTCGGGATATCGTTCTGATTTTGCTTTATTTCCAGAGTTTTTTAATGCTCCACTGATGGCGAAAAACAATCATTTAAGTGAACCTGAAGCCATTAGAGAACTGTCTACTCACACTAGTGAAATCGTACAGATTTTTTCCAATCTTTCTATTTCTTACAATATCAATATTATTGCTGGAAGTATGCCGGAGATGCGCAATGGCAAACTTTACAACGTGGGTTATTTGTGTAAAAGAGATGGAACAGTAGAACGCTACGAAAAAATCCATGTTACTCCAGACGAAGCCAAAGTCTGGGGAATGCAGGGAGGAAATGAAATCAAAGTATTTGATACAGATTGCGGGAAAATTGGAATTTTGATCTGCTATGATTCAGAGTTCCCAGAACTTAGTCGATTATTAGCCGATGAAGGCATGGACATACTCTTTGTTCCATTTCTGACGGACACTCAAAACGGCTATTCAAGAGTGAGACATTGTGCTCAAGCCAGAGCCATCGAAAATGAATGTTATGTGGCGATAGCAGGAAGTGTAGGAAACCTACCCAATGTGCACAATATGGATATTCAATTTGCTCAGTCCATGGTTTTCACCCCTTGCGATTTCGCTTTTCCAACAAACGGAATTAAAGCCGAGGCCACTCCCAATTCAGAAATGATCTTGATTGCGGATGTGGATATAGACCTGCTTAGAGAATTGAATCAATTTGGAAGTGTGCGAAACCTGAAGGATAGAAGAAAAGATCTTTTTGAGCTAAAGAAAAAGAAGTAGACCATGTATATCGCCATCTATAAATTCGAAGTCATCCCAGGGAAAGAGAAGCAATTCATCTCTTCATGGAAGGCTCTTACACAATTGATCTTTGAATACGAAGGAAGTCTAGGATCAAGATTGCATCACGAAAAAGACCAGACCTATATTGCTTATGCTCAATGGCCAGACCAAATAACTTATGATAATTCCGGAACCAAATTACCAGAGAGTGCAGCTGAATATAGAAATCTGATGAAAGAAGCTTGTTCTCATATTGAAACATTGCATAAACTAGAAGTTGTGGAGGATTTGCTTAAATTACCAGATACGAACCAACCTAATTCAATTTGACTTCGTTTGTTAGTTTGAAAACCAATCTTTTATGAAGAAAACCATCTTATCCCTTTTATTATTCCTCCCAATACTTGGAAATGCACAATTTTATTCTCCTTTTAATTACAATCAACAGAAAAGATTTGTCAATTTAAATGATTCTCTTGACTCTGAATATTATTTCTATCCCACAGATACTATAATTTCACTTGACACTATTTATTTCGAGCAATACCTTAGTAAATCAGACACCTTTATCGATGTTTCAAATGGACCGTGTACAGGATGGGGAGGTGGGTTCCAACCAACGGCCGATACAACCTGGCTTGGACGTATTGTTGGACTAAACACCTTCACAAACCATCTCATTCTGAATAACTATAATCAAGAAGAGCTTTTATTTGATTTTGGAATTCTACTAGGCGACTCAGCTGTATTTTACTCAAATGGTGTTGAAGATTATTTTATTCGGTGGGACTCACTCTATTTGGAATCTTTTTTAGATACAATTGACAATGTAAGATCATTTAGTATTTGGAAATACGATCAAACAGGGAATTTGCTTTCAAGTTCTTTGAATGGATTTCAAATAAAATTAAGCGAAAATTTTGGATTGATTAGTTTTATTGATTGTCATCATTTTCCGATAGAAGAAACAGGTTTAGAAATCATGGGTATATTAAATCCAAACTTAGGTTATTATTCATTAACCTACGATGAAGTTTACCCTTGGAACCCTGGAGACACATTAGAGTATGAAGGAAAGGGAAGTTATGGTAATGGTTATTTTAGTTACTACTATAAATTACTAACTATTCAAAATCGAATTGAGACGAATGACTCAGTTTGGATCTATATCGATCAAACTTCTCAAATAATTCCTGAAACTTTAGGATGGGGATATGCACCCCCGCATATGATTATATATTCCAACCCTATTGTTTTTCAGAAAGGTGATGTAATTTCTAAAGCTCCTAACAAAGCTTTTGTTGGCGGTTTTGTGGAATATTCAGAAATAGATACTTGTAATTCTCAAAAATCATTACGATTTAACGGTGATTTTTTGATTTATGACTGGTGCTGTGATTGCTTTAATCCAGCAGATGCAAGTGGTC
>JAGQYP010000112.1 GCA_020436025.1 Crocinitomicaceae bacterium
TGATCTGATTGATATTGTTTGTGGAGGTTGATAATAGATGTCATCCGATCTCAAATTGAGGGCTAGCTATCAGCATTTAATAAGGATGTATTCTAGAATTGCTTCTGGCATTTATATTATTCCTCTTAAATTTTAGTTGTACTCGACGAAAAGCTCACAAAAAAGTCAACAAATTGAAAATATGAATCGAACAATAATAAGTCTAGCAATCATTTCAACGAATTGGGAACAGAAACGGAAGGATTACATTGAAAATTTTGTTCCATTGATCGGAGCAATAATCAATAAAAAGAAATACAAAGAGATTGACCTCCCTACATTAAAGAAAGACTTTACAGAAGAGTATGGTTTAATCATTCCCTCTAACCCGCTCCAAACCATCATCAATAGGTTGGTAAGAAATAAATATGTCAAAAGAAACAACTTAAGTTTTGTTCCAACTAATAAGATTTCAGGTTTTGACTTAAATATACAATCAAAGAAATTTCAAACAGAATTCCTGGAGTTAATCTTTGATTTAATTGATTATGCAAAATCCGAATTTAACAGAGACTTTAATCAAGTTGAAATAGAAGAAGGGATAATTGCATTTTTTAAAAAGCATGACGTGGACATATTATTCCTGTCAGAATTCAAGACCGTCTTGCCTGAAGTAAAGTACGACATAAAGGTTAATCATTTAATTGGAAATTACATTAGTCATGTTTATCAAAACGATTTTGAAAAGTTTAAATCAATTAGAAAACTTTCGATGGGCCATGCTTTGTCTTCAGTAATCCTCTTTGACCCTATGGCACAATCTGCATATTCCTCTAAATTGAGGAATGTAAATTTCTATTTAGACACGCCGTTCATCTTAGGATTAATCGGGTTTAGTGGAAAAGCCAAAGAAGAAGCATGTGTTGAACTCCTAGATAGCCTCAAAAGTGAGGGTGCAAAACTATTCCTCCTAGAAACAAACTATGAAGAGGTAATGACACTTTTAGATGATTGCTATTCTAGGCTTGTTAGAGGGAATTTTGATATCCAATATTCTTCAAGGACATTAAAATACTGCGTAAGAAATAATATTCGCCCTTCAGAAGTTCAATCTAAACTCACTCTTTTCACCAAAGAACTTGAAAGGCACAAGATTGATAGAACTGAAGTTCCGGAACATTATGGCAATCGAAAGTATCAAATCGCTGAAGACAAACTGTTTGAAAAAATAGTTTCAATCTATAGCAAGCATTCAATCTATTCTGAAGAAGACATTTCAACAAGAAAGGAAATAAGCATCTTAAGAGATGTTAAGGTAATCTCTGGGATAAGCAGGTTCAGGAAAGGCAACAAGGCAGTATCAATAAAACAGGCAGGAGAGATTTTTGTAACAACTAACACTGCATTAGCTTTCGCTACCAGAGAATTTGAAAAGGAAGAATATTTAAGCGCAACCAACTTTATTCCTTCTTGTATCACAGATGTGTTTCTAGGTACAGTGTTATGGATGCAATCACCCGCCAAAGTAGAACGGCTGAACTTGAAGAAGCTTATGGCAGATTGCTATTCTGCAATACAACCCAGCGAACGGCTTATTCAAAAATATTTAGATGAGATTAATCGATTAAAAAAGGAGGGAAGAATTGATGACGAAAGTTTTATTCTTTTGAAATCTCACAGCACAGCAATCCAAATTCTTGAAGAAAAAACTTTGGGCGATCCAGACGAATTCAAGATTGAGATGGCAGAAGAGATCTTAGATGAAATTACTAATCGAATAAAGGTAGAGGAGTCAAAAAAATTGGCCGCTGAAAAAAAAGACCACGACCTCACTAAAGATGAACTTGAAAACACAAGGAACGAGAAAAAAAAGCAAGAAGATAGAATTGAACAGATTTCCAATCTGATCGGAAAATATATTTCAAATTTTGTTCTCATCGTTTTAATTTCTTTATTGGTCGTGGCTGTCTTGGTGCAATTGTTGGGAAAAGTAGAAAATCCATGGAGTTTACCCGCTAATGTTTTTATTGCAGCCCTAACCCTTCTTAATTTAGTTTATGGATTCTTCTTCATGCAATACAGGGAAAATCTAAGAGAAAAAATCAGCCGATCCGTCAAACATTTTTTAACAGCAAAATAAGCGCAACTAATGCATGGCACAAAAACTCTTACTTATTCATCGAGGCCTTTTCCAACTCATTTCTCGTTAAATCTTCAAGATTTGGATTGCGGATAATGATTGACTTTCGGAGCAATCAATTTCTATATTACTCCCCTCCAGATATAGCACAGATAAAATTTTTCGAAAAACGCTTGGTTCATATGTTAGAACAAATTGAAGAAATAAGATTATTAATTTCCAAAGGTTTCCCAGAAGAAGCAATAGAACTACTATCTTCAATGGTTAAGGATCGGACTCCAATGCTGAGAAACCAAGTGCTCCTTCTATCATCGAAATTGGGGTATCAAAATAGAAACAGGAGAATTGGGATTGATGTTGATCAACAAGAAATCCAACAGGTGAATTTAGGAATACTAGAAATTTTAGATGAACTTGAACAAGGGTTAAGAGAAAAGATGAGAAACCTAAAAGTCGAATTACAAGACGAGGCCAGCAAGCCTATTAAGAAAAATAAATGGGATGACAAGAAAATAAGACCATTGCTAGAGGTGATAAGAAATACAATAATTGAAAACTTACTAGATGAAAAAATTGAAATAACCAAAATTAGAGCAACGATCATTGACGATAACTTTCAATATTGGGAGATGATTCTTTCAGATCAAGGAAAACATTCATTTGATAAAGATGAAACAATTCCAAGGATTCTCTACAGGTTTCATAAAAATGAATTGAATGTTTTGAACTTCATTTGGAATATTGGAAAAATTCATTTCCACACCTATATTAAGGATCATCAAATTGGGTACTTCGAATTGAAGTATTGATCCCTCCTGCGCTGATTCTGCGAGAGGTTGCTTTTTCACCCCCTGTAGCCTACCCAAAAGAAGCTGCCACCATAGTTTAGTAGGCAAAACTGTCTCCTCCTGCCCTTTAATTTCCTTTATGGGGGTTTCCATGTTTTTAGTTGTCTGATTCTTAGGTAAGGCAATATTTTCGGTTAGGTTACAACAGGACTGCCAAGACATTTCAAAAGGCTTTCTCTTCCTCCTCTACTTCCTCCCTCCCAACTTCCAGGCTGAGCGGGATCTCCAGCGGTAGCAGATCCATGTCGAACACCCAGCACGAGTATGTCTTATCCGGTCCGAACTTCTTGGCCTTCTTTCGGCCGAGGTAGGCCGGACTGTTCTGCAGATAGTATTTGATGGCCTCCAGGTCGAGGCCCCGCTTGCCGCGGGTGCGCTGGTGGCGCTCCAGGTACTCCTGGTGGGCAGTAGTGAAGCGGAAATAGAGTAACCGCTTCGACTCCTCCCAGGTCCAGACCTCGCTGTCGCTGTTGGTGGTGAGGCTGTAGAACTTCTCACTGCTCTTCTCCTCCACCTGGATGTCGGTGCCATGGCGCAGGTCGAAGCGGTCGACCAGGTACTGGATGATGCGCCACCAAACGGTGAGCTCGTCTTCGTTGTAGATGGCCTGCTGCTGGGCGATCAGGTTCTCCAGGGCGAAATCGGCGAGAGCCTCATACTTCCAGCCAAAATCGAGGTGGTTGGCCAGGATGGCCATGATGGTGACCGGGATCAGGTGGTTGTAGAGGAGGCGGTCCTGCACTTGTTGGTCGCACTTCTTCAGGGAGAATTTGAACATGGAGCGGATTGCCTCGAACTCGAGCTCGAATTTCTCCTCGACCAGGTCGCGGAATTTCAGGAGCTCGATAGTGATGGCGGAGAGCTGACCTGTCTGCTGGATGCGCACCAGGCGGTCGGCTTGGGCGTTCTGCACGGGCGAGCGCTC
>JAGQYP010000113.1 GCA_020436025.1 Crocinitomicaceae bacterium
GATTCAACGGCTCCAAAGGCCAATGTGAAATTGTGTTTGGGTCCTTGGTCTCATGGTCACCCTCAAAGAAGAGATTCGGCTTACTATTTAGGAGATATTTTTTATGGATACAATCTGGCTGAAACCTATCAGAAAGAGGTCGAATTCAACTATTTTGAATACCATTTGAAAGGCAAAGGAAAAGAATTGCCGTTTAAGGCTCGAGTCTTTGACACAGGAGCTAAAAAGTGGGTGGATTATCAAAAAAATCCTTTTCAATCGAATGAATATATCAGCTATTTTCCAAATGTGAATGGGAGTTTGACGAAAACAGCATCAGACCAGAAATTATCTTTTACATACCTTTCAGACCCGAACAAACCCTTGCCTTATATCGAAGATGAGCAATTTGCCATCATGGCGCCCAAAAGATGGATGACCGACGATCAAAGACATTGCTCCAAAAGACCAGATGTACTGACTTTTACTAGTGAAACTTTGGAAAAAGACTTGATTATTCGAGGGAAAATCCAAGCACTTTTGAAGTTTGCTAGCGATCATCCAGATGCAGATTTATATGTGAAGATTATAGATGTTTTCCCGATGGATCGAGCAAGAGAAAAAGAAGATTTGGAAGGAGTAAAAATGAATGGATATCAACATTTGGTAAGAGCTGGATATATCCGAGGAAGATTCAGAAACAGCTTTGAAAAACCAGAACCATTTGAAGAAAATATCAAAACTGAGGTGGAGGTACCTTTACTAGAAGTCTTCCACACTTTTAAGAAAGGTCACCGCATCATGATCCAAATTCAAAGCTCCATGTTTCCCTTATTCGATTTGAATCCTCAGAATTGGGTGGAAAATATTTATCAAGCGGAAGAAAGTGATTTTGAGTCGGCCTGGCACACTGTTTTTAGTGAGTCGGAGTTTCGATTTCCGGTTGGGAATTAGTTCCAAGTGGTCAGTTCCAAGTTCTAAGTGGAAATTGGTATATTTGGGGAACCATTTAAATCAATTTAGTATGACAATTACAAAATTTGAAGACCTGGTCGCTTGGCAAAAGGGGCAGGACTTATCCGTTGAAGTCTATAAAGTTTTTAGAAATTCCAAAGACTTCTCTTTCAAAGATCAAATCTGCAGAGCATCAGTTTCAATTTCAAATAATATTGCTGAAGGTTTTGACCGATTCAATCCAAAAGAATTCCGAAGATTTTTGTTTATTGCTATTGCATCTTGTGCAGAAGTAAAATCGATGCTCTACCTTGCTCTAAGGTTAGAGTACATCAGTAAGGATTTAAATGAAAAGTTGATACTAATTTGCACAGAAATATCAAAAATAATCCGAGGCCTAATAAACTCCATCAAAATAAAATAAATATACCAACTTGGAACTTGGAACTGTCTACTTGGAACTAAAAAATCCCGAGACACCCCGGGATTTTTCTACCCAAATTCTTCGCGAATTGTTAGTGTGAACTGGGTAAGATTTATGCTTCTTTTTGAGCTGGACTAAAAAGCTCTTTTACTTTTCTTCTGATAGAAAACAACCACTTTCTTTTCCAGATAATAACAATCAAAGTAATCAAGATTCCGGGCCAAGCGTAAGTCATGGCGACTACTACATTTAAAATCGCAGCCCAACCTGCTTCGAAACCTGAAGTGGCTCTTTCAGAGAATTTTCTTTTGCTTGCTACCTCATCCAGATTCACACCTTCTTCATAAATAGTTAGATAAATGGTAGACATATTAACTTGATTTTTCAAGTATCTCATTCTCCCCTCTTGCACTTCAATTTCTTCTTGAATTCTTCTTAGTTTTTCTTCTGTGTCCAACACTTCCGCTACTGTTTTTGCTTTGGATCTCAGGATTTCTTCGTAGATCTTTTTTACTTCTTTCTTTGTTTTCAGTCTCGTTTGGATGTCCACGTATTCTTCCGTCACATCTTGAGAAGAAACACGCTTATAATCTACTTTCTCTCCTGTAAGGGAAAGCTCCATCAAGAGATCATCAAAATACAAGTTGGGAACTCGAATGGTGAGTTCAGAATAAAAGTGGTTGCGGTTTTTAGATTGGTTCATGTCGGAGATATAAGCTCCTTTTGTTTTCAGGATAGATGAAATTTTATTGGTCGTCATATCCACATCATCCACCTGAAATTTCATATTGGCCGTTTTGATGATTTTGGCATCAATTTCCATTTTAGGAACATCCAGGTTTTTCTGATTTACAGGCTGCTCTAATTTGTCCAGATCTTTGCCTTCCTGAGCATAATCCGCGTGATTCGTGCCTCGAACCGTTTCTGCAGTCATTTCCATCGGAACATCATCCGAATAACCACCGGCTACGTTTTCTTCGGCATAATCTTCGTTAGCCGCTGCGTTTACTTCTGCTTTATTTTCATCTTTTCGAGATTCATTGTATCCACCTCCACAAGAAAACAGAACAACTACGATCGATAATAACAGTACTTTCTTCATAAGAGTAATTTTTAGATTAATAATTACTCCTCGGTACAAGGCTTAGAAAATGTGGTTCAGGGATTTAACTTTTGTTAACAAGATACCTTGTTTGGTTATTTAGTTGTTTGGTTTAATAGTTATATAGTTTGGAGTTTTGAAACAAAAAAAGCCTTGCCGAAAATCGACAAGGCTTTACAATATCTAATTAAGAATCCGGATTATGCCTCTTCCGGAGTGTCTGAATCTTCTTCTAAAACTTTCTTAGGTCTAAGCATATCGAAAGCACCTAAAGTTACCCAGTAAGGAACTGCTACAGTTGCCAAGAAAAACAATACCCAAAACGCTAGAAAGAGTATGAAAAAAAAGATTGCGATACCAAATCCTGTCATCTTATTTTATTTAAATTTGTTCGAAATATTGCCGTAAAAATAATAAAATAATCAAATAATAAAAATAATTATGGAGTACAGAATTGAAAAGGATACGATGGGCGAGGTAAAAGTACCTGCAGACAAGTATTGGGGAGCTCAAACTGAAAGATCCAGAAACAATTTCAAAATTGGACCGGAAGCCTCTATGCCTCTGGAGGTTGTCCGCGGATTTGCCTACTTAAAAAAGGCTGCAGCTTATGCCAATTGTGAGTTGGGTGTACTACCACAAGAGAAAAGAGATTTGATCGCTCAAGTTTGTGATGAAATTTTAGCTGGAAAATTGGATGATCAGTTTCCATTGGTTATCTGGCAAACTGGTTCGGGTACTCAATCCAACATGAACTGCAATGAAGTAATTGCCAACAGAGCACACGAAATTGCTGGAAATAAAATTGGAGAAGGCGAAAAATCTTTACAACCAAACGATGATGTGAATAAATCTCAGTCTTCCAATGATACTTACCCCACAGGAATGCATATTGCCTGCTACAAAATGATTGTAGAAAAAACCATTCCTGGGGTAGAGCAATTAAGAGATACTTTGAAGAAAAAATCGGTGGCATTTAAAGATGTGGTGAAGATTGGTAGAACGCACTTGATGGATGCAACACCATTAACTTTAGGTCAAGAATTTTCAGGATATGTTTCTCAGTTGGATCATGGGATTAAAGCTGTTAAAAATACTTTAGCTCACCTTTCTGAATTGGCTTTAGGAGGAACAGCAGTGGGTACAGGATTGAATACTCCAGAAGGTTATGACGTAACTGTAGCAAAATACATTGCTGAATTCACCGGATTGCCATTCATAACCGCTGAAAATAAGTTTGAAGCTTTGGCTGCTCACGATGCTTTAGTTGAGTCGCACGGAGCCTTGAAACAGTTAGCAGTTTCACTGAATAAAATTGCCAACGACATTCGAATGATGGCTTCAGGACCAAGATCAGGAATTGGAGAGTTGATCATCCCTGCCAATGAGCCTGGTTCTTCAATCATGCCTGGAAA
>JAGQYP010000114.1 GCA_020436025.1 Crocinitomicaceae bacterium
CCCTAATATACGGTTCAAATTTAGATGGGTCTAAATATTGACATGATTCAATAAACTTACTCCTAATTTCTTCGTTCACCAGAGAATCTAATCGACCTTCCTTGGTGGTTAATTTAATTACTTCCATTGTAGATATTGATTAAACTAAATATAAGTAGAATTTTATAATATGATTTCTGATCTCCTCGTATCGTCCAATCAGGATACTGGTGAATAACAATGTTATTATATATAGAAATATCTTCAATTAATTAATTTTATAAGCAATTACTCCAAACTTTAACATCACCGAAAGTCTCGAAATCTTTGCACCAATAATATTTATTTTCCATTGTATTTAAAGTTGTAATCTTACAGTTATACCTAACATTTACATTTTCTTGAGTAATTGATTTAAGTTTAGACAAGCTTAATGATGATACAAAAACCATATGAAAATGCGTACCCAAATGTCTGATAGTTGGGTTGTTTAAATCAGTTACATCTTTACCATATTCAATTACTATCAGAGCTTTTATTCGTTCTGATTCTGCCTTAAAAATGTTACGAAGTATATTACTGTTCGCAATATACATTAACTGACCTTCACTCATGTTGCAATTTGCAGGATTAAAGGACATGTGATAAATATTCAGTCCCTTGTATTTCCTATTGGCTATTATCTTATTTATTGATTTTAATATTATTTCTTTACTATTCATTTTAATATTTATTTTTTGACATAGTGATACCAAGAGAGTAACTAGTTCTTTTATATATACTCTCGAGGTAATCATTAAATAATTGTGCACTTTCCAGTCGGATTTTCATTGGCGAGATCCGACTAAACTAAACTCGCTTAACTTTTAAACGCTCTGTATGAGCAACTTTTTATTTAGACATTTTATTTCCTTGCATAAGGACACAGCTTATTTATCACATTTTAAATTATAATTACTACTTATATAGTCGATTATGAATTTTGTTTAATCTTTTTCTGGCTTATATATTTTTTCCTTAAACCGACTTTTTTCTGGGAAAATGAAAATTAGGGTGTACAAAAGAGTGCCTCAAAGTGGAATAAAGTGTACAAATTGGTGTCTTGAATTTAGACCTATAAATGAATACCTTTAACTAGTAGTTGCAGAAAATAAAGGGGGTACAAACAAAAAGACCCCGTAAAACGAGGTCTTTGTTGTACCCAGGGAGGGAATCGAACCCTCACTCCCGAAAGAACTGGATTTTGAATCCAGCGCGTCTACCAGTTCCGCCACCTGGGCATTTTGCTCTTAGCGGACGGCAAAAATAGTAAATTTTCAATAAGTGGAAAACAAAACCGAAAAAATAAAATGCTCTTTTCTTTCGATCTCATTTTCCCCTTATCACTCTCAAACTTTCATCCTCACTCTCCTAATGGCTGTGTTCCACTCCTTCTTTCTGTAGTTCAGCCAAAATCTTATAGGCATTGTTCCAGGCAAATTTTGTTTCCGGTTTGTATGTTTTCAAAAACTTTACTTCAACCCAACCATTGTCCATGACGCCTGTGCCTACTTCTGTAGGAATAAATTCGAAATCTTCTCCGTGCTTGTAGGCTCTAAAAACATAATATTTGTCTCCATCTCTCACCACAGCATCTTCAGGCAAGGCCATTACCTTGGCATCTTCTACATAAATTTTCCCTTGGACGTACATTCCCGGAATTAATACTCCTTCTTTATTGTCCAATTCCGCATGAAGATGCACGGCTTTAGGTTCGCTTTCGAAGTTTCTTCCAACGGCGTAGATTTCAGCTGTGAGTTCTTTTCCCGGTAGAGATTCAACGGAAAAGAGTACTTTCTGACCTTCTTTTACTTTATGTACATCTCTTTCAAACACCATTAAATCGGCATGCACGTGTTCTACGTTTACGATTTCGAACATTGGGGTGGATGGATTCACATACTGACCTACTCTAACCTCCACTTTTCGTATGAATCCGTCAATTGGACTGCGTACGGGAATGATTTGGTGGATCTTATTTTCCTGCAAACTTTCTTTGCTGATGCCCAACAAACTCAATTTGGATTCTAGTCCATTTACAATTCCTAGTTTGGCATTGTATTCTGATTTGATCTTTTGAAATTCCTTGCCGGAACTCACCTTTTCTTTGTACAGCTTTTCCTGACGTTCGAATTCGGTTTTCAAGTATTGCAATTCATTCCATTTGGCTATATAATCCGATTGCAGTTCGATCAGATCCGGATGAGCTATGGTCGCCAAAACTTGTCCTTTTTTCACTTGCTGACCTTCAATCACTTTAATATCCTGAACATTTGCTCCGATAATAGCCGTGATTTCAGCCTCGTGTTTTGGTGGCACTTCCAATTGTCCGTTTACCTGCACATAAGAACCCATATTGCGCTCTTCAATAGGTGCCATTTTTAAGTCTAAAACTTCTACCTGTTTGGCATTTAATAATACCACATCATGATGATGGTCATCATGTGCTTGTCCATCTTGCTGTGCTTCTGATCCTGCCTCTCCTCCACATGAAATGAGCAGAAAAGAAAGCATTGCACTGTATATTTTAAGATTTTTCATTTCTTTTTATTTATTAATTCATTTTATCCAGCTGTCCAGATATCCATTAATTATTTTCCAACTAAATAAGCCAAATCGATTACCGACTTATTGTATTCACTTAATGCTTTTATGTATTCCTTTTTAATTTGAATTCCTTGATTCAAGGTCTGATAATATGTCATGTAATCGACCGAACCTGATTCGTAACTTTTCTGTGCATTTTTGATCAATAATTCAGATTGTTTCGAACCGTAATCCTGGTAATATTTCAAATTGTCACGACTCTTGATCATTTCTCGGGTTTTCATTTCAAACTGGCTATTCAAATTGATCTCGTAGCTTTTCGCGTTGAATTCTGCGATCTCTTTTTGAATTTTTGCTGATTTGATATCCGATCGGTAAGACCCAAAGAACAAAGGAATCGTGATCCCTGCGTGCAAAACATGCAAGCGATCGTTCATATCTGCCACCCCACCAGAAGGCGTAGGAGTTCCGATCATGGATTGATTGTAATACCCAATTTTCAGATCTGGCCAGAGTTTGTTTGAATTCACCTTGATCTCGGCATCCGCGACATTGATTTGTTGCTGAATGTAGGCCAGGTCAGGATTGTTTGCGATCTCTGCGGAATCCATGCTGATCAAAAGGTCGGCTTTATCAAAGGCTGTCGGACTAAAATTCAAGCCCAAGGAATCATTCAATAAAATGCTGATTTCTCTTTGCTTGATAAGCATATCAGCCTCCACCATTTTGATTTGATTGCGAATTTCCATCAATTTGGTTTCTGCAGATACTTTTTCAAGCTGGTTGGTCGCTTCCACTTCATACCTCAAATTCGCTGCGCGAACCACCCTTTGCATCAAAGAATCCTGATATTCTAGAATCTCCTTGTATTCCTTCAAATAAGCCAAATAATACCAATTTTGTCGAATCAAAAACTTGAGTTTGTTCTTGACTACCTCCAACTGTAATTCAGCGCTTTGAACTTCTTGTTTGGCTTTTTTCAATCTGGAAGTGTAGACTGTTGGAAATTCGAAAGTTTGACTAAAAGCAAAGGTGAAATCATTATTAAAACTATTGATTTGCCCATACTCGATGTCAAAATTTGTTTTTCCCGGATTGAAAGCCGCTTTCTTCTGTTGCTCATACAAATGCATTTGAGATTCGGCAATGGCCACACTGTTGTTGTTTTGCATTCCGATTTGGATCACTTCTTCAAGAGAAGTCATCGAAGAA
>JAGQYP010000115.1 GCA_020436025.1 Crocinitomicaceae bacterium
CTACTTGATCCTCCAAAACTAGCAAACAAGTATTCCCTTTCTCTATAGCTTTTGCGAAGTTTCCCTGATTGAATTCATTGATAAAATCATCGCAAACAGGACTCCAATTTTGAGCAAGGGAACCCATAGAAAACATAAGAAAAAGGATAAATAGAAACTGTTTCATGTCTTTCACTATCAAATGGTTACCAAAAGTAAGAAAGATTCCCGGATTCCACTAGCATCTTAAAAATATGCCTGCATATCTTAATTATTTGTTAAAGTTATTGACTCCCAGGAAATTCCTATTAACTTTGTAGAGATTTCACAAGTCTATAAAGCAGACTTTTCATAACACACACAGGAAGAGGAGGAATATTTCTAACAAGTATTCCTCCTCTTTTTTTATCCGAGTTTTTTTCGCAAATTGATCCTATGAAAGCAATGCTGATTGTAATTTTGTTATGGACCTCTTATTTGGTCGGACAAACCGAGAAATTCGAAGATACCACTTTGATCTATTTAAATTACGTTGATCCACAGGCTTGCGATTACCCTCATAATTTGGCATTTTTTCACACCTACGAAGAATTTGAAATCTTGAGATATCAGGTGGAAATTTGTGCTGATAGTCTGACCGCCACAAGAACTTTTTACGAACCGAATTACGATGAAGATTCCGTTTTAAGAGAAGAAACCATTCGAATTCATTTTGGAAGTTCCAACGATTTCAGACACATCACTTTTGCGGAATACCAGCTCCAGGCTTTTGAGTATCCTGATCCTGAAACAGGAGAATACCAAGATCAGTGGACCATACATTTTGCTCGTATTGATTATTTAAAGGAAGAACTTTATTACAAATTCCACCGAGATCCTACTTTTGCGATTATGGAACTCCATATTCCAAAACCTGCTGTAGAAAACATTGAATTTCTTCAATATCTCTGTTTTTTCTATCGAAACGGGAATAATAAAAACACCCAATTCAAAATAACGGAGAATGAATAAGAACGCCATTCTCATAACAGGGGCCTCAGGTGGCTTGGGTAAGGCTTGTGTCAAAATGGCTCAGCATCTGGACATCGATTGGATTATTGCAAGCGATTTGGAAAAACCCACATTTAATCAAAAAAACATGTTGAATTTTGAGTTAGATGTGCGTTCTGAAGAGCAAATACTGCACCTAAGATCTGAGCTTGAATCTCAAAATATTGTAGTCAAATATCTAATTAATAATGCCGGACTCTTTGATTTTTTCCCCATAAGTGAAGCAACAGAAGACCTACTGGATAAATCGATAAAAGTAAATGTTTACGGTCCCATTTTGGTGACCAGTGTCTTCAAGGATCATTTAGCTAAAACAAAGGGTCGGGTGATTCAAATCAGCAGTGTAAGTGTTAAACTTCCTATTCTCTTCATGCCCTATCCAAATACTAAAATTGCACTGGAAGCCTTTTCCACTTCCATGCGACAAGAGTTGGCAGTATTGGGTGTTAAGCTAATCATCATTAGGCCTGGAGCCATGGACACCAATTTAATTCGGGAGGTGAAAAATGTGAAGAATCCAAATTCCAATTCTAGGTTTCAGAAGGAATTTAATCGTTTTCAAAAGATTGCTCAAAACGATGTAGGAAAAATTGTTGCTCCCGAAAAAGTAGCTCGATTAATTCAGAAAGCCATTCAAAGCAAGCACCCAAAAAGAATTTATTCCATCAACAAAAACAGAAAAATTGGAATCGTTTTGCTTTTCCCAATTTGGCTAAGAGACAAGCTGATTGTAAAACAAATAAAATGAGTTTTTTGAGTGTAGAACCGAGCGATAGCGAGCTCATCGACCGATAGGGAGATAATTTTTCGAGTGTAGAGTTTTTCGAGTGTAGAATTTAGAATATATAGAAGAACCATTGTTCATTCTTAATTCTTCATTGTTCATTATTTCCCTCTTATTTCTTCCCTTTCGCTATGATTTGATCGGTTGTCAGGTCGAAATTCTCCAATCTGTATTTTGCGTCCTCTACCAGTGGATTGTCTGGGAATTTTTCTATGAATTCCTGGTATACTTTTTTGGCTTCTCTTTTATAGGCTGCTCCATTTTTACCTTCCCCCAGGATATAATCCAGGTTTGTTGCTCTCAGATAATACAGCTCTCCATTTTTTTGACCTGCATAATCGGGATATTCTCTAAACAGTTGGGCAAGCATCTTTTCAGATCTGGCGAAATCTTTTATTTGTTGACAATAGCCTTGTGCTTTATCTAGGTGATAGGCGGCATCCTTGTGTTCTGGAAAATTTTGAGAAAACTGATAATGTGTATTGATGGCAGCGATATACTGCTCTTTGTTGATATTTGGCATATTGTCCTTGATCAATCGATCCAGGTTTTTGGCTCCGGCATCTAATTCTTCTGCCGTTTTAGTTTCCATGTGTTTAAGGTCTGCCTTTACCACATTTTTGTTTTCTTCAGCATCCTCTTTTTTCTCGCCACCACAGGCAAAAATCCCACTTATCAATAAAGCGTAAACAACTAATTTCTTCATCTTATTTTTTTCTTTTCGCAGAAGGAAATCGCATGCGGTAATCCACATCCACATCACCTTTGGAAATGTTGGTTAGTTTCTTTTTCAAAAGTCTTTTTTTCAATGGACTCAATCGATCAGTAAACAACACTCCGTCTACATGATCGTACTCATGTTGAATCACTCTAGCAGCATATCCTTCGTATTCCTCTTCGTGGAATTCCCAATTTTCATCGAAATAAGTGATAACGATTTTCTCTTTTCTCTGTACCTCTTCCCGAATATTTGGAATCGACAAACAGCCTTCACGGAATCCCCATTCATTTCCAGATTCTTCCTCAATAATTGGGTTGATGAATACCTTTTTGAAATTCTCTAGTCCCTTGGCTTTCTCGTCTGGCTCACCTCCTTCTTCCTCATCCTCTTCCGCAAAAGGAGAAGCATCAACAATAAACAATCGAATGGATTTACCTACTTGTGGAGCGGCCAAACCTACCCCATTCGCTTCATACATGGTTTCGAACATATTGTTGATCAAATCCTTCAGCCCTTCGTAATTTTCATCGATCTCCTCTCCTTCTTTCTTCAATACCGGATCGCCATAGGCTACAATTGGTAAAATCATTTCTTCCTTCTTTTGTGCAAAGATAGGGAATGGAAATTGAATGATGAATTATCAATTATGAATTATCAATTATGAATGAGTGAATAGTAGAGAATATTGAGCAAGAGCAAGAGCAAGAGCAAGAGCAAGAGCAAGAGCAAGAGCAAGAGCAAGAGCAAGAGCAAGAGCAAGAGCAAGAAGTTAGTAAAACAAAATTATTCATTTTTCATTTTTCATTTTTCATTTTTCATTTTTCATTTTTCATTTTTAAAACATTTCTCCCTAACCTCGTTAATTCTTTAATTTTCTGTTTCAAATTCACTTGAATCGTTAATTTTGTTGCTCAAAACAGTAAAAAATGCGAGAATTAGTTGAAAAAGCCTGGGAAGATCGATCCCTTTTGCAGAATCCCGATGTGATCCAAGCCATTGAACATGTAATTGAAGACTTAGATAAAGGAATTGTTCGAGTAGCTGAACCAACGGATAATGGTGACTGGAAAGTAAATGAGTGGGTAAAAAAGGCGGTTGTTCTGTATTTCCCTATTCGTAAAATGGAAACCATTGAAGTAGGTCCGTTTGAATTCCACGATAAAATGGCTTTGAAAAAGAATTACAAAGAACTAGGAG
>JAGQYP010000116.1 GCA_020436025.1 Crocinitomicaceae bacterium
GACCCCGTTAGGGGCAAAAACTTACGTTTCTACTCTTGGTTCACATTAATAAATGAGCTTAATAATATTCTTTTTTTTCGAGGTATAGCAGTACTATTGGCAGCAATTTTTAATAACTCTTGATTCTTCTCTTTAGCAAAAATTAAGTGAAACAATTCTGCAACAGTCAAACTGGTTTTAGGACGTTCAATTAATGTGAATATATCATTGGTACGTACAAACCCCTCATCCAGGATACTTAAGTAAGTCCCTCCAAATCCGTGGTTTATAAACTGTTTGAGCATTTTTTGAGTCCCAAACTTATACCCTAATTTATAACATGGTTCTCTATATTGTGAAACCTGAACCAAGGCTTCTCCCACTTTATAAACATCACCTATATAAACTTCTCTTTCATCAAAACCAGATACAGTCAGATTTTCTCCAAACATTCCCCAACTCCAGTCAAGATGAGGATACAGATCTTTCCAATAAGGATATTGTTCTGCCGAAAACAAGTAACAAGCCTTGTAAAAACCACCATGATTTAAACGGTTTGAGATTTCATCATTTGAAACATCGTTTTTTGTCAAATAAATAGGCTCATCAGTCGGCTTTTTATATATCCCCGTCGTTTCTTCCTTGCCATTCCAAATGAAGGTTGTCGGGCTTCCAATATTTGTCGAAATTATTTTCATTTCTCAATTAATAATATAGGGATGTTCTTGCGAGTGTTTGATTGATAAGGGTTTGGCTAAAGCTAGTGCGGATCTCCGTAATTCCTAAAGAACCTGACTCGTTACCATCAATCGTGTTTGTGTCCATCGAAGATGTAATTACCGCATTAACTTTAGGAGTTGTTGGCTAGTCGCTTTTTAATTTATTCTGAATGTTAGTCCTGCGGATTTCAGTGCTTCTTCCAGTTTTGGAATGGCTGAAGGACCTACTCCATGAAGGTCAAGGATTTCCTTCTCAGAAAATTCACTTAGCTTTTTTAATGTCAAAATGTTCTCCCGTTCAAATGCTCTTCTTGCTGGAGCACCAATTTTAGATAAAAATTCCGCTTTCGGATCTTTTTCACTCTCACAAATCGGGCAGGTAGGGCAATCAGATGATTTGTAATATTTGTGTCCTTTCTTACAAGTTCGTAAAGTTCCTTTAGTACTCATATCACTTATTCTTTTTTTAATGCTCGTCTCACGGTTTGGCTATGAGTAGTTGTGTGGTTTAGAACTTACTTTTGCAAGTACACACCAAACCGAAAATCTTCGTGAATTTTCAGAAGTAGACGAAAACAAGCAATTACTTATAGCCATTATTGTAAGCAGTTTTTATTTATAATAATAGTACCAATTACTCTCATAGTTATCGTCAAAATTTTGCTTTGAGTCTATTCTGATTCCAAAGTTTTCTCTTTTCCAATAATTGAATTCATCGTATTCTTTTAACAGTTCAAAATATTTTTCCTCAATCAGTTTAAATTCAGTGGAATTTTTGATTTTATCCTTTTGTTCGTCTTTATAAACGAATAAAGTTGCACTTCTAAAACAACGAGAAATTGTCCAAACTTCAGGAAGTTTTAAATCCTTATATAATCTCTCAATTCTTTTTTCAGGTATCAGTCCATTAGCTTCTTCTCTTGCGATTGGTTCAAAAGCAGAAAATGAAACGAAAACGTCCTCCACTTTTGGATTTCTCTTTATAACTTTCCCTAAAACTCCGTTTATTGGAACTTTTAATAAATTCCCGATTTCAAGATATTTTTCCGCTATTTCATTCTGTTTTATAGAGTCAAAATTAGTCCACCAATCTTCTCCTTCTCTAAATTCCATTGCATCTTTGTGAGTTTCTAAATGAACAGCAATTTTTACTTTGCTGTTGTGTTTCATAAATTCTTCTTGAATGTCAAGAACATTCACGTTATACTTTTCCGAAACCCATTTAGCAAGATTTTCAAATTTTTCGGCAATCCGTTTTTTCCCTTGCTTTATGAGTTTCGTCTTTTTGTATTCTATGTCTGATGATGCTACCAATTTCGTTCGGTTAAATTGCTTACAACGGCTCGTATAAATGGCGTGAGGGCGCATAGTCCTCATGAGCATTTTATACTTTTCCAGCCGGTTTCTATTTTTCTATTATTTCTTTGACTTTATTCTTTAATTGTTCAAGATCTGGTAGATACAACTGATATTTTGAAACTATCAATTTTGAGTTATCATTCAACATCGCATATTCTACCATAATATCATCCTTTTCTTCTGATAGAATTATGCCAATAGGTTGATTGTCGGTTTCCTCATTGACTTCTTTCGTAAAATAACCTAAATATAGTTTCATTTGTCCAATGTGCTCATGCCCCACTTCCCCAATTTTTAAATCTATCAGGACATAGCATTTCAGTTTTACATGATAAAAAACTAAATCCACAAAGTAATGTCTATTGTTCAAAGTGATCCTTTGTTGCCGTCCCATAAACGCAAATCCTTTTCCCATTTCTAAGAGAAATTCCTGTAAATTGTCAATGATAGATTTTTCAAGATCGCTTTCCGTGTGTTGATAGTTTTCTGGTAAATTAAGAAATTCAAATACGTAAGGGCTCCGAATAAAATCATCCTCTGATTCTATTATTTGACCTTCTTCAGCCAGTCTCAGGATTTCCTCTTTATTTTTTCCAATTGCCAACCTGTGAAATAAGCCTGATTTTTTTTGTCTTCTTAATTCACGAATTGTCCAATTATCGGCAACTGCTTGTTTCTCATAAAACTGTCTGGCCAAATCATCTTCCACTTTCAATAGTTCATAGTAATGAGACCAACTTAATTTGTGTGACAACGTCTCACATTTTGGATATTTGCCATAAAGTAGCCTCATGTAATTGAGATTACTTCGGCTAAATCCTCTACTATATCTTACTGACAAATCCTTAGCTAAATTCTCTAAAAGAGCCTTCCCATATTCTGCCTTCAGTTTTCCTTCCTGCTCATATTCCACAATGTATTTTCCTATTTCCCAATAAGCATTGAGCATTTCGGTGTTGATTGCTGAAGTAACTCTGTTCTTTGCAGATTGATACCTTTTTCCAATGATTTCTATCAGTTGATGGTATTCAACATTTTTTTTCAATTCACTCATTCTGAATGTAAGTTTTTCGCTCTTTAACTAAGATACCATAATTGTTTTTATTTTAAGGATTATGTCTTTTCTTTTTAATTGGCTGGAACGGTCTGGCTATGCGCATTGTCCCGAAGGGCATTGCGTATAGGTTTTGTGTGTGCCTTGAATGGTAAATATAGTTCTTTTATTAAAAGGATTCCCAAAGGGTGTAAGTCCCGTATGCATGGGCGTAGCGTCCCAAAGCAAAGCAAGTGGCAAGGTGGTTTTCCGTGAGGAATGCACTGAAGTAAGCCAGACTGCGTGATTGGTACTGACGAACAGGAACCTGATAAGAGGCTGTCAGGCTGGATAAGATAGCACATCATATCGAAGTCCGAAACTTGTACATGGAGATAGCCGAAGCAGTAGATCAGGCAGGGATCAATCAAAGGGTATTTACCTTACCGAGGGAGATCTCATTCCTTTTTCAGGTATGAGAAGTCAGCAGAGGTCATAGTAGGCATTCGTAAGATTGTC
>JAGQYP010000117.1 GCA_020436025.1 Crocinitomicaceae bacterium
ACTGTTCTAAAGGAAACAGGTGGAAAAGGAATTATTCTGAACCCTTCTATAAATGATCTTGTGAACGACGTGCAAAATAGCACTCTCATGTCAGATTTTATTTCGGGAACACCATTGAACTGTCTTACTCCAGTTTATAAAGAAATGCATAAGCACGGAATAGTTGTTTCAATGGATGGCCATGGAGCTGACGAGTATTTGTATGGATATCAGTCTTCAGTTTTGGAAGCATTGGTGAATGCCTATGTTGAAGGTAATTTGGATGATGCAATACAATTTGAAGAGACACTTAAGAATATGAGTGCAGCCGTTGCGAAGGAAGTTATTGCATCAGCAAAAGAAAGAGCCATGTTTCTCAGATCAATGCGTAAAGGTGTTGTGCATGGCTTAAAACGTTCTCTTAAAAGTGTAATGCCTGTTTCATCACAAAATTTTTATTTTCCTTCCTTTCAAACAAATGTCTTTTTCAAAAATGAGCGCATCAATGGTAGATCAATTTCGCCCTTGTTTGATGAGGGCATGACACATGGAAATATGGGTGAAAAACAATTATTGGATGAGTTTCATTATACTGATTTGCCCTATAATCTAAGAGATTTTGATCGTGGTGCAATGCAACATCAAATGGAGATTCGAATGCCCTTTATGGATTACAGGCTTGTAACGTTTTGTATGGCACTTCCACAGAAGAGTAAATTGAACAACGGTTATACCAAGTATATTTTACGTGAGGCTCTAAAGGGGATTGTGCCTGAAAGTATTCGTACAAGGAAGTTAAAGATCGGACTGTCGGCGCCTCTGGTCGATTGGTTCAATGGCCCTTTAAATGAGTTCCTTTTGGATACGTGCCACAACGCAAAATTAAATTCGTTCGAATTTCTTGATCATGCAAAAATAAAAGAAGAAGTTGCACAGCGATGTAAAGCGCGTTCATGGGACAACACAAGTGCTCAAAGAATATGGTCGGTTGTAAATCTTTTATTATTAAGTGAGAATTAGTGAGTAAAGCCTACCAAATATGTACGCGCTGTGTGATGGATACAACTACCAGTCTGATTAGTTTCGACGAAAAGGGTATTTGCGACTTATGTAAAGAATATGAAAGCGTCGCCAAAGACACATTTTTACGCGAGAGTTCGTTGCGGGATAAAGAACTGAAGGAATTGATCCAAAAGATAAAAGAGTATGGTGAAAGAAAGAGTTACGATTGTATCATTGGTATGAGTGGAGGAATGGACAGTTCTTATTTGGCGGTTTGGGCTTACGAAAATGGGATCAAGCCTTTGATCGTGCATTTCGATAATGGATGGAATTCGGAACTGGCTGTTAAGAACATTGAGAATGTTGTGAGCAAATGTGGATTTGATCTTTACACGTACGTGATCAATTGGGAACAATTCAAAGAGTTGCAGTTGGCGTATTTTAGAGCTTCGGTAATTGATATAGAAGTGCCAACCGATCAATTAATCCTGGCTTCATTGTACAAGATCGCGAAAGAACGAAACATCAAGATAATCTTGGCAGGTAATAATATTGTAACCGAAACTATTCTACCAAAGGATTGGCTTTGGTGGAATAAGTGGGACCTTGTTAACCTTAGGAACATCTACAAGAAATTCGGAAATAAGTCAATAAAAGATTTCCCGACACTCAGCAAAAAAGATTACATAAGATACACTGAAAGGGATGGCATCAAAGCGTACACTGTTTTTGATAAAACGGGTTTCGATCTGAAAACAGTGAAGGAAAAACTTTCAAAAGACTATGATTATAAAATCTACGAGTATAAACATTACGAAAGTATCTTCACAAGATTTTATCAAGGATATATTCTTCCGAAGAAATTTAATGTAGATAAACGAAAGGCCCATTTATCTAATCAGATAATGGCTGGATACATTACACGTGATCAAGCATTGGATGAGCTAAAAAAGCCTACTTATCCACCTGATCTTCAAAAAAGCGATCTTGAATATGTATTGAAGAAATGGGAAATTACACAAGAGGAGTTTGACAGAGTGATGAAAGAAAAGCCTGTGCCACACGAAAGTTTTGGGATAGAAAAAGTACCATTTTCAAAAAGAGTAAGTAAGAAAGCAGAATTGGTTTACAAGTATAAGATACTTAAACCTCTTGGACTTTATAAATGAAATTGGCCCTTACATTTTTTGATATACCTAATCTAAGTGGTGGTGGTGGTGCGGAAAGATTTTTCTATGATTTTTTTGTTGATTATACAAAATATTCTTCGGCAAAAAATAGGATGATTATGATAACTGATTGTACAGAAAACATTAAAAGATCGGGTAGAGAAATCGTGGAGACAAATTTAATAAGTGTATTGAATTATAGGTATTTCAATTATAGAATCTTTAATTTTCTAAATAGAAGAAACACATTTTTTTTAGGAAATTTAGTAAACGCAATTAAAGTAAATCGCATAATACGAAGAAATAAGATTGATAAATTAATTATCCCTTTTTATAATCCCAGGGAGTTTTATTTTTATAGAATATTGAATTTTCTGGGTGTGAATATGGATTATTTTATTGTGGACTGCCGGATACCGGAAAATTATCACTTAAATGCTGCGCCTTATTGGTTCAGAGATTGCTATGAACGATTCTTTAAAAGCATTAAATTCGATACTATTCACACATGGTACCGATCTGTGGAACGTTTTGTGCAAGAGCAGGGAATAATCACGAAATTTGATCATATTCGCACGTATAAAAGCCGTTACAGTATGGTTGCACCTTTGTATGATCCTGCGATAAAGAAAAAAACCTTGATATTTGCTGCAAGAATGGACGAACAAAAAGACCCCTTATTTTTTTTGGAAGCCATTAGATTACTTCATTCAAGAAACGCACTGAATGATATTAAAATCCTGATGTATGGAGAAGGACCTCTTTTGAATGAAGTGAAAAATTTTATAGCGAAACATCAGCTTCACATGATACACTTATCGGTTTCAGGAAATCTGGAAAGAATATTTAGTGAGTCAAGAATTTTTGTTTCAACACAGAAATACGAGAATTTTCCTTCACTTGCAATTACAGAGGCCATGAGTAAAGGAAATATTATTATTGCTAAAAATGTTGGACAAACCGAACTCTTGGTTAAAGATGGTGAAAATGGATTCTTATGCCAGGAAAATGATCCAGGATCACTTGCCGATTGTATTCTAAAAGCGATTGAATTGAATGATGATAAACTAGATAAAATGGCACGTAAAAGTGTTGCCCTTATGCGTGAAGAGCATACACTTGAAAAGTTCATACTTCAATTCGATGAATTTGTAAGAAGAGAATAAATTTATTGGATACTACACTTATATTGCTAACAAAAACCTTTCCATT
>JAGQYP010000118.1 GCA_020436025.1 Crocinitomicaceae bacterium
GCTCCTGTTTTGGAGTCTAAACACACCTTTAAAATGAACGGCGACTGGTGGATTCTTTATGAAGATGCAAGTGTACTTATTGAATTAAGAAAATTGAATGACTATGGTTCGATGGAATACAAAGTGACCAACAAAGGGGCTCAAGATCTTAAAATGAACAACAATGTTCCTATAGGTGAAGTCACAATTTCCAATTCTCATAGGGAAGAAATTTATTTGATGAAAAAGAACAATTTCGCAATGCAAAAGTTGGCAGGTAATGCTTCCTACACCTATAAATTCAACGCGCAATTAAATCCCATAAGTGGCGAATATTGGGTGGATAATCACAAACTAGTTGGAAGAAAAACGTATCCAAGAGATTATGTCCCAACCAACCTGAAACTAAGAAAAATTCAAGGAGCTGCATTAGCAGTAAGTACAGGAGGAACAGGAAACACCAAAGTTTACATTCTCTATCCCTTAAATAGTTTGAGTAAATATGATATGGGGAAATTTTACTTTAAAGATGCCCAAAAACATCTAATGAGAAAAGGCCAAGTTTATCAAGTCAACTTAAGTGCTACCGGATTAACCAAATGGATTACATTCGACTCTGAATTCAATGGTTATACATACCCACCAGACAAAATTAATAAATGGCTTGGTGATAAACCCGGAATTATGAAAGACCGAGTAACATCCATTGATGCTCAGCCGGGTCAAGCCTATTATTATGTTATGGTAGGAGATGGTTACCTCAAACTTCAAAGTGTCACAAAAGAAGAATGGAACAAATATTTAAAAGACCGAAACATGGTCAGTTCTTCCAAGCCTGAAGTAATCAGCAAGTAATTTATTGGAGATTCTTATAACAATCAAGGGTTTTGAGCCACTCAACTCCCTTGTCTATTTCTCTAAATACCTTTAAAGGTCTTTTGGGAGGATCGATTTTATAATAGAAATCTGCGATAAGTTTTTGAGCTACTCCTTTAACTATTAAAGCAGATGCCCCGACAGGAGACTGATCTTCTATTTTTTTTGCGTTTTTCTGAGCTTCCCTTGTAATCGCCAAAAATTCTCCAGCTGAAAAAATAAAAGGATGCAACCCATTAATCATCGAGTCATAGATTCTCAACATTTCTTCTTGAAGTTCAATGTCAACTGTTACCCGAGCCTTGATATGAACATGCATGATACCATCTTCCCTCAATCTCACCAATAACTTATCCGTTTCGACTTCTTTCATTTTCGACAATATCAATAATAGCTAAGACTAAACTAAGGATAATTTCGATAAGGGTGAAATACTCCAGATTGTTTTTGAAAGGAAATGCATCAATAAAATTCTATCTGATTTGAAATGAAATGGTTACAAAAGTCACAAAAAATTCTCTGACAAATTCTTTTCTTTGGAATATGGAATCAGCATACATTGTATTTATAATAGTCATGCTACATTTAGTAGCCGGGGTTGTTTATCTTGCAATTAAAATGTCTAAGAAAAAGGAGAACAAAGAAAAGGATTCATAAATTGATTCCTTTCACTTGTATTAAACTAAACTCTTACCCCAATAACACCCTGAGGTCAAAATTCATCTTTCAATTGGATTCAATATAATCAAATTGACTCAGGGTAAACTTTGCGTATCACTTTTATCGACCTAAACTCTTACTCCGATTACGCCCTGAGGTCAAAATTCTTTTTTAGAAAATTTCACATTAACCTATTTGACTCAGGGTAAACTTTGCGTATCACTTTTATCGACCTAAACTCTTACTCCGATTACGCAAACATCATCTAATTGTTCGTGATCTGCTTTCCATGACTCAAAAGTCTCGTGTATGAGTCTTTTCTGTTCTTCCATGGATTTATCAGCTACCGACAAAAAGAGTTTTTTCAGATTGGCCGATTTAAACTTTTTCCCTTTGTCTCCTCCAAATTGATCGGCATATCCATCCGAAAATATGTAAAATGTATCGCCAGAATTTAAACTAATTTCATGCGTATTGAATGGTTTGGCATCATGGTAATTTCCAATTGGTTGCTTATCAGCCTTAATTTCCTCTAATTCGTCTCCACCTTTTCGAATAATCCATAGCGGATTGTGGGCACCGGAATATCTAAGTTTTGAGCGAGAGTTTTGAGCAAGAGTATCTCCTCCCTCTTGCTGTTGCTCTATACTCACAACTGCAATATCCATCCCATCTTTCACCTCATCTTTCGACTTAATAAATTCATGAATTACGAGTTCGCGAGTTTTGTCTAATATTTTTCCCGGATCTGTCAATCCAAATTCCCTTACGGATCGGTTCAAACTATTATTACAAACCACAGAAACCATAGCCCCCGGAACCCCATGCCCCGTACAATCTGCCGCAGCAATCAATACAATCTCTTGCTCTTGCTCATTACTCTTGCTCTTTTCTAACCAATAAAAATCTCCCGCGACAACATCCTTGGGTTGGTATAGAATAAATGAATTGGGCAAGTGCTTTTTAACTTCCTCATCTGGCGGTAAAATGGCGTTTTGGATTCTTTTTGCATAAGAAATGGAATCCATGATTTCCCTATTTTTCTCCTCTACAATATCCTTTTGCTCTTCGACTAATAGTTTCTGATCTTCAATAATTTCCTTTTGCTTTTTGGTAATCTGTAATCGGTTATAAATAAAAATAGAAAAGACCACAAGTAACAATAATCCAACTCCAACTACATAAGAAATTAGCGTTTGTCTGGATTTGGCTTCCTTTTCAATGGCAATTGCCTTTTCATATTGTGCATCATCAATAGCTTTCTTTTTTTCATACTCGTATTTTGCCTTTTGATCTGCTAATAAATTGGTATTCTCTTCATTCTTCAAACTGTCTTCCGTTTGACGATGCAATTCATAATATTTCAGTGCTTTTTCAAAATCACCTAACTTCTTGTACAGCTTATATTTAACCGTGTAAGCATAACTCAATTCGTAAAGCATGTGATGCTGTTGAGTATAATCAATAACTAAATCAGAATAATAATTAGCGGAATCAACCTGATTGAGATAGCCAAAAATGGCCGACACACTATTGAGTGTACTCATCAAATTGAAATAGTTATTCTGGGATTGATCTATCTCAGCACTTTTTTGATAATAATAAAGGGCGCTATCCAACTCTCCATAAGCGTAAAACACGTATCCAATATTGTTATATCCAGTAGAGATACCCGCCGCATCACCGTATTCTTCCGACAATTTCAATCCAAGCTGATAGTATTCCAATGCCTTCTCTCGATTTCCTTTATCAATTTCACTATTTCCTAAATTATTGTAAGCCGCACCAATAAGG
>JAGQYP010000119.1 GCA_020436025.1 Crocinitomicaceae bacterium
CACCTCTCCGTTGTTGTGGGTAAAGGTTCCGGCAGTATGGGTAAAAAGGGTGGTGTTGGCAGAAAAGGTACCGCCAATTTTCATGGTTCCGGTTGGTGCGGTGAAACTACCTTGGTTCAGGATAAATGCCTGCATGGAAAAGTCGGTTGTTCCACCGGCAGGAGTAACTGCTCCTGCAGTTTTGTCTATTACAATAGTACAGGTTCTTGGTGCGGCAGCATTTACGCTGTATTGTTGACCAACTGTGCTGTTAAAGATAATCTGTCCCAATCCGCCATCTGAGGAAGCTCCTATATAAAGGTCATTTTTTAGTTCCCACATACCGTTCAAATATCCATTGGTATGAATAAAATCGTGTGCAGCATCCAAGGTATCACCGGCAGCGGTGGTTAACACCGCACTTACTCCACAACTTTGGCTGCCGTTAATCTCCACATCATAGAACTGTGTAGAGGTAAGCACATCCACTGTAAAAGTGGTTTGGGTGCAGGAAGCTCTGTAAGGGTCAAATTCCACCTCTCCGTTGTTGTGGGTAAAGGTTCCGGCAGTATGGGTAAAAAGGGTGGTGTTGGCAGAAAAGGTACCGCCAACAAAAAGAGTGGCTGTTGTCGACAAAAAAGAACCACCTGATAGAGAGAATGAACCACTATTTATATCAATATTAGAATTACCACCGGTAAATGTACCGCCCGCTTGAGAAAAATTAGAGGATCCAATTGTAATTGTTATTCCGGCATTTTGCGTGATAATTCCAGTATACCCTGCTTGAATATTAAATCCGGCAACATTTGCAACAACGTCTAAATTACAATTAGCGACACTGGTTGCATTAAATGTAGCAACATCAGCTGCTCCCGGAATTGTACCAGAACTCCAGTTTAAAGGGTCACTCCAAAGGTTTGTAGTGTTTCCGTTAGTCCACGTTATGACAGCAGCACTTCCATTCAAAGAAGTTACCAAAAAGACCATTAATATTAAATTTCTCATAAATAGTTATTTAACGTTTTATCAAGCAGATTTGTTTCAATTACTGCCAACTTTTAGTATATGAAGCTTAGCCTGCCGATAGGCGGCTATGATTTCATATACAGTGTTGTGTGCTGTTTTATTCTAGTTTTTCCCAGATTTTAAACACTATCTGATCTTGTGTTTCTTCTTGCCAGCTCATATTTCCCTCATCCCATTTATATTTGATCCCAACGATATCATCAGGAATCCCCACAAAAACTGTGTCATCCAAATAAATTGGAATAACATCCCCATTTGGAACTCGTTTTTTAAAGCAATCTCGCTCAAATGTTGGCCAGATTTTGTCTTTATGAAACGAGTCGAGTAAACAAACAACATATCTAGAATCTGTAAGAAAAATTCTTTCAAATTCTTTACTCCAAGCTTTACCTAGATAATTAGATTCATATAGTTCATCATAGAAAACGGGCACATCAATTTGTTCGAATTGCTCCGCTATATATTTGGCTAACTTTCTATTCTCGCCAGCAAAGGAAATTGCGATTTCAAATTCTTTAGCTTCAATATCATCTCTAAAGCCACAGTCTTTTCTAATTTCTTCCCAATCAACGTGCTTCATGTAATAAAATAAGGCAGGGTCTTCAATAGCAAAGTTTTTATTTTCAGGATTATAAAAAAAGTATCGGCTACAAATTGGTTTAGACTCCAATAAGATATTCAATCTTCTTTCTTTAATACCATTTATACTTGCTCTCATTTCTTCGTTGGCATTTGCCAACTCATTTAAGTCTACAATCGAACCTTTTTGAGACGATATCAATCTTAAGAGCTTAAAATATGGGTCATTACTAGGTCGAAACCTCCTTCCTCTTGAAAACTCTTTAACTGGCTCCTTATAAGAATGAGAGAGTTTCCTTACCATCGATTGCCTTATTTCATCTAATTGAAAGTCGATAATTTTAACTTCATCTTGGAAATTTAGGATGTCATTTTGGGTGCAAATTGTCTGACAAAGTGTTTGTGTTAACCAATAATCTCCTTTGCTTTCTTCATATATCCGTGTTGGGTTTTCAAATTGAATATTGAGTTTTTCTGCACCAGAATTTATAAGGTTTGTAATAATTTCTTTACTACCTGGCTCAATTCTGTGAATTCCACATCTTTTTGCAATATCATGAACCATGTTTATTAATGATGCTCCTACTTGATTAATCCCTATGATAATTAGTTTGGGGAGTTTTTCATCTTGAGTTTCAGCAGCTGTTTTGGCGATATTTGCTAGCTCTTCTTGCAATTCATTTGAAAGGCGGTGAAAATCATCAATTATATAATAACCTGCCTCTTTTGTCCTAGTAATTTCTATGATTTTTTCTAAATCAGGCGCTTGTCTTGCAGTTAAATAATTAAGATCAATATCAGCCGATAATTGGTTAATTATTCGCTTGGCTGTTGTTGTTTTGCCAGTTCCAGATTGACCTTCAATTATTACAGGCTTTCCCTTTCGTCTTATATCCAACAATATTTCATTGTAATTTGGCGGCTTCACAAAAGTATATTGTGGAATACCTTCTGTTACAAATATTTCTTCCAGTAATAATTTCATTCTTAGTTTTTTTTAATGGCATACAACGACTGCCTAAAACCAGTATGCATTCAGCACTGAGAGAAAAGGCAGACATTTTAGCTTAAATATAAACATTTTTAGAAAGCTGAAACGATGCATATTGGATTTAGGCTTTGTTATCATTTCGTCCTTTTTTCTCTTATGCATAGTTCTTCCATCGTTCCATTCATTTTTTTTCAGTCGATAAAAAAAACGAATCAAAAAAAATCTTGTCCTTTGCAATCCTGCCTCTTTCGTCATCAATATTTCCATTAAAAACAATCATTTATTCAATGACGAACTCCCCGCCCTTTCACGAAATAAGAATCTCTAATCAGGGAATCCCAGAAGAGCTTCTAATCTCATGAAATTCCCACAGCCGCCAGCCGATGCAAAGAACTTGGCCAACGCACTTTTTTAAACGGATATAAGCATTTATTTAAGGCGAAATCACAATTTTTAAGGCTAACTTGTCCACCTGTTGATTCAAAGACAGATTTAATAAACCACCTTTATTCAATATGCTTTTAATCAACAGGGGAGTGGTCGACTTACACACTCTGTTTTTCCATTGAATTTTTCGAATATCTACTTAAATCCATCTCACAATGGGTTGCTCTGGTTGCGTATGATTTTAAGAAGATGTTTGGATGAATGATAAC
>JAGQYP010000011.1 GCA_020436025.1 Crocinitomicaceae bacterium
TCTGATTTCTTGATTTTTTAAACTCTCACTGCTTTCACAGTCGATCAAAAGGGATAAGCATTTTGTACCTACGGTATCATACTTACTTAGCTCTCTTACAATACTATTCAATTGTTTGTTTTGAACAGTTTTTCCATTTTCAAAGTTTTGAACTAATTCAAATCCTTCGCTGTACAACTTCTCGATATTTTGAAAATCTACAAGAAGCTCTTTTGATTTCTCAATCTGGTTTTTCATGGGTTTCCTACGTTTTCTGGTTTCAAATTTCTCAAATTCAGTCCTCGACTACCGAATTTGATTGTTTAAGATAAAGTATACGTTTGGATTTTCATAAAGTTATTCTACGAAATCAAAAAAAAAGGCAATGAAAGCTTCATTCTTAACTATGAAAAAATTGAATCCTATCCTTACTTGCAAATAAAAAAACCATTTTCACTTTCAAGGAATTAAATGCCAGAGTCAGGATCAAATGGAATATCATCATCAGGATCCTTATCGTGAGGGCCCACGCCTGGAGGATTAAATAATCCCCAACGATCTATGTGGTAATCCCAGGGGTCAAAACCCTCTACCCAATCAATAAAAAGCAATCTATATTCTTCAATTAGATCTCTGACAATGTTAAAATAATGATAATCTTCAAAGCCATACATTTTTAATGAGTGAATTTGCACAGACAGATCTCTAGCTGCTTTTCTAATTATGGCGGCAGACTCCATCTTTAAATCGTACAGTTCCACATTAAGAGCACCGGCATATTTGACTACTAGTTTTGATGAGTCTTCAATGATAAAACTCCCAACATTTTGAAGCATTTGATTATCCTCAGGAAGCAATTCAACGATTTCTCTTGAGACTTTAATAATCTCCATACCTTTTTTATAGAGATCCGTTTTTGTAGGGTCAATTCGACCCTCCTCTTCTGTAAACATGAATTTTGATTTAGTGGTTTAAGTGGCGAATATACTGATTTGCTTTACTTTCCAATACAGAAATTTGCAAAAATGTTTCCTAGAATGTCGTCAGTAGAGATCTTTCCAGTGATTTCTCCCAGATGATGTGAGATTTGTCTGATATCCATGGCGATTAAATCACTCGGTAGTTCTACTTCAAAACCTTCTTCAATGCGCTCCACTCCTTCCAATGCATGCATTAATGATTCATAATGTCGCAAATTTGAAATCACTACTGAGTCATCACCCATTTTTAAGTCTTCTACCGTTTGAACTAACCTTTTAAGCAGTTCATCTATATTTTGGTTTTCTTTGGCGGAAATCTGGACAATTCCAGGATGCTCGTTTAAAAACAAGAGTTGCTTTTTACTTAAAGCATCACTTTTATTTAAAACAGTAATTACCTCAATATCATCGCGTTTTAAATTCTTACCAAATTCTTCGATTAAGTCAGGAATGTCGAGTTCCACATCTCTTTCATCGATTAAAAAGAGAATGATTTGAGCTTCATTTGCTTTCTTGTAAGACCGCTCAATTCCCATGGATTCGATCTGGTCGTCTGTTTTACGTAATCCCGCAGTATCAATGAATCTAAAGGTGATGCCTTGAATATTGATTTCATCTTCAATTGTGTCTCTAGTTGTTCCGGCAATATTGGAAACGATGGCCTTTTCTTCATTTAACAAGCGATTCAGCAAGGTGGATTTCCCAACATTGGGTGCGCCGACAATAGCCACGGGTACTCCCCTTTTTATGGCGTTTCCGTAAGCGAATGAGTGAATTAAATGTTCGATTTTATCTTTTATACCGGATAATAATGCCTTGAACTGACTCCGGTCTGCAAATTCAACATCTTCTTCACCGAAGTCTAGTTCTAACTCCATCATGGAAGCGAAATGCAACAATTGTTCTCTGAGTTCTCCAATTTCGTTAGAAACACCACCACGCATTTGATTCATGGCAATTTGGTGTGCTTTGGCTGATTTGGAAGCAATCAAGTCCCCTACCGCTTCAGCTTGAGACAAGTCTAGTTTGCCATTTAGAAAAGCTCTCTGCGTAAATTCACCAGGGCTAGCCGTTCTGCAGCCTTTCTGAATTAATAGCTTTAAAATTTCATTGATGATGAAAGAGGATCCATGGCAATTGATTTCGACAAGATCTTCTCCTGTATAGGATTTTCCATTCTTAAAGGGAATGACAACAACTTCATCTAATTGTTCTTCTCCCTTTTTGATTAGGCCAAAAGTAGCTTTGTGAGAATCAATCTGATTTAAATCTTTAGTGAATATTTGGTTGACAATTGTAATCGCCTGTGGACCGGAAATACGCACTAATCCGATTGCTCCGCTGCCACTAGGTGTTGATAAAGCACAAATTGTATCCAATGAATTCATGGTGCAAAAATAGCCATTTTTGGGGCTTTAGACTATTTTTCGAAATAATAATCGTTGATCTGCAAGTAATGCTGAAACTTGTCTTTGATGTAGACGATGAGCTCATAATCGCTTGCATATTTCAACTTTTCCTCGTCTAAATTCAAGAATTCTATGAAATCATCGAATTCGTGTTGTTCGAGCTTAATGATGTCGTTGTGCACATAAATTCGTAGCATTTCTCTCAAAATGTCTTTCTGACTCTCCTTGTATTCCAATTCTCTCAAGAGTTTTTTCGATTGTTCCTTTTTAGAGAAAATGTTGAATAAAGCTGTGATTGGACTCGCAAATGCGTCAATTCCTTTTGGATCAGGAGTTTTGCTTTTTTCTTTAGCTAGTTTGAGTCTGGCTTCTTTCAGTTCTTCTAAAGTTTTCAAAGGTTTTACTTCCACGACGGCAGATTCGTATTTCAACATGGAGAGTTTGATATCGACTTTGTAAAGAGATGAAGGAACTGAATCCTTAAAGCATAATTTTACAACCTGATATCCCCTGGTTGAAACCAAAATAGTATCTGACTGCCTTGCCTCAACTGTAAAGTTACCATCGAATTTACCGAATGAACCAATCTTTGTTCTTTTGTTGACAATCATGATACTGTAGAAAGGAGAAATGAGGTCAGGATCACTAACTTTCCCCATAATTTTAATCAACTTTTCATTTGCCTGAACAGTACTATCTTTCTGAGAAAACCCAAAAAAAGAATACAAAATTAGGGATATGAAAAGTAACTGCTTCATCGGTCTAAAATAAACGATTCAAATTTGAAAGAATTAGCTTTTAATAACTATTAACAAATTGCAGACCAATTTAAACGGAAATCATTCCCGGAATGGTAATCTTGTTTCTGGATAGTTCTACTTCCCCATCTTCTTCTGCCTTCTTTAAGAGTCTACTGACTACTTCTCGTGAAGTATTTAACTCTTCAGCGATTTTTTGATGTGTAATGTTAATGTAGTTTTTACCATGCACTCTTGCCTTATCTTCAATGTATTGAATGAGTCGTTCATCCAACTTTAAAAAGGCAATGCTATCTAGGGCTTGCATTACTTCATCAAATCTGGATTGGTATGTAATCAGCATGAAATTCCTCCACGACTGGTATTTTTTATTCCATTTTTCAAGATAATCGATCGGAATGGAAACGAATTCACAATCAGTTTCTGCGACTGCACGGATGTTACTTTTTTTGTGATTCACACAACACGCAAGAGATACAGCGCAAGTTTGCCCTTTATTTACAAAATATAAGAAGACTTCATTTCCGTCTCCATTATTTCTAAGTACCCGGATTGCTCCTTTCACTAATAGTGGAATACTCTTTATGTATTTTCCAGAAGTAATAATATCCTCCCCTTCCTTGAATTCTAAAACTACCCCAACCTCTTGAATCTCCTCAATTAATTCACTTTCCGTCAAAAGTGGGAACATGTTTGCAACATCTATCATTTTAAAATATTTGTCTGAATGTCAAGTTTATTCTCGACTCTGCTAATTTAAGCATTTTAGGCAATTGGTGCTTGTAATGAATCTGAGAACCTTTCCCCATGATCAAAAGCGAACTATGATTTAAGGTTAATACATGCTTTTCCGCTCCTGTTTTAGATTTAAGATGAAATTTTCTACTAGCCCCCAAAGATAAGGAAGCAATGACGGGGTCCTCCCCAAGCTCTTTTTCATTATCCGCATGCCAGCCATTGGAATCTTTACCATCTCTGTAATAATTGATTAAAACTGCGTTGAAATTATATCCAAGCTTGTTTAGTTTATCCAAAACCGGATTCAATTCATTTAACCATGGATGTGTTTTGAGCGAATTATTTGAATAACTATACGACTTATCAGTGTCTTGACAAATAAACCTTTCTTTTCTCGGGGATTGGTAGGTCTTACCGAATATTTTGACAGTTTGCTGATTCCAGAATTCTATAGGTTGATTTAGAAAGAAATGTAACAAATAGTTAGCTTCTTCATGGGTGAGAAAATTGGTATCTAAAAGTAAATGTGTCTTTTGAAGTTGAATCCGCTGCATTATTCAATCATTTCTGCCAATTCTTTGCCAACAAGCGTTCCAATAGCTACGCCCATCCCTCCTAACCGTACACCGCAATAAACTCGATCAGAAAGAGCTTTGATAATAGGTTTCTTTTGACTCCCAACCCCCATGATTCCAGCCCAGTGGTAATCCACTTCAAACTTTTGATCAGGCAAAATCACTTCCTTTAGATAGTTTTCAAGTTGATGCAGAATTTGTTCCGTATTTTCCATTTCTGTGGTGGTTTCTCCATCAAAATCCAAATTTCTGCCTCCTCCAAATAATATACGGTCATCAATATTTCTGAAATAATAATAGCCTTCCTCCATGTGGAATGTCCCTTTGATTTTCAGGTTTTCGATGGGCTTTGTTATCAGAACTTGTGCTCTAGCAGGCTTTATATCTTCTTCAAGAAATTTACTTGCAAATCCATTGACACAAAGGATCAATCTTGAAGTGGATAACTTCATACCTCCATTTAATTCAATTTCGACCTTTGAATTCTCTTCCTTGTAATCACGGACTTCCGCCCCATTCAAGATTTGAATTCCCTTGTTTAGAGCCAAGGCAGTAAGATTTTTTAACATTAACCCTGTGTCGATTTGAGATTCAAACTTATTGGTGATCATCCCTTCAATTCCTTTAAATCCAAAAGCATTTTTTGAAACTGAGAAAACTTGTTCTTTAAATATGGGAAATAAGGCTTGGTTAATCTGATCAAGGGCATTTAGCGATTTTGAATGTAGCTCTTTTTGCATAGGAGTAAACAATTCGTGGCCACCATTATTTTGATGACCTATACCATCTTTACCAAGCAAGGCAATCAATTCTGAAAGTCCTTTCCATCGCTTTTCAACTAACTCAATAGTTTCATTTAGTCCAACATTGTCAATATCTGCAAGGATTTCACTCATAGAACCGAAACAGGCAAATCCAGCATTCTTACTAGATGCACCCCAAGGTGTAATTCCACGTTCCAGGATCGTTATTTTTTTGTCTGGAAATTTGTTTTTCAGAAATATGGCTGTAGTAAGGCCAGTAATTCCAGCACCAATGATGGTGAAATCTGGTTTACTTATGATGTGTTTGTTTTCCCAGTAGCTAAAATTCATGTCGCATAAAAAAAGGCGGAAAATACCGCCTTTTCTGAATATAATAATTTGAATATTCTAGTTATCGCTAATAGAGCAAGTAGTTGAAGGATCTGCAATTTGATAAGTTGTTTCTCTGCTACTACAGTCATCTTGAGCATCTTTCTTCTTAACTTTTGTATAAGTTACAGCAGTCCATGTTTGACCTGAAGTAACACAATCACATTTGTAATCTCCTGTACAAGAAGCTACTAAAAAACCTGTAACGGCAAGTCCTAAAAATAATTTTTTCATTTTAATAGTTTTAATTGATTTGACAAAGGACTAATATAGAAAAAATATTTTAGAAAACACTGATTTAAAAATTATGCTTGGATTAATTGTTGGAGACCAACTTATTAAGCAATGAGCTCATAATTAATAACACCAAGTTTGTCTACTTCTTCCAGTAATTCATTGTTTATGTTCACTTTCAAAACTCTGGAAGGCATGTGAACAAATATCTTTTCGGCCTCATCATAGACTGTAAACTTCACTTGAGTACTTCCGTTATACTGGTTAAAGATATTTTCTAATTGGTTGATCAATTGGATGTCCACATCATGAGAAGACATGTTGAAGCGAATAGCCTTGGTTTTTTTGTCTCTTATTTCAGGTAGTAATTCGATGGTGTTAACTTTGTATTCGAGTTTATCCATGGGCTTTCCGTACATCATAGGACGCTGTACTTTACCTTTGAAATAAAGAAAAGCTCCTTGAATCATGAAATGCTTTAATTTAAGGTAATCTTCCCCAAATAAGAAGAGTTTATGGGAATCTGTATAATCTTCAAACTCAATGGTACCAAAAGGCTGACCTTTTTTTGTAAATCTGTGTTCTACCTCAGTTACAATTCCTGGGATGGTTAGCTCTTTATTTAGGTATTGCTCCATATTATTCAGCATAGAAACCGTCCCGGTGCAAAAACTATCTATTTCCAATTTGAAATCATCTAGAGGGTGTCCAGAAATATAAATTCCTACAACTTCCTTCTCTTTTCCTAGCTTTTGTAAAGAACTCCATTTATCTGCTTTCGGAGGCTGTGGTTCAGTTAATTCTTCGTCATTTCCTCCTCCAAAAAGGGAGTGTTGGGAAGAATTCGCGTTTTCCTGGAAGTTGGCTCCGAATTTAATTGCAGTCTCCAAGAACATTCTTCCTTTGCCGTCATCAGCAAAATATTGAGCTCGATGTATTTTTTTGAAGGAATCAAATGCTCCGGCCAATGCCAAGCTTTCAAATACCTTTTTATTGCATGAACGTAAATCAATACGCTTTGTGAAGTCGAAAATGGTTTTGTACGTACCTTCTTCTTCTCTTCCATTGATGATAGCATTCACTGGGTTCACTCCCACTCCTTTAATTGCTCCTAAACCAAATCGAATCGCACCTTCTTTGTTTACGGTAAATTTGTATTGAGACTCATTGATATCCGGACCTAAAACCTCCAATCCCATGCGCTTACATTCCTCCATGAAAAACGTAACCGATTTGATGTCATTCATGTTGTTGGAGAGTACAGAAGCCATATATTCAGCAGGATAATGCGCTTTTAAGTAGGCCGTGTGAAAAGCGACTACGGAATAACAAGTGGAGTGTGATTTGTTAAATGCGTAGGCTGCAAAAGCTTCCCAGTCTTTCCAAATCTTGGTTAAAATTTCCTCAGGATGATTGTTTTTTCCTCCACCTTCAATGAATAGCGGGAACATTTGGTTCAGAATCTCAATTTTTTTCTTTCCCATGGCCTTTCTCAGGGCATCGGCCTGACCCTTAGTAAAGCCAGCGAGCTTCTGAGAAAGCAACATTACTTGCTCCTGATAAACTGTAATTCCATAGGTTTCTGCCAAATATTCTTCCATGTCTGGCAAATCATATTGAATCTCTTCTCGACCATGCTTTCTCGCAATGAAATTCGGGATGTACTCCAATGGGCCTGGTCTGTACAAGGCATTCATGGCAATTAGATCTCCAAATTTATCGGGTTTCAGGGATTTTAAGTGTTTTTGCATCCCAGGAGATTCAAACTGAAAAATCCCAACGGTTTCCCCTCTTTGGAATAACTCATAGGTTTTTTCATCATCCAAAGGAATTTCATCCGGAATAATTTCAATTCCATGTCGATCCTTTACAATAGCCACTGCATCCTTGATCAATGAAAGTGTTTTCAAACCAAGGAAGTCCATTTTAAGTAAGCCCGCGCTTTCTACTACTGAGTTGTCAAACTGAGTACAGCACATGTCCGAATCCTTTGCAAGAGCTACAGGTACGAAATTCGTAATATCGTCTGGAGTAATAATGACTCCACAAGCATGAATTCCCGTATTTCGAACAGAACCTTCCAATATCTGAGCTTGTTGAATGGTTTGTGCTTGAATATCGTTTCCATTTGCAAGGCTTTTCAACTCATTAGCCATCTGCATTTGCTCGTTATTCAACTTATCCTGTAGTTCCTCTTCGGGAAGACCAAATAGTTTTTTAAGCTTAATATCAGGAACAAGCTTTGCGATCCTATCAGCCTCATAAAGAGGAAGATCGAGCACTCTAGCTGTGTCTCTAATTGAAGACTTGGCGGCCATGGTTCCATAGGTGATAATCTGAGCTACCTGATTGGATCCATACTTTTCAATTACATAATCAATCACTCGTTGGCGGCCTTCATCATCAAAGTCAATATCGATATCGGGCATGGAAACCCTATCAGGATTTAGAAAACGCTCAAACAGCAGATCATAAGCAATGGGGTCTACGTTGGTAATTCCGATACAATATGCCACGGCAGAACCCGCAGCTGATCCCCTTCCGGGTCCGACGGAAACGCCCATGTTGCGCGCCTCAGTTGTAAAATCTTGAACGATCAGAAAATATCCCGGATATCCAGTTTTTGCAATGATTTCTAATTCAAAATCCAGTCTTTCACGAATTTCATCTGTGATTTCACCGTATCTTTTTTCTGCTCCAACATAGGTAAGATGTCTCAAGAAGGCATTTTCCCCTCTTTTGCCACCATCTTCATCATCCAATGGGTCTAGGAATTCTTCCGGAATATCAAATTTAGGAAGCAGTACATCTCTTGCCAGTTCAAAAGGCTCAACTTTATCTACGATCTCTTGAATATTGATAATAGCTTCGGGAAGGTCTGCGAACAATTCCTTCATCTCATCTTGAGATTTGAAATAGTATTCCTCGTTTTCCAATCCATATCTAAATCCTCGACCTCGTCCTTTCGGCGTAGATTGTAATTCGCCGTCTTTTACACAAAGCAAAATATCATGTGCATTTGCATCTTCCTTTTCGATGTAATAAGTATTGTTTGTAGCTACAATCTTAACCTCGTGTTTTTCTGCAAATCGTAGTAAAACTTCATTGGCTCTCTCCTCATCTTCTTGTCCATGACGCATGATTTCCAGATAGAAATCTTCACCAAACTGTTCTTTCCACCAAATCAATGCTTCTTCAGCTTGTGCCTCACCAACATTCAATATTTTTGAAGGAATTTCACCGTACAGATTTCCGGACAAGACAATCAAATCTTCTTTGAATTGCAGAATTAAATCTTTGTCAATTCGCGGGACATAATAAAACCCATCTATATAAGCCAAAGAAGCCAGTTTTGCCAAATTGTGATAGCCTCGCTTATTTTTAGCAAGAAACACGACTTGATAACCATTGTCTTTGTATTCTTTGTTTTTGTGATCGTTGCATACGAAGAACTCACATCCTACAATCGGAGTCAGCTCCATTTCTTCAAATTCTTCTCCTTTTTCCTCTGCTTCCTTTCTCCTAGCCTGCACCCCTTTATTATGACCAAGAACAGCATTCACAAAATGAAAAGCAGCCATCATATTGCCTGAGTCGGTCAAAGCCACCCCAGGCATTTTTTCAGCGGCAGCAGCATTAACTAGACTTCCAATTTGAATGGTTGACTGAAGAATCGAGAATTGAGAGTGATTGTGAAGATGGGAATAAGCAACTCCTTCCAATTGCTTTAAACCTTCTTTAGTAGAAATTCCGCCACTTTCATCTCCCTTCTCTTTTTCAAGTCTTTTCTTGATAAGCAGACTCTCTTCTTTCAGATTGAAATGTTTCAACCCTACTGGCTGAAAAGGAACTGAATTACTATCTCTGAATTTGGTTAAGTACTCCAGATCGATTCCTTCATCATTCTCGAATACATCATACTGACGCATTAATTCAAGAAAGCACCTTGTTGTGGCTTCTACGTCCGCAGTAGCATTGTGAGCTTCATGAAACCCTTGCCCAAAAAGAAATTGGTGTAACTCCGTAAGTGTAGGTAATTTGAACTTCCCACCTCGACCTCCAGGAAGTTGGCATAATTCTGCCGTGTCTTCGGTACAGGTGTCCAGTTTGGGCATGTCTGTCAATCCAGTGTCCATTTCAGAGCGATAAAGCTCACACCCCATGACATTGATATCAAAATCAATATTTTGCCCAACAACGTATTTGGTTTTTTGGAGAACGGCTAGGAATTCGTTCAGAGCAAAACTCAGATCAACTCCTTTTTCACTTGCGAGCTCTGTAGAAATCCCATGAATTCTTTCGGAATCATAGGGAATATCAAAGCCGTCTGGTTTGATTAGGTAGTCTTTATGTTCAATTAAATTCCCCCATTCATCATGTAATTGCCACGCAATCTGAATACATCTAGGCCAATTTTCAGTGTCTGAAATGGGCGCATTGTAATCTCTGGGTAACCCAGTTGTTTCTGTGTCAAAAATTAAATACATAAAGTATGGGAAAACTTAGGGTAAAGTTAGTTATTAAATTTTTCTATTTTTAAGCCCCTGTGTGGATAGTTTTCAACATAAAAATAAACGAATGATAATTATGAAAAAGTTATTTCTATTAATCCCCTCACTACTCGCTTTTTTAACCTTGATAGCTCAAGAAAATACCCCTTATCAAAAACCTAGTAAGGAAATTTCGGATTTAGCTCTTGCTGATACACCTCCCTATCCTTTCTTTTTGAAGGAGAAGAAAAAAATGGTATTGCTTTATCGCAAAAAATACAAAAGCATTGAAGAACTAGCAGATAAAGAAATTCGATTGGCTGGATTACGTTTAAATCCAGACTTGAAAATTTCTAGCAGGCAAACTTATTATTATGATTTAGCGATTCAGAATGTAGGAAGCAAGGAAATCATTAAAGTAAAAGGATTACCAGAAAATTGCAGAATCGCCAATTTAAGTTTATCCCCGGATGAGAACTACATGACATTTCTCATTCCTGAAAAAGGGGAATTGAAGCCTTGGATTTTGGATATCGAAAAGGCTGAAGCAAGCAAAATAAAGGATGTAAAGATGAGTGCATCGATGGGCTCAGCTATGAGATGGTTTACGGATAGTGAAAATCTTTTGCTTCAAATCGATCCAGGTAATTTGAAATTAACAGATCCAGACAAAAGTATTCCAACAGGACCAGTTATCTCGAATAGTAACGGATCAAAGGCTCAGAACAGAACCTATCAAGATTTGCTTAAAAATAAAGTGGATGAAGACAATTTTACGGCCTTAACCACATCAAAGCTGATGTTGTACAATATCAAATCTAAAGAATTTAAACCTTTTATTGAGGAAGAAGCTATTTATTCTAGAGTAAGCATGTCTCCGGATAACAAATATTTATTGGTGGAATCAATCAATAAACCATTTTCTTATTTGGTACCCTATTACCGTTTTCCGTCGAAGACAATTATTTACGATCGATCCGGAAAAAAAATTAGCTTGGTTATGGATAAACCTCTTACAGAAGAGCTACCAAAAGGAACGATGGCTGTTAGAACAGGCATGAGAAACATAAACTGGCGACCAGACAAACCGGCCACATTAACCTATATCGAAGCCATGGATGGTGGAGATCCCGAAAAAGAAGTCGAATTCCGAGACGGATTGTATCAGATTGAAGCTCCTTTCAATGGAAAAGGAAAGTTAATGGTTCAAACGATTAATAGAATATATTCCATCGATTGGGCCAATGATAATTTAGCTATTGTTCATGATTATTGGTGGAATACCAGAAATACAAAATCCTATAAATTCAATCCATCTAATCCGAATGAAAAACCAAAAATCTTGTGGGATAGAAATTACCAGGATGCTTACTCAGACCCAGGATCATTCATTTCAGAAGAAAATGATTGGAATAGAGATGTGTTGGTGACTGATGGAGATTATTTGTACATGGAAGGGGATGGTCAAACAGAAGAAGGGAAAAAACCATTTATCAGCAAATACAATATAAAAACAGGTAAAATGACGAAAGTATTCGAAATTCAAAATAAAAATGAGTACAAAAGTATTCGACGAATTATTGATGTTCGAAGTGGAGAAATTCTAACCTCTAAGGAATCTCCAACGGAATACCCGAATTATTATTTAGAAAACATCAAGACGAAAAAACGAGCTCAGCAAATTACCTTTTTTGAAAATCCATTTAAGTCCTTCGAGGGAGTTACCAAGCAATTAGTGAAATACAAGAGAGATGACGGCATTGAGCTTTCAGCTACCCTATATATTCCAGAAGGACATCTGGACAAAAAAGAAGGAAAGCTTCCTATGTTAATGTGGGCATATCCACGGGAATTTAAAGATAAATCAAGTGCAGGACAGGTTTCCGGCGACCCAAATGAATTCAATTATATTTGGTATGGTTCTCCTTTGTTTTGGGCTGCTAAAGGATATGTCGTGATGGATGAAACCGCCTTCCCAATTATTGGTGAAGGAGATGATGAGCCGAACGATACATTTTTAAAGCAATTGGTTGCCAATGCAAAAGCGGCTATCGATTATGTTGATTCTTTAGGATATATCGATCGCACTAAAGTAGCTGTTGGAGGGCATTCTTATGGAGCCTTCATGACTGCCAATTTGTTAACGCATTCTGATTTGTTTGCCGCAGGAATAGCTCGTTCAGGCGCCTACAATCGTACATTAACTCCTTTCGGATTTCAAAGTGAAGAAAGATCCTATTGGGAAGCTCCTGAGATTTACAATACCATGTCTCCTTTCATGAGTGCTGATCAGATGAAAAACCCATTACTGATCATTCATGGTCAAGCCGATAACAATTCAGGAACTTATCCCATGCAATCAGAAAGATATTTTAATGCTTTAAAAGGTCATGGGGCCACTGCCAGACTTGTTATGTTACCTCTTGAGTCTCATGGGTATGCTGCCGAAGAATCAATTCTGCATATGTTATGGGAACAAGAAGAATGGTTGAAAAAGTATTGTGGAAAGTAAATTTCTGCTTAGATTAGATGCGTTATATTAATTTCTAAAAATAAATCTACCATGGAAGAAATACTAGATGATAAGTCATTCGAAAAAAGCTCATTGGCCAATTTGAGAAATAATGAGCAGAGAAAAACGGGCGTAATTGTTTTGTTTTCAATTGTTACGGTATTCAATATTGTAATGGTATTCTTGTTGCTGAGTCAAGTGAATTTACTTGAGGATGCAATAAATGGCAACATCCCAACAATGGAAGAAGCTGAGGCTAATGATGGCAACATTGTCATGACAACAGCTGTAAGTGGAATCGCACGGATTGTTTTAATCGTACTATTCATGATGTGGATGCGAAGAGCATATGCCAATTTGATTCGAATTGGAGTCAAAACAGAAAGTGATGACTCAGTCGCTATTTGGAGTTGGTTTGTGCCTATTTACAATTTCATTAAACCCGTAGGAATGATTCTTGAAATCTGGAAACTGACCCAAAAGAAGGTTCAGGAATTCAAGAGTGGGTTTCAAATTAACTCATCTTCTGCCATCATTTTCATTTGGTGGATCGCTTATGTATTGAATGTGATTCTTGGTGTGAACGCGAGTATGAAAAATAGAAATGCCATTGAGACTGGGGATTTGCAAGGATTGGTGGATGCAAGTAATATTTCCATGTACGGATTCATTCTCGCTACCATTTCATCCATATTTGGAATCATTATGGTGATGCAAATTGGAAAAGCTGAAAAAGAACTTATGAATTGCGAATAAAAAAAGGGGCTTGTGATAAGCCCCTTTTTCATTGTAATTCTATTGATTATTTAAACTTGAATGTTTTTGCTACTTCACTTCCTTTTTTAACCTGATCCATGGAAGTACAATAAAAATACTTGTCTTTATCTGCAACCTTAATGGAGAACCAAACGCCATCTTTTTCATAAAAATAAACACAATCAAATTCAGAGTTATTATCTCTTCCTTCAGATTTGATTACATAATGTGTTTCTGACGACTCCACTACTTCATCTCCAAATTTCTTTGCATTATCCACAACATCAACAGTTCTATTTTTGTCTGATTCTGTAATAGTAACCACTAGATTATCTTCGTATTCAATGTCAATTGCTTTTTTAAGAACTTTTAATTCGTAATTGGTAGAGAAATTAACCGCATTAACCCTTTTTGGATTTCCAGCTTCAATTGTAGCATCCAAACCGTATTCGGAAAGATCTAAAGTCTTGCCTTTTTCATCTTCACCTCCACAAGACAACAAAGCGAGTGGTAAAATAAACAGTAATAATTTTTTCATTTTTTCTGATTAACTAAATTTAAATGTTCTCGCTATTTCAAGGCCAGATTTTGCCAATTCAATGGATGGGCATTGAGCTTTTGAAACAGGATCGCAAACTTTTACTTCAATAAAGGCATTGTCTTTTTCAATAAACAAAGATACATCATAAACCGGTTCACCGTTATCACCTTCTTGCTCAATAATACAGTAATCCTCTCCTTTCTCAATGATTGTTTCTCCAAAACCTTCTGCGAACTCAACTTTCATTTCGACTCCGTTTTCCTGGCATTCGGTGATCACAAGCATGATATTTTCTTTTGCTTTGATCTCAATTCTTTTATTCGGAAGAATTTTTTGTTCATATTTTGCTTCATTATCTAAAACTTCTACTGAAGCATCTTGAATTTGAATATTTGCATCCAATCCATATTCCTTCAAATTTAAAGTAGAATTAGACTCCATTTGTTTTGCTTCGATCACTTCAGATCCGCAAGAAATGAATAAGCTTAAAGAGATAATCAAACAACCAAAAATTTTCATAATCCTCACATTTTATTGCAGTTACACTGCTATATGTCTTTTCAACAGGCGGCTAAAGATAGGAAAAAATGATTCAAACTGTTACACCTTATCTAATTCAGAACCAGATTTCTAAAAACCTTAACAATTAGGTAATATTTGATCTGGATAAAATGTGAATTTCTGTTTGATATTATTCAGTCCGTTTGAGCAATATTTGATTAACTTTGCAGACCAAAATTGAATTCAATGATAAAGTTTTTTGAGAACTCTGACAGAGTATTTGTTGTAGAAGTCCAAGAGAATCTAAGCGGGGATGATGTTTCTAAGCTGGAATGGTTGTTTGGAGGGGCTAAATTGGTGAATCAAGAATCAATATCAGGAGCTTTTGTTGGTCCAAGAGCAGCCATGGTATCACCTTGGTCAACAAATGCGGTAGAGATTACTCAAAATATGAGTATTACGGGAATCAAAAGAATTGAAGAATACTTTAAATCGGATCAAACAGAGCTTCAATTTGACCCCATGCTTCAACAGAAATTCTCTCTTCTAGATCAATCTATTTACAAGATTAACATTCAACCTGAAGATATTATGGAGATTTCTGATATTGCTGCTTTCAACCAACAAGAAGGATTAGCTTTAAACGAGGAAGAAATTGAATATTTGGAGGATCTTTCTAAAAGACTAGGAAGGAAATTGACAGATAGTGAAGTGTTTGGTTTTTCTCAAGTTAACTCGGAACATTGCAGACATAAAATCTTTAACGGAACCTTTATCATTGATGGGAAAGAAATGCCTTCTTCCCTATTTAAAATGATCCGTAAAACTTCAGAAACTCACCCGAATTCAATTGTTTCGGCTTACAAAGACAATGTTGCTTTTGTGAAAGGTCCGAAAGTTGAACAATTTGCACCAAAATCAGCAGACAAACCAGATTATTACCAAACCTCAGATTTTAACTCTGTAATTTCTTTAAAAGCTGAAACTCACAACTTCCCTACCACTGTAGAGCCCTTTAACGGAGCCGCAACTGGTTCTGGAGGAGAAATAAGAGATAGATTGGCCGGAGGAAAGGGTTCATTGCCTTTAGCAGGTACTGCGGTTTACATGACCTCTTATTCCCGATTGGAAGAAAACAGGCCATGGGAAAAAGGAATGAAAGCTCGTGACTGGCTGTATCAAACTCCTTTAGACATCTTAATTAAAGCTTCTAATGGAGCATCAGATTTTGGGAATAAATTTGGGCAACCTTTGATTTCTGGATCAGTTTTAACCTTTGAACACAAAGAGGAAGCGCGAAAATTAGGTTTCGATAAAGTAATCATGCTTGCAGGTGGAATTGGCTATGGAAAAGAAGAGGAATCACTCAAAGGACATCCTAAAGCCTCAGACAAGATTGTAATTCTAGGTGGAGAAAACTACCGAATTGGTATGGGAGGAGCTGCTGTATCAAGTGCAGATACTGGAGAATTTGATTCAGCAATCGAATTGAATGCCATCCAAAGATCCAATCCAGAAATGCAAAAAAGAGCTGCTAACGCGGTTAGAGCCATGGTTGAATCTGATAAAAACCCAATTGTTTCCATTCACGATCACGGAGCTGGAGGACACTTAAATTGTCTTTCAGAATTAGTAGAAGAAACTGGTGGTAAAATAGATACGGACAAACTACCAATTGGAGACCCAACCCTATCTCAAAAGGAACTAATCGGCAACGAATCTCAGGAAAGAATGGGATTAGTCATCGGGAAGGAAGACATTGACATGCTAAAAAAAGTGTCTGAAAGAGAACGTTCTCCATTTTACGAAGTTGGTGAAGTAACTCAGGATCATAGATTTACTTTTGAGCAGTCTTCTACAGGAAAGAAACCGATGGATTTGAATTTGGGGGATATGTTTGGTTCATCTCCAAAAACCATTATGACTGACGAAACAGTTCCAGTGAACTATCCACAGATTCAATATGATTCTTCAAAGGTGGAAGAATATTTGAAAGCAGTATTGCAATTGGAAGCCGTTGCTTGTAAGGATTGGCTAACAAATAAAGTAGACCGATGTGTAACGGGAAGAGTAGCCAAGCAGCAATGCGTTGGTAGTCTGCAAATTCCATTGAACAACGTTGGTGTTATGGCACTTGATTATCAGGGAAAAAACGGAGTAGCTACTTCTATCGGACACTCACCTATTTCGGGACTCATAGATCCTGTAGCGGGTTCAAGAAATTCCATTGCGGAATCTTTAACAAATATCATCTGGGCACCTTTGTCTGAGAATTTAAAATCTGTTTCACTTTCTGCGAATTGGATGTGGCCATGCAAGAACAAAGGAGAAGATGCTAGGCTGTACAAGGCTGTAGAGGCGGTATCAGAATTTGCAATTGAGCTAGGAATTAACGTACCAACTGGAAAGGATTCTCTTTCCATGAAACAGAAATACAAGAACGAAGAAGTGATTTCTCCAGGTACTGTTATTATTTCAGCTGCTGGTCACTGTTCTGATATTACAAAAGTGGTAGAACCCGCTCTAAAAGCAAAAGGTGATCTTTTCTACATTGATTTATCCGGAGACACTTTAAAATTAGGTGGTTCCAGTTTTGCGCAAGTGATGTGTTCATTAGGCAATGAAGCGCCTACTATCTCAGATGCAAGCTATTTTAAAAATGTTTTCAACGTTATTCAAGAAGCAATTAAGGCGGACGAAATTATCGCTGGCCATGATATTTCCTCGGGAGGAATGATAACAACATTACTAGAAATGTGTTTCCCAAATAATGGAATTGGTGCAAACATTGATCTTTCTGAAATCCAAGCCAATGACGATATTCACCTATTATTTTCAGAGAATTCAGGTTTGATTATTCAGTCGGATAAAGCAGGGTTATTTAGAAAGAGATTAGAAGATCAAAGTATTAATTTTAAATTTATTGGAGAATCTACTTCAAGTAATAGTTTAAGGATTGTAGCTAAGGATTCGGCCTATGAATTTTCAATTTCAGATTATCGAGATGTTTGGTATAAAACTTCTTATCTACTTGATCAACATCAATCTGGAAAAGTGAAAGCTAAAGAAAGATTTGATAATTATAAGAATCTGGCTTTGGAGTATGTTTTCCCTAAAGGTTTTGATGGTCAGAAACCAAATATCAACACGAACAAGCCAAGAATTAAAGCGGCGATCATTAGAGAAAAAGGATCCAACTCAGAAAGAGAAATGGCAAACGCTATGTATTTAGCTGGATTTGATGTGAAAGATGTACACATGACGGATCTTATTTCAGGGAGAGAAACTTTGGAAGATATTCAATTCATTGCAGCGGTTGGTGGGTTCTCAAACTCTGATGTATTGGGGTCTGCTAAAGGTTGGGCGGGAGCTTTTCTTTATAATGACAAGGCTAAAAAGGCATTGGATAACTTCTACGCAAGAAAAGACACTCTTTCTCTAGGAGTTTGTAATGGATGCCAGTTGTTCGTTGAATTAGGATTGATCAACCCAGATCATGAAGAGAAACCCAAAATGTTGCACAACGATTCACATAAGTTTGAATGTATTTTTACTTCAGTTGAAATTCAAGAGAATAAATCGGTAATGCTTTCGAGTTTGTCGGGATTGAAACTAGGAATCTGGGCTGCTCACGGTGAAGGAAAATTCTCATTCCCTTACTCAGAGGATAAATACAGAATTGTTGGAAAATATGGCTTTGAAGGATATCCAGCCAATCCGAACGGTTCAGATTTCAATACGGCCATGATGACTTCCGAAGATGGAAGACATCTCGTTATGATGCCTCACTTGGAAAGATCTACCTTCCCATGGAATTGGGGCTATTATCCTGAAGATAGAAAAGGAGATGTAGTTACCCCATGGTTGGAAGCATTTGTGAACGCTAGAAAGTGGTGCGAAGAGAATTAGGATTTTTAATTTAGTTGCGAAGGATTCCCAAGTCCTTTGCAAACTAATTTGAGTTGATTCTCATGCTTCGAAGGATTCCCAAATCCTTCGCAAAACTGATTTGAGTAGATGATGTAGCGATTTTTATTCTTAATGTCTGTTCATCCGTATTTCTAAAAATCTGCGCATCTCAATTAGATTCATTATTTTCATTTGGTGGAACAGGAAATTCGAAAGATCATTCATATTGACATGGACGCGTTTTATGTGTCGGTCGAACAATTGGATAATCCTGAGTTAAAAGGAAAGCCAGTAGTTGTTGGTGGAAATTCAAGAAGAGGCGTGATAGCTGCAGCTGGTTATGAGGCTCGAAAATTTGGCATTCGATCAGCCATGCCTTCTGCTAAAGCTTATCGCATATGCCCTGCTCTGATCTTTGTCAATCCTCGATTTGATCGCTACAAAGAGGTTTCTAGCCAAATTCATGAAATTTTCCATCGCTATACAGACGAAATTGAACCTCTGGCTTTAGATGAAGCCTTTTTAGATGTTACTTACAACAAACAAGAAATCAAAAGTGCTACAATTATTGCCAATCAAATTAGAGAAGCTATACGAGAAGAAATTGGTATCACTTGTTCTGCAGGAATCTCCTATTCTAAATTTTTTGCAAAGATTGCCACCGAAGTAAAAAAACCTGATGGATATTTCACCATAACTCCCGAAGAAGGTTCTGAGTTTGTCAAGGAGTTAGCAATAGAGAAGTTTTTTGGAGTAGGACAAGTAACTGCTGATAAAATGAAAAAGCTTGGAATTCATTTTGGGAAAGACCTCCTATCCTATTCTAAGCCAGAGTTAAGCAAGCTATTTGGGAAGTCGGGACCTTTTTATTACGACATATCAAGAGGAATTGACAATCGCCCTGTGAAATCCAATCGAATTCGAAAAAGTATAGGAGCTGAACGAACATTTTCTTCAAATATCATCGATAAAAATACTTTCGATGAAAATCTAAGAGAGATTACCGAAATGCTTTGGAAAAGAACCTTGAGCGTTCAAAAATTCGGCAAGACGCTCACTTTAAAACTCAAATACGAAGACTTTCAGACGAAGACACGGAGTATCACCAAAAGTTTTGAGATCAGAACCCGAAGACAGCTAGATAAAGTAGTTGAAGAAATTAAGAACCAGGAAGACTATCTCAACAATGGTATTCGATTAGTTGGATTGCAAATGAGTGGGTTTCCGGAAGAAAAGGTGAATGGTCAGTTAACCTTCGAGTTTTAGGAAATTCAAAACAAAGCTTAGAAAAATACCAACTAAAATAACTCCAATAGCCAAGCTATAATAAAGCATTTCAGTCATATTGTTTTCCATCCAATCCAGCATGGGGAAAACAGCAAAAGGCACGCCTATAACCAAAACAATAGTGGCATAATTATTCCCTTTTTGATGCAGAGATTTTCTTTGTTTATCTGAAACCACATAATTCATTATTAATGAAGCTAGTAAATGTGCGACTGCAACTCCAATTATCAGGCTCAATAATCCAATAATAGATGTGATTTCTTTTGAATTATCGTGAAACCAAATTAAAAATAGTGCAATAAACATCATTGCTCCCAGCTGTAAAAAGAAGCCGGTGATAATTGACATGATTTGGTATCTCACATTGGATTTCATGTGTTCAAAGTTAGAAGAATTGTCTAAATTGCCGCCAGGAAAATAAATTATGGATCATCAGCTTTTAAAATTTATTCAAGATTCAAGGATTGTAGGTTTGGATCCTTTTTTTAAACTCATATGCGAACAAACAACTTCCATCACAATTGGTGCGATTGCGGCATTGATTTTTATGGGGCTGATTTTTAAACAGCATAAGCGGTTGACGATGGTCGGTATGAAGACGCTTGTGGTTATTTTGATCAATGCTACGGTCGTTATTGTTTTGAAGAACATTATCCAAAGAGCAAGACCTTTTGATACTTATGATGATATCATTAAATTAAGTTCAGGTGGAAGTCCTTCCTTCCCTTCTGGGCACACTGCCGAAGTTTTTGCTCTGGCTTTTTCCATGCTATTTATCTTGAAGAACAAAACTGTTTTTTACCTTTTTTTGGCTTGGGCCATCTTAATTGGATATTCTCGTATGTCAATGGGAGTACACTATCCATCAGATGTTTTGGTTGGAGCTATAATCGGAGGGGGAATGGCCTACTTCATCAATTTCCTTTTAGAAAAATACCTTCCTGAAAATTCAGTTAAAGGGAATCCCGAAAAAGAGGTGAATTCTTAAAATCTTCGTAGGTATCGATATCATTTAAGGTTTCCAATTCACTTATTTGATATTCATATTGACTCAATTCCACTTTCGTTTTTTGATATAAATCAGAAGTGCTCCATTTCTTGTTTTCAAAAGGAAATGTGATCATTTTATTCATTCCAATTAAATAATAACCACCGTCTTCAGCTGGACCAAAAACCAGATCAGAATTATTTAATTCTTTAAAGGCTTGAGTAATATGTTTTAGTTGAAGGTCAGGTAGATCAGAACCGATTAAGACAATGTTTTTATACTTTTTTTGAAAGCCCCTATGAAATGCATTTCTCATTCGTTCTCCTAAATCATTTCCGCATTGCACTGAAAGATCATAGGAGCCCTTAAATAATTCAGAATCAATAAACTCCGAAAAACAAATTTCTACGTCAGATTTAGCCTCCCTAATAGTATTCTCTGTGATTTTGAGTAATTGCCGATAGATTTGAATGGCTTTCTCCTCTCCTATTTTTTCTGCTAATCGAGTTTTTACTTTTCCAGGAAGGATATTTTTAACGAAAACAATTAGCAGATCTTTGTCCATTCTAAATCGCCATGAAGTCCATTAAATCTTTATCAAGCATGTGTGTGGGGTGTATATTGCTCAACGATCGGAACATGATATCTCTACGATTTGGATATTCTTCTTCCCATTTTGCAATCAATTCTTTTACTTTTTTCCTTTGTAATTGTTCTTGAGATCCACAAAGATTGCACGGGATTATTGGGAATTCCGCTAGTTTTGCGTATTCCTCGATCAAACTTTCATCACACAAAATAAGAGGTCGAATTACTTTCAAAGATCCATCATCCGTTTTGTAGATGGGTGGCATGGTTTCAATCTTCCCATTAAAGAAAATATTGAGTAAAAATGTTTCTAAAGCATCGTCTTTATGGTGACCCAAAGCCAATTTGTTCGCTCCGATTTCTTTCGCGTATTCGTACAATGTTCCTCTTCTTAATCGTGAACATAAACTACACATGGTTTTTCCTTCTGGAATTTTCTCAGTAACGATTTTATAGGTGTTCTTCTCTAAGATTTTAAAGGGCACTTGCTTTTTGGAAAGGTATTCTGGTAATACATGCTCCGGGAAACCAGGTTGTTTTTGATCTAAATTTACTGCTACGATTTCAAATTTCACTTTGCCTGTCATTTGTACAAACAACAGTAAATCTAACATCGTATAACTGTCTTTTCCACCGGATAAACAAACCATCACTTTGTCTCCATCCTGAATGATACCGTAGTCTTCAATCGCTCCCCATACCTTCTTTCGGATCTTTTTAACTAATTTCTTAGTTTCGATATCGTTTTCCATCAATTCCTCCATCAGTTACACTTTTAAGCCTAATTCTTTTGCTTTTTTAAGCATGAAATCATACGCTTGATCATAATCATTCTCTATTTCTCCTTCTAAAATGGCTTCTTTGATAGATGTTTTCAAAACACCTACTTCATAGCAAGGCTTAATTTTAAAAGTTTTCATAATTAAATCTCCGGAAATAGGCGGTTGAAAATTACGAACTCGATCTTTTTCTTCTATCTGTTTTAATTTCGTTTCAACTAAAATGAAATTTCGCTTGTATTTTTCAACCTTGTATTCATTCTTAGAAGTGATGTCTGCGTTACAGAGTGTCATTAAATCTTCTAAATCTTCCCCTGCTTCAAACAATAATCTTCTTACAGCAGAATCGGTTACGTTACCTTTAACTAAAGCAATCGGTCTTAAATGCAATCGAACTAGTTTTTGAACATACTTCATTTTTGCATCCAGAGGTAATTTCAGTCGTTTAAAGATTTTGGGAGTCATTTTCGCTCCAAGATCCTCGTGGCCGTGAAAGGTCCACCCTACCTTTTTGTGAAATCTTTTGGTTCGAGGTTTGGCAATATCATGCATTATGGCAGCCCATCTCAACCAAAGGTCATCTGTGTTTTCGCAAATATTATCTAATACTTCCAGCGTATGATAAAAATTGTCTTTATGAGCTTTACCATCAATAGTTTCCACTCCTTGCAAGTCAACCATTTCAGGAAAAAAATGATGCAATAAATTGGTGTTGAATAGCATCTTAAACCCTTTGGAAGGTTTGGGTGATAAAATGATTTTATTCAATTCGTCGGTAATCCTTTCCTGACTAATGATTTCAAGTCTTTCCGCATTTCTTTTAATTGCTTCAAGAGATTCTTTTTCGATTTTAAAGTCTAATTGAGTTGCAAAACGGATGGCTCTCAACATTCTTAAAGGATCGTCAGAATAGGTTTTATCTGGTTCTAATGGAGTTCTGATTGTTTTATTTTCTAAATCTTTTAATCCATCAAAAGGATCAATCAACATTCCGAAACTGCTTTTATTCAGACTTAAGGCAAAGGCATTAATGGTAAAATCTCTTCTATTTTGATCATCTTCCAGAGTTCCATTTTCCACGATGGGTTTTCTAGAATCACGATTGTAGGATTCTTTTCGAGCACCAACAAATTCTACGTCATCCCCATCATACAAGAACATGGCAGTTCCAAAATTCTTGAAATATTGCACCTTTTTAATCTCCAGTTTTTCGGCCACTTTCTGAGCTAAATCAAGTCCAGATCCTAAAACGACAATATCGATGTCTTTACATGGTCTTTTGAGAATCAGATCTCTAACATATCCTCCAATAACAAAAGCGGAAAGCCCGTTTTCATTACAAACTTCACTAACTGCCTTAAAAATAGGCTTATCCAGATATTTTGAAAAATCTTCCTTCACTATTTTCTAATGATCTTTACTTCTCCGTTCGTTCCAATTTTGAGAATCGAAGATGGAGTTGTCATTTTTTCATTCTGCCGCAAATTTACAATATAATCCACCGAATTTTTAATGGAATCCTCAATCTCATTAAAGGATTGTGGAGAAGCGGCCCCAGAAATATTTGCCGAGGTAGAAACGACTCCAGTCTTTAACTGCTGACAAAGCTTTTGACAAAAAGGATCTTTTGTTAAGCGAATACCCAATGAACCATCCTGTGCTAAAATCATGGGAGAAACATTCTTAGCATTATCGTAAATTATGGTGGTAGGTCTGACAGCAAAATCGATCAAATCATAACAGATGTCTGGAATTTCAGGAACATAGAAATTCAATTGCCTTTCCTCTGCAACAAGCATGATATAACTTTTACTTTCGTCTCGATTTTTAATCTGATTGATTTTTTCGATGGCTTGTTCATTTTTTGGATCACATCCCAAACCCCAAATGGTATCTGTTGGATACAAAATGACTCCTCCTTTTCGGATGATTTCAACGCATTTCTGAACTTCTTCGCTAATCATGATGCAAAGCTAATTCAAAACTCTTAAATAAAACAATTGAAATATTCTAAAGATGTACTCTTCGGAAAAAACTCATGTCTTCTGATCGCTCAATCTTCTTTTCTGATTTCTTAGAATCTTTTGAAGAGGGAGTTTTCTCCTTTTTAGACGTGGAATTTTCACCACTTTTCTTAGGTTGAGTATCTGACAAATACTGTAGCGACATGTTTTAAACTTTTCTGCTACAAAAATACCCAACACACAGGGAATGAACTAATGTTCTGTCGAAAGACGGGTCGGATTGGTCTAAAAGTTTGACTTATTGACTTATTGATTCATGACTTAGTGATGTAGGACTTATTGATTTATGAATTATTGATTCATGACTTAGTGATGTAGGACTATTTGATGTTGAGATTTAAAATAGAATTGACCATAATAAATCATTTAGTCATAAATCATGCATCATACAATCATAAATCATAAATCATAAATCAACAATTCAATTCCCTCCAGCTTTCTTTACTCTGTATCCTATATCAACCAGAATTTGGAAAACTTTTTCTTTATGATTTCCTTGGATTAAAATCTCTCCGTCTTTAGCACTTCCTCCTACTCCACACTTTGATTTTAATGTTTTCCCCAATTCTTTAAGGTCTTCATCGGAGCCGATAAAACCCGTCACTAAAGTAGCTTCTTTCCCTTTTCTGTTTTTCCGATCAATTTGAACTCTTAAATCCTGATCTCCTGGTTCCAAGGTTTCTTCTTCTAATTCTTCCTCGTAATCGTAATTGAAGTCTTTATTCGTTGAATAAACAATGTCTATCCTATTTTTCTTGCTTTTCCCCATGAATTCCTTTATTAATAACTGCAATTATCAAAATACAGTACCGAATCTCCTTCTTCTCCAATGCGATCGTGAATTTCAAATCGAATTCTCTTGCTTAGCTTGAGGTTCAATTTCACTCGCATACTATCATCTATTTTCTTATTCCAAGTTGGGATGAAAGTATAAATCGTATCGGGCTCTCCTCTATCAAAACTAATTCCGTAGGAAATAATGAAGTTCTCTAAATCCGGATAATCCACCTTTAATGATTTCTCTAGATAATTAACTGAAAACGCAGTTCTTTTGCGCCTATCAATTTCTTCTTTCAGTTCTGCATTTTCTGTATTCAATCTGCTTATTTCAAAGTCTTTTGCTCCGATAATGTCCAATGACTGCTTAGATAAATCAGAGTATTTCTCAAGCTGTTCGTTATTGATCTCTTTCTGAATATTTTTAAATACAATGAGTTCTACCTTAGAGGTATCCAAATCATAAACAACCATTTGATTTCTCCAACCCACAATAACAGCTTCTGGAATTTCTGTTGCGCCTCCAAGGATTGGTTTGACCTCAATTCTGGATTTGTGGCTACCATAACCAAATTCATATTCTGCTTCTACCTTGTACATAGAATTATAAATAACTTCATGCACATATTTTTGAGCCTTTTTATTAAAATTCCCTTCCAAAGTTACTTTGTAAAAAGAATAACCTGCTGGAATAATAAGAAGAACCAATATCACAATGGTATAGATTCTTACCTTCTTCTCTACTCTTTCATTAACGTAAGCAACAACCGGGAATTTAAGGTAGCGAACAAATAAATAGGTCGACAAACAAATGAAAATGGAATTCAGCAAAAAGAGATAAAATGCTCCAAAAAAGAATTCCCACTCTTTTATAGATAAGGCAAATCCTGCTGTACATAATGGAGGCATCAAAGCTGTAGCAATGGCAACTCCTGCCACAACAGTCTCTAATTTCCCTTTTGAAGCTGCAACTATACCCGCTAAACCACCAAAAAAAGCAACTAAAACATCTCTAAAATCAGGGTGAGTTCTTGCTAACAATTCTGGTGTAATTTCTTGAAATGGGGTTGCTAAGAAAAAAAGAAAAGATGCGACAATGGCGATTATCGTCATCACACCAAAATTCTTCAAAGATTCAAGAACCAGTTTGAAATCATAGATACCAGTTCCCAGTCCCATACCTCTAATCGGTCCCATTAAAGGCGAAATAAGCATGGCACCTATCACCGTTGGAATGGAGTTAGACATTAACCCAACTGATGCAACTATAATGGAGCATATCAGTACCCAAACATTTATTCCGGCAAAGGTTATATTGTCCCGAATCTCTACTTCCGCCTGTTTTTTGTTTACGTCTTTTTTAATTGAGAATAAATTCCTCAAATACGCCCATAAACTCGTGGAGGCTTTGATTACATCTCTATTCAGATGAATTTTTGTGGGATCATCGTCAATCGTATGTCTAGTTTCCTTTTCTCCTTGTTCTTCTTTCGGGTCTAAAGGATCTTTTTCATTCTGATTATTATCCGTAATCGGATCTTCTTCAGGGTCTTTTGCCATTTTTGGGGGTTATTTTTGTTTTAGCAAAGTAATTAATTTTTCCAATTCTTTTTGGTTTCTCTCCAAGAATATTGCATCATTAATGGTGTGCTTTTCTCTAGTGGTAAGATGCCAGGAAAGTGAAATTTTTTCTTTGGGATTGTCTTTCAAATTGAAGGAAACAACATGGAAAGGAATTTCAAAACCTGAATTCAATAGGACCATCATTTCATCTCGATCAAAATCTTGAGCTCTAGGGAAATTACCATAGAAATTACCCAACGGCATGAGCAGTTTATCAATCAGACTCAACCCTTTATCACTCAAAATGTGGTAATCTTTCTGTGTGTCCCTAATTTCAAGTAATATGACTCCTGAGGTATAAGAATCGATCCAATCTTTCAAGGCTAAAAGATAATCTGCTGTAAACTTCCCTCCGTAATTGTCGCGCAGACCTGCATCCATGATCTCTAAACTTGGATTTGTTGGAAGAGAGACCATGGGCATGATATAGGGAAAGGTCGCATTTAATCGCAACGCAGAGGTGAATTTAGTCCGCATCGGTTCTTTCGCCTCTAATAATTTCGCGAATTCAACATTTTCATAGGATTTAGGCAGCCCTCTTGGACTCATTTTCTTGATTCGATTGACAAAATTCATTGGAGAGGAACTGATAATCAATCTTCTTCCATCGTTGATGATTGTCGGAGTTAATACTAATTGAGGGATTTTTGAATAATATTCGGGTTCTTCGTAGTCTTCCAATCGTTTATCTAAAACAAATTCAGTATTCTCGTTAAGATTTTGTTCGAAGGAATATCCGCGATCTTTGATATAAGATTCTTGCCCATCATAGACTTTTTGATACCGAATGAAGATGTCGTTCGTAGCAATCGTGAATGACATGAAATTCAATAAATCTTTTGCAATGTTGTCACGATACTTTTCATCAGCTAGACTTTCTATTTCTCCAAGTTTCTCCTTCAAATAGAGCTCTCTAAAATATGCCGCTCCAATCATTCCTCCTGAAGCTCCTGTGATCATTTTTACATTTTTAAAGAATTGCCCATCCGTATTCTTATAAATATGTTGAAGTACCGTAAATGTCCATAAAGCACTTCTTAATCCTCCTCCAGAACAATTGATCACAATAAGTTTTGGCTTTTCTTCTCCGGTTTTATTTTTCCAATGCTCCATGGTTTGAAGCTGGTTTTCGTAATCATTTTGCACCGAAGATTTATTGTAGATCATTCCTTCCAAGACCTTTAAATTATAAGGAACTGGTTCACCCGAATATTGTAAGCCAAAAACATAACTTTTAGATTGCAACCAAGGGATTTGATAGGACAAGAAATTAAAGAGTAAAAAAGCAGAAAACATAATAGCAAATGTCCAACCCTTAAACCAAGAATAGGCTGCTGATATGATCATTAAGAAAATCGTAAAAAGCAATAGAATACTGGCGCCAGCGGGAATCACAAACATCGAGATGTCTCTAAAAATCCCTAAGGCAAAAAATCCCAAAACCATGGCTATTTCAAAATAAGAGGCATTGAAATGGTTTTGAGAGAATACTTTTTGAATGGTTTCCTCATCGTAATGTGATATATCCCTGGATTTTTTTAATCTGAAACGAGAACCTATATAAACATCAGGATGGAATGTTTTTTTCCGCATAAACGTAGAATACCATGGATTTGGCTTGTTGAAGGTTGTATTGATCGGTTCATCTACTGATTTCTCTTTTCCTCCAGTAATAGTAATCACATTCTTATTTACTCTAAAGAAATAAAGCATCGAAAGCAAAATAAAGATGGCATTACCTATTAAAAACCCAATGATATTGAAGAAAAGTGGCCAAAATGAAATGAGTTCTTCCTCCAATTGAAAAAGAATCATTTTGACAATAAAGGTGATAATGTAGATAAGCGGAATAGTAGAATTGTTTACACAAAACTTGAAAAAAGGCCGATGTAGCGTAGCTAAAAATGGAAACAAAGGTCCGAGCATGGAATAACTATAGGTATGAAACGCCATGATAAAACCACCTGTGGCAAAACCTAATAAAATAAAGGAATAAACGCCTACTTGCCCCAGATATTCAGGAGCTAAAAATAGATAGGGCACACCATATTTTGATGCTATTGCATTCGTAATAAAACCAAATAAAATAGACCAAAAGATAATCGTGAGCAGGTTTTTTTTGAACTGCAAAACTAAGAGCTGTATCGGGAAGAATCGGAAGATAACTCTCAGTAGAACCTTAAATCGGAGCTTTAGCCTCATTAATAGAAAATACGAAATTTAGTATTCAATAGCAAGTAAATCTCGAATGTATTTTCCATAAAAGCATAGGAATTAGGTAAGATTTTTTCTGTTTTACAAATAACTAACTCAAAAAGAAGTGATTACTAATCAAATAGTTTTGCTTGATCAGGATTGTCGTCATTATTCTCTTTTATGGCTTTTCCTGATGGTTTTATGTCTAAATTGAATTCAACCGGATTGTCATTTTCAGTCGATCCTGCTGCTTTCGATTGCCCTCTTAATTGATTCAAAGATTTCCCCTTAGGTTTTTCTGCCTTTGGTTCATCCTTTTCTTCACTTGCCTCATCAGTAGAGTCTTCAATTTCAGAATCCATTTCCTGATCGTCATCGTTTACCACTTCATCATCGTCAGACTCATCCGAATGAATCATTTCTTCGTACTCCGCCTCCTCTTTGGCTTGCTGAGCTTTTTCTTGCTCTGTTTGTGGCCAAGGCTCCAATCCTCCTTCTGGAATTTCCTCCAAAATCTCTTTAACTTTGAGTTTTGTTAGCTGATTCCCTTGAGCCTTCATTCCTTTAATATCAATGAATTCAGAAAGATCTAGGATTTTATCTGGCAAGTGTTTAGTGGTTTTTAAGTGCTTATTGTAAACGATTCGAACCAAAGGTTTGTAGGCTGTCGATGCCACTTCCAAATGTGAATTTTCTTCTTCAGATATGAACAGTACTTTTTTATCAGAAGTCACTTCACACACAAATCTTTTTACAAAGTGCATTTCCTTATCTCCATCGTAATACACACATGAAATTGGGTGTTCTGGATTCCATTTTTCAATCCCGATCAAGTCATCTGAAAAACGATTGGATAAATCAAAATTTGTCAACCTGTAATGCCCGGACTTATATATTGTCAATATTTTATCATCACCTCGAAACTGTCCAAGATATTTACCTCTTCCTTCGTGGTTTAATCTACCAACAATCTCATCATACCAAACTTTGATTGCTGATAAAGTAGAAGCTCCAACTTCTTTCTGAACGATTTTAGAGATGAGCTCTTTGGTAACTCTATTTCCAGCCGAACCTCTTCCTTTGATCAGTAATTCACCAAAATCTATGTCAAATTTCAGCCTTTTCAGATGTTGACGAGGTCTTAATTGAACTGTAACAACTTCTCTATGCCCGTCTGGATTGACCGAAAAATAAAGGACTTTCGATCCTTTCGATCCCTTGGTGAGATCATATTCTTTTTCTCTTGTAATAGATTGTACCGCGAATCTTTTCATCATGGATGGACCGTTATTCCCATCTTGATAAATTAAATGATAGATTGTACGCGTATCTCCTTTTTTCCAGACACCTACATGGATAATTCCTTTTCCAACAAACTTTTTGTCTGCAATTCGAGTAACCATCATTTTTCCTGTGTCAAAGAAAATAATGACATCGGATATTTCTGAACAATCAGCCACGTAGTCTGCTTTTTTCAAATTGTATCCGATGAAGCCTTCTTCAACATCCACATAAAGCTTTTTATTCGCAACAATTACTTTTTGAGCGGAAATATTATCAAAAACTTTTATCTCAGTTTTTCGCTCCTTCCCATCTCCAAATCTCTTTTTCAGATCTTTGTAATACTCAATGGTGTATTCTACTAGATTATCCAAATCATGATTGATCTGCTCAAGTTCTTCCTCGATTTTCAAAATAATTTCATCCGCTCTAAAAGCATCAAACTTTGAAATTCTCTTAATTTTAATTTCAGTCAATTTGACTATATCGTCTTCAGTAACTTCTCTTTTAAGTTTCTTCTTAAAAGGATCCAAACCTTTATCAATCGCCGAAATCACTCCTTCCCAGGTTTCTTCATCCTCGATTAAAGAGTAAATTTTGTTCTCAATGAAGATCTTCTCCAAACTCGAGAAATGCCATTGTTCTTCCAATTCTCCTCTTCGGATTTCCAACTCCATTTTCAATAGATTCAGAGTAGAATCCACCGAGTTTTTGAGAATTTCCGTCACCCCCATGAATCTTGGACGATCTTTATCAATTACAGAAGTGTTGGGCGAAATAGATACTTCACAATCCGTAAAGGCATAGAGTGCATCGATCATTTTGTCAGGTGATGTACCTGGCGCCAAATGCACTAATATTTCTGCAATTGCAGCTGTATTATCCTCAATCTTTTTAACCTTGATTTTGCCCTTGTCATTTGCTTTTAATATCGAATCAATCAAAGAGCTCGTTGTTGTCCCGTAAGGAATCTCAACAATTTTCAAAGTTTTATTATCTTCTTTCTCAATCTTAGCTCGAATCCGGACTTTCCCACCTCTGAGTCCATCATTGTAGTTAGAGAAATCGGCCATACCCCCTCCTGGGAAATCAGGTAAAACAGTAGGCTTTTTCCCTCTCAAAACATCTACTGAAGCATCAATCAATTCAACAAAATTGTGGGGTAGGATTTTACAAGCCATACCAACAGCAATTCCTTCAGCACCTTGAGCTAATAATATGGGGAATTTAACAGGTAATTCAACCGGTTCTCGATTTCTCCCATCGTACGATTTGGTCCATTCCGTTGTTTTTGGATTGAAAACGATATGCAATGCTAGTTTGGATAGCCTGGCTTCAATATATCTTGGAGCAGCTGCAGAATCACCAGTTAAAGTATTCCCCCAGTTTCCTTGACAATCAATTAAAAGGTCTTTCTGACCAATTTGAACTAAAGCATCACCAATGGAAGCATCTCCGTGTGGGTGATATTTCATGGTGTTTCCGATGATATTCGCAACCTTATTGTAGCGACCATCATCCATTTCTTTCATGGAATGAAGAATCCTTCTCTGAACAGGCTTAAAACCATCCCATAATGATGGGACAGCTCTTTCCATGATTACATAGGAGGCATAATCTAAAAACCAATCTTCATACATTCCAGATAAGGGAATTATCTTATCTGAACTAGGAGATGCATCCGATGAAGCTTCTTGACCTGAGTTAGTGTCTCCTTCTTGTGGATCTAAATTTTCTTCGTCGTTTATGTCGTTTTCTTCATCCATAATTTGCTTAGGCTACTTCTTCTTCTATTCTTAGATTATCTATGATAAAGTCCTGTCTCTCTGGGGTGTTTTTACCCATGTAAAAATTCAAAATATTCTCGATTGAGTTATCCTTTCCAACCAATACGGGCTCAAGTCTCATGTCTTCCCCAATAAAGTTTTTAAACTCATCAGGAGAAATCTCCCCTAAACCTTTAAATCGAGTGATTTCTGGATTCTTCCCTAAACTAGCTATGGCATCCCTTCTTTCTTCTTCTGAGTAACAATAGCGTGTTTCTTTCTTATTTCTCACACGAAAAAGAGGCGTTTGTAAAATATAAACATGCCCTTTTTTCACTAAATCAGGGAAAAATTGAAGGAAGAAAGTCATTAACAACATGCGAATATGCATCCCATCGACATCTGCGTCTGTTGCAATGATGATTCGATTGTATCTCAAGTTCTCCAAGTCATCCTCAATGTCCAATGCTGCTTGAATCAAATTGAATTCTTCGTTCTCGTATACTACTTTTTTGGTGAGTCCGAAAGAGTTTAATGGTTTCCCACGAAGACTAAACACTGCTTGTGTGTTTACATCTCTGGACTTTGTAATAGATCCACTTGCAGAATCTCCCTCCGTTATAAAAATACTCGATTCCTCTCTTCTTTCGTTTTTTTGATCGTTGTAGTGTATTCTACAATCTCTCAATTTTTTATTGTGCAAACTTGCCTTCTTAGCCCTTTCTCTTGCCAATTTGCGAATACCTGAAAGTTCCTTACGCTCTTTTTCAGATTGCTTGATCTTTTTCTCCAGCGTATCTGCTACTTGTGGATTCTTATGGAGATAGTTATCAAGCTTTTCTTTCAAGAAATCCATGACAAAAGCACGCATGGATTTCCCATCAGGTTCAATTTCTAAAGAACCTAATTTCGTTTTTGTTTGAGACTCAAATACAGGCTCTATTACTTTTACAGAAATCGCAGCAACAATGGATTGTCGAATATCAACGGCATCATAATTTTTTCCGTAAAAATCTTTAATCACTTTGGCTACGGCTTCCCTAAATGCTGCTTGATGTGTCCCTCCCTGCGTGGTATGCTGACCGTTAACAAAAGAAGAATAATCCTCTCCATATTGTCTTGCGTGAGTAAAGGCCACTTCAATATCCTCACCTTCCAAATGTATTATCGGATATAAAGGATCTGAATCCATCTCCGACTCCAATAAATCCAAAAGACCATTGTTGGACTGGTATTTTTCTCCATTGTAATAAATAGAAAGCCCTCTATTCAAATAACAATAATTCCAAAACAGTTTATCTAAATAAGGAACCTTAAAATTGTAATTCTTAAAGATGGTGTGATCTGGCTTGAACTCTACATAAGTTCCGTTTTTCTCATCCGATTTAGCCACTTTTGAATCATCCGTGATATCTCCTCTCACAAAACTGGCTTCTTTCATTTCTCCTTCTCGGACAGAATATACCTTGAAGTGTTCTGAAAGCGCATTTACTGCTTTGGTTCCTACTCCGTTCAGACCAACAGACTTTTTAAAAGCTTTGGAATCATATTTTCCTCCAGTGTTGATTTTAGAAACACAATCAACAACTTTCCCCAATGGGATACCTCTTCCGAAATCTCGGATGGAAACTAATCCATCTTTTATTTTTACATCGATTCGTTTCCCATGACCCATTACATATTCGTCAATGCAATTGTCCATGACTTCTTTGACCAAAATGTAAATTCCGTCATCACTGGAAGAACCATCTCCCAATTTCCCAATATACATACCGGGACGCATTCGGATGTGTTCCTTCCAATCGAGGGATCGAATATTGTCTTCGGTATATTTTACTTCTTCTGCCATAAATCAGGATTTACAAGGGTTTCAGCAAGAAACAAATATAACCAAAGTGGACGGAAAACGTTTTTGAAACGCAATAATCTTATTAACTATTTTTAGTGAAAAAGTTGATAAGTCAGAAAGTTAGCCTCAATTTAAACTCTATTTAAAGCCTCTTTCCTTTTTAATAATATCGTACGCTTCTTGAACCTTTTGAAATTTCTCTTTCGCTCCTTTTTGGAATTCTTCTCCCATTTGAGCAATCTTATCAGGATGATATTTTACAGCCATTTTACGGTAAGCTTTCTTAACCTCTGCATCGGTAGCATCTTGATCGATCTCCAAAATTTTATAAGCTGAAATTGGATCCTTATAGAACATGGCTTTGATCGATTCAAACTCTCGCCTGCCTAATCCGAGTCCGTCGGAAATCCTCTGAATTACGTCGAGTTCGGACTGACTCACACTTCCATCTGCCAAGGCAATTCCAAAAAGATAATGCAGCAACTGCAGTCTTACTTCTGGCGCCATCACCATTTTAATATCCCCACACACCTGTTCTAAGGAATAGTTTTTATTTAAAACCTCTCTTAATCTTTGCAGATGAATACCGGCTTTGTATTCGCCAAATTGTTGTAATAAAAACTTCTTCACATAACTTAATTCCGATTTCACCACCTTCCCATCTGCCTTCATGACGGAAGCCGAAAGAATTATTAATCCTAAAGCAAAATCATCTTGTGAAATTCTAGGCCTGAAAAACTGTGAATTTGAATCACTATAAGGATTCCCACCAGAAGAATAGTTTGAATTTCCAGTCTGTACGCGAACGGATAAATTATCGATGAAGGACCCTATAAGAAACCCCATGAATGCTGCCCAAAAACTCCCTCCTGTTATGAACAGAAGAAGTAGCGGGAAAATAAACTTATAAAATCCTTTCATTTAGTCTTTTTTTCAATCAAAAATAATACATTTACAGTCCAATCCTATTGAATGTTAGAACCATTTGAAATAGATTATCCAGCAATCTCATCTGGTCCTGTTTACAATTTTACAACAGACCAGGGCGTAGAATATGAAGTACGTTTCGCTAGAAAAAAGGAAAACCTACTGCATGTTACAATTGCTTTTGGTGTATTAAACGATGAGTATGAAGGCGAAGAATATGTAATCACCAATAAAGGGGATCATTTTCGCGTCATGGCTACTATCGTTAAAATCATTAGAACTTATTTAGAGCATCATCCAAACGTTCGAATTATGGAATTCACCGGGGTTCCTGTTCCCGGAGAATCTGAAAGAGAAGAGACTAAAAGGCTTAAACTCTACGTACGCTATCTTCCTGAGATTTTCAACACCAAAGAATGGGAATTCATCCCAAATGGCAACCACATGATCTGTAAAAGAACAAATTTGAAATAAAAAAGAGTCCGAAACTGCCGCTTCAGACTCTCCTTCATCTCGATACTTTATTTAATTAATTCAATACTTCTGCTTACAAATTCCGTAAGGTCTTTTCCCTTGAGCATTCCTTGGGATAGTAAAGCTAAATCAATCGCCTGTTTTGCGAGTTTATTTCTCTTCTTTTCGGTTTTTGTATCCTTTATCAATCCAATTAATGGATGGTTTGAGTTGATCGTTAAATTATAAGTTTCTGGGAAAGCCCCAAACATTCCCGCATTTCCTCCTAGTCTTTGCTGTTCCTGCATTCTTCTCATGAACTCAGACTGTGTAACTAAAATTGGAGCGTCAGTTTCACTTAAACTTTCAAATTGAACCATGAATTTTTCCTTATTCACATTCGATTCGAATACTGGCTTTAATTCATCTTCTTCTTCCTTTGAAAGTTTGGAAGGTATTTCTTCGCCTTTATCAATGATCTTTTCAATTGAATCAGAATCTACTCTGGCAAATGAAACCTTTTCTAATTTTGATTCTAATTTAGATATCCAATGCGGACTCAACGGACTGTCTAATATTGCAACATCATACCCTCTTTCTTGGGCTTTCTCAACAAAATGATGATGTTCCTCTGCATTAGGTGTGTAAAGAATTATTGTTTTTTCATCCTTATCCGTTTGCAGTGGTTTGATTTTCTCGATGTAATCACTCAAATTGGCGTATTCACCCTTAGTGTTTTTAAGTAAGGCGAATTTCTCTGCTTTATCATAGAATTTATCATCTGATAACATTCCATACTCTACAAAAATCTTTAAATCATCCCATTTTGTTTCAAAATCTTTTGGATCGTTTTTGTACATCTCATTTAACTTGTCAGCTACTTTCTTAGTGATGTAAGAAGAGATTTTCTTGACATTAGAGTCTGATTGCAAATAAGACCGTGAAACATTCAATGGAATATCTGGAGAATCAATCACCCCGTGTAATAAAGTCAAGAACTCTGGGACAATTTCTTCTACTGAGTCTGTAATAAACACTTGATTCGAGTACAATTGGATTTTATTCTTTTGTACTTCTACATGTTCCTTCAATCTTGGAAAATATAAGATTCCTGTCAGATTAAATGGGTAATCCACATTTAAATGAATATGGAACAAAGGTTGATCGAATGACATGGGATACAATTCTCTGTAAAAAGCATCGTAATCTTCCTGTTTCAAGTCACTCGGACTTTTTGACCAAGCTGGATTTGGATTATTAACAATGTTTTCTACCTCTTTTTCTACTCTTTTTGGGTTGCCATTTTCATCTTTCTCTCCTGAAGGATCTTCAACCCAGGTCGTAGATGTACCAAATTGAATTTCAACAGGCAAAAACTTGCAATATTTATCCAGAATCCCTTGAATTCTCCCCTTTTCTAAGAATTCTTTTGAATCTTCTGAAATGTGTAATACGATTTCAGTTCCTCGATCGTTTTTTTCAATATCGGAAATTTCATAGGTTGGGTCTCCATTACTCTCCCATTGCACAGCTTGAGACCCTTCTTTGAAAGATAAAGTCTTGATTTGGACTTTTTCAGCCACCATGAAAGAGGAATAAAAACCTAAACCAAAGTGTCCGATAATTTGATCCGCTCCTTCTTTACCTTTATACTTTTGGACAAACTCCTCTGCCCCTGAAAAAGCAATTTGATTGATGTACTTATCAATCTCTTCGGAAGTCATCCCAATCCCTTTATCCTTAATGGTAAGTGTTTTATTTTCAGGATCTAAAATGACTTCAATCTTCAAGTCCCCTAATTCTCCTTTGAAATCACCCGTAGAAGAAAAGAATTTCAACTTCTGCGTGGCATCCACAGCATTAGAAACCAACTCTCTTAAGAAGATTTCATGATCTGAATACAGAAATTTCTTGATGATCGGAAAAATATTCTCCGTTTGTACATTTATTGTTCCTTTCGACATAATCTATAATTTTTGAAAACTTAAAAATCAAGGATTATACCAATAGGATTTTCCTGACAGAATGACAATATATACTGAAATAAAGGCTTACAGAGTCTGACGAAATTTCAGAATCTAGATTTTCAAGATCTTGAATTCTGTACGTCTATTTTGTTGATGAGCCTCTTCTTTTTCAGTTCTAGACTTCATTTTTTCGATTTCACTATCACTAATGATCGTTTGAGTCTCACCATAACCTGCATATTTTAATCTACTCTCTTTTACTCCAGCTTTAACTAAATATTCTACAACTGCTTTCGCTCTGTTTTCTGATAGTTTTTGATTGTAGCTATCATTCCCTCTTGTATCAGTATGACCACCCAACTCAATTTCTAGAGTCGGATTGTCTCCCATAAGTTTGATCAATCGCTCTAACTCATTTTTCGATTCGGGTCGTAGCGAATATTTATCCAAATCAAAGAAGATGTTTCTTAACACAATCGACCTTCCAACTTCCACCTTTTTAAGTGGAATATCAATATTGTATTGTTTAAACCCAGCCTCTTCCGGAATCGTAAAATTTTCAGAATGGAATAAATACCCGTCTTTCTTAACGACTATTCCATAGTTTTTCCCTGCAGGGAGGGAAAGTAAGAATTTACCATCCAACTTATCTGTTTCAACTTTAACAATGGTAATGTCTTCATCATTATCAATTACTTCAACAGTTGAACCTAAAGTTTCTAATGTTTTGAAGTCAAATACTTTACCAGTTAAAATAGCCAAACTACTTTCCTTAATTTCAACAAGTGGCTCAACTATTTTCTCTTCAATTGGAAGAGCAATACTTGCGATTAGATTGTCCTCTCCAATTAGCATAGGTTGTTTTTCAGGTCCCAAAAAGGTCACCAAATAAATATCTTGTCCTCCTTTTGAATCCGATCTATAACTTGAAGTATACCCCCTACGGCCATTACCTGCTACAACAATCTGAATATCATTCCCTGGAGTATTCAATGGTGGACCTAAATTTACCGGAGTAATCCACTTTCCATCTTCATAAACGGTATAGAATAGATCCAATTCACCCATGGTTGTGTGACCACCAGAAGAAAAATAAAGTGTTTTCCCGTCTGGGTGAATAAACACGCCTCTTTCATCATATTCTGTATTGATGGTTGGACCTAAATTAACAGCCTCTCCCCAATCCTGGTCTTTTTCACTCCAATCAGAGTAATATATATCGTGCATTCCAAGTCCACCTTCTCTATCAGAGACAAAGAACAATCTTTTTCCGTCAAAAGATAAAGCTGCTGAAGGCTCATGCCATTTAGTGTTGATGTTTTTATTCAGTCTCTCTGGTTTCGACCAAACCCCTTCAACCAACCCTGAGGTAAATATATCTCCATGTCCTTTTGGGTCATCGATATAAATGAAAAGAGTTTTCCCATCCGGCGACAAACCGATAGTCGCATCGTGTCCTTTGGAATTGATTTCATTCAATTCATTTGTTGGCTTCGACCATTTCCCGTCCTTAGTTTTTTCAGAAAAATATACATCTTCAAAATATCTTTTCAGATGATCTTCCTCATCTTGTTTCCCTCCCTCTGAATCAGGTCTTCTGGATGTAAACATAATTGTACTTTCATCTGCGGCAATTACTGGAGCGTATTCGTAATATTGGGTATTAATTTCATCACCCAAATTATCAATCCAAACTCGGGCTTTCTTTTTTTCTAATTCAATACCATTATCACATTCTTTAATGTGTTTATTGATCCTTTTCCGCATCTCTACAGCGTTTTCCCCTGAAACTCTTCCAAGTGCTTCGTTGTAGTATTTTTTTGCATTTTTCCAATCCCAATTCAAATGATATGAATAACCTAAATAAAACCCTAGGTCCTCTTTTACTAAGGGATCCAATTCATAAGCCTTTTTCATGTATTCATGCATCTTGTACTTATCAATTTTCAGCATGCAAATACCCATATTGTAATTGAGTTCCGCATTATTTGGATTGAACGCATAAGCCAGCTTGTATTTCTCCAAGGCACCCACATAATCAGGGAATGCGGTGTATGGATCGACATAAAGTAAATCATTCCCTTCTTCGAAGGCTTTAAATGCATCCTTAAATTCTTTCTTTTGTTCTTTAAAGAGATCTTTATCCCAAGGGACATTTTTTTGTGACAGAATAGACGAGCTCGTTAAAAGTGCACAAACTAATAATATGTAAAGATTTTTCATTTTCAAGATATTTAGATTATTCAGCACAAATAGGACTGTTTAGATATTTCTCTGCAGCTTCAGACCCAAGGATAAAAGCTTTTTCCCAATCTGTACATGCGCCTGACACATCTCTCATCATTTCTTTCGCAATACCTCTATTGAAATAGGCCTGCATGATATCTTCATTGTATTTGATCGCATCATCACAAAATTTCACTGCATCTTCCCATTTTTCCCATTTGATGTAAACAGATGCTTTGTTGCTGAGCGCCATTGCATAATCAGATTTAATTTTCAATGCTGCATCAAAATCTGCTAACGCCTTATCGTATTGTCCTAGACTGTAATATGCATTCCCTCTGTTGTTAAGCGAAATATAATTATCCTTAGAAAGTCTAATCGCTTCAGAGTAAGCCTTTACAGCATCTTCAAATTTCTGACTTCTCCTATAGGCCGTTCCCATATTGTTATAACTCAACGCAAATTCAGCATCAACAGATACTGCTTTTCTGTAATCTCGAATCGCATCATCGTATTTCTCCATTCTCATGTAAGCAGAGGCTCTGTCGTTGTATGCATAAGCATATTGTTTATCCAACTCCAAAGTCTTGTTGAACTGAGTAATGGCACCTTCAAGATCCTTTTCAGTAAGTCTGCAAACTCCCTTGTAATAATAATACTTAGCTATTTTATTATTTTTCAGAATAGCTGCTTCGAATCTTTTTTCAGCATCTCCCCACTCTTTGTCGTCAAAATGCATTCTTCCGATTTCATATTCAGCAATGTCAGTTGAATCACCTTCTTTAATGTACAATTCAAGATCTGCAATCGCCTTATCCTTTTGCCCTAACTGTCTGTAAGCTCTTCCTCTTTGCAAAAGTGATTTTTTATACTTTGAATCAATCTTGTAAGCCTCGGAAAACCATTCTACGGCTTTGTTAAAATTGTTTTTATTCATTTCATGAATTCCCATATTGTATTTTTCCAATGCGAATGGGTCGATCATATTCATAGAATCTAGAATACTTTGGTCGACTTGCCCTCCTTCCAGGGTTTTTGTTGTATCCTCCTGAGCCTGAATGTTTAGCGACATAGACATACCGACCAGAAACACTAAAAGAAACTTTTTCATCATGTCTCGATTTGTTTTGAAGTGTCAAAAATTAACTAAAATTTAGAGTAATTGAATCACTTCAAGCAAAAAAAATACCAAAAAGTGGAATGGAATGAAAGTACTCCAGTTGAGAAAAAATTGGTTAGAAAGGGTTTGATTTAATTAAATCTAAATGGATAAAACAACTCAAATCTTGGAATAAGTACATCAATAATCTCATTTGTTTTGAGATCTTTAAAGGTATACATGCCCTCCATATATCCAAGTTCACTATTTAAGTCACATCCACTCGAATAGCCATAAGTCATACCGGTATTAATAACAGGTGTTTCTCCTACCACACCTACACCTTCAATTAGTCTGGCGGCATGCATTGAATCAAATACCTTCCATTTTCGACTTAGAAGTTTTATTTCTGAATTTCTCTGGTTTTCAATTTGAATATTGTAATCAAAAAAGTAGACAGCATTCCCCAAATTAGAGTAATCTGGTCTAAATGATGGTGTTACCTGAACACGAATTCCTGAACTTGTATTTGTTTTAATCATCTTACCTGTGAAAATAAGAAAAACGATAAACATATCCAAATTATAGATAAACCAAATTATTTCATAGACGAAATGAAAATTTAACGAACTTTAAAGAGTTTTTTCAGTCATTAAAACTTCAGTTTCAATTATTTATTTCAGGTATAAATTTACGTTAAACTAATACAAAGAATTAAAGCTGTAAACTCCTAAAACACGGTCATTTTCATTACTTATGTCTCTGTAATACAGAATAATATCGTAGTCATTTTCAGTCGCAAAGTGATTCCCTTCAATTTTTTCAATATTTACGATGGCAGATTTCTTGTCTTTGATTGCAAAACAGTAATTCACCATGCCTTGTTTTACATCTTTATCTAAAAAATATTTTTGTTTCCCTGGATCATATTCCATTTTAAATTCATCACTTAATTCCCAATTTGTTAATTCTCCAAACACATAAACATCTCCTTCCATGAAATAGCCTGAAATCAATTCAAAATGGACTTTGAAATAATCCGATTCAATATCATTATCAGTAGCTTCATCATTTTTAATGGTGTATTTCCCGTTTAACTCTTCTTTAAATACATAATTATTGTATGGTTTAGGTTTGTTTTCTTTAATATATACCTGATACTGTCCTTCCTCTTTTACAATTTTCGCAATTTCTAGATTACCTCCTCGATTAAATTTCAAATCGATTTGTCTAAACTCATTATTTCCATCAAAAACAAATTGAGTATAATCATTAAAGAATAGTTTTTGATCCCTCACATAATCCGCTTGTAAATTGGTTTTTGCAGTTTTCCAATTTCTGTTTTGTCGAATAGTGACATATAAATTTGTTAAGGGATCTGAGATGGTTGAAGGATACTTAATGTTAAACTCAACCTGCTGTTTGTATTTCTGATCCATCACTACTTGTGGTTGAACAATCTTGGCGTCGACGTTAATAAGAGATTCAGCCACAATAAATCGTCTTTGAAATAACGTAGTGGTGGGATCTTCTTCTGGAAATACTCGAACTATATAATTTCCCGACATTTTAAATGAAAAATCATCTGTAGGAATCTGAGTTTTGTAATTCCTGTAATTCACATAGGTATTTATGGAATATTGGAAATCCCGAATGTAAACAGTTTCAAAGCCGTTGATGTATTCGTATTTATCCATTCTTGTTGGTATCCAGTCTTTATCACACAAAATGATTTCATAAGCTAGATCACCATAATCTATTCCAACAAGGTCAAACTTTAAATCCAAAAAATCATTTTTCCCAAAATTTAGAATTGGATGCGATAATTCATTCCCCTTCTTACAGAATTTTATAGTACGAATAGCATCACTAATTTTCATATTATTTAAAACCGTGGAATCTTTTTGAGCCATTAGTCTAAAGGGAAGCCAAATAACAAAAACACTAACTATTAATATCCTCATTTACAAGTTGTTTTATTTAGAATCATTCTAAATTAGAATTGACATATTTGAATTATTTTTAAAAATATGCGCAAATGAAACAAATTTATAAATTTGCTCATCAATTATAATTCCAAATTTACTATGTCAAAAACTATTAAGCTTCGCAAAGGCTTGGACATTAGACTACTTGGAGAAGCGGAGAAAGTTAAGACTTCTGTAGATGCGCCTGAGACTGTTGCGATCAAACCGCCAGACTTTCATCTTTTGACTCCCAAAATGGAAGTTAAGGCAGGTGATAAAGTAAAAGCAGGATCGGTATTATTTCACAACAAGTACAATGACAAAATCAAATTCGTTTCGCCTGTTTCAGGTGAAGTGGCTGATGTTGTACGTGGTGCGAAAAGACGTATTCTAGAAGTTGTTATCAATGCTGATGCCGAGATTCAGTATGAACAAGCAACAGTTCCTGCTCTGGAAAACATGAGCAGAGACGAAGTATTAAAAACCTTATTGGATTCAGGTTTATGGCCGTTTGTTAGACAAAGACCTATAGACATCATTGCTGATCCAGACGAGACACCAAAAGCCATTTTCATTTCGGCTTTTAATTCTGCTCCACTTGCACCGGACATGGATTTTATAGTTCACGGACAAGATGAGTTGTTTCAAAAAGGTATAGATGTTCTTTCGAAGCTTACAGATGGAAAGATCCATTTAAATGTTAAAGGAAATGGAGCACCGGACGCGGCCTTCATGAATGCGAAAGGAGTTCAAATCAACAATATTTACGGAAAGCATCCTGCAGGAAACGTAGGAATTCAAATTCACCATATTGATCCTTTAAACAAAGGAGAGGTGATTTGGTTTGTAAATCCGCAGGATTTAATTATTATCGGGAAGTACTTCTCAACTGGAATGTTTGATGCTTCTAAAATTGTAGCATTAACAGGATCTGAAGTTTCCAATCCAAAATACATTAAAACGATCATTGGTACAAACCTTTCAAAGTTAGTTGAAGGAAATATTGATGGCGATAATGTTCGATACATTTCTGGTAATGTTCTTACTGGAGAAAAAGTTGAGCCAAATGGTTATTTAGGATATTATGATAATCAAATCACAGTAATTCCTGAAGGAAATCAATTGAAGTTTGTCTTAACCAAAGGATGGATGGCTCCAGGTTTTGATAAATTCTCAAACTCCATGCTATTCCCTACTTGGTTGACTGGAAGTAAAAAATTCAGATTGGATACCAATACCAATGGTGAAGAAAGAGGGTTTGTTGTTACTGGAGAAATGGAAAAAGTATTCCCAATGGATATTTATCCAATGTATTTGGTAAAAGCAATCATGGTGAATGATATTGATGCAATGGAAAATCTTGGAATCTACGAAGTAGCTCCAGAAGACCTTGCGCTTTGTGAATATGTATGTACTTCTAAAGTAAATATTCAAAGTGTCGTTAGAGATGGTTTGGATGTGATTTACGAAGAGTGCATGTAATGTTGAACCGAATTAAAACGAAATAAATTGAAATTTTTAGAGAGAATCGTCGAAAATATGGAGCCTAAGTTCGCTAAAGGAGCGAAGTTAGAAAAGCTTCATCCCGTTTTCGAAAGTTTCACGACTCTTGCGTTTACCCCTAAAGAAGTAACGCACAAAGGGTCGCACATTCGAGACGGAGTGGATTTGAAAAGAACGATGATGACTGTGATCATTGCCATGATTCCATGTTTGCTTTTTGGAATGGTAGGTGCTGGACACTGGCATTATGTTGCAAATCCAACAACTGATGTAGATGTTACTAGTTTTTGGGCAAGTATGGGTCCGAAAATCTGGTACGGATTAGGAGTTTTATTACCACTGATTATTGTTTCTTATGGTGTGGGTCTGACAGTGGAATTTATTTTCGCTATCATTAAAGGGCACTCACTACATGAAGGATTTTTGGTTTCTGGACTGTTAATTCCTTTAATCATGCCAGCTGATGTGCCATTATGGATGGTGGCTATTGCTGTTGCATTTGCGGTATTGATTGGTAAGGAAGTTTTTGGAGGAACTGGTATGAACGTTGTAAACGTAGCTTTGACTGCCAGAGCATTCTTATTCTTCGCCTACCCTACTTCCATGTCAGGAAACTCTGTTTGGTTTGGTGGACAACCTGATGGTTTTTCTGGTCCGACTGCTTTAGGAGAATTAGCAACATTTACTTCTGATGATCAAGCATCGTGGGCTTTCCAAAACATATCTGAGTTTACATCAAAATACACGATGGAAGCTTCATGGATGGGATACATTCCAGGTTCTATTGGAGAAACTTCGGCTGTGGCTTGTTTGATTGGTGCAGCAATTTTACTATTTACTGGTGTGGCAAGTTGGAGAGTTATGGTTTCGTTCTTTGCAGGAGGGTTGGCTATGTCAGCTCTATTTAATGTATGGGGAGCAAACGAATTCATGTTGTTGGAACCCTTACACATGATTGCCTTAGGAGGATTCTTCTTTGGAGGTGTATTCATGATTACAGATCCGGTAACGGCTTCACAAACGAACACAGGTAAATTCATTTATGGATTCCTTGGAGGATTTTTATCCATCATGATTCGTGTTTTCAACCCGGCGTATCCTGAAGGGGTGATGATGGCGATCTTGTTCATGAATGTAATGGCGCCATTGATCGACCACTATGTGGTACAGGCCAATGTTAAACGAAGACTTAAAAGACTTAAAACTGCATAATTATGGCTATCAATAAAGAAAGTAACGGATATACTATCGGGTTCGCAATCGTACTCGTTGTAGTAGTTGGAACGATCTTAGCCGCTGTATCGATGGGATTAAAACCTATCCAACAGAAGAATGCAGCTAAGAAAAAGAGAATGGACATTTTAGGAGCGATTAAAATTGAATCGACTCGCCAGAATGTGGATGAAGTATTTAAGAAGCATATTGTAGATGGTTATATTATCGATTCTAAAGGAAAAAAGATTGAAGGTTTGAAGCTGGAAGATGCTGAAAAACTGGATATCCAAAAGCAATTCAGAAATTCTGGAATAGCACCTGCAGACCGTCAGTATCCATTATTCATTGCAGAAAAAGAAGGTCAGAAACTTTTTATCATTCCGATGGTTGGAAAAGGACTATGGGGACCTATTTGGGGATATATTGCTGTGAAAGAAAATATGATTGACATTCAAGCTGCAAAATTTGATCACAAAACGGAAACTCCTGGTTTAGGTGCAGAGATAAAGGTGTACAAAGCGTTCCAGCAACAATTTGAAGACAATAAAAAGATCTGTGATGATAATGGTGAATTTGTAAAAATCACTGTTACTAAAGGAGCTGGTGCGTCTGGAAATGCTCACGCTGTAGATGGTATCACTGGAGGAACGATTACCTCTAAAGGGGTTGAGGAAATGATGGAGAGAACCCTGAAAGTTTATGTAAGTCATTTTCAAGCTAAATAAAACTAAGTATTATGAGTGAAACTGTAAAAACAAAAGCTCCGAAAGAGCCCTTATTCTCTAAGAAGAATAGAAAGTTGGTTATTGATCCCCTTGAGGATAATAACCCAGTAACTGTGCAAGTACTTGGTATTTGTTCTGCACTGGCAATTACTGTGCAAGTAGAACAAGCACTTGTAATGACTGGATCTGTGTTATTCGTTTTAGCATTGGGTAACGTTGTGATCTCTTTAATGAGAAACTTAATTCCATCCAGAATCAGAATTATCGTTCAGTTGGTGGTTGTTGCCTCTTTGGTAATTATCGTAAACGAAGTATTGAAAGCATTCTTACCAGATATGGCAGAGAAACTATCTGTATTCGTAGGTTTGATCATTACAAACTGTATCATCATGGGGCGTTTTGAAGCATTTGCAATGGCTCAGAAACCTTGGCCATCTTTCCTTGATGGAATTGGAAACACTCTTGGATATGGAATTGTATTGGTATTGGTTTCAATTGTAAGAGAATTATTCGGATCAGGTACATTGATGGGATTCCCTATTTTGGGAGACAAAGTTGAAGGAACAGGATTGTTTGCAACTGATTGGTATGCAAATAACAACTTGATGATCCTCCCTCCTATGGCTTTGATTACCGTTGGTATCATTATCTGGGTTCAGAGATCAAGAAATAAAGCATTAATCGAAGACCACTAAAAATAGGAAAACATGCAAGAATTAGTAAACATATTTGTAAAAGGTATTTTCATTGAAAATATGATCTTTGCATACTTCCTTGGTATGTGTTCATACCTGGCAGTATCGAAGACTGTAAAAACTGCAGTTGGTTTAGGAGCAGCGGTGATCTTCGTATTAGGAGTTACTGTTCCAGTAAACTATCTACTTGAGAATTATATTCTAAAAGAAGGAGCTTTGGCTTGGTTGAACCCTGAATGGGCGGATATCGATCTTTCTTTCTTGTCTTTCATCATGTTCATCGCAGTAATTGCTTCGATGGTACAATTGGTTGAGATGATTGTTGAGAAATTTGCTCCTGCTCTTTATGGTGCCTTAGGAATTTTCCTTCCATTAATTGCTGTAAACTGTGCGATTTTAGGAGGTGCACTTTTCATGCAAGACAGACAATATTCAAGTATTGGAGAAGCAACTTCATTTGGTTTAGGGTCTGGTGTGGGATGGTTTCTAGCTATTGTTGCTATTGCAGCCATCAGAGAAAAAATCAAATATTCTCATGTTCCAGCTCCTTTAAGAGGTTTAGGGATTACTTTTATCCTTACAGGATTGATGGGAATCGCGTTCATGAGTTTTATGGGAATAACATTATAATAACTGAGAAGATATGGGATTAACTATAGGAATAACAATAACAGTCTTTTTAATAGTGATTTTGCTCCTAGTAGCCTTGTTGCTATTTGTAAAGGCAAAGTTGTCTCCAGCAGGAAAGATCAAAATTACGATCAACGGAGAAAAAACAATTGAAGTAGATGGTGGAGGAACTTTATTATCTACTCTTGGATCAAACGGAATCTTCTTGCCATCTGCATGTGGTGGAGGTGGAACATGTGTTCAATGTGAATGTCACGTTCATAAAGGAGGAGGAGAAATTCTTCCAACTGAAACACCACACTTCTCGAGAAAGGAAATTGCATCTGGTGTAAGATTAGGTTGCCAGGTGAAAGTAAAAGAAGACATGGAAATCGAAATTCCAGAAGAAGTTCTTGGTATTAAAGAATGGGAAGCTGAAGTGGTATCCAACTATAATGTGGCAACGTTCATCAAGGAATTTATTGTAGAAATTCCTGAAGACATGGATTACAAAGCAGGTGGGTATATTCAGATTAAAATCCCTTCGTGTACTGTGAATTATAAGGACATGGATATTGCTGCACATCCACAAGATCACCCAGGTCAACCTGATAAATTCAGAAAAGCTTGGGATAAATTTGGATTGTGGGATCTTGTTATGAAAAACAACGAAGAAGTTGTTAGAGCCTACTCCATGGCCTCTTACCCTGCTGAAGGAAGAAGAATCATGTTGAATGTTAGGGTTGCAACTCCACCATGGGATAGAAAAACGAATGGTTGGATGAAAGTAAATCCTGGTGTCGCTTCTTCATACATCTTTAACTTAAAAGTGGGTGATAAAGCAATTATTTCAGGACCTTACGGAGAATTCTTCATTAACGAGTCTGACGCTGAAATGCTTTACGTTGGTGGAGGAGCTGGAATGGCACCTATGAGATCTCACCTGTATGAGCTTTTCAAAACAATGAAGACGGGTAGAAAAGTTACTTATTGGTACGGAGGTAGATCTAAAGAAGAACTATTCTACATCCACTATTTTAGAGATTTGGAAAAAGACTTCCCGAATTTTAAATTCTACATGGTACTTTCTGAGCCATTGCCAGAAGATAATTGGGTTGAGAAAAAAGATGTTAATGATCCAGATGGAGATGGATTCTTAGGATTTGTGCATCAAGCGGTAATTGATCAATACTTGAGTAAACACGATTCACCAGAAGATATTGAATTCTATTTCTGTGGACCTCCACTTATGAACAAAGCAGTTGAGCAAATGTGCGAAGACTGGGGAGTTCCAAAAGAGAATGTCAGATTTGATGACTTTGGAGGATAATGAAATTAGGGTGGTCTTGGGATCACCCTTTTTTATTGATGTATTTTAAAGAAAGTGACTTGTTCACCAGTGTGATCCACTAAATAAAGTACATCGTCCACCCTACTCCCTTTAAATTGAACTCCCTTCATTAGAAAAATAAATATCTGATTGCCTTCCAATTTGTACATGCCAGGGAAAACTCTCCCTTCCATTCTCTCGTCTGATTCGTATTTTCTTAAGCATGTCTGACCGTCGTCATAAGAATTGATAAAGACGGCTTTCTGCTCATCGATTAACAAAATAAATGATTGTGGAGATCCGCTTCGGTTGGACTGTAAACCAAAGATTTCCGTATTTGTTTCTTTGCCAACCTTTATCGTTCCTTGCTGAGAAAAGACAAGATTTTGAAAAAATAGAATACAAACAATAGTAATTATCTCCTTATAGGCTCTCAATTTATCTTGGTAAATATATATTCCTTATTATCTACATTTTGTCCTTTTCGATGGACCTTCAATCTATTACTTTCAAGAAACATGCCATCTAATATGATATCGTCTTCAATAGATTGGGCAACTTTTATGCGAACATGAAATAGACTGTCTTTAATTTCAGCCTTCCCTTGTGGTAAATTTGAATCTCTTGCCATTCTATCGAACCAATACATCATATATTCTGGACCTTCAGAATTATTCGCAATCATCACCATGGAATCTTTAAAAATTCTGATATAGGTTTTACTCCCAGAATTTGTCTTGTAAACATAAAGCCCTGAAATGGTTTCTTTTTCGACTGTGATGGTTCCTTTTTTATCTTGACCAAATGCCATTGAGAACCATAACATCGCAACTAGCAATCTAATCTTCATCTTTGATTTTAAACATCATTGGGGTCACTTTCACCTTAACTCCTTTGCTTTCCACCATGATGTCTTGGAAGTATACCATGGTTCCGACAGGAGCATTCATTACAAGTTTGCAATGATCATCAGTTAATTTATTTCCTTTGATGGCTATTTCTACTTCCTGACTTTTTTCATCAAGAAAGTACAGAACAAAAGACACAACTTTAGAATCGTGTCCAATCGTTATTCCTTTAGAATCACATAAATAATATCTGGAGATCTCCCCTCCTGCCTTCCCAGTAATTCTGGGTAAAAAATCTTCTTCTTTTTCAACCGAAATGGTTCCATGTTGGGCAAAAACACCCCATGTCAACACACATAATATGAAAGTTAAAATTAGCTTCAAGATTCTATCGCATAGGAACGAGTCATTTCTTTAAATTCTGCAACACTATTAAATTTCGGAATTTTCTTCATTACAAAGGTGTGTTCTCCGGATTTTTTATCAATTTTTTGAAATTCATCATTCCCACAAGCATAGATTTCACCCTTTTCATCAATCATCCAAATTCTATTTTCATGATTTGGGTTGAATCGAAATTCATTCAATTCACTGCTAGAATAAGCAAAAAGGGAATTCTTTTTATCTGTAATAAGATTGACATTGAACAAGTTTCGAATGGGACTACCATCTTCTCTACTAAATCTAGCGAGTACTTTATCACCTGCTGGGTATTTCACTTTTCGATCGCAGTTGAATACTCCAAATGATTCAGTATTGAAAACCCGAATTACTTCTTCATTTGTTTTGGAGATCTTTATTCCACTAGTGTTTTGAATTTTATTGTTGTTTTGATTGTGCTTGAAATCCATTTGTTTCGAATAAGCCACCGCCATTTCCCATTTTTTCTTGTTGATTTCGTATTCCTTCTCAAAATCATTTAACTCTTTAACTTTTTCTGATTTCTTCTTCTCATAAACACTGAATTTCGAATCAAAATCAGATTTAGCTTTTTCATAATCAGCACCTTTGAGAGCTGGGTAAACTATGTACTTTTCCTTGTGTTCCCCTTTGATTAAGACAACTTGGTATTTATCCCCATGTTTTTGAAGCTTCAAATCTTCCCATGTTTTATTGTAAACTTCATCTGTAAATCCTTTGTTTTCATCTCCTACTTCAAAAATGACATTTCTTAATTGAGCTAATTCTGGAAACTGGGTTTTATTTGCATTGATATTGAAGCTATATTTCGATTCATCCAGTTTTCTAGGTTCCAAGGGTTTCGTTTTATCAATAGTAACTATTTCCGCTTTGGTCTCTTGAATTTTCTGATTTAGAACCTTTGATTTTTGCTCGTATACCTCAGGTTTCTCAAGTGATTCTTCATTTATTTGATCTCCTTTTAATGGTTGAATATAATCCCATCGGTTTGCATTCTCATTGAGCGCATACAAATTGAAATCTTCATCACTATTGATCGTTCTCAACTGAATCTCCATTGCGTTTTCCGATTTTGAAAGCTGATTACCTTGATGGAAACCTCTTATTTCAATCATTCCAGCTGTTTCCAAGGAATATTTAGTTCCTGAGGAATCATAATGCATCGGAATACCAGATAAGAAAACATCTTCTTTATCGTAAAATTCTCGGATTTGAATTTCAATCTCTTCTGTAATCAATTGTCCGTTTTCATCTGAAAAAGAATTAGCTGGAATCGTGATCACTGAACCTGAGCTGGTATTCAGCTTATTCTCTTGTTTTGGATCAATTTTGAAGATTTGATATTGTTGAACGTCTCCCTCTTTGGGTGGTTTGATACAAGGTGTATCTGCTGGGAGTTCCGATGAATTATTGGCAGTTAAGGGTTTTTCTTTCGCTTCTTTTTCCTCATTAGAATTAATCGAGGTGAACGTAAAGACAGTAACAGCAGCAACGGTTGCGAGTCCCACGGTGCCCCAAAACCATCCTTTCTGGAAGAATGATTTGGGTGTGACGTGGTAATTTTTAAGTACTTGGTCAAAATTTTGTTTGGCCTTAATCTCTTCCGACGAAACTTTTGGTCGGTCTAGATTAACGTTAAATTTTTCCATGGCCTATGTAGTTATTTTCTTTTTTATTATAGATTTTTCTTAATTTTTCTACAATTCGATAGGACTTTACTTTTGCATTATTCTCAGTGATATCAAGTATTTCACCGATTTCTTTGAAGGAGCGTTTTTCAAAAAATCTCATTTCGAGCATTTGAATATCTTCCTCACTCATTTCGCCGATACTATCCAGCAAAATCTGTTTCTTGAATTCAGCATCATCCTTTTCTTCGAATTCTTCCACCAAATCATTTAGATGGAACGTTTCAAGATTCACGGTCCTTCTGGACTTATTATCTCTAAACGATTGATACAATTCACTTTTTGCGATACGGTACAACCAGGACGCAAACGGTACACCTCTGTATTCATATTTTTCAATATTTTTAATTGCTTTTAGGAATACTTGACTCGTTAAATCGAACGCAAGTTCCTTATCATCCATCCGCTGATAGATGTAGCGAAATATCTGTTCGTGATATTTCCGGTACAACGGTTCAAATCGCTCGGGGTTTTTCTTGGTTTCCTCAATCCAGACTAACTCCTGTTGCAATTTGTCATTCGTTTGGTGATAAATTGGGTTTATCGCCATAATCTGTTCTGGTTTTGTTTTAAAAATTTCTTGGTTTCCTCGTTTTCTATTCAGTATAATTCACCATAAAAAAAAAGATACAACTATTCCTGAAAAAAAATTGAGATTCTCTCTTCACATACTATCCCCTGCCTGAAACTGCAGAAAACACAGACTATAATAAAATAAGAAAAATTGATTATAAATAAATCACACTACATCTTCATAACGTCAAATATCGAACCATATTGCCTGATTACCAGAGTTAAAAATTTGTTAACGTGACATGAACCCTAGCAAAATAAAGTACTTCAAGCCATCAATTCCTTCCAAAAATTGTAAGTTTTTTACTAAATTCGCGACGTTATTAATCGAAAACAAACTAGAATCATATGAAAGAAGTATTTATCGTATCTGCGGTAAGAACTCCTATTGGGAGTTTTGGCGGATCATTGGCTTCTGTTCCAGCACCAAAGTTAGGAGCAGCAGCAATCAAAGGAGCATTAGATAAAGCTGGTATTAATCCTAACGACATTGATGAAGTATTCATGGGAAATGTACTTCAAGCGAATTTAGGTCAGGCTCCTGCAAGACAAGCCGCAATTTTCGCAGGTATTACCAATGAAGTTCCATGTACGACTATCAATAAAGTATGTGCATCGGGAATGAAGTCGATCGCATTAGGAGCTCAAACAATTATTGCAGGAGACAATGATCTTGTAGTCGTTGGTGGAATGGAAAACATGAGTTCAGTTCCACATTATTACGATGCTAGAAATGCAGTGAAATTGGGTGATGTAAAGATGTTTGACGGAATGGTAAAAGATGGTCTTACAGACGTATACAACCAAGTTCATATGGGAGTTTGTGCTGAAAAATGCGCAACAGAACACAATATTTCAAGAGAGGATCAAGATAATTTTGCAATTGAATCGTACAAAAGATCTGCAACAGCATGGGAAGCTGGGAAATTTGATTCTGAAATCGTTCCTGTAGAAGTGCCACAAAGAAAAGGAGATCCAATCATTGTAAACAAAGATGAAGAGTTTACGAATGTAAAAATGGACAAGATTCCTGCTTTGAGACCTGTTTTCGCTAAAGAAGGAACGGTTACAGCGGCAAATGCATCTACATTGAATGACGGAGCTTCTGCATTAATTTTGGCAAGTAAAGAAGCCGTTGAAAAGCACGGGCTTAAGCCGATCGCAAAAGTTGTCTCATACGCAGATGCAGCGCAAGACCCAGAATGGTTTACTACTGCACCAGCAAAAGCGATTCCAAAGGCATTGAAAAAAGCGAATTTAAATGTTTCAGATATTGATTTCTGGGAATTGAATCAAGCATTTGCAGTAGTTGGAATTGCCAATACAAAATTATTAGAATTGGATCCTGCAAAAGTTGACGTGAATGGTGGAGCTGTTTCATTAGGACACCCACTTGGAAACTCTGGTTCTAGAATCATTGTTACTTTAATCAATGTATTGAAGCAAAACGGTGGAAAGCTTGGAGCTGCTGGTATTTGTAACGGTGGTGGCGGAGCTTCTGCTATGGTAATTGAGAATATTTAGTTAGACTTCTGGATTTCTAGACGCAGGATTTCTGGAATTTTGACTTGGAAATTATGGTAAACCCTCGAATTTTTCGGGGGTTTTCTTTTTGGACTGTTCGATTTTTCGACTTTTAGACCTTTCGACTTACTACTTACCACTTAATCCTTACCCCTAAAACTGCCAAACCCCCGGAAAAACCAGGGGTCGGCAAATACACTCTATTCGCGATCTAACAGCAACGAACAAGTGCATTTAGATCAAATCAATATCTATGCCAATTTGTTAATTTTTTGTTAATGGGAACTAAGAGTCTGTTTTGGACGATATCCAAACTCAGCAATTCTGAAAGAAATTCAACTATTCCCCAATTTTAAGCTTATGCCCCAACTTTTCTTTTTTGGTTTTAAGATAGTTTTCATTGTGGACATTGCATTCGATTTCGATTGGAACATTATCCACGATTTCAAGACCGTAACCATTCAAACCTGTCATTTTTCTTGGGTTATTCGTAATCAAACGGATATTAGTGATATTCAAACTCCTCAAAATTTGGGCCCCGATTCCGTAATCTCTTTCGTCCATTTTGAACCCAAGTTCTAGATTGGCTTCTACCGTATCGTACCCTTCTTCCTGGAGTTTGTAGGCTTTTAATTTATTCACTAACCCAATGCCTCTTCCTTCTTGATTCATGTATAGTACGCAACCTTGGCCTTCTTTTTCAATCATATCAAGAGCTGTTCTTAACTGAGGACCGCAATCACATCTCAAAGAATCCAAGATATCTCCTGTAAAACAAGAAGAATGTACTCTGACCAAAACAGGATCCCCTTCTTTCCACTCCCCTTTCATGATTGCTAAATGCTCTTCACCTGTGGTGGTTTGTCTGAAAGCAGCCAATTTAAAATCACCATGAGTTGTGGGCATGTTTACTTCAACAATTTTCTCAACCAATGATTCATTCTTCATACGGTAAGCGATCAAATCCTTGATGGTAACAATTTTCAGATCATGCTTTTTAGCGATCTCGATGAGTTGTGGCATTCTAGCCATTGTTCCATCTTCATTCATGATCTCTACAATTGCTCCCGCTGGTTCAAAACCTGCTAATCTTGCAAAGTCAATCGCTGCTTCTGTGTGACCTGCTCTTCTCAGTACACCCCCAGCCTTAGCTCGTAAAGGAAATATGTGACCAGGTTTTCCTAATTCTTCTGGTCTGGTATTGGGATCTATTAATGCTTTAATCGTTTTTGCTCTGTCTTGAGCAGAAATTCCAGTGGTACATCCATGACCAATCAAATCAATTGAAACTGTAAAGGGCGTTTCATATGCTGCAGAGTTGGATTGAACCATCATTTCCAAACCTAATTCATCGCATCTTTCTTCAATCAAAGGGGCGCAAATTAGTCCTCTTCCGTGTGTCGCCATGAAATTGATTACTTCTGGAGTTACATTTCTAGCAGCCGTTAGAAAATCGCCTTCATTTTCACGATCTTCATCATCAGCAACGATAATCACCTTCCCTGCTTTAATATCCTCTATCGCTTCTTCTATCGTATTCAACTGAAATTCCATTACCTATAATTTTCTGCAAAAATAGCCAATAATAAACGGAAAAACGAACTATTTGTTCATTATGTCAATTAGCTTCTGAGTGGATTTATTCCAATTAAAGTGGTTCTGAACAAATCTTCTTCCATTTTCGGAAATTTTCTCGTAAAGTTCTTTGTCCTCAAATAGTTGTTGAATTTGTTCTATAAATTCATCCTTAGAATTGGCTACTAAAATCTCTTCTCCTACCTTTGCACCTAGAGGTTTGTTACCTAAATCTGTTGTGATACAAGGTAGACTCATCGCCATAGCTTCCAAAAGCTTGTTTTGCACCCCAGTACCAATAAACATTGGAGCGATAAAAATTTTAGCATCTCGATAAACAACTCGAATATCTTCAACCCATCCAGTTTGTTTGACATTCTCTGAAATTTTTCCGAAAGACAACTTATCTGAATTCGCACCTGAAATCAAAAAATTAAAGGAAGAAAGCTCAGGAGCTATTGATTTTGCGATAAATTCAGCTGCCTTTATGTTTGGTGGATAGGACATATTTCCGGTAAAAAGCACATTGCATTGATTCTCCCATTTCGAATTGACATCAAAGAATTTCTCATCAATTCCGTTCTCTATGATTTCAATTTTCTTTCGATCCACATGAAAAATAAATTCGCGATCTATTTCAGAAATGATTGTTTTATGCTCGAAGTATTCGAAAATAAGTGATTCGTATTTTAGTAATCGCTTATTTTCGGACTTAAATAGTGGTTTAATCAACCAATTCGCATCTTTTATTCTTCTTTCAATCCCTTTGCTAAAGGCGTCCATATAATCTATGGTTTTAGGAATATGATGAATGTTCTTCACATATTCAGCAGTTCGAATTAATTGCGAATAAATATGATCAGGTTGACAATTTTGGATGTACTGCAGAATATCCTTTTTAACTCTTGAATTGTAGAAATAGGCAACCTGAAAAGGTAGTCCTGAAATAGTGGCTTTTAATAAATTGAATAATCTGGATGCTTTTGTAATCCGATACAGTTTAATTTCTTTGCAATAGGGCTCTAAAGTAGAAAAGTCATACCATTGAGCTTCCGTATCCAAACAAATCAAAAAGATTTCATAAGATTCGGATAGGTATTTTATTTGATAGAAAGCCCTGAGTTTATCTCCTTTATCTAATTTAGAAGGAACTCTGGAAAGTAGCATGACTAACTTTTTCTTTTCAGAAGAGCTCATTGTAAAATTCGATTAACTCATTGATTATCTTCTCATTATCAAACTTGCCTTCAATCAATTCTCTAGCATTTTTTCCAATCCTAATAATTTCTTTTGGATTATCAGAAATGTACTGAATCTTTTCTCTGAATTGTTTCGGAGTATCTGCAATTAAAATATTTTCGCCATCGGTATAACCAATCCCTTCTGCTCCAATTGAAGTGGAAATAATTGTTTTACCGAGTGCCATCCCTTCAATAATTTTCACTCTTATTCCTGAGGCTGAAAGTAGTGGAACCACCATGACATCATATTGATTCATGAAATCATAAGCCGAGTCTACCTCTCCGTGAATGGCTATTTTTTGACTTTCCTCTCTAAGCAGCCAATCTGGCATATTTCTTCCGGCCAATTGAATTTTAAAGCTGTCATTGGTTTTCTTAATTACTTTATCAATCAACCACAAAATCCCTTCTTGATTCGGACTCCAGTCCATGGAACCAATATGAAAGAAAGACACTTCTTTTGGGGCTTTCGTCTTTTCTTGGTAAGGAATTTCTGTCAAACATATTCCAAATGGAATCGATCGAATAGGAACTTTGCATTTTAATTCTTGAAATCGATCTGTATCTTTAGAACTAATAGAAGCAATTGCATCAACCTTATTGATCACATCTAGCTCATAAGCTTTGAGGTTTTTCGCAAGATGTTTGAGATATAATTTCTTTAGCTTTTTACCTTCAGTATCAGATAATCGCTCCCAAATCAGGTATTCCAAATTATGAGATCTCAGAACTATTTTGGCCTTTGAATGTCTCTTAATGGTTCCCAAATATGGAGTCATGAAAATCGATTCGAGGTGTACCAGGTCGAAATTTTCAGAATCCAGAATGGTAATCAATTTCTTTTCAAAATCAGGAGAAAAAAATCTAGAAACATTGTATGAATCCCGAGTTACTAAACAAGAAAAAGCGTCCACAATATTTAATCGAACATCAATATAAACACTTTCTGGATTAACCGCCTTTCTAATTTTTGGAGGGAATTTCGATACTTTGAATGGATGTTTGTCAGTGGAAACTGTAAGAACTTTCACATCGATTCCAGCATTCACTAGCCCACTTGTAATATTCCCCATGGCAATAGACCCACCATCATATGATGGAAACGGAGGTTTATTACATAATTGAAGTATTTTCATTTGCGTGGGTTCTTGCGCAAATTTAGTCTTTTAAATATTCTTAGAAAACCGAAAACTTTCAAAATTGATTCCTTTCTGAAAATTTGAGAATCATTTGAAGCTTTTACAAGAATGAAAATTGAAAGTGGTGCTAAAATAAAGGTGCTCAGCCACATTCCTAACCAAGGCTCAAGTACCTGGGACTTCACCATTTTCTCTCCCGTTATCATGAGCACATAATATATGATGAAAAGGAAAACAGAAACCACTATTGGCATACCCAAACCTCCTTTTCTAATAATAGCTCCCAACGGTGCCCCAATTAAAAACAGTACCATGATAGAAAAAGAAAGTGTGAATTTTCGATGCCATTCCATTTTATATTTATCCAGACTCATTTTTCTATTATTCATGATTTGGATGTATTGAACCAATTCGTTTTTTCGATTTCGCAATTTTACTGCTGAAGACTGAATTGTTTTATTCCATTGGGTGTCTGTCCACAAAGATGGATTGACGATTTTTTCCATGTTCGCCACAGTCGGAACGAAATCTTTTTCTTCTTCTTCTATTGGTTTGTTGTTCATTTCAGCCAACTTAGCATCTTGAGCTTGATGAATTTTATTGATCTTATCATTATTTTCGACTAGTTTACCTGAAATATCATTTGCTTTTGACTTCACGGTGTCAATTCCTTTATTTAAGCCATATTTCTCTTGATTAATGATGAAATATTCATGCTGATTTTTAATGTTTTTACTGAAGCTTTGTAAAATCTCTTGATTTAAATCGGCAACCGAATCCAGTGCATTTTCTAACTGATAAATATTGAGCATCTCCACATTATTCTTGAAGATTTCCTGATTGGATCTATTTGTAGAAAACCCAGATAAATCGAAGCGAATAGTTGCTTTTTCGAATTTAGATTTTCTAAATGGCATATTTCTAGCATTTTTCCCATCAGAAGGATTCACACTTTCATAGACACGACCATTCATAAGTTCCAGGAACAAATACTTTTCATCCTGAGAATTATACATATGCCCTTTCTCAGCTCTGATTACGCTTATGTTGCGAGGAGCACTGTGATCATAAATGACTATATCTTCTAGTTTAGAGTTTTCCTTGTCAATTTTTGCGGCCTTTATCGCATACCCATCGAAATTGTAGTAAAATTCACCTGCATCTAGACTAAAAGTCGGTTTTTGCTGTTGAATATCATAAATGATCCACCTCCATTTAAGATTAGCTACAGGAAGCGCATAATTTGAGAAATAGAAAGTCCCAATCGACAAAACAACCATCAAACTAAATAGAGGAAATAGTATTCTGTAAAGCGAAAGTCCAGATGCTTTTAAAGCGGTTAGCTCATTGTTTTCAGCAAGATTACCCAAAGTCATGATAGAAGAAATCAATACTGCTAAGGGAAGTGCTAAAGGAATAATACTGGCAGATACAAAAAATAAGAGTTCCAGTATGATGAAAGTATCCAAACCCTTTCCCATGAGGTCGTCTATGTATTTCCAAAAGAATTGCATCACCAATAAGAATATTGATATTGCGAATGTGATGGCAAAGGGTCCTACAAAGGACTTAATCGTAAATGTGTGTAATTTTTTCAATGCTTAAATAACAAAGAAAAAGAGAAAATATTGTTGAATTAACAGCCTAAAACGTGCATGAGTTCTGCTACTTGGTTCTCCCAAAGTAATTGAGCTTCTTCCAGCTCGTCTTCTTCAGCAAAATCAGTCACAATAAGGGCTACATCTTTCGTGATATCATCCACAACAATCTTCAATTCGAAATAAGTTTTCAAACCTTCTTCTTCGTCTTCGATCCACTGAAACTTAATGGACTCACCACTTTTAGCCGACAGTTTTCTAGCTTCTTCTTCAGCGCCATCCCAGATGAAAGTAAAAGTGTCATCTCTTAAATTAACATCATCTGCAAACCACTCGCTCAACCCACTAGGAGTACTCAACATATTATACAGAACTTTTGTTGATGTTTTGATCACGAACTCCAATTGGTATTTTTCCTTCTGCGACATTATCTATCTGAATTTATAGCTATTAGTAAGTTTAACTGTTTTATTGTGGCGGGCAATATAAGAATTTTTTTTCAATCCCTTGAATTCTTTTTTTGGTATGAAAAAGCCGCTAAAATATTGTCATTTAAGCAAATAAAAACGTCAGTATCCTATTTTATCTGAATGATATAAATTGTAAAAATTTTTAAATCCAGAAATTCAAAAGCATTTCTTTTCTTGAATTTTAAAAATATTATATCTTTGCCCCCGCAAAACCAATTTGCAATATGGCGAGATAGCTCAGTTGGTTAGAGCGCAGGATTCATAACCCTGAGGTCCCGAGTTCAACTCTCGGTCTCGCTACAAGAAAGCTCAATAGAAACATTGGGCTTTTTTATTTCCAATAAATTTTACGTAGGATTCATATCCGTCAGCTGACGGACCCGAGTTCAACTCTCGGTCTCGCTACAAGAAAGCTCGATGGAAACATTGGGCTTTTTTATTTCCAATAAATTTTACGCAGGATTAGCTATCGCTGAGATCGCTGCGCTAAGTTCATATCCGTCAGCTGACGGACCCGAGTTTCCGCCAGTGGACGGACAGGCCGAGTCTCGGTCTCGCTACAAGAAAGCCTGATGGAAACATCGGGCTTTTTATTTGTAACATTTTCTATATTTAGAGCTTATTATTCAAAACCTTTACAATGAAAACAAAATTAACTGCGCTAGCCCTGAGTGTATTTCTATGTCTTTCATCTACAATTGGTCAGACCGAAATCGATGTAAAGACCAAAAACAAGATGCACAAAGAATTCACTAAAAACTTCAGTAATTACATTTATATCCCGAGTGGAACAATTGCTGAGAGTGAATATTCTGAAAAGAAAGTTGCCCTTAAAAAATTCAGAATTTATAATGCTGAAATTACAAATGATGAATGGAAGTATTTCATTACTGGAATTTCTAAGGATATATCAAAAGATTCTGTTTTAAAATTGTTACCCGATACAACATTGTGGACAACCTATTTCCCAAGCTATGGGAGTACTAAAGATTATTATTATTCGCACCCTGCATACGCTAAATATCCTGTTACGAATGTAAGCAGAGAACAAATCGACGTTTTTTGTAAGTGGGTAACTCAAGAAATCAATAAAAGTGAGAAATGTCCCTACAAGGAAGTGAAAGTTAGATTACCAAAAGAGCACGAATGGATGTATGCTGCCGGTGGAATGCTGACAAACGCTGTTTTCCCATGGGGATCGACTGATGTATATGATACTGAGGGAAAAATGAAAGCGAATTTTCTCCCAATAAATCAATACAATATCAAAAGAGATTCTTTAACAGGTAAATTATCCTTTACTGAGTACCCCAAACGTATGATTGGAGACCGAGAACATTATAAAGAATTAGTCAACATGACGGTTCACGTTTTAGAATTTAAACCGAATGATTATGGTCTGTATAATATGGCAGGGAACGTTGCTGAATTTGTTGAAGAAGAAGGAATAACTAAAGGTGGTTCTTTTGATGACCCAGCTTATTATTTAAATATCTACAAAAGGCAGTATTATCAGGCAGGAAAAAGCGCTCATCCAACAAGAGGCTTTCGCATTCTTTTAGAAATTATTGAATACTAAACAAAATAGCCTTAATTTTATTCTTTATATAGAATGAAGTTAAGGCTAAGTATCATATTTCTATTTTTCTTTGTACTCTCCTATTCTCAGGAAAAGTATACTATCAGCGGTACTTTATCCGATCAATCCAATGGAGAAAGTTTGATTGGAGCCACTATTCAAATTGCGGGGACGGGGAAAGGAACTGTCACGAATACTTACGGATTTTATTCAATCACATTACCAGAAGGAACTTACAAACTTCAATTTTCATTTGTTGGTTATCAAACTATTGACAAAGAAATTGAACTCAATAAAAATGAAGTTCTGAATATCGAACTACCCCTTGAAACAGAAATCATTCAAGAAGTTGAAGTTCGTGCAGAAGCAGAAGACGGCAATGTACGAGACGCGAATATTGGTCAGGTTTCTCTTGAAATTGAGAAAATTAAAACGCTTCCAGCTTTCTTAGGTGAAGTAGATGTGGTAAAAACTCTGCAATTGCTTCCTGGAGTTTCTTCTACAAATGAAGGGTCTCAAGGATTTTACGTCCGAGGAGGAGGTCCGGATCAAAACATGGTATTATTAGATGAAGCCGTTGTATACAATGCCTCTCACCTATTCGGATTCTTTTCAGTATTCAATTCTGATGCGGTTAAAAATGTGAATTTGATCAAAGGAGGAATACCTGCCAAATTTGGAGGAAGATTAGCCTCTGTGCTTGAAATCAATATGAATGAAGGGAATAATAAACGTTGGGGGGTTAAAGGAGGATTAGGATTAATTTCTTCTCGACTTACTGTTGAAGGCCCCTTAAAGAAAGACAAAGGTTCAATCATCTTATCAGGTAGAAGAACTTATATCGATATTTTAATGAAACCATTTATCCCAAAGAGTTCCCCTTTTAATGGTTCAAGTTATTTCTTTTATGATTTGAATTTGAAAATGAATTATCGAATCACGGATAAAGACAAAATCTACATTAGTGGATATTACGGCAAAGATGTGTTTCGATTTGTAGATTCTGACGCGGGTTTTGACGTAAAAATGCCTTGGGGAAATGGAATTGGGGCGTTTAGATGGAATCACAGCTTTAATGGGAAATTATTCATGAATTTATCGGCCACTTATTCGAATTATCAATTTTCTTTTGAATCGGAACAAGACGGTTTTAATTTAAAGTTACTCTCTCGAAACCAAGACATTGGTGGGAAACTGGACTTTACTTATATCCCAAATTACAGACATCGTATTGAAGCTGGTGCACATTACACTTATCACATTTTTCAGCCTCAAAATGTATCAGCAAATCAGGATACGATCGTATTTGAAACCGGAGAGGTTCAGAAGTACCTTTCCCATGAAGTAGCATTTTATATTCAAGATGAAATTGATATTACAGAATGGTTCCGCGCGAATATTGGTTTGCGATACAGTCAATATTATTTCACTGGCTCCTTCAATAGATACGTGAAAAACGGAATTGGTGTACAAGACTCCGTTATTCATTACAAACCAAACGAACTTATTCGATTTTACCATGGTTTAGAACCAAGATTATCTATGCGTTTTCTCTTGAATAAATGGTCCTCCATTAAGGCCGGATTTAATTACAACTATCAATACGTTCATTTGGCTTCCTTGAGTTCCGTTTCTTTACCTACAGACACCTGGTTTCTTACAACGGACAAGGCTCCACCACAAAAAGGATGGCAAGCCTCATTGGGATATTTCTTCAATTTTTGGAAAAATAATTTCGAGGCAAGTGTTGAAGTTTACTATAAAGACATGAGAAATCTTGTGGAATACGCCCCTGGGACATTGCCAGAAGACAATTTAAATGACAATGTAGATAATCTTTTGATTTATGGTCGAGGTTATTCTGTAGGAGCGGAATTCTTCCTGAAAAAAGTTAAAGGAAAATTTACCGGATGGATTGGGTATACCCTGGCTTGGACCAACAGGATTTTTGATGAAATCAACAATGGAAATCCATATCCAGCTAAATACGACAGAAGACATGATCTTTCTGTTGTGCTTTCTTACCAGATCACTCCTCAATGGAATGTCTCCTCCACATTCATTTATGCCACAGGAAACACTATGACCATGCCACAGGGTTGGTATTTACACGAAGGAAATGTTTTGTATGAATATGGTGATTACAATCAAACCAGAATGGATCCTTACCATAGACTAGATATTGCGTTTACATGGTTTGACAAGCCATTCAAAATGAAGAGAAATAAAGAAACTGGGGAAAAGGAAAAAATTAAGCGCAAATTGAGAAACTCTGTTACCGTTAGTGTTTACAATCTTTACAATAGAGCAAACCCCTACTTTTTGTATTTTGATTCTCAGGGAGATCCTTTATCTGGGAATGGTGGTAGTTTTACAATTAAAGCCAAGCAAGTTTCCCTTTTCCCAATCCTCCCATCAGTAACATGGAATTTTAAATTTTAGATGAAAAAATTACTATACATATTTTCTTTGGCGCTTCTAGTTACTAGTTGTGTAAAGGATATTACCATCGATTTACCTCCTTATCAGCCAAAAATTGTAGTTGAAGGAAAAATTGAACCTGGTTACCCTCCTTTTGTTTTGCTTTCCAACAGTTTAGATTTATTCGCTTCAACAAGTGTTGCTGACTTGGAGAACAATTTCATTACAGACGCTCAGGTTTTTGTAAACAATGGTGTGGATACTGTTCAACTGATTTTGATTTGTACTGATTCAATTCCTGCTCAATACCAACCTATTGTTGCCGAACTTTTAGGTTATTCTCCATCGGAATTGCAAAACGTGAATATTTGTGCTTACTCTACATTTGACCCAAATTGGTTTGGTGTAGTAGGAACAACCTACAATTTAGAAATCTTCCACAATGGAGAAGTTTTTAGATCTACTACAGATCTATTATTTCCTGTCCCCTTAGATTCTGCTTATTTTGCCGAAAGACCTTCACTGCCAGGATTTGGTTACATGCAAGCCGAATTAACAGATCCAGCTGGTTCTGGAGATGCCTACAGATGGGAAACTAAAAGATTGAATCATTACAGTGACGGATCACCCAAAGACCCAGTTTTATTAGCTCCATTTAACTCTTCTTTTGACGACCAGTTTTTTGATGGATTACAATTTTCATGGTATTACGATAATCCTGGTTCGTACAGGGATTCCACGGTTGAGGATAGTAAGAAAGGATTTTATCAAATCGGAGATACAGTTGTGATTAAATGGTCCAAAGTAAATCATGATGTTTATCAATTTTTAAGATATGCCGATGCTCAAATCGCAAACGGTGGATCTCCTTTTGCAAGTCCGGTTAACGTCCCTTCAAATGTTGATAATGGTGCACTTGGTGTTTGGGCAGGATACAGTCCCATATACGATACTGTAATTTGCGAGTAGTTTATTCGACTTCAAATCATGATTAGTACAAAAAAATCATTTCAGGAAGTACTTAAGGAGCATCATTACGAGCTAAAAACCAATAGGCCTGAAATTTTTCAGATCAATTTAGGGTATTTGTGCAATCAACAATGCAAGCATTGTCATGTGGATGCCTCTCCATACCGCAAGGAAATCATGAATAAAGAGACTTTGAATACTTGTTTGCAAAAGATAGACGAGCTTCAGGTACAAACGGTAGATCTTACAGGTGGTGCTCCAGAAATGAATCCTAATTTTCTTTGGTTGTTGGATGAACTGGCAAAACGTGATCTTGAAATTATTATACGCAGTAATTTGACGATTCTAGTTGAAGGTAAATTCAAATCCTATCCGGAAATATTCAAACAGAAAAAAGTCCGAATCATTTCCTCTCTTCCCTGCTACACGCAAGAAAACGTTGACAAACAAAGAGGAAAAGGTGTTTATGACAAGTCGATTTCTGCCCTAAAAAAGTTGAATGAATTGGGCTATGGAAAAGATAAAAATCTTATTCTCGATTTAGTTTACAATCCAGGAGGAGCTTCAATTGCTCCTGATCAGAGCGCCTTGGAATTAGATTATAAAAAGAGACTTCAAGAAGATTTTGACATTAAGTTCAACCAATTATTCTGTATAACAAATTTACCCATAGCAAGATTCTTGGATGATTTAGAAAAAGCTGGAAAAGCATTGGAATATCAGCAAAAATTAATAGATGCCTTTAATCCTGCAACATTAAATAATTTAATGTGTCGAAATACAATTTCAGTTTCTTACGATGGTAAAGTTTATGATTGCGACTTTAATCAGATGTTAAAACTGCCTTCGAAAGGAATTCAAAAAATTGAAGACATCAACGCTGAAAACATCCTCCAAAGAACGGTACTTACTGGTAATCACTGTTTTGGGTGTACTGCTGGAGGTGGGTCTAGTTGTCAAGGAGCTTTGACGTAAGGATTCTTTAACTTCAAAAATCAATCAAAACCTTTAAAAATAAAGGAAAATAGATTTTTCTTTTGGAAAGAATCTTTTAGATTTGACATTAGAACAAGGCACAGTATGAACGCAATTGTACTCTTTTTTAAAAATCCCCGTAAGGGTCATGTCAAAGGTAGGCTGAGTCAACAGATTGGAGAAGATAAAGCTCTTGGAGTATATAACCAACTACTACTCAGAACTTTAAAAATTACTCGCAGTTTAAAAAAAGTGCATGATGTGTTTTATTACTGTGATGAAAATGAGAATGTTTTTGACCTGGATAATTTTTATGTTCAAGAAGGCGGTACTCTTAGAGAGCATATCAAGAATGCGGCAGACAAACATTTACTGGATCATGAAAAAGTTGTATTAATTCCTTCTGACTGTTTTGATCTTAAAGCTGATGATCTGGAGGAAGCATTTTCCCGACTTGATCAATTTGATGTGGTTTTTGGACCTGCAACAGACGGAGGAATTTATTTGATTGCCTTAAAACAAGAAATGGATTATTTATTTGAGGACATTCCAATTAACTCTACTCAAATTTTACATTTCATGATTGATGAACTTACGGATAAGGGCATGACCTACTCCCTTTTGGAAACAAGAATTGATGTGGATACCGAAGAAGATTTACGTCATACAGATTTAAGTTACTAAAATGAAAGAATATTTAAAGGAAACGGAGAATCTTTACAAAGAAGCTGCTCTAAGTCCTGATGTTGGCCTATGCTGCACTACCTCTCCAGTCTGGCAATTACCTGAATTATCCATCCCTGGAATTATGCTAGAGATGAACTATGGATGTGGTTCTACTGTTCATCCGAGGGATTTGATAAATAATCCAAAAGTTCTTTATATAGGCATTGGTGGAGGAATGGAGCTTCTTCAATTCGCTTATTTTTCACGAAAAAAAGAAGCTGTGATTGGAATCGATATTGTGGATGAAATGCTTGAAAAGTGTCAGCAAAATATGATGCTTGCTGAAAAACAGAATCATTGGTTTGAGAAGGAATTCGTTTCATTGAGAAAAGGAGACGCATTAAATCTTCCTGTAGATGATAATTCAATTGATGTGGCAGCACAAAACTGCTTGTTTAATATTTTCAAACTAGATGATTTAAAACTAGCCATTCAAGAAATGTACCGAGTCTTAAAACCACATGGAAGACTGGTCTTATCAGATCCTATCAGTGAAGATGAAATACCAGAAAACCTAAGGAAGGATGACCGTTTGAGAGCAATGTGTTTAACTGGAAGCATTACTTTAAGAGAGTATATTAAAATTCTGACAGATAGTGGGTTTGGGACGATTGAAGTAAGAGCTAAAAGACCTTATCGAATCTTGGATTCTATGAATTTTGACACAGTTAAAAACATCTATATCGAAAGCGTTGAAATCTGTGCTATAAAGGATCCCATACCTGATGATGGACCATGTGTATTCACAGGAAAAGCAGCCATTTATTTTGGTTCAGAAGATTTATTTGATGATCAGAAAGGACATGTTTTATTGAAAAATCAACCAATAAGTATCTGTGATAAAACAGCTGCAGCACTAGGTAATTTAAAAAGAGATGATATTTTTATATCGGAATCCACTTTCTTTTATGATGGTGGGGGCTGTTGTTAAATGAAAATTATAATTTTAGAGGAAAATTCAGAATATGTCAAAAGAAGTCTATATAGTTGACGCTGTAAGAACGGCGATCGGAAATTTTTGCGGAAGTCTATCAAGTGTTAGAACTGACGATTTAGGAGCAGTCGTTTTGAAAGAAATTGTTGCGCGTAATTCTAGTTTGGATCCTAACGCGATTGAAGATGTAATCTTCGGTTGTGCAAATCAGGCAGGAGAAGACAACAGAAACGTGGCCAGAATGTCACTTTTGTTAGCCGGACTACCCTATTCCATTGGAGGTGAAACAGTGAACAGGCTGTGTTCTTCAGGAATGGCATCAACGATAAACGCAGCTAGAGCGATCAAAGACGGTGCTGGAGATATTTATCTTTCAGGTGGAGTTGAAAACATGACAAGAGGTCCGTGGGTAATTTCTAAGACTTCCCAACCTTTCGGTAGAGATGCGGAAATGCACGACTCTTCATTTGGATGGAGATTCATCAACCCTAAAATGAAGGAATTATATGGTGTGGATGGCATGGGGCAAACTGCTGAAAACCTAGTTGATATCTATAAAATTTCGAGAGAAGATCAAGATAAGTTTGCACTTTGGTCTCAATTGAAAGCTGCTAAAGCTCAGGCTTCTGGAAGATTAGCAGAAGAGATTGTGAAGGTTGAAATCCCTCAAAGAAAGAAAGATCCTATCATTTTTGAAAACGATGAATTCATCAAGGCAAATTCAAGTTTGGAAATTTTAGGCAAACTCAGACCCGCTTTCAGAAAAGAAAATGGAACTGTTACAGCTGGAAACTCTTCTGGATTGAATGATGGGGCTGCTGCTATTTTAATTGCCTCTGAGCAAGGAATGAAAGATCATGGTTTGAAACCTATGGCAAGAATTGTTTCTGCAGCTGTTGCTGGCGTTGAACCAAGAATCATGGGGATTGGACCTGTAAAAGCTTCTGAAAAGGCCTTGGAAAGAGCCGGATTGACTTTAAATGATATGGATATCATCGAATTGAATGAAGCATTTGCTGCTCAATCTTTGGCTTGTACTCGTGCCATGGGATTAGCTGATGACGATCCTAGAATTAACCCAAATGGAGGAGCTATTGCGATAGGTCACCCACTTGGTGTTACAGGAGCTAGAATTTTGCAAACTGCTGCCATCGAACTGCAAAAAACCAATAAGAGATATGCATTAGTAACTATGTGTATTGGGGTTGGACAGGGCTATGCAACGATAATAGAAAGAGCATAGATTTTTTTTCTGGTAAATTATTTGATTTGGAACATTAAGAATGGAAGGGCTTTTCCTTGCATTTCTCCATTGATTTCACTATATTATTGGGAATCAACAAAATCAGAAGTTTATGAGGAGAAGGATTATACTATCAATCGATGGTGGCGGGATACGTGGACTAATTCCGATAGCCATTCTAAAAAGACTGAATGATCTCACCAAGTACAAGTTACAGGAAAGTGTGGATCTTTATGCCGGAACATCAACCGGAGCTTTAATTGGAAGCGCATTGATGCTGAAAACTGAGTTGGGATATGTTTACAATATTACCGACATTCTTAACCTATATTCTTTTCGTTCAGCAAGTATTTTTGAAGTTGGAGGTAGTAAAGGAGTGAACCCCTTGAAATTGATCATGGAGCGCACCTTTCAAAATTTGACTGTTGGAGACCAAAAGCACGACTTTCTGTTCATGGCAGAGGACAATTCTAACAACAGTTTGCACACCATTTCCAATTTAGATGATACCTATGACCACATTAAACTAAGCGAATTATTATTGGCTTGTTCTGCCATTAAAGGATTTTTTGAACCTGTTTCCATTGTAGGTAAAACCTTGTCGGACGGTGTAACGGTCATGAAAAATCCAAGTTTAGAGGCTTACAAACATTATCAGGCCATTTATCCAAACGATGAAATGGTGATTTTATCTTTGGGTACAGGGGATGTTAGTGTACATTACGATGATGAAGTTGAGAAAAAAGTAGAAGAAACTCATCAGATTTTGTCGGAAATGAATGCCTCTAACCCATTATTGAATTATTACAGAATCCAACCAAAACTGAATTTCGCAAAACCCGAAATGAACAATACGAGTCAAGAGAATATCCAAAATTTATTGATTGATGCTCAGAATTACATTAATCACAATATGGATGTTTTAGATAAAATTGCCTGTGAAATCAGAAATATTACAATGAATTCAAGAAAGACAGCGTAACATCTATCAATTCTTGAGTTTGTTTTTCGAAAACTTTAGCCTCGAAGGGGTGAGCTGTATTGAAAGTATGGTTTGCCCCTTTTATTATTTGAAGATCCGCATTTGACCAATCTTTTAATCTTTCTGCATTGTCCAAAGTAACTGCTAAATCTTGGTCTCCATGAACAATCAACCAAGGGATATGAATTTTACGAGCTGCAGATTGGATATTCAATTGATCCATGTTTTCCTGAAAATCAGTATAAAAACTAAACTTATGAGGCATTTGCTGATGTGTGCGAGCGTTTTCAACATACATCACCCCTTCCTTTTCCCATTTTTGCAGTTCTTCACCCGAAGGAAACCGTTCTTCGATATCTGAAATGGCAGCCCAGGTCACAATACTATCAACGATATCCTGATTTTTAGCTGCAGTTAAAACAACATCCCCACCGCCTCTACTATGTCCAATCAAAATCTTTTTGGAATCGTTCCATGTTTCCTGAAAATTCAATCGAAAATCCCTTAAAACGGTCTCTATATCATGAATTTCTTTGGAATAAGTATTCTCTGAAAAAGCTTCAAGATCTGGAAAGTCAATTGGATTTTCAATGGTTCCTCCGTTATGAGTTAGATTAAATTTCACGAATGCAAATCCATTGAGAACAAATCGTTTTTCAATTTCATTCCATGGGCCCCAATCCTTATAACCTTTGTAACCGTGAACGAAAAAAATGATTTTGTGATTGAAGTTTTCCGGGATAGTAATATCTACTAAAGATTTCCGCCCATCACTTCCAACAAATATTTCGTTCTTTATTCTAATCATACCAATTAGCTTCTTATCTTTACAAGCGATTTTACCGTAAAAATAAAAGGAATTTGAAAATATCCGCGTCCATTTACTCCAATAAGCAAGATAATCTGGAAAAGATCATCGAAGATCTGGAGAACAATCACATGGATATGTTTCACATAGATTGCAAGGATGATTTATCGGTTTTTCAAGACATCGATTTCATTCAGTCTAAGTCCCGAATCCCTTTAGATGTTCACATTATCACTTCTACTCCTGCCCCATTTTTTGAGGAAATTCGAAAAAGAAAAATCGAAAATTTATGTTTTCAGCACGAAGATCTTCCGTTAAAAGAACTTCCAGGAAATTTAAATGTTGGCAGACTTGGAATTGCTATCACAACAGAAACACCTATTGACATATTCGAACACTATAAAAATGTCTGTGATTACATTCTGATAATGGCTACCGTTCCCGGAGAATCGGGTGGAAAATTCGACAAACGAAATTTCAAAAAGATCAGAGATTTTCAAAATAGATATCCGGGTAAAAAGATATTTGTAGATGGAGGCGTAAACGGCGAAGTAAGTTTTATCCTCAGAAATATGGGAGTTTATTCTTCTGTTTCGGGATCTTATTTATTCAACTCATCAAGTATCGGATCTGCCCTGCTTAGCCTAAAAACAAGAGAAGTAGAATCACACTTCTTAGTAAAGGATTTCATGCTTAAACTGGAAGAATGCCCTGTTATTTTGGATAAACACATCAACCTAAAAAACGTTCTTCAGTCCATTGAAAAAGGCAAAATGGGATTCACCATGGTGGTTTCTGAGAGCGGAAAAATGGAAGGAATTGTTTCAAATGCGGATATTAGAAAAGCACTATTAGACAATATTGAGCATATGGATTTATTGGATGTTCGCAACTATATCAACCGAAATCCAAAAGCTATTGATGAGGAATTCACAGTAAAAGAAATGATTTCTTATGTCAAACAGCAAAAAATTCCATTAATGTATTTGCCAATAAAGGATTCAAAAGGTAATGCAAAAGGAATTATCACATTTATGAATTTAATCAAAGGAGAATTATGATCATAGAATTGAAAAACGACATTTCACCAGAGAAATTAGCTGAATTAGCCGCTCAAGTAAAGGCTTTTCACATCATGGACGGTGAAAAAAGTGTTTTTATTACTTCCTCAGGGATGAAAGAGGTTCCGGCGGAATTGGAAAATTATGCCAAAAACAGTTGGGCTATGCCTAATGACATGCAGTTGGCTTCCAGAGAATACCATCCAAAGACTAGAGAAGTAACCATTGGAAATGTAACAATTGGAGGAAATACAGGCAATACGATTGTCATTGCAGGACCTTGTTCCATAGAATCTGAAACACAGATTACCCAGTCTTCAGAGATGTTAAAATCACACGGACTGACTGCACTAAGAGCAGGATGTTACAAACCAAGAACTTCTCCTTACTCCTTTCAAGGAATGGGATTGAAAGGTTTGAAACTCTTAGCTAAAATGCGTGAGAAATATGATTTAAGCGTGGTTACAGAAGTTCGGGACGCTACACATGTTCAAGATGTGATTGAATATTCGGATGTAATTCAGGTGGGTGCAAAGGCAATGTATGATCAAGGAATATTAAGAGCCTGTGCTAAAACCAACAAACCAGTCTTGATTAAAAGAGGTTTTGGAACTACTACTCAAGAATGTGTTCAAGCCGCTGAATTCGTTCTTTCTGGAGGGAATACCAATGTAATGTTATGCGAAAGAGGATTGAGAACCTTCGAACCGAATACGAGATTTACATTGGATCTTTGTGGTGTAGCCTGGTTTAAGGAAAAAACAAATTTACCTGTTATTTTGGACCCATCTCATGCCATGGGATACAGATACGGAGTTCCAGATTTAACAAGAGCTTGTACTGCCATGGGTGTAGACGGTTTATTAATAGAAGTTCACCCAGATCCGAGCGTTGCAAAATCGGATGCGAGTCAGCAATTGGATCATGACATGTTTGCCGATCTATTGAAATCATTGCCTCCGGTTGCTGAAGCTGTTGGAAGGAAAATTGTTTAGGAATTAAAAATGCAAATTGAAAAGTGCAAAATTGGACAGATTTAAATTTTGAACTTTGAACTTTGAACTTTGAATTACATCATGAGTTATTTAGAAAAAAATATTGATTATTTAATTTCTAGTGGGGATTTAAATAATTCTCATAAAGAGCTAGTAAATAATTCATTAAACCTTATTTCTATTTCTGAATTGACTGGGTATTCTATTGACGATTTGGTTCATAAAAACTTGGCTGTTTCTCTTGAAAAAAGAGATATCCAATTGATTATTTTGGACATAGATGGTGTGCTCACGGATGGTGGAATGTACTTTTCTGAGAATGGAGACCAGATGAAAAAATACAATACCAAAGATGGAATGGCCATTATCAACTTAGTTCGAAAAGGTATGCAATTCGGTATTATTTCCTCTGGATTCAAAGATAAGATGGTCCGTGCTCGAGCTGAAATGTTAGGAATTCAAAGGATTTATGTAGGACGCGATAAGAAAATGGGCATTCTAAAATCCTGGTTGGAAGAGATGAATATTTCGATCCAACAAGTGGCTTATGTTGGTGATGATATCAATGATCTTGAAATTATGGAAGCATGTGGGTTGTCTGCATGTCCAAAAGATGCTGTTAAGGCGATTAGAGAAATATCAGACATCATTCTACCTAAAAAAGGTGGAGATGCTTGCGTTAGGGAGTTTTTGGATGGATATATCCGCTATGAGGACGGGAGTCATTTGGAATTGTAATGAAACCAATCTTTCTCATATTTTCTCTTTTCCTTTTATTACATGTGTTTTCTCAAAGGACACAAGAAGAAGCTTTAAAACTTTGCGACTCTCTATACATGGTTGCAGACGATGATAATATCGACCTATTTTGTGAGTTGATTCTCCAATTTTCTGATGATCTTGCCAGCAAAGAAAATTGCGGTGAATACGGGTTTGAATTGGCCAGTAAATTTGTTCCTGAGATTGGCAATTACGTTTTAGAAAACCATGAAACCAGTGAAATATCTTCTCCGATCAAATCTGCCTTTGGGTATCATTTAGTCCAGCCAATTGCTGTTAGAGGGGAAGAAATTAAGTTTAGGCATTTGTTGATTGGATTTTCGAATCCCTAGAAAATGGATGTACTTTGTTCTTCCTCACAAAACACCTCGTCCATCTCCTTGGCAACGGCCTATTGGCGCTGCTGCAACACCCCGAACAATTTTCACTGCTTAAAGGAAACCCAATATTGGTAGAGAGCGCCATAGAAGAAATGTTGCGCTTTCTAGCTACCGTAGGGTTTTAGATTTCAGCAGAAACCGCCCTGCGATGAATCGCGGGGCTACGAACAACGCCCGATAAATCGGGCTGTGTAGACCTGTCTCTAGCCCGATTTATCGGGCG
>JAGQYP010000120.1 GCA_020436025.1 Crocinitomicaceae bacterium
CGATAGATGTAATATACAATTAGAGTGACAACTAAAGAATATATTATATGAATAAATGATTTAGCCACAAAGTAACTTAAACATCCCACAACGCAATTTAAAAGAATGGCAAATAAGTTAAACTGAATATTGGAAACTCGAACTTTTAAGAATAAGCCTTTTCTTTTTTTGATAATTTTAAATCTTAAATCACTTCCTACTTCATCGGCCCTACCTCCTAATGCCTGAGTTGGAATCCATATTTTATATTCAGGTACGTCGTCTAAGGTATTCTTGGATTTTATATTCTCAAAATGCTCTTCGCAATATTTTGAAAGGCTTGAATAATCAACTCGGTATATAGGCGTATAGATAATCATAATAAAAACTCAATCATAAACTCGAAATACTCCACACTCGAAAAATTATCTCCCTATCGGTCGATGAGCTCGCTATCGCTCGGGTCTAAATTCGAAAAACTCTACACTCGAAAAATTCTACACTCGAAAAACTCTACACTAAAAAAGGATTACTTAATTTCCTTCACCTCAAAAGCATTCACAAAAAGAATATTCCCCAATTCTGGATAACCTTCGAAGACTTTCTTGCCTTCTTTGTAAATGTCTGGATCGTCAAAACCAAGGATGGTGAGGTCGGAGTCAGTAGAAGTTCTGTTGATGATATCCTTGGGAGTTTCTCCTTCTCCTTGTTGGATCATTTCAATATTGTTGGATGAAATGGGGAGTCGTCCTTCTGTGATCAAAGTTTGCAGTCTTTCTTTTTTGGATTCAAAATCATCAATGTCATAAATCGAATGGATTTTGATTTCTGCTTTGTTCCAGTCGGGGTGACCCAAAATGATATAACCTAATAAAATCATCAGATTGGAATTCACGAAATCGGTGGTTGTAATCCAGATATGAATGTTTTTCATCAATCCAAAACCTCTTACCGATGACCTTTGTACACAGATATCCATTTTAGAAGTTTCGAGCAGATTATAATTCTCGAAGAAATAGTCAAACTGATCCAATTCATCCTCGCGGTATTCGAGCAGAATCATGTTGTTTTCATTTCCTGAAACGTTGGCTTCTTGCAAAATACTTGAAAGTGCCAAGGTGTGATTTTCAGAAATTGTGGTATCCAAATACACCTTGTTTTTAATTCCCTTTGCAACATCCAGGAGTCGATTGACAACCTGATCCGAATCGGCTTTATTTTTCGCATCAAATGTTCCTTGAATATAATGGTGGTAAGTTCCAAAACCATATTTGTACGAAATCCAGGAGGTCATCTGAAGCGCCGTGGTCCGCTTAAATGAATTCTCTGAAAAAGTCACCATGAAAGGTCTCCAGTTGTCGTCTTTCTTTTCGGCATCTCTTCTTTGCAAAAAGATTTGAAGCGATCTGGAAACTTGGAAAATAACTCCTTTAAATAAGTTAGCCAATCCTGAAGAATCGTTTTTTACTTTGGTAATCCAAATATAAATTCCTACCATCAAAGCAATGGCTAAAATGGCATAAGCAGAATTCATTTTAAACATCAACCAAAAACAAAGCAATCCTCCCATTAAAGAGATATACCATTTGGATCTGAAAGTGGGGCGATAAGAAGGGTCTGCAGCAAAGTGCTCAAAGAAAGAGATCATGCAGATGGCACCGTAAGTCACCATGAAAAACATCGAAATAATTTCGGCCACTACATTGATGTCTCCCAAAGTAAGAAAGGCGAAAGCGATCAAACAGGTGATGATGGTTGCATTCACAGGTTCAGCATCGGATTTTCTCGCCTTGTTAAGAATTTGATTCGCTTTGATTCCAGGGAAAACGCGATCGTTCCCCAAGGCCTGTAATGTTCTTGGAGCAATCATGATTGACCCCAAAGCGGAAGAAATTGCTGCAGCTGCCAATCCGATTGGAATAATATGTGGCCAAACAGCAATTTTACTCATGATCAGTGACTCTTCATTGGCAAGGTCCTCAGGAGAAGCAGAATAAAACAATTTAACTGAAACCAAGGTGTAAATAATGATCCCAACAACCGTGGCCCAAAGTGTTCCTCTTGGAATTGAAATACGTGGCTCTTTCAAGTCACCCGACAATCCTAATCCAGCTGCAATTCCAGTAAAAGCAGGAAAAATAATGGCAAATACATAGAAAAATGAATCTGTTGGTTTTCCTTTGTCTGCAATAGTTTCAGTAATGCTTCCTGCATGCTCCGAATAACTCGATCCCATGAAAAACATGGCTAGGGAAACGGCTAAGATTGCTACAACAAAATACAAGGCTTTCACTCCCATATTGGCTCCGCGAGTAAGAATCAGAACCGAAAGCATGGCCATTAATGCAAAGGTGATCGAACTCTTGTAAATCTCTAAACCATAAGTTTCCATGATCCAGATTCTGTAAGGTTCCAAGGCTTCTCCAAAAGCAATGATGTAGAAGGCGATACTGATGGCCTGTGCTAAATACAAGGCAATTCCAATTGATCCTCCAATATTGATCCCAAACGAACGCGAAATGATATAATAGGCTCCACCACCTTCCACCTTTTGGTTGGTGGCAATTTCAGCAACGGCCATGGCTGTGGGAATAGTAACCAAATGCCCTAACAGAATGATTAATAAAGTCCCCAACAAACCAACATGTCCAAGCGAATAACCAAATTTCAAGAAGAGAATGGCTCCCAAAATGGTACTCACGGCAGTCATGAAAACCGGCAAGGTTCCCATGGTTTTGGTTGTATTGATCGTTGCTTTATTTTCCATCGATAGCTAACGAAAATAAAAAAAATAATTAGATTATTTTATTTCTAGTATATCGGTGAACTCAAAAATAATATTGACTTTGTCAACTTTGAGAAAATCATCTTTTCACTACCTTTCCTTGCCCAATAGTTACTCCGTTTTTATCCAAAAGTCTTAAGATATAAATGTCATGAGGAAATAAACTTAAATCTAATTTCAATTCTTTCTGATTATTCTCAATCTCCAACTTCTTTTGAAGTAT
>JAGQYP010000121.1 GCA_020436025.1 Crocinitomicaceae bacterium
CAAGAAGCCAACCTCCGCAGCGAATACGGTCACTGGGAAGGTGATTGCATTAAAGGCCCTAAAAAGCGAACAACAAGCCTGTTTACATTAACTGAAAGAAAAACTTTAGAACAGATCATTATCAAGATTGAACGTAGTTCCCAGGAAGAAATTCATAACGCTCTTAACAACCTCGAAAAGAAACTTAAAGACAGATTCAGAATAAAATTTAAATCCATCACCTTTGACAATGGCGTAGAATTCTTAGACTGGCAATCACTGGAATTAAGCATCAGAAATCCAAAGAATAAACGTACAAACATCTACTTTGCCCATGCCTATGCCGCCTGGGAACGCGGGTCTAACGAAGTTCAAAACAAAATGATCAGAAGATTTATCCCTAAAGGCACTGACATTCATCGAGTCAGTGAAAATCAAATTCAAAACATTCAAAATTGGATGAATAATTATCCCAGAAAAAAACTGGCTTACAGGTCGGCCAATCAATTAGCTAAAATATATTCACAAATTAACAATAACTGAAGCCTTGACTTTGTTGCAATTATTTTTACAATCTACCAAATTAATCTCTTACAAAGTAGAAATTACGAATTTCACTTAGGGAGCTTGATGGGTTCAACTTTTAGGCAGGTATTTTGCCGCTAAAGCATCGATATGATCTAAAGTCACTTCACTATGCCAGACATTATCCGGATAAACCATGATATGCGCGCCTTTGGTACATTTGCCCAGACATTTGGCTTGAGCCACACGAATCTGCGGATGCCCATGTGATAAAGTTTGCCTTGCATGGATCGCAAACAAGCTTCTATATCGCGGAGACTTTCGCGAAAGGTCAGTTGGGCAAAGGCCATGCACAGGAATTGATCCATTCATGAAAACTTTTGAACTTTGTAATCGCCCTTGTATCGTTTTACGCATCTGCGAAATTGATGCAACCGCAGAAATTCCATGAGTTGAGAAAAAACAGTTTTGCCTGTATTCATAGATAACTCCTTTGTTGGAGTCATCAGAATATAGCAATTTGTGATTCAAATCGATTACACCTGATTTTTGCTCTAACTTGTTCATTGCGATTGAATTAACCAAATTTATTAATCAAACAACGGGACACTACTGAGAGAAATCATAAAAGAAGGATCACCAAAATGGTTAACCTACCAATAGAGTATTCGAGCAAAAAAGTGACTCCATTTGGAGGCATGAGGTTGATGAAAGATTTGATGGAAAATCTTAGGATTCGGGAATACATGAAAGAATTAGATTTGCCAGAACGCGGATCAAACCGAGCATATGAGTCGTATGAAATAATTGAAAGTTTTTGACTCAGTATTTGGACAGGAGCAAGTCGATTTATTCATGCGGACTGGTTAAGGTATGATACGGTTTTGCAGGAAATTTTTGGATTTAAACGAATGCCATCACAAAGCACGTACAGTCGATTTTTTGGAAAATTCAGCTGGGAAAAAAACATGGCATTTTTCACGAAGTTAAATCAATGGTTTTTCTCGCAGATTGATATTGGAACAGTGAGTGTTGATTTAGATAGTACGGTTATTACAAGATATGGAGAACAGGAAGGAGCGCGAAAAGGATATACTCCAAAAAAGCCAGGACGAAATTCGCATCATCCATTGATGGCATTTATGTCGCAGACGCGGATGGTGATCAATGCTTGGATGCGACCAGGCAATACAGCATCGATGAGTTCTTGTATTAATTTTTTAATAGAGACGTTGGATGTTTTAAAAGATAATGCGATTGGTTTAATTCGGGCGGATAGTGGCTTTTATAGTCGGGAGATCATGGGGTTTTTGGAAAATAAGCGATTGAATTATATTATTGCTGTCAAATTCTATGAAATCGTCAAATGGGAAGTCGGAACTGTTAAGCAGTGGACAGAAGTTTCAAAAGGTATTGATGTTGCAGAGTTTGATTATAAAGGACGTCGTCATATTGTTGTGCGAAAGAATGTTGAAGAGCGTCCAAAAGCATCAGGAAAACTTTTATTTGAAGATGTAATGCCAAGATATAGATATAGCTGTTATGTGACGAATCTTAATTTATCAGCGATTGAAATTTGGACTTTGTACAAATCAAGAGCCGATTGCGAAAATAGAATCAAAGAGCTCAAGTATGATTTTGGTGTTGAACAGTTTTGTTTAAAATCCTTCTGGGCAACAGAGGCAGCTTTTCGATTTATTATGGTTGCTTATAACTTGATGAGTTTGTTCAAGCATGTTGCTGTTCAAAATAAAACACTGTCTTCTTTGAGAACAGTAAAAGCCTATTGCTTTGCATTAGGGGCTTGGATTAGCAATCATGCCAACAGGAAGGTTTTGAAAATAGCATTACCAGTTGAAAAACGATCATGGATGGATGGGCTGTTCTCTCAAATTAATGATTCCAGCCCTCCATTTTCATTTTCTAATGCATAATCTCGGATAAACTTATTGCCCTGTAAAACTTGCACACGAAATTAACTACTTAATGAGGAATGAATTAAAAGAAGATTCTCTGGATTCCTTCATAAATACTGTATATACCTAATATTATTTCAAATACTGCGGTTCCCCCCTAAAACTAGACCAGAACAAGGGTACGATCTTGTACGACAGAACGGGTTTTAGTAAGATGCTTCTGCTTAAATTCCATTGGCGTTTGTTGTGCTAATGTTTTGTGCGGTCGAACATTATTATAATCCTCTCGCCACATCTCAATAACTTCTTTTGCTTCTTTTAAACTTGTAAAATAATGCATATTCAAACACTCATCCCTAAACCTTCCATTAAAACTTTCAATATAATGATTCTCAACAGGCTTACCTGGACTTATAAAATCTTGCTTAACTCCATTCTTATACGCCCACGCATCAACCGCCTTACTCATAAACTCACTCCCATTATCTGTTCGTATCACTTTTGGTTTGCCATGATAACTAATTAACCGATCCAACACAATAACTACCATCTCTC
>JAGQYP010000122.1 GCA_020436025.1 Crocinitomicaceae bacterium
TGGCTGTGGAACTTGTCATATTTCGATAAAAACCAAAGGAGATGAACTCCTCCCTGATCCTGAAGATGATGAATCTTTCATGTTGGACACACTGGGCAACAGAGTTGAAAACAGTCGTCTTTCCTGTCAGTTAAAACTGACAAACAAACTACATGAGGCAGAGATCAGAATTCTTGGAGATGGCTGATCCCTTAATCTTAAGCGGAACAAAAAAGAAGCTGCCCATTTTGAGGCAGCTTCATGAAAAACAGAATCGTACTTAATCTTTGATGCTTGTTTTGTTGTTGGACCTAAAAGTCTTAGTTAGTTTCAACTACCAGGTACTTTGTATTTTTCCAGAAATTTTTTGGATCTGTGATTTCAAGGCTTGCGAGGTTTTTATCATCAGAATTAAACACGTAAGAATCTGATGGATGGTTGGTAATCAATTTAGCTTTTTTACCTTCCAGTGGAATAGAAGTCACCTCAGTAATATCAATTTTGGTAAATACACTATCTGAAAACTGACTACTTACCTTGGTTATACCGCCAATTCCAATAAACCCTCCAGTTTTTGTAATCACATTTTTTTCCTTCAATTCTTTAGTACTACCACTAATCATATAAGCTGTATTTAGTTTAGTGGTTTTATTCATGATTACCTGATTCTGGCTATCAATTTTTGCCTCCTGGTTAGAAAGACGGGCTGTCTGCTCATCATGGCGACGAGTTAGATTCGTAGCCATCATGTTTAGCGTATCAACCTTAATGTTAAGCTCCTCGATTGTAAAATTTCTCTGTACCAGTTGTTCTTTCAGGGTAATTATTTCCTGACCGCTCTCTTCTAGTTGTTTATTTAGACGAGTAACCATTTGGCGAAACTGATTGGTTTTTGCATCTGATTTTTCAAGCTTATCCTGAAGATCATCAATCAACATTCTGTTTTGGGAAAGCAATTCATCAATTGCTTCGATATCTGCAATGATTTTATCTTTTCCTTTTTTCCTTAGTTCCGGATCCTCTGATTCAACCGTTACAATGTTTTCTTTTTGTTTAATAGCTTCCAGGTTTTCACCAAATGTATTAAAGGTTGCCAGGAATTCATTTAAGGTGGAATCTTGTGTTTGAGCCTGAGTTGTTAATGTTTTATTTTGCTCTTCTAGTTGTTTCATTTTATCCTGATTACACCCAAACAAAACCAGGATTGCAATTAGAGCAGTATAAACAGTCGATTTTTGGAATATCATAATTTTTATTTTTTTCATTATTTCTTTCTTTATTCCGGGGTCAAGTAAAATGCCAAAATCGTAAGTTGTTTATTATCAATTACTTATGCTATGTACTTGCTTATTTTTTTCTCATTTTGAGAAAATAGATTTCATATTGACCGGTTATTAGCCCAATAGAGGATTCAGGATTATTTCTTACTTTGCTTTTATGCTTCGGGAATGGTCATTTTTCAATAAAATTGGAATAATTTGTGATATTCTTTTTAAGATATCCTTTGAACGAGGAAAAGATATGAGAAATGCATCTTTATATTTCCTTTCTCTCATATTTGCCGTTCTGTTGCTCTTTGGGTGCTCTGGTGAAAAACGCAAAGTATCCACTTCTTTTTATTATTGGAAAACCCATTTTGAATTGACAGATCGGGAAGAAACTTACATTAATTCTCTTGAGACAAAAAAACTGTATTTAAGATTTTTTGATGTTGACTGGAATTTCAACAAAAATATTGCTGTTCCTATTGCCAGTATAGATCTTGGTAGAGAACAACTTTCAGAATATGAAATTGTACCAACGGTATTTATTACCAATCGAACGATGGTTCAGATTCCTTATGATGATGTTCCATTACTGGCAGCACGGATTGTCAATCGAATTTTCCAAATCGCAGATTCTCTTCCCATTAAGGAGATTCAGCTGGATTGTGATTGGTCTGAAACCAGTCGCGATAATTATTTTCGATTATTAGACCAGATAAAGGCTCAGATTGGAGAAAAGAAAATCCAGATATCTTCTACTATCAGATTACATCAGGTAAAGTATTTTATGATTACCGGAGTTCCTCCAGTAGATAAAGGTATGCTGATGTTTTATAATATCGGAGATGTAAAAGATATTACTACCAAAAATTCGATTCTGGATCTTAAACTTGCAGAGAGTTATTTAAACGAATTTGAATCCTATCCTTTAAAACTCGATTTTGCCCTGCCACTCTTTTCATGGGGAGTAGTGATGAGAAATGACAAGACGGTACAATTAATCAATAACCTCAGAGCCAATCAACTTGAAGACAAACAAAAATTTCGGTTTTTGGACCCCAAAGTGATCAAAGTACTCAAGAGTACTTATATCAATGGATTTTATCTTTATAAAGGAGATTTCATTCGTCTGGAAGATGTAAAACTGACTGATCTCAAAGAGTCTGCAGAATTACTGGCAGAAATAGATCAGGAAAATGATGTAACGATATGTTTTTATCATCTTGATTCTCCCACCATTGAAAAATACTCTCACGAGGAATTAATGCAAATTTGTGAGACGTTTCGATAAAAATCCTAATCATTTATTTTCGGTATCAAAAAGATCAATCCTTCATCTGCCTGCGCAAATGAAGGATTGATAAAGTTATTACTCCCTACCGGAGAAGATTAATTTTGCTTTTTCGCTCTTAGCTGCCATCTGTATAGCGCTGGCCAGAGCAAAAAACAAGACGATAATTATTGAAATAATATTTTTTATATTCATTTTGTTAGAATTGGAGTTATTAGATTAAGAGAGTCGCTGATTAATTATCTTCGAGTAGCGTATCGAGTGACTGCTCCACTGCTTCTGCCTGTTTTTGAAGATTATTATTAACTTGTTCATTT
>JAGQYP010000123.1 GCA_020436025.1 Crocinitomicaceae bacterium
TCTAATGGAGGAATACAAGAAGGACTTATTTTTATCAGAATATGGAATCGCATTTCCTGATAGCACTGAACTGACCGGAATTATTTTATCTGAAGTCCAATTTAGATTATTTGATTCTTTCAATTTCTCAAAAAAAGATACAATAGATTTTCTGCATTCTTTTAGTGAAACATCCTTCGATGCTTTAGACAATGATTTCAAATTAATTGATGTATACAATCAATACAGAATTGTGCCTTTGAAAAAAATCTATATCAATTGGAATGATTTCGAAAAAATTGACAAAATAGATGTTGATTTTTTAGATAAGTATTTTGATGATATTTGGTTTCCTTCTGTAGATGATATAGAAATATTTGATGACACTTTTAATTGGATGATTTCAATAAGACATTACGGTTCTGTTATGATCAAACAAAAGATTTAATAAACGAATATTATTTATTTCAATAAGCAATCCACACTCCCACTTTCTTATTCCACAAAGCTTCACAAAGCCGCTGTCGCTAGACACGAAGATTCACGGAGATATTTTAGATTTCCTCTTGCTCTTGTTCCAAACTCTTGCTCAATCTTGTTGTTGAAATTTGAGTTTGAGTTCATAGTGTGAGTGAACAGTTTTTGTCCCTGATCACTCAAACTTAAATAGGTTCCTGAGCTTGTCGAAGGACTCACACTGTCTAACAGCACCCATCACTCCCACAACCACAACCCGATTCTTTTTCTGGGTTCATGATTTTTTGGATCACATCTGTGAACACTTCGGGGTCCTGAGCGCCTTGGACTAGGAACTGACTGTCTATCACGAAGGATGGAACGCTGGCAATACCAAGTTCTCGGAAGCCTTCTTCGGCTTGGACGAGCATGAGTAGGTCTCTTTCTTGGAGGGCGTCTAGATTGTCTAGTAATGCGGAAGACAAGCCACTTCTCTCTCCAATTTGCTTTAATTCTGGGATGGAATTGATGTTTTTTCCTTCTTCGAAAAAGGCTTTGTACAATGCTTTAGCAACTTCGGTTTGTTTGTTTTCGATTTTGGCTAGGGCCACCAAATAGTGCGATCTTAAGGTATTTGAAATGCTGTCGATCTTGTCGAATTGGAAATTGATTCCGGCTTCTGTGCCTTTTTCCTGGACTGCTTTTTTGGCTTCGTTGGTTCGGTTTCCTAGTGTTTTTTCTAAGTATTCTTTGTACTCTAAACCTTCGTCCGACATTCCTGGATTCAATTGAAAAGGGTGCCATTCGATATCAAATTCGTATTTGGATTTCAACGGTTCCAGCCCTTTTTCCAAGTTCTTGATTCCTACGTAGCACCAAGGGCAAACGGTATCTGAAATGATATCTATTTTGATCTTTTCCATTTATTTCAATTTAATTTTTGTTCCGGGTAAGTCCCCTGTTTGAATATTTAGGTAGTTCAAGATGGTCGGAGCCACATCCGTGATTTCTGTTTTTTCTTTTCTGATCCCAGTGGGAATTCCATTTCCATAAAACAATAATGGGACGTGGGTATCGTATTCCCAGACACTTCCATGTGAAGTTCCTCGGTATTCTGAGGCTTTTTTGTCAATGGGTAAATAGCCGTGTTTGGTCAGGAAAATCATCTCTCCTGATCTTTCATTCACTCCCATTTTGACCATCTTTGCTTTGTGGTCTTTTTGCTCGTTTTGCATCAAGGAATCTCTTTCAAAAACCACTTCAATTCCTTCTTGTTTGAGTAAAAATTGCTTGGTTTCGAAAAGGACTTTTTGCATGCTCAACTTTCGTGCTTTGAGCGCCTTTTCATTGAAATAGATATTGTTGTTTTTGATTTCTGTGATGAATCCGTTGGCTTTGAATTTTCTCAAATAATCTGCCTCCAAACGATCCTTTAATGCTGTAATTTCTACAAAACCTCCTTGCTTTCCTTGATCTTTCAAATAATCAGGATTGCTCACTACTCCATGATCTGCGGTTAGGAAAATCACATAGTTTTCCTCTCCTACTTGCTGATCCAAAACCATGAACAATTGCTCCAACGACTGATCCAATCGGATGTACATGTCTTCAATTTCTATGGAATAGGGGCCGAACATGTGTCCGGCAATATCAGTGCTCGAAATACTAATATTTAAGAAATCGGTCTGTTCGTCTTTACCTAAACCTTCTGCAATGATGGCTTCCATGGCAAAATTCAGCAAAAACTGATTGGCCCAAGGGGTGAATGAAAACAATTCGTACAAGTTTTTATCCTTGGACAACTCCTTCATATTGTAAGGAAAAACGGGCTTCCCATGATTCAATGCGACTTCAAAATTGTTGTCGTCGGTTCTCCCCTTTTTATAAGTATCGATCGGATAATAAGTTCTCCAGGTGGAATCCACATAAGCATCTACAATCTTCTGTTTATTGAATTTTTCCGCCCATTCCGGCAATTTTTCAGCATAATGACTGGAGGTAATAAAATTCCCATTGGTATAATCAAACCAGAAAACACCATCTGAAGTTTTTCCTGCGGGTAAGATGGCTCCTCTGTTTTTAAATGAGACGGAAACCGACTTCCCTTTTGTAGCCGTCGTCAACATTTCCATCATGGTGCTTTTTTGAAGATTTTTAGGCGAATACAGGCCATATTTACTGTCCGACCCCACCGTTTTCACCTTGGAATCTCCCACACAATTGATCACTTCTTTATCTTCTCTGGAATACCAGGCATTCCCCACAATTCCATTCTCAGAAGGCGTAAAACCGGTATAAATACTTGCGTGTCCGGGTCCGGCAAAAGTAGGAACGTAGTTGTAATGTGCATCCACACAATTCATTCCTTTCATCAATCGCTTGAATCCATTTT
>JAGQYP010000124.1 GCA_020436025.1 Crocinitomicaceae bacterium
CCAACCCCCCAAACCCAACCCCCAAAACCTAACACCCAAAACCTAACACCCAAAACCTAACACCCAACGCCCACCTTAGACAATAGTCTAAAAGTGCAAACTCTTATTTCTTTCTTCTTATTTGTTGGGTTTTATGGGTAGATTTAAGAAGTGAAAGGAGGAATAGGTTGCCCAAAATTGTTTTGCAAAATAAAATGGATATTTAACTGATTTTATTGGATGTAAATAGTTGGCAAACAATAACTTATAACTCTATTTTACAATAAGAAATAAACAACATTGCATTTTATATATAGTTACCCACAATTATGCGAACCATAATATTCTTACTAACGATTTTCTTTTTTCAGAACTTAGTTTTTGCGCAAAGTGAAGACTTGGCCAAACTCCCAGTTAGAGGGTATGTAACCGAACTCGGCATTTCACCAACTGGTGAAATTTGGATGGCTTCCAAAGCAGGCAATGTTTATTTCACTGAGCAATTTGGCGATCTCTGGCATATTGGACCATATGGTTCACTTGATCCAATGGTTTATATCTCAGGAGAGACTTATGAACGGATCAACTTTCTATCTGATGATGTTTTAATCATTTCTGGATTCATCCAAGAAGATGGCAAACAGGATTTCATTTATCGATCTGAGGATGGAGGGAAAACATGGGATAAGGTTGTTTTTGGAAGGAGTAGTTGGATTGATGCCGCTCATTTTACAAAGAACGGAAAAGGGTGGATGAGCGGAAATTCACAATTAATCTATTACACAGAAGATTACGGGAAAACATGGGTTTCTAAAGACAAGGTTGAGAAAAAGGGGAATCTACGTTTTTCGACTATTCATTTTGATAAGGATCAAAGTGTTGGCCTCTTTGGATCATTTTGGAACAAAATATATCGAACTACTGATAATTGTGAATCGTGGGAACCTATTGAAACACCACTTCAACAAGCCAAATACGAAAGGATTTCTAAAGAACAAAGACCAGATATCAGAAAAATTAGAATTCTGGGAAACAATTACATTGTTAATCAGCAAGGTAGAGTCTACTACTCAAAAGCAGATGTTATAGATTGGCAACCTCTACCATCAATTGTGGATTTTGAGGTCTCAGATAACCTAGGATACTTAATCACAGATGAACTCAAACTTCAATTGATTAATGAAAACCTTTCAAACGTTTGGACATCTGAAAACTCAATTTCGGACATGCCGAAGGCTCTCAAAGTAATTGACTCTACTTTATATGCATATGCTGGTGAAGAAATATTTCGAGTAACACCAACTGCTTTTGAAAAATCAGAACTATTGACTGATGACATTCCGATTCCTGAACCTTATACCCAAATAAGCTTTAAAAATGAAAAATATGGTTTCGCAGGAACGGACATTTTGAAATACGACAGAAAAAAATGGCGAAGAATTGATGAAAGTCCCTTTCCAATTAGGAATGCAGCAATTTTTCAAGATAATCTGATCATTTCAGATTATTCTCTCTCAACAAGATTGAAGGTTGACATTGCTTCAAACAAACTTGTCAGCTTTGATTTACCAAAAGATATTCTTGGAACTGATCAAAAGATAAAGAGCTTTACCATTGGACTGGGAAGTATAGGATGTTTTCATCATGATGACCAAACCAGAACGTACAAGCTAAATGGGGATGTTCTCAAGCTATCTGAATCAAGCAACTTTCTTAATGGCATGCCAAGACAAATTGATTTAGAAACCGTAAACAAGATTATTTCTATTGCTAATAGTTCAAGAATTGACGAGTTGTCAATTGAAGACTTGAACCTTCAACCTTCAGATTATTCCGATTATAAGTCCTTCATTTTAAAGAAGGAACAAGAAATTAAAAAGAATGGGATTGACAGATTTCAATATGGCGATCCTTATCAATTTCCTGGTGAAAAAACTGATTTCGAATTCTATAAAATGATCTCAGATTCTCTCAATGAGGTAGACAATTCAATTATCAGTAATCTTTTTTCGAATGGTTATGGAAACTGGAGTACGACAAGAATTTGGCACCAATTGATATTTGATTTCCAGAACGGTTCACAATTAATCATTTCGAACTCAGACGACATTCCAAATTATCTATACACTCCATGGGTAATCAACTACAATGGTCTAGAATACAAAACCAACTCTCTTGAACTTGGACGACTGATTAACGAACTAACAGAAGGGAAATTCTATGAGGATTATGCTGATGATCCAACGTATGCGATATTCAAAATTGCAGATTATATGTACCGTATGCAGCTAGAAAATGAAAACTAACATGTGGGTAACATGTGATAGAGCACATGCCTCAACTGAGCAGTCTGATATTGAATCTGAAACCGAAACTTTAATGATATTTGAAAGACCTGAGGCACGTGCCATATCTGGTCGTTAACTGCAAGGCTGGGAAAATACTGAAAAAACAACAAAAGGCGGAAACACTGAAAAAAGGCCGTCTGCCAGTTAGCAGACAGCCTTTACACGAAGTTGTCAGGTTTTGATTAACAACCTCCTTCGGCAGCCTTCTTCTTCTTTTTGCGTACAACTACCTGTTTCGGTTGCGTTTGAGTGGCAACCGAAGAATTAGCGTTACTGCCTTCTTCTATAATTTTCTTATAGTCGTAGGCAGGAGTTTCTTTTTCAAAGCTTTCGTTTTCGGCCAGCATACCCTCCATAAACTTATCGTAATAGGCTATGCCGCCCAGCAATACACGGGTATTGTCGTAGCCTAGCTGGTACATCAGCATCCAGGGGGAGTTGGCTTGAAGCTGGTCGTTGCCATAAAGCACTACGGTTACCGAGTCTTTTTT
>JAGQYP010000125.1 GCA_020436025.1 Crocinitomicaceae bacterium
TTATAGCCACTATAGTAGTTACCTTTTTGAAGCTAGGTTGATCTATTCAAATGTAGGAGGAGTTCAATGCGGAGATTACCATCAACTAACTCTTTCTTTAAACGATTTAGAACCCACAAAAACAGAAAGAAAACTAATTAAAATAGTTGATTTTATGGGAAGAGAAACGCAATTTACACCTAATACACCCTTAATTTATCTGTACGATGATGGTACAATTGAAAAGAAATACATTGGAGAATAATTTTTCTTTTCAAACTAAAAATGTAACCTATTAAATCCTTAGAATTATAGAAAGGAACGTCTACAATTTCAAATGAAGTCCTTTTTACTCTTAATCGCTTTTTGTTTTATTCAGGCCTCCTATTCTCAAACCGATACCTCCTTTACTCCAGAAAATGTTCTAGATGGAGTTCATATTCCCGAACACACACCCAGATCATGCAGATTTATGCCTTATCATAGTCTTCGTCAAAAAAACATAATTTGGCCAAAGATCGACACCAATTTTCATGAAAATGGCAAGATTTGGACTATTGGAGCGGTGGATTCCATTTTCAATTATATTGGCTTTTACAAGGAATATGATGACCAGGGAAATTTGATTTTGGAAGGGAATTATTCAGTTATCGATTCAGCAAAATGCATAAGCATCTCATCCAATGGATTTGGTAGTGGTAGAAAAATTTCTGATCGAATAAAAGTTTATAACTTCAAAGTAAATGTTTGGAAAAGTTATTTCTCTTCCGGTGTACTTTGCTCAATAGGAAGCTATGACACGTTATTTTCTTGTACGATCTGTTCAATCTACCAAGAAGAGGATCGCCCTTCACCTGTCGGCTTGAGTCACGAACAATTAAAAGCAGGAATTTGGAGATACTATAATGAAAATGGGGAACTTACTCATGAAGAAAAGTTTGAAAATGGAATCAGAATTCATCCTTCTTCAAGATAAATGCCTAATAATCCAACCCGAATTAAAATTACTTCGTTTGCACATAAAAATATAATATGAAACTTTTTCTTCCATTGCTCATCCCCCTGATTATCCTTCCTATTACATCTTGCCAAAAGAAGGGTTGTACCAATGAAAAATCTGGTAATTATGACACAAAAGCCACTACAGATGATGGGTCTTGCTCATATGCTGGAGGTTTATATGCATATGCCACTAATACTTTTATATCCATAAGATTCGGAGTGGCCGACACATGGGGACCAATAGGTCAATGCGATATCGAGATAATATATAATGGTCAGACAATTCATTCATACACAAGAAATTCAGGCGGTTTTACATATGATTTTATTGAAAGCCAATATTTTCTGGATGCAAATGTTTTAAATGGAAACTCTTTTCAAATAACAGCTCGCAGCAGTTCAATGTCTGGAAGCGCTACTTTTTACATGAATACAGATGGAAATATCGAAGGGAATTTCATCATGATCAATTAACTACAAAAAAGTCCATTGTATTTCTTCCTTTGTTGCCTAATCCTATTTACATTTGTTGCCTACATCTAAGGACTAGAAAATGAAGGAGAACAAAGCACTGAATTATATTAAAGAAATCTCAAATAATATTCCAAGCGATTGGCTAAAGCTAACTACTCACAGATTAGACATTTACAACGAAAGCCTGGCAAAAACTGAATTTCTAGAGGAGTTTGAAAAATTGTATCAAGAAAATAATTTTAGCGCTTCTTCTCTTGAACAGCTTCCAACTGCTTTTGATTACATCCGATTGGGGCACCCCCTTTCCTGTGTGTTGGAATGGGAAATTGCCCAAATGTTGGAATTAAAGGCAGATAATGTCATCAGTTTTTCTTCCAAAACCACTCCTATCCTAGCGATTTTAAGAAAGAATCTATTCGAAGGAAAAAACACTCAGATTGCTTTCACAGGAGACCTACCTTCTTACTTTGATGTTGCAACAATTCAAACTGTTTACGGTTATAACTTCAAGCTTTTACAGGTTGACAATGCGACTTCTTTTCCTGTATTTGATGGAAGTACGGTTTTCATTGCTCCTGAAGAGGATTTCTTAGAAATTGAGCTTCAATCAAGCATCGATTTCTATTTGACTACACATTCGCAGTTGGGAAGTATCATTGTTGTGAATGGCTCAGAAAATGAAAAATACATTTCGGAAATTCAGCATGTGAGAAGAAGAGAAACGATTGCCATGACGCCCGCTAATTGCTTCAAAGCTTTACAATTGCTAACTGGAAAGCAGATAGAAGATGACCGAGGAAATTTAGAAGCAGATCGTACAAGTGTAAGGGCATCAATCAAGCAGATTACAAATTCAAATAGCAAGGCTTTAATTGGTTCAAGTGGTTTATCTATTCAGTATGCCATTGTGATGGGATTGATTGATGATGCATTAGAAAATCAGTCTGGAAAAGGAATCAGAATTGTGGTGCCGCCAAATTGTTACGGAGGAACGAACGACCAAGCCAGAAGAGTGGCAGCTTGTTTGCCAAATGTAGAAGTTGTTGATCTTCCAGTGGATGGAGGAAATGATATGGTTCAAAGTATTGATCAGGTTTTGGATCAAATTGCTAAAGAAGATGCGGTTCCTTTGATTATTGCTGAAATTCCAACCAACCCTAGAGTGGAAGTTCCAGATCTTCAAAAATTAAAAGAAGTTTTAAGCAAAGAAAGACAAACTGAATCCGGTACAACTGCAGTTGATCCAGTTTTCATTCTAGATCAAACATTTTGTCCGAACGTTCGCTTTTTAGGAGATAAGGATTCGCTTTCTTCAGTAAGAACTATTTCTTATGTCA
>JAGQYP010000126.1 GCA_020436025.1 Crocinitomicaceae bacterium
GGCATTTTCAAAAAGGATGGGCTCTTTCTTTTCTAGGTGATCGTAGATGACCTTCTTGTCCAACCAACCTTTGAATGAAATATCGACTAATTCTTCTTCGACGAAGGTTTTAATCTCCACTTTTTTGGCGTACTCCTGCTGACCAAACTGTATGGGTTCGTCGATAATCTGAATTTGATATGAAGCGATTCCAATGTCCATTTTCCGCTCGCAATTTAGTTGAAAATCAGCAATACAAAACTGTTTTTGGTCATTTTATACTGTGACATTGATTTGATATTTTGAAAGTAACCCGGGTAAACTCGTTAATTGAAAACGTGCTCCTTTAATTGTATTTTTTTCAGGATCCAATCTTATATTTTTGGAAGTAGAAAGATCTGCTTCAGTCAAATTGGTGAATTCAAAAATGGCATCTTTCAAATCACATTTCTCGAAATTTGCAGCTGTGAGATCCGCCTCAACAAAATCCACTTCTCTTAGATCACAGTTCAAAAAATGGTACTTCCTTAAATTCATTTGATAAAAAGAAGACATTTTCAAATTGCAAGCATCAAAACGAATTTGAAATAGAAAATCACTTGCATAGCAAAACTGCAATCCCTGGAGTTTACAATCTTTAAAATAAACTTCTTTAAAACCAGTTCGCGTAATTTGTGCAGACGTCAAATCACATTCATAAAATTCACATTCAATAAAATTAAAATCTCGAAAATCAGCATTTGAAAAATCACAATTTCGGAAAATACAGTTTTCGTAGTTTCCCTTTTCTAACGCTGTAATTGCCTCGTATTCTTGTTCGACCATCTCAATTAATTGAAGTCTGAAAGTAATTAAAAAAGTGTACTTTAAGGTCAAATTATTCAGATTTTGGGAAGTTCAGAGGAGTTTAAAACAATCTACGATTTGCACGCCGACATGGTGTACAATCTGTGTTTGAACTACCTCCAAAACGAGGAAGAAGCCCAGGATTTAACACAAGAGGTTTTCGTTAAAATCTTCCATCAACAGGAAAAATTCCAAGGTCAATCGAGTATGAAAACCTGGATTTATCGCATCACTGTAAATGCCTGTCTGGATCATCTCCGTAAAAACAAAAGAAAAAAAAGATTCGGAATTCGATTAAGCTTTTCTGAACCCGAAAACGAAATACATACTCCAGGAGAATTCAGACACCCAGGAATCTTATTGGAAGATAAAGAAGCCCTGAAAAACCTCTTTCAACAAATCAATCGCTTACCAGAAAACCAAAAAACGGCTTTACTATTAAAAACCACAGAAGACCTAAAAAACTCTGAAATAGCAGAAATAATGAAGGTTTCAGCTAAATCCGTAGAGTCACTATTAGGTCGAGCAAGAAAAAATTTGGAAAAATTCCTAGAGGAAGCGAGGGATGGATGAATGGAAAACGTCTATTGAGTGTAGAATTTAGAGTGTAGAATTAAGAATTAAGAATTAAGAACTTGGAACCTGGTACTTGGAACTTAGAACCTAGAACTTAGAACTTGGAACTTAGAACTTAGACCTTAGAACCTAGAACTTAGAACTAAAATAAAAATGAAAAACGACGACAATATAGAATTACTGAAACGAGTTCAGAAAGTGGAGGCTCCTGAGTTTCTTTTTACTCGGATTCAGGCTAAAATTGAGGATACTTTGCCGACCAAAATGCCTTTGTCTTGGGCTTTGGGTTTAGGCTTTAGTATAGTCTTTCTTATTGGAATCAATGCTTTTTCGGTAGTGAATTATAATTCTGGAAGTTCTGCTACTTCCGTGAAGGAACAAAATGATTTAGGTGAATTTGTTGGTGCAAACCAAAGTAATCAATTGTATAATGAATAAGAACAAACTACTCTTAGGATCTGTAATCGTCTTGGTATTATTGAATATCGGTCTGATTTCCTTTTTACTTTTTTCCAAACCTCCGCATCCTCCAAAACCTCCTCATCCGGTTAGACAAGAGCCTAGGGAAATCATTATTAAAAAATTGGATTTGAATGAGGGGCAGATCAAACAATACGATGTTTTAATTACAGAACACAAGGAAACCATCCAAAAAAATGAGCGACAATTGAAAGATTTGAAGGAGTCACTTTATGCTTCGATGGGAAAAGAGGAAACTTACGATGCGGATTCTGTAATTGCACGGATTAATCAAGTGCAATTGGAAATTGAGAATACGCACTACAATCATTTCATGGATTTAAAGAAGATCTGTACGGCTGAACAAATGCCTAAATTCAAAGATCTTACTTTGGAACTGGCTAAAATCTTTAGCCCAGGTCCCAAACCTCCTGTAAAACCATGAGAATTGGATTATTCTTTATAGTTTACCTCTATTTCTTCCACAGTTTTTCTCAATCGGAAACAACAATTCATGTTTCATTTGAGGCACAATGGGATGGCGAGAAATTAGCAAATGAATCACAGTATTTCGGCAAAGACAGTATTCAGATTTCTGAATTTCGGTTTTATGTTTCCAACTTAGTTTTTGAGCGAGAGGGCACTGGGTTTATGGAGCAGGAGAGTTTTCATTTAGTTGATATTTTCGGGCAGAACAACTTTGACGTTAATTTTCCTCCTTTCTTTAAATTCGATACCCTTGAATTTTATTTGGGAATTGATAGTATAACGAATGTAGCTGGAGTAATGGGAGGCGATTTGGATCCAACCAAAGGTATGTACTGGACCTGGCAATCGGGCTATATTAATCTGAAATTAGAAGGTAAATCTCCAAAAAGTCCAACTTCAAAAAATGAATTTCAATACCATTTAGGCGGCTACC
>JAGQYP010000127.1 GCA_020436025.1 Crocinitomicaceae bacterium
AAGGGAAATCCAATCCTCAACAATGTTTGGTTCCGCTACTTCATTTTCAATTTCTGTTTTACCAATAGTCTTCCATTGCTTAATCCCTTCAAGTGAGAACCTTCTGCCTTCTTTATCCAACTTTTCCTCTGAACCAAAACGAATTGGTTTAATAAGTAAATGATTTTTACTCCGGAGTTTATCTAAGGCATTATCTACCGCTAGGTTCGTTTCTGATGTAACCAAAACCTTGTAAGGAGCGCCAATTTGCGAATAGTGAGATCGAATGTGCTGCCAAATAAGTTCTGCAATTGCGGTAGATTTCCCTGTGCCAGGTGGCCCTTGAATAACAAAAAAATCTTCTGCCAACAAACACTTTGCAATAGCTTCTTTTTGTCTTTCATTTATGAATGAAGAGAGTAACGATGATTCTATATCCATCAATACATCTTTGTATTCTTGGGTTAGCAGAATGTCACCCGGAAAAGTCGTTGCTTTTGATGCTTCGATCAGAATCTCCTTCAAATTCTTATTAGGAATCACATTGGAAGATGAGGAAAAGATGGTATCAAGTGTATCGGCTAATCTTTTTACCTTATCACGTTCGCCTTTAAGAGTACAACAAACATTGATAGGATCACCTGAATCCAAATTTTCTGGTAAAGTGTCAATGAGCTTGATAAGGAGCTTAGGATAATTCAGTTTTATAACGGTTCCAAATGGAATTGGCTTGTTGGGCTTCCAAATCGAGATTTCTTCACCTTTTAGATAATTGAACTTGTTGTTAATTTCAAAGTCAAATTCTTCAGTTCTAAAGTTGATGTAGTATTTAAGTTTTCCACGTCCTAGATCATCAAATGAAAAATCTATATCCTGGTTATTAAATGCCTTAATTGAATCTGTAATACGTGCCCTTAGTTGATTGACAATTGCTATATCATCAAATGAGCAATAGAATAACAGCTTTTGTTTGTCATTGAAGAATTTTGTTTTAAGAGAAGGTATCTCTTGAAGCTTGGACTCTATTGAATTTAAAGGGCTATCGTAATCAATTCTAATTTTAAAGCCGTGTTGATCGCCTTTATAGTCAATATCAACTATGCTTAATGAGTTGAGGTACTCAAGCTGCTTATCTAAATCTTCTGTTGTTGCAAAATCAAATCCGAGAGTTTCTTTTTCTGAACTGAAAGAATACACTTCTGGATCAAGGATATTTTCTAAATAATCGTAAAAGACCGAATGGTCTATCTGAAAAATATGCTGATGCTCTATGTCAAAACTCTCAGCACCAAAATATCTTTCAAAGACTCTTTTGAAATGAAATATTTCATATCGAAGATCGGAGAGGGTGGTTGATGCATTAAATACTAGGTGAAAATTATTGTCCTGTGGATCGGGCAAAATAATTCCAACCTTATCATTGTATTTATCTTCAGATGCAAAATATATATTTCTATCCCTTCTTGTATTAAGGAAAGCGGAAAATGCATCTTCATGAATAGTGAAAATGATACGGTGATGCGATTTCTGATATGCGGTATTCTCAGAAATGAAGGTCAGAGGAGATTCTTTTAAGAAGACATTCTTCAACACCACATTGGCGTTATAACCATGCTTCTCGAAATCTGAAAAGCCAAGCGCATCCTTCAAATAGGTACTTACCAGATCATATTGTTTGGAAATGTAATGTTGACTTGGTTTGACTTTGAAAATCCCCCCTATTGCTGGGAGTCTTGAGAAGTCATTTTTTTCCTGAATAACTTGATCAATCTTTTTTATTTGGCTGAGTGTTGCGAAACATTCACCTTGATTTATTCCGTGAATGCCAATATCTTCTTTTAGCCAGCGAAATGCATCTTTTTTCTCGTGGACAGAGCCTGTAAAGCATGGAGTTTGATCAAATTCTAAATAACTAGCTTCCGCTTCTTCTAGTATTTCTTCGTTTATTTTGGGACTTAAAGTTGAGTCGTAAAGTAAATACCCTGCATTGATATTTATGTCATCTTCATTTATTTCTGGAAACGCTTGACGAATGATTTGGCTAACACTATTTAAAGGATTCTTTTTCTCAATGTCGAATTGAAGCAATCCATCATTATCTGTTTTTCGGAATGAGATAGTGAAAGGTTCGGCATATTGGTTGATGAATACTTCTTGCGCTTTTATAAATGCTTTCCAAGTGTTTATTATTGACATATCTGACTTTCTTAAAGCAATATTTACAAAAACCAAAGATTGTCCTTACCATATGGAGGGATGTCGTTACCAATGAAATGTGGAGCAATTTGAGCTACCATCTCTGGGTATTTGATTGTGACAGGTAGATTTTGTTGCCTTACAGATTTCCAGTACATCCTGCTGAACTGATATACCTGATCAATCAATTCATTTACCGTTTTGGTGTCTTTGGTAAGTTCTGGATTAGAACATTGAATTTTGAGTTTGATTGGGAAAGGAAAACCATCTGCTTTGGCTACTGGACCACTATTGTATCTTGTGTTGTTGAAAAGCAAATATTTATCTCTGCCGATGCCAATGAATGTGCCACTGTCGGGCATTAGTCCGTTCCAGCTGCTGTCAAAGGCTACAATGTCTTGCGATTCTGTTTTGTTGATGGTAATGATAAATACCGGAATATCGAGTCCAAGGTCTGTTAGCTGCTGGATGATAGGCTCCATTTCATTCTCACTCATTGTTTTGTAGAAATGAATAATGAGCCTATCAGGTGAGGCGTTGACTGTAGCATAATTTTTCACCGCATCAC
>JAGQYP010000128.1 GCA_020436025.1 Crocinitomicaceae bacterium
ACCAAATTCGCAGTGGAGCATTTTTTGTACGGATTCATGGTCCAGATCAAGAACGATTGTTCCAATCCAGTCCGCAAATCCTTTTTCCACTTCCAAAGCCTGTTCAATTCCCAACAATCGATACGCATCACGCAATCCCGCCAATACCTTATGATGTGTGTAAAAAGGAGACCACAAACCATTCAGATCAAAACCCTGAGAGCGTATTTCGCCTTGTTTGATTTCCTCTTCAAAGATTTTTTTCCCGTTTGTAAACGCTCCAATATATCCATCGCCATTAGCTTTCTGTATTTCGGCAAGTTCTGCCACAATATATTCTGCCCGGTTTTTGAATGTGTCTTGCCCAGTCGTTTGATACATAAAAGCGCAAGCACTAAGTTGATGACCGAGGCTATGTCCTGCCAGAGACTCGCTTTCCCATCCGCCGTAAGATTCTGCTTTGGCTTCGAGTCCTGCTTCCTGTCGAAATCGGGCTAGCAGACGGTCGGGGTCATATTGCAGGAGAGATTCTATGTTTAGCTCTGTTGCGTGTTTGAAAGGGCCGTCGAGAAGTTGGATCTGGGTTAGGGAGAAAGGTTTGGCAGTACTCGGTAAGGCATGTTGGTTGTCTATGGAGTTACAGGCTGTGATGCTTAAAAGGACGGCCCATAATAGGATGTTGAGTTTGTTTGAGAATAACATACAGCAGCGTTAATAAAGCGATTAGGGTTATAATGATGTAACTATTTGATAGTCAAAAGTACTATTTTAAACCCAAAGGGGTATTCATAAACTATAAAAATAATTCTTTCTTGCTATAATATTTATCCATAGAATTGATAAATATGGTTGACATTTGTATATTTAAAACGAAAGTGTGTCAACCGAATTATGAATAAAAATCCATTTCCCGTATTTGCTAAACGTTTACAATTGGCAAGAAAAATGCGGGGTTTTTCCTTGCAGAAATTATCTGATTTGTTAGAAAACAAAGTGACAAAACAGGCACTTAGCAAGTATGAGCAGGGTAAAATGTTTCCTTCAGCAGAAGTTTTAATTAGTCTGGCTAAAGTTCTTGAATTGGATATAGATTATTTTTCCCGCCCATTTACTGTTGATTTGCCTGATGTTGATTTTAGAAAAAGAGCCAAACTGGAAAAGAAAGAAATAGATAGAATCAAAGAAATTACACGAGATCAATTAGAGCGGTATTTGGAGATTGAAAATTTTTTAAAACTGGATAAACCTTTTTCCAATCCTATCGAAAATTTACAGATTCAAAAAGCAGAAGATGCAGAGATTGCAGCGGATAGATTAAGAACTGAATGGAATTTAGGATATGATCCTTTACCTAATGTAGTGGAAATGCTCGAAGAGAATGGAATAAAAGTGATTGAATTAGATGCGCCTGACTCTTTTGATGGAATGGCCGCGAAAGTTGGTAATACTTTCTTAATAGTACTGAATAAGAATCAAGCTGATCTGGTACGAAAACGATTTACCACTGTCCATGAACTAGGTCATTTATTAATGAATTTAGGCTCAATTGGCAACCTTAAACTGAAAGAAAGCTGTTGTAATGCATTTGCTGGGGCTTTTTTATTACCATCCAATTCTTTGAAAGCGGAAATAGGGGAAAAAAGAACTCGCCTTTCTATTGGAGAATTAATACCAATCAAAAATTATTACGGCCTGTCAATCGCTGCAATTATTTTCAGAGCTAAACAATCTCGAATTATTCCAGATCATTTTTTCAAGGATTTTTGGAAATGGCGCAATCAAAATGATGAGCGGAGAAGAGAGATAGGACTTGGCAACTATTTGGGTAGAGAGGGAAGCAGCCGATTTGAACAACTTGTTTTACGAGCAGTGAATGAAGAATTAATAACTTCTAGTAAGGGAGCCAATTTGCTGGGTATTTCAATGAGAAAATTAAGAGAAAAATTGATATTGAAGTGGGCATGAAAGATGTTTGGGTTACAGACGCGAATGTATTTATTGATGTGGATGACATGGAATTAGTAGATGAATTTTGTCAATTAGGCCATAGAATATTTACAACTTCATTCGTTTGGGCAGAGGTAAACACTTCAAATGATTCCTGGCGTAAATACATAAAGTTGGGGAAATTAGTCATAGAAAATCTTTCTTCTAAGGATCGGTTGGAGGCATTAAGTCTAAGAGAAGGAAATCTTTCAGAAGCCGATACTTCAGTATTATGGATGGCCATACAAAAGCAACAAATTCTTTTGACTGGTGAAAAGAAATTAAGAAGCCTTGCAATGAAAAATCAAGTGGAAGTACATGGTACATTGTGGATATTGGATCGATTAGTAAACCAATCTATCCTATCAAATGCTCATGCTTGTGAAGCTTTGAAAACTTTAATGAAAGTGAATATCCGATTACCGAAAGTAGAGTGTCAGCAAAGAATGAACCATTGGTGTTGAAAATGAGGCTTATTTAATGGCAATACTTCGAGTA
>JAGQYP010000129.1 GCA_020436025.1 Crocinitomicaceae bacterium
CAAGACTATCTTTTATTATCACCTCCTGATCTAATGGTTGATTTGTTATATTATTTATTTGACTATATAAACCCGACTTCTCATTTTCAATTTGCTTCATTAAATTAGTGTATTCTTCAACTTTTGTTTGAATTCGTAAAACATCTGCTAATGTCGCTTGACCAGATTCAACTTTAGCTAAGGCAATAGACTCGATTGTTTTATAATTCGAAATAGCCTCTTCATAGAGGTGTTCTTTTTGAGATAAAAATTGAATTTTAAAATATGCTACCTTAATTTGATAGAACAAATCAAGCTTAATAGCTGAAAGCTCTTCATATTTTGCTTTAGACATTTGTAGAACAACCTCTTTTTTTGCGTCAAAAGTTCCAAACCACGGAAACATTTGTGTTGCACTCACCATCATTACTTGAGGTCCTAACCGAGTTTCAGGACGAAGAATTGGCACTCCAACCCCAATTTGAGGATTAGGCAATTGACTCACTTGGTCTTGTTTCAGTAAAATTGATTGAAACTCTGAATTAACTGCCTTTAACTCTGAATTATTTTCAACTGCCAATTGAAATAAAGAATCAAGAGTTTGAGCATTTACACCAAATTGAAATAACAAAGTGAGGGTAAATGTGAGTATGATTTTATATGTATTCTTCATAATTCTCATTGTTTATTTTTTTCGATTTCCACCCCATTTATACGCTCCTGCCTTCCAAGTGTAATAAAGAACAGGTACAGTAAACATGGTTATCATATTTAACACCATCCCCCCAAAAGAAGGTATTGCCATTGGCAACATAATGTCAGATCCTTTTCCAGTAGATGTGAGAACAGGGAGTAATGCCAGTATTGTTGTGGCTGTCGTCATCATTGCAGGTTTAACTCTTCTTAGCCCGCCTTCAACGACCGCATTTTCAATCTCACCTAGGTTTTTTGGTTTATTGTCCTTAAAGCTATCCCTCAAGAATGTTGCGACTAAAACTCCATCATCTGTAGCAATACCGAATAGAGCAAGAAAACCTACCCAAACTGCTACGCTCAAATTAATCGTATCCATCTGGAAAAGTTCACGCATATTCGCTCCAAAAAAATCAAAGTCCATGAACCATCCTTGCCCATAGAGCCAAATCATAATAAATCCACCAGAGAAGGCAACAAAAACACCTGAAAAGACAAATAATGAGGTTATAACCGATTTAAATTGAAAGTAAAGGATTAAAAAGATCAATATGAGCGCTATTGGAATAACAATTCCCAAACGTTTATTTGCCCTTAATTGCTGCTCATAATTTCCTGCAAACTGGTAAGTAATCCCATTTGGTATTTTCAAAACCCCAGACTCAATCTTGTCATTAAGGTAATTCTGAGCTTTATTAACCAATTCAACTTCAGAATACCCATCTTCTTTATCGAACAGTACATAACCGACTAAAAATCCATCTTCACTTTTTATTGATTGTGGACCTTGTTCATATTCAATTTCAACTAAATCTCCAAGTGGAATTTGTGTCCCATTAGAACTAGCCACATATATGTTTTTTATTTTTTCAGGATCATTTCTAAGTTCCAAGGGGTATCTTACACGAATTCCATATCTTTCTCTACCTTCCACTGTAGATGTCATAACCATACCACCAATTGCTGCCTGAATTTGATTCTGAACTTCCTGAATACTTAACCCATGTTTACTAATTACATCTCTGTTTATGTTAAGCATTAGGTAAGGTTTACCCACAATTCTTTCTGCAAAAACTGCTGACGCTTTAACTCCATCAACTTCCTTTAAAAACATTTCCAGCTTCAACCCGAACTCTTCAATTGTTTTTAAATCATTACCCTTGACTTTAATTCCCATTGGAGCTCGCATTCCCGTTTGGAGCATTACTAATCTCGTCTCAATTGGTTGTAGTTTTGGAGCAGAGGTTATACCGGGTAATTTAGTAGCTTTTACAATTTCTTCCCAGATATCGTCTGGAGATTGAATATGGTCTCTCCATTGTCTGAAATACTGACCATTTTTATCAGGAATTAATTCATCCTTTTCGTCATATACGTAATTCCCATTTTCATCAACCTTAAATCGAATTTTATGACCATTCTCATCCAACTTATATTCAGATTTATACGAAATGATATTTTCGTACATAGACATTGGAGCAGGATCAAGGGAACTTTCAACTCTTCCTGCTTTACCAACCACCATTTCAACTTCAGGAATAGAGTTTACAGACATATCGAGCAACCTCAAATTAGCCTCATTCATTTCCATTCCTGCGTGAGGCATAGATGTTGGCATTAACAAGAAAGACCCTTCGTTTAGGGATGGCATAAATTCTTGCCCCGTATTTTTAAAGATGGAATACCCTGCGAATAAAAGGAGAATTAGTAACCCAATGAATACCGCACGAATCTTAATAAGGAATCGTAATATTTTCTCATAGTAATGTATG
>JAGQYP010000012.1 GCA_020436025.1 Crocinitomicaceae bacterium
CGTGTTTGCGGAAAATGTATTCGGTGACATCGTCTCTTTCGTCCCAGGAAAAATCAATGTCAAAATCGGGCGGGGAAGTGCGGTGTGGATTGATAAACCGCTCGAAATACAAATCCAAATCAATGGGATCCACATCTGTAATCTTCAAACAATAAGCAATGATGGAGTTGGCGCCACTTCCTCGTCCAATATGATGGTAGCCTTTACTTTTCGCATATTGAATAATGTCCCAGGTGATCAGAAAATAACTTACAAATCCCAGATCCATGATCACATTCAATTCTTTCTCAAATCGTTCTCGGGCTTTTCGGTTTTGGGCATCGTAGCGGTAGCGAAACCCTTCTTCGGCAATTTGAAGGAGCAATTCCTGATCGGCTTCTTCCGATTCTCCGAAAACGGCTTTGTTCTTCGGAATGCCGTATTCGAAATCAACATGACATTTTTCCAGAAGTGCTTTTCCTTGTTCGATTAGCTGAGGATACATCTCATATTTGGCTTTGACCCGATCTAAATTTGTAAAAAACTGATTCCGAGGAGCTACTTGGTTTTCTTTGAGCTTGGGTAAGGTGGTGTTCAAATCCACAGCTCTCAAAATACGGTGCAACTGATAGTATTTTTGTTTGGGCTGAAAAGTAACGGTGTGCAAAGCCACACATTTTTCCAGATCCTCCTCCTTGAATTTCAATAAATGAGTACACTGATGTGGAAGCACACCGAAGTATTCATTGGCTCTCAGATTTCGAATCCGCTTGGCGTTTAAAGGGAAAATAACTAATGTGTCTTCCAAATAGGGCGGATATTTTTCAAACTCCCTGCCTTGCATCAGAAAAGAGGATAAATAATGGTTGATCTGGTAAAAACCTTCATTGTTTTGAGCAATCAAAGTAAAAAGCCAACCCGTTTCATCATGAAATTCAATGCCGATCAATGGTTTGATGCCTTTCTCTTTGGCTAGTTTTACAAAGTCCAGCGCCGCAGAAGAATTGTTGATATCGGTCAGGACAAGAGTTCCAATATCCAATTCCACTGCAGACTGAACCAACTCGCGAAGTGAAAGGGTTCCGTAACGCAAACTGTAATATGAGTGCCCGTTGACAATCATTGGCTTCGATGGGCGGGGACCATATTCGGCTCTCCGGTGAAGGGATTCATTCTTCCATATCCGGTCGAACCCAGCGTTAAACTTCTCCGCACGGCTTTCATCCCGAAACGGTTTCTGACTTTATCCATGGCTTGGTATAGACTGATCAGCTTTTGCGAGTCTTCAAATAAATTGATCTGATAACCTCCTTCTACCAAATGCGAACAGCGCACCCCCACGAGTCGGATGCGGACTCTTCTATTGTACAATTGGTCAAAAAGTTCTTTCGCCGCTTCAATAATACTGTGATCACTCGAAGTGTAGGCGATGTGTTTTTGCTTGGAATAGGTTTGCATGTCGGTATACCTAATTTTTACCGTGATACAGGCGGTAAGTTTGTTCCCGTTTCGCAACTGAAAAGCAAGATTTTCTGCCATTCCAATCAAATAACTCCTTAGTTTGTGCAGATCCATGGTGTCTTTCTGGAATGTCCGCTCTGAACTAATCGACTTCTTCTCATTGTAGCGAATCACAGGCGAATTATCGATGCCATTGCACTTTTTCCAAATGACACCACCGTTCACCCCCAAAACACTTTGGATGAGCTCAAAAGGCATTTCTTGAACGGTTTTCACGTATTCTAGCCCCATATTGCGAAGAATCACCAGTGTTTTTTCTCCGACCATGGGTATTTTACGAAGAGAAAGCGGGGCCAGAAATCCTTTTTCATAACCTCTGTGAATTTGAATCTGGCCGCAGGGTTTGGCTTCTCCAGTACCGATTTTGGCAACAGTTTTACTGGTCGACATCCCAAAGGAGATCGGCAACCCGCTTTCTTTCATGATTGTTTGTCTGAGTTCCGTAGCCCACAAATAAGAATGGAAATAGGTGTCCATTCCCGTCATGTCTACATAAAATTCATCAATGGAAGATTTCTCATACAAAGGCACTTTTTCCTTGATGATCTCCGTCACCAATTTGGAATATTTGCTGTAAGTCCCTCCATCACCTTTGATGATAATCGCTTCCGGACAAATTCTCCGAGCCAGCTTCATGGGCATGGCAGAATGCACCCCAAACTTCCGAGCTTCATAACTACAGGAAGAAACCACCCCACGATCTGAAGTCCCACCAATGATCACCGGTTTGCCATTGAGCTCCGAGTTCAAAAGCCGCTCACAAGAGACGAAGAAGGTGTCCAGGTCCAGATGTAAAATGGATTTATTGTTCATTTTTTAAACCGAAAAATTTGCTGAATAAAATCTAAATGCTAAATTAGTTGAATAAATAATCAGTGGTGGTTGAAAAAATAAACAATGTTAGGTTTTTAGATCCTAGACTAGGGTAGAGTAAGTCTGAAGATTTAAAATTGACATGAATACTAATAATTAGTATATTTATAATAAAAATTAATATTATGAGTAAACCAACATCATTTGTGCTAGGAGAACATTTTGATGCACTTATTAAGCAAGAGATCGAGAGCGGAGAATACAAGAATGCCAGTGAAGTGATTCGTGAAAGTTTACGCCAGTTTTTTGCAAAAAAAAGAGCGGAGAGAGAAATTGGAAATCTAGTGGAAGAAGCAAGAAGTTCTGGTTATGTTCAAGACTTTGATTGGGAGTCGCACAGAAAAGCAATGCATAATAAGGTAAACAAGAAGAAGGACTGAAATGACATACGCTTTATCACGAAGATCTATTTTGGATTTAGAAAAAGCTTATTTGAGTGCCTATGACTATTACGGAAATATTGACGCAGCAGATAGATATGAAGATAGAATGAAGTCGGAAATTGAATGGTTGGCACAGAATCCTGAGGTTGGTAAGCTAATTCAAGGTGTAAGAGAAGTGTACATGTGGCCTTTCGAACCGTATTTGATTCTTTATTCTAAAAGCCCTGTAGAAGGAATTCAAATAGAGAGGATATTACACAAAAGAATGCAATTGCTTAAATATTTACAATGAAAAAATAGTCTTGCAGTCTAGAATCTGATAATCTAAAATCCAGAAAAAATGAAATTCCCTCAAAACATAAGATACCTCCGCAACAAAAAAGGCTTTTCTCAAGAAGGTTTGGCCAATGAGTTGGATTTGTCTCGAAACCAGATTGCCTCTTATGAAGATGGTCGGGCACACCCTTCTTTGGATACTTTGGTAAAATATTCTGAATTCTTCCAATTGCCCATCGATGCTTTGGTGAAGAGTGATTTAACCCATGCAAAAGATGGCACGTTTATGGATATAGGGAACAATAGGATCCTGTTTCCGGTTCTTATAGATGAAGACAATAAGGATATGATCGAAGTTGTAACCAAAGAGTCTTCTGCAGGTTATTTGAGGGGATATTCAGATCCTGAGTATATATCAGAACTAAAAGCTATGAAATTACCATTTTTACCAACCGGCAAACACCGTGCATTCCCGATCTCAGGCGATTCGATGGAGCCCATGGTTCGCGACGGAGCCTATGTGATTGGTGAATTTGTAGGTGGTTTGGAAGAATTAAAAGACAATCAGTGTTATGTGATTTTGACCGCATCAGACGGACCTGTATTCAAACGAATTTCTTTGGAGAAGATTCATCAGGGGATTTTGATCTTAAAATCAGATAATAAACAATACGCACCTTACGAAGTAGCTATCGAAGATACTTTGGAATATTGGTCTTACACTTGTAGTCTAAACATTGGACAATACAAAGCGGAAGAACTCAACCTAAATTCCATCATGGCCATGCTTCGCGAATTACGAGTAGAGTTGAAGATGTTGAAGGGGGCTGAATAACCCGGGAATTAATTCCCGGGTTATTCGGGGGAACTCCCAAAATCTCCCTATTTTAGTACCTGAAAATCAGAACAAACATTCGACAATGACAATATTTCGACTACTACATTTCCTATTCGGTTGCTGTATGATTTTTTTAATTTCTGAAAAAGCTCATGGACAAGCACTGGATCTGGTCGTGCAACGCGGACACCTTTTTCCGGTTGAAAAATTATGCTTCCACGAAAACAATAAGTTTCTCGCAAGTAAAGATGCCAGACAAAACATCATTATTTGGGATTTCATGCTGGGAAAGGAAATAGTTCGATTTAAGGACACTTCTAATGTTGTAGCCATGGATTTTCTTGCTTTCAAGGATGTTTTGGTGACTTTTAACGAAAGTGGATTTATCAAATATTATGATATCGAATCGGGAGACATGCTTTACCGAATTCCTTTCAATGCAGAGGTGAAAAAGATCATTCACTTCAATAATAATGTGCTCATGATGGGAGATGGTTTGTATTTGGTCGATTTTGAAAGCGAAGAGATTACCAAGCTAACTCCGCATAACTTTGAAGACATTAAATTCAGCTATTCCAATTACAAATTTGTGGGCTACACCCTAAATTCTGAAGTGATTGAATTGGATACGCTCATGGAAGAAACAAAAAGAGGGTTTTTGTCATCTGTCGATTATTCCAAATTATTTCAAAAAAACAAACAGTTTAGTCCGGCCGATAAAGTAAGAGCCGACCTCGTGGAAATGGACGCAAAAAATCAGACTTTCTTCTATCTGGAAGATAAATTTTTAAAACAAACGGAACTCTTCACCGGAATCAATAAACTGAAAAAAAACCTGCACGTGGAACCCAATTGCATGGCTGTAGATGATCAGGGGAATTATCTGGTTATGGGAAGTAAAGACGGTCACACTTTTCTCTATAATTTGAAAGAGAGTTACATGATGGAATCCAAAACGCATTTGGGAACAGTGAACGACATTGAGTTTAGTCGGGATGGAAGGTATTTTGCTTCTGTATCGGATGATTATTCTGTCATTGTCTGGAGTACCATCGATGGGAAATTAATTCACGATCTTAAAAGTAAAGCCTTGCCGGTTTATGGTCTGGACTTCAAAGAAGAAAGCAAAACATTGTTTATGGCTCAGGATCAGGGAATGGTAACGGTGATTGATTTAAAAAGTAAAATTGATTTGCCTGAAAAATACCATCAAACAGATCATGTTGGGGTGGTTTCAGATATTAAAGTTGCTGGATCTAAATATTTCACCTCTGGACTGGACAATACGATTGTGTCTTACGATATCAAAACTCATCAAAAATTAGATGAAACGAAATTGGATAAAAAAAATGAGTCAGTAGCTGAAACTAAAAGTTATGGAGATGAATTTATCTACAGTATTCAACCAAGTTTCGATCAAAGTAAATTGATGGTTTTTTATGGAACATATAAGGATGATAATATTGTTCAGAAACTAAAAGTAGTAAGTACTGCAGATCTCAATAATGTGGTCAAGGATCAGGAAGTTACTTCCATTGAAGTCCCGGAAGAGTTTATGTTTCCAGGAAGTGAATATTATTATTTACCCAGTTTTAATTATGGTTCTTGGGGTACAAAAAACTACGTAGGATGGATCAGTAAAAAAGAATTCATTGTTTCTTCTGAAAATACCTTTGCTCTGTACGAAGTAAAGAATGGGGAGGTGTTTGAAAAAGAGCCCATGGTGCAATTGCTAGATGAAGTGACTGCGGTGGTCAAGCCTAATGCTTCTCAATTTTTCTTTTCTATGGGGAAAGCTTTGTATTCGATGAAAGATTACAAAGAAGAGAATGTACGCGAGATCAATTCACACCAAGATGTGATCACGGATTTAATTTCTTCCAATGATTTCTTATTTACTTCTTCGATTGATGGAACTGTGAAGATTTGGGACAAGCAAATTGAAGAACTCATCGCTACCATTGTTCCTTTCGTGGACAATTCCATGCTGATTTTTACTCCTGATAAATATTACTTGAGTATCAATGGAGCCCACCAACATGTTGGGTACAAAATGGGGTCAGAGTTTGTGCCTTTTGAAAATTATGATCTGAAATACAATCGCCCTGATATTGTTCTGAAGCGCCTTGGTCTAAGCGAAGAAGCTACGATTCACATGCTAGAAAAATCTTATGAGAAAAGATTGCGAAAATTTGGATTTACTAAAGATCAGATCACCAATACTTTTTATATCCCAACAGTCAAAATTGAAAATAAAGATGCAATCCCCTTGATTTCGGATAAATCTAACTTGGATTTAGATTTGAAGATTGAAGATGAAAACATGAACTTGGATCGTTTGAATGTTTGGGTGAATGGGGTTCCCTATTTTGGAATGAACGGATTCGATTTGAAAGCAAACAAATCCAAAAAAGCTTCTAAAAAACTCAATATTGGATTGTCTAAAGGCAAAAATGTAATCGAAGTTTCGGCCATCAACGTTTCTGGAGGGGAAAGTATTAAGAGAAAAATCGAAATTTTTAGTAATCAGGATGTAGGGGAAAGATCTCTTTATTTAATCACCATTGGCGTACAAAAATTTCAGGATCCTTCTTTCAATCTGAATTATTCTGTGAAGGATGCGACCAATATTCACGATTATTTTATCGGAGTAAATTTTGATCATTCCTACGATTTTAAATTGCTAAATGAAGATTTTAACTTAACTAAACTGGAGGAACTAAAAACGGTTTTAAAAGGAAGTAAACCTCAAGATCAAGTAGTGCTTTTCATTGCAACCCACGGACTCATCGATGCAGATTTTGAATATTACTTCGCTACCTCCATTACCAATTTTAATAAACCAAGTGAAGGAGGAATCCATAAATCTGTTTTGGATAATTTACTTGATTCCATTCCGGCCAGAAACAAATTGGTTTTATTTGATGCTTGTCATTCAGGTGAAATTGACAAGGAAGATGTGGTTATGGCTGGTCAAGTAGAAAAGGATGAGAATGTTACTTTTAGAGCAGCAGGAAAAACAATCAAATACGGCGATATCAATGTCCAAAAAGTAGCTGAGTTGGAAGAGTTGCTCTTTGAAGATTTCAGAAAAGGAAATGGATCCACAATCATGACCTCCTCTTCAGGAGTTGAGTTTTCGATGGAAAGTGAAGAATGGAATAATGGATTATTTACTTATGCTTTGATTGATGCCCTGCGAACTTCAGTCAATAAAGAGGATGTTGAGAATCTCTTTGAAAACGTATTTCAAAAGGTACAGGATTTGTCCAAAGGAAATCAAACCCCAACCATGAGATCTTTCAATAAGAATGCGACTTATTTTATAAAATAGTAGAATAAAAAAAGCCATTCGCTTTTGCAAATGGCTTTTCAAATTTCAATTCTGTTTGAATTATTTTCTTCCGAAGTTGAAAATTGGTTTCTTTCCGCTGTCCATTGCTTTGTTCACAACGTTCGATTTCAAACCTGTTTTCCATAAAGTAGTATCAGGAATATCCATTGGCTTAACAGCTGTGTATTTTCCAAAATACCCTTGTACTGTAACTTTGTACTTACCGTACATTGGTTTTTCGTAAGAATAAACTGGGTCTACGATGATGTCTGCACCAGACTTAGTTAAAGCATCATGTCTAGCTTTTGATTTTGCATCGTCCAACATTTTGTCTTCAGCATAACCTTCGATCTTTTTGTTTACGTTAACGTCTACATCAGCAACCATTGGTCTTGTGAAAATTGTTTGATTTACGATATCCTGTTCTCTAGTACCGTATTTTTTAACTGTACATGATACTGCTACTACAGAAAGTACAAGCGACATAAAAATAATCTTCTTCATAATTAAATAATTTTTAGTTGTTTACGGGCGCAAAATTATATAATTCTTCCTTTACAGCGGTTAATTCAGATCAATTTATAATCGTTCCAAATTATTTCTAAAATTGGAAAACGTTATAAATAACAGAAAATCAAATAGATACACCCTTTAGGGATGAGTTTATTTGACTAGTTTCTTAAAGATTTCATAAAGTACTATCTTCTTTTTTAAGAGAGAATTCCCAAAGAAGTGAACGATTTTGATATAATCTTCGAGGCATCTTTCCCAAACCATTCATTCAAAATATCCCAATACACATTTCGGAAATCTACTTTATAAGAAATGTCCCCGTCGTCTAAATTGGATAAGTCTGGCCCATCATTATAAATGCCCGGATGCTTTAAGTTTTTTCCAATTAAAAACAGATTATTCGCTTTTCCGTGATCGGTACCTGAAGAACCATTTTCTTCAACTCTTCTTCCAAATTCTGAAAATGTGAGGATGAGTGTGAGCTCCAGATCACCTGATTTTTCAAGACTCTGAACCAAAGCTGAAACGGATTTTGAATAGTCTTCCAATAATTTATCCTGGCTTTTTCTTTGATTCACATGAGAGTCGAAACCGTTGTGTGAAACATAATACACTTGAGTAGAAAATCCTGATCGAATAAATTGTGAAACCTGAGCCAATTTTTTCCCTAAACCGGTTTGAGGAAATTCTAAATTATTGTCTTTCACAGTGTGGGTTTCAGCAAGGTATTTTGCACTTTGATTGGTTTGAATGAGGGTTTTATACAAATACCCTTGATTGTCTTCATTCAATTCTGCAGATTCTGCGGTTTCAATTACATCCCTAAAATATTTATCTCGCAAGGTTTTGTATAGTTTGTCTGATTGCTCCAATGCCAACCCATTTCTTTCTTTTCCATGTAGTGCCAGAGAAAGCTGTGAATCTAGTTCGAGCATGGAATGAGAATTGGAACAATAACTATCCATGTAGCGACCCAACCATCCTGATTTTGAATATTGATTGGAATCTACCGCCGTATGCCAAATATCCATAGATCGAAAATGAGATCGGTTCGGATTTGGATACCCTACGGAGTTAACAATGCTTACCAATCCGTCTTTAAAAAGTTTATGAAATTCACCCATGTTTGGATTCAATCCCAGCTCATCATTTAGTTTAATGACCTCATTTTTTGAAATGCTGATTTGTGGTCTGAGATTGTAGTACAAATCGTTTTCAAAAGGAATGATGGTGTTCAGTCCGTCATTTCCACCACTTAGTTGAATGACAATGAGCTTTCTAAACTGATTTCCTTCGTCTAAATTCATCCAATCCATCCCTCTTAAAAATTCAGGAATGAAAAAAGTTCCAATTGCTCCTAAGCTCGTATTTCGTATAAATTCTCTTCTTTTCATATTCCTGATTTTAGATTAATTGAAATTCGGGAAGAGAGATGAGCTGAATCACTTCCTCGTATTTTGTTTCAAAGGGATGCTTGTCAATAAATGCCTTCATTTGAGGGGAGAGTTTACCATTGAAAAACAAGTCTTTAAAATCCATGCCTTGGTTTTGTTCGAAGAAATATTCCCAGTCATAGGTAAACCCAAGTTTCTGACTAAACTTATTCTCCTTCATCCCATCCAAAGGGTTTTCGTCATAATTTGGTTTAGCTGCTAAATCCAATTGTGCATTGGTCAGGATAATGGAAGGAAGTCTTAATCGTAGTGGCAAACTATTGGAATCAATCCACTCTTGATCTACTTTCCAACCTTTTACATTGGGTGGTCTGTATAATATCTGATCAAATAGTTTTTGGTATAACAACCAACTTTTTGGATTCTCATTTTCTATCTTGAATTGCCGACTCAATCCTACAATAAACTCTATGGGTGATTTTATTTTCGCCAGGATGTTTTGCTCCTCATAAAACCAATTGGACTCCGCAATATGAATAACCAATTTCTGAATATCATACTTTGAAGTATAGAATACATCCGTGAGCTCCTTCAAGTGCTTTTCATTCACTTTTGGATGTACAAAGTATTCGTAAATATTCTTACAGATAAATTCCGCACAAGCTTTTTTCTCCAGAATGAGATCGATTACCTCTTCCCCATTAAAGTTTCCCGTCTTTCCGAAAATGGTCTTGTTTCCTTCATCATGTTTTTTGGGATGTACGATAAATTCGCCAAGCATCTTGTGGCGCCAACCTGTGAAAGCTCGCGCAATTTCCTGAACATCTTTTTCGGTGTACTCGTTATCTCTTCCTAAAGTATAAAGCTCACACAATTCCCTAGCAAAATCTTCGTTCGGATGGGATTTTTCATTTTGTTTGGCGTGTAAAAAATCGATCATCGCGGCCGATTTGGAAATTTCCAAGACCAGATTACGAAAATTTCCAGTCGCATTCTTCCGTATAACATTAGTAAACTGCTGACCATACAAAGGATTCTCAATACTGCAAGCAAAATGATGATGCCAAAACAAATTCATTTTTTCCTGAATAATATTTTCAGAATGAATCATTCTATCCAGCCACATTAAATTCAAATCCTTGATCTTCTCCCGTAATTTCTTGAAGAACTCTTTCCTTTCTTTTTCAGGTAAACTCCGAAAATCTACTCCCTCAAACTCTGAAAGATCAAGCTTGATTTCCTCTACTTTTTCCTTTTTCAGTTTTTCCGCAAAAGAGATTCCTGAAAGTTTTTTGATTTGTTTGCCAGTGAGTCCAAAACCAAAGCGATTATAGAGATGTATGATCTTCCTGTTTTCCATGCTTTTAAGATTGTGTTGGAATTGGACAGGTGAGAAGGGGAAAGGTTTAATTGGAGTCTATTGATTCCTCTCGGCTATTGAATGGAATGGTGTAAATGGCATGATGATTTGTGGTAAAAAAATAACCCGGGAATTCATTCCCGGGTTATTTGGTGTGTTGTTTTCTTCCGGATCCTACAATCCAAATTTCTCTTTAATCGGATTCACATAATCCAATTTCTCCCAAGTAAACAACTCTACTTCTTTGGTGATAGTTTCACCCATTGGAGATTTAAAAGTCTTCTTAACAGTTTCATTGGTTCTTCCCATGTGACCGTATGCTGCAGTTTCAGAATACATTGGGTTTCTCAATTTCAATCTTTGCTCGATGAAGTACGGACGCATGTCAAAGATCTCACCAATTTTCTTCGCGATATCTCCGTCGTGCATGTCTACTTTCGCTGTACCGTAAGTGTTTACAAACAAACCACATGGTTTGGCAACTCCAATAGCATAAGAAACTTGAACCAATACTTCGTCACACAATCCAGCAGCTACCATGTTTTTCGCAATATGTCTTGTAGCGTATGCTCCAGAACGGTCAACTTTTGATGGATCTTTTCCTGAGAATGCTCCTCCTCCGTGAGCTCCTTTTCCACCGTATGTGTCCACAATAATTTTTCTTCCTGTCAACCCAGTATCACCATGTGGTCCACCGATAACAAAAATTCCAGTTGGATTAATGTGGTAAGTAATATCGTCAGTAAATAATTTTTGAATTTCCGGCTTTTGTTTCGCTTTCACTCTTGGGATCACGATATTCACGATATCTTCCTTGATCTTTTTCAACATGTTTTCTTCTGAGTCGAAGTCGTCGTGCTGAGTGGAAACAACAATCGTATCAATTCTTTGAGGCACATTATCATCAGAATATTCAATGGTTACCTGTGATTTAGCATCTGGTCTTAAATAACCAATTACTCCAGGCTCATTGTTTCTGATATTCGAAAGCTCTTGAAGAATCATGTGAGAAAGATCCAATGCCAATGGCATATAGTTTTCTGTCTCGTTTGTGGCATATCCAAACATCATTCCTTGGTCTCCCGCTCCTTGCTCTTCAGGGTTCTTTCTATCTACTCCCTGGTTAATATCAGGCGATTGCTCATGCAATGCACTTAAAATTCCACAAGAGTTCGCTTCAAACATATATTCCGATTTGGTGTACCCAATTTTACGGATCGTTTCTCTGGCGATTTCCTGAACATCTAGATAAGTGTTTGTGTTGATCTCTCCTGCAAGCACTACCTGACCAGTAGTTACCAAAGTTTCGCAAGCTACTTTTGAAGATGGATCAAAAGCCATGAAGTGATCGATCAAAGCATCTGAAATCTGATCGGCGATTTTATCTGGATGCCCTTCAGAAACGGATTCTGATGTAAATAAATATGACATATTGAATTGATTTTTTTCTTATTAAGACGGCAAATTTAACCAATTTTTGGTTCTTCTACTGTATCTGCCTAAAATATTACTTCTTTGTGAGTTTTTTGAAGACTTCTTCCATGGACATTTCCTCAATTCTCATGGTCAAAATGACATTGTCTTCTTTCTGAGCAGCTTTGGAAATATCTTTACGAATATCCTGCTCATCTTTGGATTCAATCAACCAAGTATTACCGTGCAATCTTCGAGTATTGCCCACTCCTTTAATGGATTTTAAAACCTTGTCGCTGATGTCCGTGTCAAATTCTACATAAACGACCTGACCTTTTCCTGAAGATTTTTGAATATTGGAAATGGAATCATCGGCTTTGATTCGACCGTTATCAATTAAAATTACACGATCACAAATGGCTTCTACTTCTTGCATGATATGCGTAGAAAGCATCACGGTTTTTGTTTTACCAACTTCAACGATCAAATTTCGTATTTCTACCAATTGATTAGGGTCCAATCCTGTTGTAGGTTCATCTAAAATCAACACTTCTGGGTCGTGAATGATGGCTTGAGCCAATCCTACACGTTGTCTGTATCCCTTAGAAAGTGCCCCGATTTTTTTCTTTTGTTCACGCTCTAATCCAACCAATTCGATCATTTCTGCAATGCGATCTTTTTTGTTTTTTACCTTGTGAATCGAAGCAACAAACGCCAAATATTCTTTCACATACATGTCCAAATAAAGCGGGTTGTGTTCTGGTAAATAACCTACCAATTGTTTGATCTGATTGGAATGGGTTTCCACATTTAAATCACATACTTCAACATTTCCTTTGCTGGCCGGAATAAAACTTGTCAGAATTTTCATCATCGTCGATTTTCCTGCCCCGTTAGGACCTAAAAAACCAACAATCTGACTCTTCCCAATAGAAAAAGAAACATCATCTAGTGCAGCTTGATTGCCATAAAATTTGGATACATTTTCAACCTTAATGGACATATGCGAATTCGGAAATTTGTATTATTGAATCAAAGATAATTTAATTTCTTATTTATAAGATTATTTTTGCTTTTCTTAAGAAATAAGGCAATGCAGGAGGAAGGTTACAAAAATGGATTGGTTTTGAAGTCAACTGGGAGTCGCTACAAAGTGAAGACGGATGACGGTGAAACGCTGGATTGCTTTATCAAAGGAAAGTTTAGAATTGAGGGCATTCGGACTACCAATCCTTTAGCTGTTGGAGATCGCGTAAAAGTGAGAGTGGGAGAGGAAGAAAATTTGATTACGGAACTCTTTGATCGCAAGAATTACATTATTCGAAAGTCCATCAATCTTTCCAAAAAGTCACACATTTTAGCCTCTAATATTGATCGTGCTTATTTGGTGGTAACCTTAATTGCTCCCCAAACGCATTTAGGTTTTATTGATCGATTTTTAGTGACCGCTGAAGCCTATTCTATTCCAACTTCGATCATATGGAACAAGGTAGATTTGCTTTTTCCAGAAGATGAGGCGGTTTTGGAACATTATATTTCCATTTACGAGTCTATTGGATATCCTTGCCATAAAACTTCATTGAAACATCCTGAAACATTTGATTTCTTAAAAGAAGAAACTGCTGGAAAACAGTTTTTGCTTTCTGGAAATTCAGGGGTAGGAAAATCGTCCATAGCCAAACTTCTGGCACCAGATTTAGATATTAAAGTTGGAAAGATCTCCATGACCCATTTGGCCGGACAACATACCACTACTTTTGCAGAGATTTTTGAATTGGAAAATGGTGGGTACCTAATTGATACCCCTGGCATAAAGGCTTTTGGATTAATCGATATTGACAAAAAAAATCTATCGCATTACTTTCCCGAAATGTTAGAACTTCTACCTGAATGCAAATTCAATAATTGTGTTCATGTGAACGAACCGGGTTGTGCCGTTAAAGATGCTGTGGAGCATGGGGAGATTTTCCCGGAACGCTATAATTCTTATCTCAGCATGATGGAAGAGGATCAGGAGGAAGATTACCGAGGAGGGCATGCATAAATTTTCATCGAAACTAATGCAATATTTGTCGAATTTAAGGTGTTGGTGAGGTTTACTTAAGGTTATTTTAACCCTTCTTCTTTTTATCATTCGTTGTTTTGTGTTTCATGAAAACATTATAGCGAATATGAAAAGAAAAACCATCTACGTATCATTTGCTCTTCTAACCTTTATGTCCTGTCAAAAAAATGATTCTAAAACTGAAATAGAAGATGAACCAAAATCTACTTTCCTAATTTCAGGTTCTGATTCTGAAAAAGCCATGATACAACTCATGGTGAAAAGGTTTGAATCTAATCACAATATTCAAGTAGAAGGTGGAGGGTCGAGAATTGGAATTGGGAAACTATTAAGAGGAGAAGCTCATGTAGCTAATTCTTCTAGATCCATAAGTCTTGTGGAAGCAAGGAATGCAAAATCTGCAGGAGTTAAACCCTATTCTGTGATTATCGCCATGGATGCCCTCGCTTTTATTACCAACGCAAAGAATGGAGTGGATAGCTTATCTACTATTCAAATTAAAAAGATTCTTTCTGGAGAAATCACAAATTGGAAAGAAGTTGGAGGAAAAAATTTACCTATTACCATTTATGGGAGAGATAAGAATTCAGGAACACATCAGTATGTAAAAGATTTATTTCTTGGAGAAGATGATTTTCCTGCAAACACCAAGATTGCATCTTCAAACAAAGATGTTGTTGATATTGTAACCGAGGATTCGACCTCATTTGGATACGTTGGAGTAGCTTTTGTGAAAAACGAATTTAATAAGGTTCGGAAAGGAATTAAGGCCCAAAATGTTTATATCGAAGGTGAAATGAGAGCTTATTCTCCTTTGGAAGATCAAAAAGTAATGAACGGGCTTTATCCTTTTGTTCGACCTTTGTATCAGTATTTTAATGGAAAGCCAACGGGAGAATTGGCTAAGTTTTTAAAATTTGAGCTTTCTGATGAAGGGCAACAAATTGTTTTTCAATATGGATATTTTCCAGTTTCAGAAGAATTGAATTTAGATTGATTCACTAGTTGACATTAGGCAATAAAATTTTTTAATAGGAATGAGTTATCTTGTTCCCTTTTTGTTTTTTCACATTATTTCAATAAAATGATGCCATGAAAAATTTAATACTCTTTTGTTTTACTGTTATTCTTGTGTCTTGTTCTCAAAATGAAACTGAAAAGGTTGCGGAAAAAGCACCTGAGGTTGAAAAAGATCCCAACAGCTATATTGTAGATGTTTCAAAAGGTGCCGTGATTAAAACGGATCAAGGTTCCATTATCCGAATTCCTGAAAATGCTTTTGTGGATCAAGAAGGGAAACTGGTAAATGGAGAAGTAGCCATAAAATTTGAAGAATTTCACGATTTTGCGGATATCGCTGAGTCGGGTATTCCCATGTTTTACGATAGTGCAGGGGTGAGATCTGATCTTCGTTCTGCCGGAATGTTTCGTATTGAGGGAACGCAGAAAGATCAGCCTGTTGAAGTAGCAGAAGGGAAAAAATTGGGAGTGGATTTGGCTTCAATTGAAGATACTCCGTGCTATAATTTTTACAAGCAGGAAGAAAACGGTCAGTGGAATTACTTGCATACGGAAAATGGTGTCAAACCTGATTCATTGGTTCAGAATACCATGCCGAAAAATCCAAAAAATCAAGATCTTTCCAATGCGGTGAGCATCGATATCGACTACACGGATATTCCTGAATTAAACATGTACAGATCGCTTATCTGGAGGTATGTGGGAAATAGAATTCCTAGTACAATGACTCATTTCAGTCACAAAACGGCCAAGATTGTACCAGTGCAAGGGGAAGCATTGACCTACGAACTACAGGTGCAAAAAGATGGTAAAATGCACAAAATGAAAATTCAGCCTATTCTAACGGGTAAAGATTTGGAGTTGGCCTTGTCGAAATACCAAAATACGATTGAGATCATGCAATCGGATCCGAATTCAATCTATTATAAGCCAAAAATGATTAGAAGTGTGCAAATAGATGGTTTTGGAACGTACAATTGGGATATCAAAAATAAAAGGGATCAGGATCAAGTGAGTTTTCCTGTTTTGGCAAAAATTGATGGGAAAGTTCCACATGATTTGCACCTTAGTTTGATTTCTTATTCTGAAAACATTGTGGTGAATTATTCGAAAGACTCTTTTGATGAGTTTTCTTATGATCCTAAGTCTAAAAATATACTGGTAGCTTTTTACGACAATAATAAAATTGCTCTTTTGAATTCCGAAAACTTTAATAAATGGCGAAAATTTAATGGACAAAAGGAGTTGGTGACGGTCGACTTTTCTTCCAAAAAAAATGCGGTAAGCTCAAAAGACGAATTGAAAGAACGAATCTGTGAGGCAATAAAATCTTAATGCGATTACTCCTTTTATGCATACTATTCCTTGGCGGCAGTTTTCTGCATGCGCAAAATGCTCTTCCATACCGTGAAGGAGGGAAATGGGGCTTGATTTCTCCTCAAAAAAAGGTGATTTTAAATCCCGTCTACGATTTCATTTTCAATTTTAAGGATCTTAATTATGCTGTATTCATGCATCATGGAAAGTATGGTGTGGTGAATCAGAAAGGAAAGGAAATTCTACCTCCCGAGTATAACGAAGTCAAAGTTTTAAATAAACAGTTTTTTGCTTGTCAAAAGAATGGGCTATTCGAGGTGAAGAATGATAAAGGAAAAACATTTGCCGAGGGCATTTTCAAAAAAGTTACTTCAATAGGCTCAGATTTACTACTGGCTGAAAATGATACTTCCAAATTGCTGATCAATACAGATCTGGAAATGGAATATTGGGTCAATGGATTCCAGCTGGAAGTCTTTCAAAACACGCTCATATTACACAAACCTGATAGTTGTGTCGTGATAAACAGAAAGTTAAATGAATTAGCCTATTCATCCGGTCGATATTACTATTACTATAATAATCAGATCTTCTTTTCAACCAATACTTTGGAATACCGACTAAAAGATGATTTTCAAGGAAGTTTCGAAAAGGATCATCAACCCATGATGAATTTTAATCTGGATAAATCATGGTATGTCATTCTTAAAAATGGAAAATATGGAGTGTTTGATCCACTGGAAAAAAAGTACCTCTTAGACCCAGAATTTGATTGGATTGAATGGATGCAAGGGAATTTTTACAAGGTGAAAAAAGGGGATTTTTTCGGAGTCATTGATCAAAATGGAAAATATTTTTTGGAGGCCAAATACAACGACGTTTTTGCGCTAAACAATGGTTTTTATGTACTCAATAGCGATTACAAAGCAGGTTTGTTGAGCCAGTCGGGTGCCACGATCATTCCAACACAATACGATTGGATTTCAGACGAAACAGATTATTATGAAGTTTTTAAGGATGCCAAACACGGAATTTATTCAATAGGAGGAGTGCAAATCGAACCGCCCATTTATGATGAGATTAGATATGTGGAGGGTGCTTTCAAATGTTATTCGGGACCTGTGAAAAATAAGGATGGGAAAGTCATCAAATACAAAAAAGTGGTCTCTTTTAGTTTGGAAGGCAATCAGGTCTCTGGTCGTGTCGAATTTCAGGATGTGGGCATCATCAATATTCAGGATATAAAAAGTAGAACTCGAGCTTCTAGCAATAATTTGACTGTCGGTGTAGATTCAATCTATAGATGGAAAAAAGAGTTTATGAAATTCAAAGATAAAGCCAATGAATTTGAGATCGGCTTGTGGGGATTGCGCGACTCGGCGTACAGAAGCTACATTCTGAAACCGAAATACGATGTGATTGAGGTGTTTTTAGATCGGAATTATACTCTTGCTGGTGCATTTTCTGCAAATTCCAAACACACTTTGATTACTCCGTTTGGAGCCATTCATGGACCGAGAGAATACGAGATTATTGATCACGATAACACCAAAAGATTTCAAAAGATTACTGGTTATTTGTCTCTTTCATCGGTGTACAAAAACAAACCTGCTTTGGAATATTTCACCGGAAAGGAATTTGTTTTTCAATCTATGGATACAGTGGGTGCATTAAAATACACTTTTATAGATAAGGAGAATGAAGAGCATGTTCGCCGAATTTCAGAATTTGGAGAATATGTGGCATGTAGCCCTAATGATCAGCAATACATCATGCATTCGGGAAATTTTATTTCAAATATCATCGGCAATTTCAACGATTCCGTCCCATTCAATAAAAGGGAAAGTGCCTATCTAGATTTGAAATTTAAAGATACACCCATGAAAATTGATCATGGAAAATGGAACCTGATCGATAGTGAGCACAACAAACTACTTAAAGAAAATTACGATTACCTTGAAAATCCTGTCCGGTCCAAATATTTGTCGGTTAAAAACGGGAATTGGGGGATAATTGCCATCGACACGGTTCTCCTGCCGCACCAATTTCGAGAACTGAAAAGAATGAGGTCCAAGGAAGATTCAGTTTTAATTAGTGCCCAAAAAGAATTTCAGGAATTTATCATCGATAGCCTGGGTAACAAATATGAAATCCCGAATGGAAGAACCATTTTGAAAAGAGAAGGGGAGGCAGTCATTTATTCGGAAAATGGAAAAAATGGTTTACTAAACGAACAACTTGAGGTATTGATCCCTGCGGATTATGGTAGATTGAAACATCTGGGACACAACTGGTACCGTTTTCGAAAAAAAGGGAAATTAGGTTTAGTTCATGCCAATGGAAATGAAATTCCCCCTGTTTTTTCAGAATTAACACCTATTAGTGAAAGTTATGTTTTGTTTGAACAAAGACGAAAATTAGGCGTTCTCAATCATCATGGGGATACCTTGATTCCACCTAAATATGAGAAGATAGAGTTCATAGAGGATCGCTTTGTTGCCAGGGAAAACGGCTCTTATTTTTTGATCGATCCTGAAATTTTGAAACCAAAAAAATTGAAAGGGGAATTCAAATCTCAATTCAAGAATTGGCTGATTTTTCAAAACGGGAATGCATTAGTTTTTTATGATTTTCAGGGAAAACTGACACACAAGATTCCAAATTCGGGCTTTGTGAATTGCAATAAGGATTTGGTCCATGTTCGATCAGAAGAGGGAAATCAGTTTTACTCAGATCCCGAAACTTTAGTACACACGGAGCAAGGGAAGACGGATCTTCTTACCGGCCTCTATTTTCAAAAATATTTTGATCGCGAAAAAGTGCTGATGAAAGCAGGAGTCAAAGAGGAAATTGACAAAGGAGGAATCATGAAAATCTCAGAGTATGGCGATTTTCTGGTCTATAAAAGCAATGGAAAATACAGATTGAGAAATACAAAAACAGATGATAGATTTGATTTTGAAGGAAATCTCGCGAAGATCGTTTCTTATCATCAAGACTATTTTGTAGTGCAATATACCGATCGAACAATGGCCTATGTAGATCTGGAAGCAAAACCCATTTACAACAGAGAATTTGAGGAATGTAGTCCCTTTATCAGTGGATATGCCATTGTAAAAGAAGACGACGAAACCAAAATCTTTTTTAAAGATGGTACCATGATTGAAGGTTTGGTATATCATCAAATACGTCCTTTAATCGGAGGCTATTTCAAAGCACAAATCTTGAAGCAGTATGGATTAGTTGATGAAAACAAAGGTGTGCTGGTGGAAGCAGAATACGATAAAATCCAATTTTCCAATGGCAATATCGTACAACTAGTAAAAGATGGAGATGTTTTTTACTATGATTTTTCTTCTGAAACTTTTATAAAGTGAACTATTGTGATGTTCACTGTAGAATTCACTCTACTCTCAAAATTCAATCCTCATTTTCTTTTATTTCTCCTCTAGATTCAACGCATTTTCGAATGGCTTCATGAACATATTTTTGCGCTTTTTCATTGGAACCACATTTCTCTAATAACATTTTATTGAGAATTTCTTTGCATTCCATGGGATTGTTTTCTTTCAGAGAATCGGCGTCAATCATGCATTTGCAATACATTTCTGAAGCTTCGTCCAGATCCATTTTCATTTCGTCAAATTCCTTATTGGTGGCTGCATTGTTGCAAGCCAAGAAGATTGGAACAAGTGATATGTAAAATAGTGTTCGCCACATATGATGCTATAAAAATAAACAATATTAAAATTTTCTTAAAATCTATTGGTTTTAAATTTCTTCCCTTATTTTTGATCTTCCCTGAATCGATCAGCCGTCAATACAGAAAAACACAGTTTATGATGAAAAATATATTTGGTCTTGTTCTTTTATTTTTGGTTTCAACAACTAGTTGGTCCCAGAATGAATTATCCCTTGCTGATGCAGTAAGTCAGCAATACAGAAAATTTTATCCTGAACATATAGTTGGGTTTAAATGGATCCCCGGTACAAACATGTATTCGAATATTGAAGGGTACATGACCGTAGATATCCATGATTCAAAAGGAGTTGGACTGGAAAAAATTAGTATCCAGGCGCTTAATGATGCCTGTGGGACAACTTTCCCATACATCGCCAATGTAGATTGGATCAATTCCGAAGAGTTTTACCTGTTTGATGGAAAATCCTATTTCAAATACAATTGGAAAACCAAAAAGGGAAAAAGAATTGCCAAAGCAAATTTTGATTTCGAAAATGAACAAATCCAAATCGAAACTGGAAATGTGGCTCATACGCATGAGAACAATCTTTTCGTAACGAACGAAACTGCAACCATCAATGTAACGGATTTCGACGATCCAAACATTGTTTCTGGTCAAGCCATTGCAAGATCTGAATTCGGAATCACGAATGGTATTTTTTGGTCGCCAAAAGGAAATAAACTGGCTTTCTATCAAAAGGATGAATCCAATGTAGGCGACTATCCATTGCTGGATATTTCTCAAACTCCGGGGAAATTAATTTCAATAAAATACCCAATGGCAGGTCAAGGTTCCGAAAAAGCTAAAGTTGGAGTTTTTGATGTGGCTAGTAAAAAGGTGCTTTATCTAGAATTTAAAGGAGGAAAAGAACATTATTATACAAATGTATCGTGGACTCCAGATGAGAAAAAAATCCTGGTAGCTGAATTGAATCGTGAGCAAAATCATATGCATTTAAATGTGTACGATGCACAAACAGGAAAATTTTTGGAGACCTTGTTTGAAGAAAAACATGAGAAGTATGTGGAACCTGAACACCCTGCTTTCTTCCTTCCGGAAAATGCTTCTAAGTTTGTTTGGGTGACTGAAAAAGATGGCTTCAATAATTTGTACTTGTTCGACATGCAATCCAAAAAGGAAACACAGCTTACCAAAAACAGATGGGTAGTCAAAGAAGTATTGGAGGTGACAAGCAAAGGGGCGTACTTTACTGGAACTGGAGAAGATCCTAAAGCCACACATTTGTTTTATGTTGATTTTAATGGCAAGCAAACTCAACTTACAAGCCAAAGTGGAACACATAGTGTAGTGCTTAACTTGGAAAAAGGGTTGATTTTTGATCAGTTTTCAGATATCAATACTCCAAATGTAGCTCAGATCATCAATACCAAGGGAAAAGTGATGAAGGAACTTGTAAGAGCAAAAAATCCTTTCGAAACTTTCAAGATCACCATGGGAAAAGCGGAGTATGGCTGGATCAAAGCGAAAGATGAAACAAGTTTAGCTTATCGTCTAATTAAACCTTCCAATTTTGATGAATCGAAAAAGTACCCGGTTTTGGTTTATGTTTATGGCGGACCACATGCGCAATTGATCACAGATTCGTGGCTTGGAGGTGCAAGTTTATGGATGTACTGGATGGCCGAACAAGGGTATTTGGTTTTCACTGTGGATGGCCGTGGATCTGCAAATAGAGGTCGCGACTTTGAAAATGTGATTCACAGAAATCTGGGAAAACATGAAATCGAGGATCAAATGTCAGGGGTGAAATTCCTGAAATCTTTGCCCTATGTGGATGACTCGAGAATGGCTGTTCACGGATGGAGTTTCGGAGGATACATGACCATTTCCATGATGCTGAAAAAAGCGGGTGTGTTCAATGTTGGAGTAGCGGGCGGACCTGTAACCGATTGGGCTTATTATGAGGTGATGTACGGAGAACGATATATGGACATGCCTGAAGAAAATCCAGAAGGATATGAAGAAACAGCATTGAGAAATCACGTGGATAAATTGGAAGGTAAACTGATGTTGATTCACGGAACGGCAGATAACGTAGTGGTGATGCAACACAGTTTGGATCTTATCAAAAACTTTATTGACAAAGGAAAACAAGTGGATTTCTTTCCTTACCCTATGCATGAACACAATGTGTATGGTAAAGATCGCATTCACTTGATGACTAAAGTCTTGGAATACATAATCAATAACAACAAATAATAGAAAAATGAAAAAAATCGGATTAACATTTATAGCTCTAGCTTCCTTAGTTTTAGTTTCTTGTGGAGGTGAAGAGAAATCAGAAGATAAAAAGAAAGACAACAAAGAAGCATCTAACGAAGGTGAAGAAAATGTAGAGGCTCCAAAAGAAGTAGCAATGGTTGAAATGGATTTGTCTGAACATGGATATCCCCTAACGATCATGGTCCCAGAAGGAGCAACTTTCGAAAAAGGTAACTACAATGATTTGATCAAGACAGCGGATGGAAAATTTGGAATTACCATTGAAACCATGGATTGGGGCAAAGATGAAGCTTTAGATGAGGCAAAGAAAAATGATGTCAACAAACTAAAAGAAATCTTGGAAGAGTCTGAAAATGGATACTTCATTCAAACAGAAGTTATGGGAAAAGATGATTTTCACATGTACATGTCTTTCCCAGCGCCTGAAGATGAATTATACATCTTCCAAAATGAAAAAGGTGCGATGAGAACAAAAGCAGAAGCTACAACCATGTACGAAAGCTTAAAGTCGATCAAACAGAAATAAAATTAACTGCGCAGGATTTCGAAATCCTGCGCTTTTATTTAGATTTCCAGATACCAGATCCAAGACAAAGCTGCGAAGGATTCCCAAATCCTGCGCAAAACAGGAGTGAATAAGACTCTAGATTTTCAGATACCAGATCCAAGACAAAGCTGCGAAGGATTCCCAAATCCTGCGCAAAACAGGAGTGAATAAGACTCTAGATTTTCAGATTCCAGATACCAGATCCAAGACAAAGCTGCGGAGGATTCCCAAATCCTATGCAAAATAGGAGTGAATAAGATACTAGACTCCAGACGCTAGATGCAAGACTATTTTTCTATAATCTAGAAGTCTGATAATCTGACAATCTGAAAGTCTTGCAGTCTTGCAATCTGATAATCTATTAATCCAGCATCCAGAAGTCTAAAAATCCAATAGTCCAACACACCACCTTCTTTTGATAAACCATTTTGTTTAAGGATAACTTCCCAATTCATTTTCAGTAAAATCTCTTATTTTAGTCCGACTAGGAGAAATGGAACTATGGAAACAAATCGAAAGGAATACACTTTTTGTAGAATTTGCGAATCTTTATGTGGATTAGAGGTTGAGTTTGAAGGGGATCAGATTAAAAAAATTCTACCGGATACCGAGCATGTTACAACAAGAGGTTTTGCCTGCCCTAAAGGTTTGAAACAACATCATCTGTTCAATTCCCCAGATCGATTAAAATATCCGATGAAACGAATCGGAAAAGAGTGGATTCGTATATCATGGGATCAGGCCATGGCTGAAATTGGTGCCAAAGTGAAAAAAATTCGAAAGGATTATTCTCCACAATCGATTGGAATGTATGTGGGAACTGCAGCCGGATTTTCGGTCTTGCACCCTGTTTTTGCTCAAGGTTTTATGGATGCGATTGGTTCAAAAAGTATGTATGCTTCGGCAACACAAGATTGTTCCAATAAATTCGCGGTTTCGGAGCATATGTATGGTTTTCCTTTTACTTTGCCACATCCAGATATTTTAAATACAAAGTGCTTTATCGTTGTAGGAGCCAATCCCTTGGTTTCCAAATGGTCTTTTCTTCAAGTGCCTAACCCGAGTCTCCATCTAAAAGAAATGGAAAGAAGGGGATGCAAATTGTATTTCGTAGATCCAAGAAAAACGGAATCAGCAAAGGTCGCAGGTCAACACATTTTTATTCGTCCGGGTACGGATGTTTACTTTTATTTGGCTTTTCTCAATGAATTAATCCGAATTGGAGGGGTAGATGAATCGAGGGTGCAAGAATACATGAAGAATTTTGATGAGATTAAAAAAGCTTGTGCAGAATGGACTCCGGAAAAAGCGGAAAAAGTTACGCAAATGCCTGCAGATACCCTTCGTCAAATGGTGGCAGATTACCATCAGGCTGATGGGGCATCTCTCTATTGTTCAACGGGAGTGAACATGGGAGGGATGGGAGTGCTTGCCTTCTGGATTCAAGAAGTGATTAATGCGGTGAGTGGAAATTTGGATAGAAAAGGAGGGACTCTTGTTGGAAAAGGGGTTATCGATTTCCCAAAATTTGGCGCTAAAAATGGCTTACTCATGCAAGATGCTCGATCGCGAATCGGAAATCATAGAAAGGTAAATGATGCTTATCCTGGAGGTGTCCTTGCAGATGAAATACTAACTCCAGGTGAAGGCCAACTCAAAGCCATGTTCATCACTGGGGGTAATCCTTTGATCACCATGGCAAACAGTAATAAATTGAGGAAAGCTTTTCAGGAACTGGAACTTTTGGTGACGCTGGATATCCTGCCCAATGAAACGGGATCCCTGGCACATTACATGTTGCCTTGTACTTCTCCTTTAGAGCGTTCAGATCTTCCTTTTATTTTTCCGTTGATGCTCGGATTACAAACCAAACCCTACTTACAAGCTACGAAACCAATTCTTCCTCCAGTAGGAGAAGTTCGAGATGAAGCTACGATCTACCTGGATTTGTGTAAAGCAAGTGGAGTCAATTTATTTGGTAGTCGAGTGGCTCAATTGTTCATGGAGAATCTTAAAAAGTTGAGGTCTTTCAGACAAAAAGAAGATGAACAGCCTGCTCTTCCTCAAGAATTTTTGTTGCATCTTTTGTTGAAAATTACTGGTCAACCAGGATTTAAAAAGATCCTGAAAAATCGCCATGGTTTGATGCGCAATCCACATGAAATTGGAAGTTTTCTGGGAAGTAGAGTTTATACAAACGATCAGAAGGTAGACTTGGCTCCGAAAGTGTTGATGGATCAATTTAAGAAGATTGAAGATGAATATGATAAAGAGCTAAACAGTGCGCATATATTCAAACTGATTACTAAAAGACATGTAAATACCCATAATTCCTGGACGCATAACTTCGAGGAGTTTGTTAGTGGAGAGTTCCACACGAATTATTTGTACATCCATCCACACGATGCAGCTGAATTAGGATTGGAAAACAAAGACCTGGTGGATGTGTCATCTAAAACGGCTACGGTACGATTACCAGTGAAGTTCTTGGAAGATCTCATGCCCAAAACAGTTGCCCTTCCTCATGGTTGGGGTCATCAGTCGAGCAGACAAAATGTTGCAAACAAAACAAAAGGGGTCAATGTTAATGTGCTCGCCGCAGACGGACCCGATCAAATAGAAGAAGTCTCAGGTATGGCCCACCTAACAGGAATTCCAGTGAAAATTGAGAAAGCCAAGGGTAAACAAGCACACTCCTGGTCTGGATTGGAGCAAGATATTTTGGAAGTTTGATCGAACTTTAAGGCAACGAAAGGTTTAGGAAAAACTGTTGCGAAGGATTCCCAAATCCTACGCAAAACCGGAGTGAACAAGACTCGAGACACAAGATTCAAGACACAAGATTCAAGACTATTTTCTATAATCTAAAAGTCTGATAATCTTGCAATCTGAAAATCTTGTAGTCTGGCAATCTGAAAATCTAAATATCCTTCTTTCTGAAAGTACTCCCAACCGAAATCAAAATATAGGTCAGAATAATAAAAGGAAACGACCACAATTTTAGAAGGACAATCCACCCAATGCAAATCAATACAAAAACATACCGAATTTCATTTCCTTTCCATCCAAAGCCTTTTACTTTCAATGAAAACAAGCGTATTTCCGATACCAATAAAAAGGAAAAGAGAATTGTAAACGCAATCAAAACTTTGTAATCCAAGAGAAATAAGGCCAATGATGCTTGCCAGTCGGTGAGCTGGTCGGCAGCCAAATAACTATTCAATATGAAAACAAATCCGACGAAGAAAATGGTGTTTGCCGGTGTTGCTAAACCAATAAAACCATCTGTTTGCCTCGGGTCGATATTGAATTTAGCAAGACGAAACAAAGAGAAAATGGCAATCAGTAATCCTGTAAAAGGTAAATAAGACATCCAAACTGGAGTTTCTTTTTCTCCTTCAATCTTATCAGTTTCCAAACCTTTGTTGAAATGCATGGCTCTGGAATGGTTGTATAAACTATTCAGCACTAAAAGATCCGGTGCGTCTTTTTTGTAGTTTTTTTGAAATTCGCCTAGTTGCTCGGATTGACCTATACTTTGAATAAATTCTCTTCTTTTTTCCAAATCATTGGTCAAACTTAAATTAATCAAAATCACCATGATGATTCCGGGCGCCAATCCAAAAGTGACCATATCTGCCAAGGAGTCCAATTGTTTCCCCAGTTCTCCAGTAACCCCAAGTTTTCTGGCTGCAAATCCATCAAAAAAATCAAGAAAGGCGGAAATGAAAATACACCATGGAGCCCAGCTAAGATGTCCGGTCAAAGCAAAAAAGATGGCCAAACTTCCAAATATCAGGTTGCCTGCCGTAAGAATATTGGGAATTTGACGTATTATTTGCATAGTGAATTCAAATTAAGTTAATATTTATCGATATTTACACAATTTTACAGAACAAATTGAGTTTATTACCGTAACTACATTTGTACATTTATTGCCGATGTTGCTTAGAAAAATTGTTTTATCCCTTATTCCTCTGATGGCCATATTCATGGTGCGTGCTCAAAGTTCCTTGGCTCCAAAATATTCCAATGATTTCTTGTCGATTGGTGTGGATGCAAGAGCTCTAGGTATGTCTAATTCTGTGGTGGCTGGAGTAAACGATGTGACTTCGGGATATTGGAATCCAGCTGGTTTGGTTCAAATGGAAACCATGTTGGATTTTGGGATCATGCACGCGGAATACTTCGCAGGTATTGCAAAATACGATTACATTGGAGCGGCTTATAAAATTGATGAAAAATCAGCTGTGGGAATCACAGGAATTCGATTTGGTGTAGACAATATTCCAAATACAACACAGCTTATCGATGCGGATGGGAATGTGAATTACGACAATATTACCACGTTCACTGCTGCAGATTATGGCTTCCTTCTTACTTATTCAAGAGAACTTTCCATTCCGCGTTTGTACTTGGGAGGGAATGTGAAAATCATTTACCGCCAAGTAGGTGACTTTGCCCATTCATGGGGTTTTGGTCTGGATGCAGGGATTCAATACCACTTAAAGAAAAACTGGAAATTCGGTGCAATACTTCGAGATGCTACTTCTACCTTCAACGCATGGGTTTTTAAATTAGACGATGTTACAAAGAATGTTTGGATTCAAACGGGTAATGAATTACCTGAAAATGGACTGGAACTTACTTTGCCAAGACTGATCCTTGGAGCTCAAGGTGATTTTCAATTTGGAAAAGGATTTTACGGACTCTTCGAAATGGATTTTGATTTCACTTTTGATGGAAGAAGAAATGTTTTGATTCGTACTTCACCGATCTCAATTGATCCGCATCTTGGAGTGGAATTGGGTTGGAAAGAATATGTTGCGCTAAGAGCCGGTTTTGGGAATTTTCAGTTTGAAAGACAATTCGATGGTTCTGAAAAATTATCCTTCCAACCGAATATCGGAATTGGGATTGGTTTCAAAGGGATTCGCTTGGATTATGCGTTTACCGATATTGGAAACCAGTCTGTTGCCTTGTATTCTCACATTTTTTCTCTTAAATTTAGAATTAAAGGTAAAAGAGATAAGCAAAAGGGGAAAGATGAGGCCCCAAAAAATGAATGAGATTAAATTTACTCATATTTCTTCTTGGTATTTACTCGTTTTCATTTTCCCAGCCCTATGGAAACGAATGGATTGATTACTCCCAAAATTATTACTCTTTTAAAATTGCAGAAGATGGTGTCTATCGCTTAGACTACAACACTTTACTAGGTGCTGGAATTCCTGTTGCAAGCATTTCTTCTTCCCAATATCAAATCTTTGGCAGAGAGAAAGAACTGGCCATCGAGGTGGTGGATGGAGGAGACGGAACCCTTGATCCCGGCGATTATCTTCAATTTTATGCCCGAAAAAATGATGGTTGGCTCGATTCTTTAGTTTACGATACTCCCAATAATATTCTAAATCCCTACTATTCTCTTTTTAATGATACGATTCATTATTTTCTTTCTTGGACCAATTCAGGAACAGGAAGTCGAATGCAAATAGAAACGGATGTGAACTTTGCAGGGTTTACTCCTCAAAACTATTACTTGAAAGAGGTTCGAATTGAGTATACCAATGCTTATATCGAAGGGGAGAAAGTGAGTGGTTTGTCGAGTTCTTATTATCGTCCCGCTGAAGGATGGTCTCTTACGCCTCAAAATGCGGTTCCTTCTAATGTAGTCAGAGACATTTTACTTCCAACAACGAATTTATACAGCGGGGTTGGAGCTCCAGATGCAAAGGGGATTTCTGTAAGTTCAGGGGTTTCTGATGCTTCCTATACGGGTTCGGGAAATCACCATTTAGCAATTTCATATGGTGCCTCCATTCCTCTTTTTGATACAATTTATTCGGGCTATCAATTAATCAAACATAATTTTCAAGTACCCGCAAGTAATCTGGTGAATGGAGTAACTAATTTCAAACATACCTACGTCAACGACCAAGGTGCTGCATCTGATTTTCAGTCCATCGCTTATGTTGATTTGATTTACCCCTCAATACCTGATTTTTCTGGATTAGATACGGGTGTTTTTTACGCTCCATTCAATAGCTCTGAACTGAAATCTAGGTACGATGTGGCAAATCATTCGATTGCTACTCCACTGGTTTATGCTTTTGGAGATCAGGTTAGAAAAATTCCTGCTCAGATCAATGGAGGACTTCTTCAATTCATAATTCCTAACAATATTGCCAGTGATAATTTTGTAGTTGTTCTGGATGAATCTCAAGTGAAGTCGGTTTCATCATTGCAAGCGGTAAATGGAACAGGAAGTTTTACGGATTATTCTCAGGTTACTACTGATAATTATTTAGTCGTTTCTGAAAAGTCTCTATCCGCTTCTGTTCAACAGTATGAGGCTTACAGGGAAAGTGCTGCAGGAGGATCATATAGCGTTTACAAGGCTTATGTCAACGAACTATATCTTCAGTTTGGAGGAGGAATAGAAAAGCATTCCATGGCGATCAGACGATTTGCAGATTATTTTGTAGACCAATCTACAGCAAATCCAGAATTTTTGTTTCTCATTGGAAAAGGTGTCAGAGAAGCCAATGAGTCCAATACTTTACTTGGTTTAGGGGCTAGGAAAGATTCAACATCTTATGTCAATAATTTAGTGCCCTCCTGGGGATACCCTTCTTCGGATGTTTTGATAACTGCTGGATTAGATGGAAATGAATGGACACCCCTTTTGGCAACTGGAAGGTTATCGGCTCTGAGCGATCAAGAAGTTTTAGAGTACCTATCCAAGATTCAACAGTTTGAGTTGGCTCAAGATCCCAATTCGATTTATGCCTCTTCTACCAAAGACTGGCAAAAACAAATCTTGCATTTTGGTGGAGGCTCCAATGATTTCGAGCAATTGTTGTTTAAATCCTATTTACAGGGATTCGAAACAAAAATCGAAGGAATGGAATATGGAGGAAATGTTTTTTCAACCTATAAAACAACTTCAGAGCCTATCGATCCGGTAACTTCACAGGAAGTGACTAGCAGAATCAATAGTGGTGCTTCAATCATGACTTTCTTCGGACATGCTTCCTCCTCCGGTTTTGATCAAAATGTGGATGATCCATCCAATTGGAACAATCAAGGAAAATATCCTTTGGTGATAGGAAATGCTTGTTATACAGGTAATATTTTCAATCCGACTTCAAGTTCAACCTCTGAGAATTTCGTGTTGATTCCAAATAAAGGAGCTATTGCTTTTTTATCTTCGGTGAAATTGGGGTTTGCTCAAACTTTGAATACTTATACCAGTCAACTCTATCAAGAAATGTCCACAGATAGTTATGGGGCTGCTTTGGGGACTCAAATCCAGAATACCATTCAAACCATTGAACTTCCTGCAGGGGCTCTTTACCTTGAATCTACTTGTTTGGGTATGACTTTACACGGGGATCCTGCCTTGAAAATCAATTGGCATCAAAAACCAGAATTTGAAATTACCAATCAGAGTCTGATCGTGGAGCCTGAGAATATCAATCTTACAGTGGATACAATAACAGTAAAATTGATTCTAACGAATTTAGGAAAAGCTACCGATAGTTCATTTGTTGTAGAATTAAGAAGAACTTTTCCAGGAACGAATACAGACTCCGTATACAATCAAGTGGTGAACGCCTTGTATTACAAAGATACAGTGGAGTTTAAAATGCCATTAGATCCAAATAATGGAGTGGGTTTAAATACTTTCTCAGCGAAATTCGATATTCCATCTCAAATAGCTGAGCAATACGATGAGGTTCTAAACAATCAAATAACAGTTCCCTATTTCATTTCAATTGATGGAATTTATCCCGTATGGCCCTATGAATATGCAGTAATTCCTAGAGATACGGTCACACTTAAGGCTTCAACAAATAATCCTTTTGCCAGTACAAAATTGTACCGATTTGAAGTGGATACTACGGATATGTTTGATTCTCCATTCAGAAAATACAAACAGCTCAACTCTCCGGGCGGGGTAGTTGAAGTAAATTATGTAGATTGGTTGAATGTGGATACTGATCTTCCTGATCCACTGTTGCTTTCGGATAGTACAGTTTATTTTTGGAGAGTAGCCATTGATAGTTCAGTCATGGTTTGGAATGAATCTTCTTTTCAATATATCAATGGAAAGGAAGGATGGGGACAAGAACATTTCTTTCAGTTTAAAAACAATGATTTTGTCAATTTGGATTACGATCGAACATTAAGGAGAAGGCACTTTTTCCCGGATAAAAAAATAATCAACTGCAAAGTGTATGGAAATTCAACTGACTTTAATGAATTGTTGGATACAGATTGGAAGATTGATGGAGAAGTACAGGAATACGGTTTGTGTGGCCTCACGCCTTCACTCATTGTTGCTGTAGTGGATCCGATTACTTTGGAAGCTTGGGGAACTGCAAATGGAGGGCAAAATCCAACCCACTCTTTCGGAAATGTAAATGATGGTGCAGGCTGTAGGAATAGAGTGGAGAAATACTTTATTTTCAGACAAAACGATGCAACTCAACTGGCGGCTTTTGAAAATATGGTTTTGAATGCGATCCCGGATAGTTTTTATGTGCTAATCTATACAACAACTTATGCAGATTTTGCTCAGTGGGATGCTCTTTATCCGAATACATACAATGTTTTTCAAAGTTTGGGGTCTACCAATATTGCCACTGGAAATCCGAATGTTCCATTTATTTTCTTTACTAAGAAAGGAGACAATTCCACTACCCATGAAGAATACGGTCTCAATATCAATTCCAATTTAGAACTCAACGATACACTGAGTGGTTATGATTATTTAGGAGAAGAAAAATCAACTTATATCGGTCCCGCTTTTAATTGGGATGCTCTCTATTGGAAACAGTTTTCTGAAGAATTTCCTACAAGCGATACCACAAGATTGCAGGTGTTTGGCGTAAATACTCTAGGGATAGAATCTTTAGTAATGGATACCTTATTTTCAAATAATGATTCCATTCTCAATTTAAATACGATCATTCCTGCAACAACTTATCCTTGGATTCGATTAAAAGCAGTTGTAAAAGACAGCATTGACTTCACGCCAGCTCAGATTGATGGATGGCACGTTTTGTATCAGCCGGTTCCAGAAGCTGCCATCGATGGTGATTTTGGCTACTATTGGAGCGCAAACGATACGGTTCCGGAAGGGATGGAGATTTCATTCTCCGGAGATATTTTAAATATCAGTGACTACCCCATGGATTCGCTTTTGGTAAAATATTGGATTGAAGATCAAAACAGAGACATTCATCCTATTGTCTATCCCAGACAGGATTCTTTGCGTGTTGGAGGTTTACTTCAGGATACCATCACTTTTAGTACACTTGGTTTACAAGGAAGAAATTTACTTTGGATGGAAGTGAATCCTTATGTTACTCCTGTGCTTCAGGATCAATTAGAAATGCATTACTTCAACAATTTGGCACAAATTCCTTTTTATGTTTCAAAAGATGATATTAATCCCATTCTCGATGTCACTTTCGACGGAACACATATTCTGAATGGAGACATTGTGAGTGGCAAAGCCCAAATCGTCATCTCCCTAAATGATGAAAATGAATTTCTACTTCTGGAAAGCGACGAGGATACCGCTAATTTTGGAATTTATTTGAAAGACCCTACAGGAAATCAGGTTCGAATTCCTTTTTTAGGTCCTTTGGGAGAAACCGTCATGCAATGGATTCCGGCTACCGGACCAGAAAACAAATTCAAGATCATTTACGACGGTAATTTTGCCATGGATGGGGTGTATGAACTTTTGGTGCAAGGAAGTGATGCCTCTGGCAATAACTCAGGAGATCTGGAATACCGAATTGAATTCGAAGTCATCAATTATTCTTCGGTGACTTATTTGATGAATTACCCAAATCCTTTCTCTACCTCAACGCGATTTGTATTTACGCTGACAGGAAGTCAAGTCCCTGATGAGATGAGAATACAAATCATGACTGTAACTGGGAAAATTGTAAAAACAATCTTAATGGATGAGTTTGGTCCCATCAAAGTGGGTAAAAACATTAGCGAATACGCTTGGGATGGTCGAGACGACTGGGGGGATCAGTTGGCAAATGGTGTGTACTTGTATACAGTGCAGATGAGAATTAACGGGGAAGATGTCGAACACCGAGGTTCAGGAGCAGACCAATTTTTCAAAAAGGAATTTGGGAAAATGTACTTGTTGCGATAAAACCTTTTATTCTCAATTCAATCTCTTATACTCTCTTCGCAATCTCAAGAAAGGTTTTTCAAAGTATTTATAACTCAAATGCGCCAGAATAATCGTTGAAATAAAGGCGATGAATGGGAAAATAACTTTTATGAATCCACTCAATTCTCCCTGATGTTCTCCTTGCCAAATGGCAACACCAAAAACGATAAAATCCATTACCAAGATGTGATACATGTAGGAACCATAACTTATTTTACCCAAGTAGGTTGCAATTTTTAAATTGCGGAATTTTAAGATGGAATTCGATCCAAATGTCTGCTCAATAATGATGAATCCAATAATGGACGGAACGATTAGAGCATTCAAAACATTGAAAATGATGTTTCCATAAAATACTCCTGCTACAATAAGGTAAGCCACAAATCCAGAATACAAATACTTTAAGAAACTCTTGTCCAAAGATTTGATATACTCCACCAAATCCTTTTTCTCCCTAACATGGATGGCAACCAAGGCTCCAATTCCGAAATCGCTCAAATAATATAAAGTATTGTAATAGGAATGGTAATCTTTAAAAATCTCTAATTCAGTAAATAAACTTGATGAAAGTCTGTAAAGGACACCAATAGCAATCAACACATAACTTACTTTTTTCAAATTCTTACCTACAAGATTGATGACAAATCCCCAGAAAATGTAGAATTGAACTTCTACCGCAATGGTCCATAAAATCACCAAACCAGTGAAAAAATCTGCACCATCAGAATAGTAGAAAAAATTAGAACTAAAGGTAAGAAAAGGCAATAGTGGTGGGAACTTAAAATGATAATTCAAATCAAGAAATCCAATGATCTTCGGTATGCCAATAAAGATCAAAATTAGAATCAAGATATACAAAGGAAGAATGCGTAAGGCTCTTCTTTTGTAGAAGGCCATTAACTTAAAATTCCCATAATATTCAATTTCTCGAATGGCAAGAGCGGTGATTAAAAAAGCAGATATAGTAAAGAATAACTCAATCCCGAAAACTCCACCAAATGTTAAGGCTTTATCAATGTTTTCACCATACTTCGATATGAAATCCTCTTTGAAAAAGGACTTAATATGCATGATGAACACAAGTAAAAACCCTAAAAACCTCAAGGAGTCAAGATCCTTGTAATGAAGTCTTCTAGATTTACCCTTTTTTCTGGATGCTTTTTTTTCCAACTAACTTGTGATTTATAACTTAAAGTTTCAAAGTTATTATTTATACTTTAATTTTTAGATTAGGTTCTATTTTACCTTCTTTCGGTCTAAATAAATAATATCTTTGTCTGCATGAAACTCAGCCTGAAAAAAAGACTTTTATTAGCCACTCTATCTGGTATTTTATTGGCTATTTCATTCCCGGCAGTGGGAGGTGTCGGACCTCTTGCACTTCTGGCACTTGTTCCACTATTGTTATTGGAAGAAGATTTATTTCAAAATAAGGATCGCTCTTACAAGATTTATTTCTATTCTTTTTTGACTTTCTTTTTATACAATTTGATCACTGTTTGGTGGATCTGGTTTGCATCTGAAGGGGGTGCGATTATGGCCGTTGTCGCCAATTCGATCGTGATGGTCTTGCCTATCGCAGCTTTTCATGTTACTAAGAAATTTGTTGGAGTGAAAGAAGGCTATATAGGTCTGTTTTTCTACTGGTTGGGATTCGAATACATGCACTACCATTGGGAATTAAGCTGGCCCTGGCTCAATTTTGGAAATATGTTTGCCAATCACCATTACTTGGTTCAGTGGTATTCCTATTCAGGGGTTCTAGGTGGTACCATGTGGATTCTTCTTGTCAACATGTTGTTCTATTTGATCGCAAAAAATGTCTTTTTCAAAAAGGAAAGCTGGAATATTCAGACGCCATTACTTGTTTTGCAGGCAATCCTAATTCTGTTTCCGGTCATTAGCTCTTTGATCATCTATTACAATTATGAGGAAGAAGGAGATGAATTAAATGTGTTGATCATTCAGCCAAATATAGATCCCTATCAAAAATTTTCTTCGATCACACCGGACCAACAAATTGATAAAATCATTCATCTTGTGGAACAGAAAATGGATGAATCTGTGGATTTAATCATTGCTCCTGAAACGGCATTACCCATGTCGATCAACGAAGACGGAATTGAAAAAAATGGCTTTATTCTTAGGATATCTCAAAAGCTCGAAGAATGGAATGGACCTGATCTTTTAATAGGCTCCTCTACCCATTTGTATTTTGATCACAAAAATAGCTATGCTTCAAGAAACCTAGGAAATGGTGTATGGTTGGAAGCTTATAACTCAGCACTTTTGATTTCTAGAAATAAACCCATTCAAATTTACCATAAATCTCAGCTGGTACTTGGAGTTGAAAGGCTTCCTTTTCCTGCTATTTTTGAAAATATGGCCATCGATATGGGAGGAACGACTGGGACTTTGGGGGCTGAAGAGAAACCATTTTGTCTGAAGTCAAAGGGGATGGAAATTACTCCTTGTATTTGCTATGAGTCTGTTTATGGAGGTTACGTGGCAGAGTTTTCCAGATTAGGAAGTGATTTCATTGCAATTATGACCAATGATGGATGGTGGAAAGATACTCCGGGCTACAAACAACACCTGAACTTTGCAAGATTGAGAGCAATTGAAAATAGAAAGTTTATTACCCGATCAGCTAACACTGGAATTTCTGCCATACTAAATAGTCGCGGAGATGTTCTTGAAAAGACAGGTTGGTGGGAAGACGCGGTAATCAAAGGAACCATTCGTCTATCTGATCAGGAAACTTTTTATGTGAAATATGGGGATGTGATTGGAAGAGTTTCTGGATTTACAGCTGTTCTGATTTTAATTTTCGCAATTTTCAAATGGTTGAGGTCTTTTGGATCTGTGTTTAAAAAAGAACAAAACGCTGGAGTTGAGTAAGAAGCGCTTTTGAAACAAAGAAATTCATCTATTATTTCTAAAATTAGTATTTTCGCACAAAATTATATTTATGGCAAACTACTTGGATTTTGAAGAACCTTTAAAAGATCTTTACGAGGAGATCGAAAAGGTAAAAAGTGTAGAAGAGAAAACAGGTGTGAATGCCAACACCACAGTTAAAGAACTGGAAACAAAATTAAAGGAGCAAACAAAAGAGATTTTTGAAAATCTGACTCCTTGGCAAAGAGTTCAATTGTCCAGACATCCGGACAGACCTTATACTTTAGATTATATTAAAGCGGTAACAGATGGAAACTTCCTTGAATTGCATGGTGATCGTAGTTTTAAAGATGATAAAGCCATGGTTGGGGGATTCGGTGATGTGGATGGTAGATCTGTGATGTTTATTGGTCAACAAAAAGGAATCAATACCAAAATGCGTCAGTACCGAAATTTTGGTATGGCTAACCCTGAAGGTTATAGAAAAGCATTAAGATTGATGAAGTTGGCTGAAAAATTCAATAAGCCAATTGTGACTTTTATCGATACTCCTGGAGCCTATCCAGGATTGGAAGCTGAAGAAAGAGGTCAAGGTGAAGCCATTGCAAGAAATATTTATGAAATGATGCGACTTCAAGTACCAGTGATTTGTGTGATTATTGGTGAAGGTGCTTCTGGTGGTGCTTTAGGAATTGGAGTGGGAGATAGAGTATTGATGCTAGAAAATACTTGGTATTCGGTAATTTCTCCTGAATCTTGTTCTTCTATTTTATGGAGAAACTGGGATAATAAGGAAAGAGCAGCAGAAGCTCTGAACTTGACTTCCAAGGACATGAACAAATTGAAGTTGGTGGATTCTATTATTAAAGAACCACTCGGAGGAGCTCATAGAAAAAGAGAAGAAACTTATAAAAAGGTTAAAGGGGCCATTTTAAAAAGTTTAGAGGAATTGGATGCAATGAAACCGATGGACAGAATGAATGCACGAATTGAGAAGTTCTGTCAAATGGGTGTCGTTTCTGAAGAGTAAGAATTCTCAAAATACTAGACATAAAAAAATGCTGTCCTATTGGAACAGCATTTTTTGTTAACTGAGTTTTGAATTTGAAACCAGGTATTTAACCCTATGCTTCCGCTGAAGCTTCGTTTAAGACCTTTTCGAAAGTGGTCTTAGTATCTTTAATGTCTTTCTTGCTATAGTTATACGAGTAAGCGTCACAAATTGAGTGTCCACAGCTCGTTAGTACAAATCCTCCTAGTAATACAAGTGCTACAATCTTTTTCATTTTATTTTGTTTTAGTTTTTTGTTCTGAGTTCTATCCTATAGGGAAGCACTTCATAAAATTCCACAAAAAAAAATTCACTTTTTTGAAACATTTTTTTAAAAGCCTTTATATATAAGGGTTTCAAGAGGTAAAAAGATCTTACATTTTTGAATTTTTATTTATTTGTCAACTGAGATTTTTTAGTTTTTAGGTGAAGTTTTATTCTTTTTTATCTATTTCTAGATCTATTTCATTTTGCAAGAATCTTTCAATTGCAACTCGACAATTTATTTTTCGTAAAAAAGATGATTTCATTTTATGGAATTTGAGTATTTGATTCCCTATACATTATAAAGGAATATTCTTTTAAGAGTTTTGAATTGATTTTACAGTTATTGAGAAATACAAAAAAGTTGTCAGAAGAAAAGCTGATCGACCAATACCAAAAGAATGGTGATGTGGCATTGGTTGCTGAACTTTTTCAAAGGTATACACACCTTGTGGTGGCTGTGAATTCAAAGTATTTAAACTCTAAAGAAGATATTGAAGATGCTACAATGCAAGTGTTCGAGCTTTTAATTCAAGATTTGAAAAAACATGAAGTAAGAAACTTTAAAGCATGGTTGTATTCGGTTGTAAAAAACAATGCCCTCAAATTCAAAAAGCAAAACCAAGCTTTTACGGGTTTTGATGAAAATGAAGAAGAAACAATTGTGGGAGAGGAATTCGAAGGAGTTGAAAAACAAAAATTGGAATTGCAACTGGACCAATTAGAAATAAAAATGAAGGATCTGAAAGAGGATCAAAGAGAATGTTTGAAGCTCTTTTATTTGGAAAACAGGTCTTACAAAGAAATAACAGATATCACCGGACTGGATGAGAAAAAGGTGAAAAGCCACATCCAAAACGGAAAACGAAAATTAAAAATCGAATTAGAAAAAGATAGTTAAAATGTCTAAGCTGAATCAACAGAATATCATTCCAACACATGAGCAGTTTATGGCTTATGTAAATGGAAATATGGCTTCGGAGGATAAGATTTCTTTCGAATCAGCCATGCAATCTGACGCTTTCTTAGCTGAAGCATTAGAAGGTTATCAGCAAAAAGCGGATTGGATCGGGTCGATCACTGCAAATGTGAACGCAGGAATCCAATCCAAATACCCTACTGGCAACGCTGGCAATATGAAATATATTTATATGTCAGTAGCCGCACTACTTGTTGTCGTACTTTCTATTGTATGGTTTAATCTTCCGGAAAAAGCAAATGAGAATATTGCTGAAACGGATCAGGCGGTTCAACCTAATGCGGACCAAGAAGGTAAAGAAAAAGTAATCGTTAATTCTACTGAGAATTCAAACGAAGATCAAGAGTTTTATGAGAATGATAATAAAGAGGATTTTGTAACGGAAGATGAGCTAAAATCAGGAAATCACACCAATTCAAATGAAGCTTTTGTCGAGGATGAAAATCTGAATGAAAATTTTGAGGATGATTATAAAGAAGAAATCGTTGTCAATCTGAACAAGAAGAAAACAGATCCAAAAATCGAAGAAAAAAATGCGGTTTTAGGTCAAGCACGATTAGCAGTGTTGAATGTTGCAATTGGGATCAAAGAACACCCGATGCTAGATACAAAACAAAAGACTAAAATTGTAGATGGTCAGGTGGTTACAGTGGATAAAACAAAAAACAATCCAAATTATAATCAGGATGATTTGCCTAGCTATTACGGTGGAGACGACGCATTACTAGCTGAGATCAAAGGGTCGATTAAACCTGTGACGGTACAGTTGGATTCAAAATACGATAGAGTAATCGGATTTGACTTTGAAGTGGGGTCAGACGGTAAAGTGGATGCCAAAACGCTCAACTTCAAAGGGAACCCTTATCCACAAATAAAAACTCAGATTGAGACAATGATAAAAAACTTCCCGATGTTCATTCCGGGCAAAGCCAGTGGGAAAAAAGGAAGGATCCGCTATGGAATCATGTTGAAATATTAAAACCAAAAAAAAGCTCCCAATTGGGAGCTTTTTCATTTTCACTAATTTCTTTGTTAGATATATTTTGAAAGAAATTCTCTCGTTTCAAAACTTTCTCCTTTGTATTTAATTTCCTTTACATCTAAAGAAACAAATAATCGGGTAACAATATTTTTATTTTCTTGTGAGATCCCTTTTAAGGTTACTTGAACTTTAATCAAATCTCCTTCTACAGAAGTTGTAACATTAAAGTGATTTGTGTAGTAATTTGCTTTTTCCGCAATGAATTTCTCAGTATACTCACTTGAATTTAGGTGAAAAACATACACTCCGTTGCTTCTATTGGTTGCATAAGTCTCAGAATTCTCACCAAAATTGGCAACTTTCTCCTGAGCAAAACTGAAAGTGAATGTAAATACAGATAGTAAAACGATGATAATATTTTTCATAATTGATAGTATATTTATAACTCCAAAACGAATATCGGAAAAAAAAAGTTGTTTCGGCAAAAAATTAATTTTTAATAAGATTTCATTCTTTTGATGCTAAAATCATACCATACTGCAAATATTATTGAAGCCGGATGTGATGAGGCCGGAAGAGGATGTTTGGCAGGACCTGTTGTGGCGGCGGCTGTAGTTCTGCCGGAAAATTATAAAAACAAGATACTCAACGACTCCAAGCAACTTTCCGAGAAAAAAAGGAAGGAGTTAAAGAGTATAATAGAAAAAGAGGCATTGGCTTTCGCAGTTTCATTCGTGAATCATAAAGAAATTGACGAATTGAATATCCTTAGGGCGAGCTTTACGGCCATGCACAGAGCCTTGGATCAATTAAAAATTAAGCCGGATCAAATTCTTGTGGATGGAAATAGATTTATCCCGTACCACGATATTCCTCACCATTGCATCGTTAAAGGAGATGGGAAATTTCTTTCCATTGCTGCTGCTTCGATTTTAGCCAAAACCTACAGAGATGAATACATGGAAGAATTGCATCAAAAATATCCTGATTATGCATGGGATAAAAACAAAGGATACCCAACCAAAGCTCACCGGGACGCAATTCGAAAAGTAGGGGCAAGCCCATTTCATAGAAGTTCTTTTAAATTGCTGCCTGACGAGCAATTACAAATGGATTTTTGATAAACATTGAGTTGTTTAATACTCTTTTTTCTTTTCTGATTCAGCAGACTTTTCTTTGGTAACTTAGTTTTTGCTTTAGTATGAAGAAAATTGTCGTTATATCGATTGTGACTCTGGTGTCCGCCCTTGGTATCATCATTGGGATCTGGTATTTTAATTCCTTGTCTAAAATCAACAAAAGCTTCTCCATTTTTGTAACGGAGGATGTTCAATTTATTGTTAAAACAGACAATCTAAATATGCTCAAGAAACATGTGCAAAACTCCGCAATTCATGGGCATATGCAAGGAACCAAAAGCTTGGATGTTGGCTTCAAAAAATTACTTGAACTGGATTCGGTTTTTCATCACTTGAATACACCCTTCGAGTATTATAATAACATGAAGTTCTATTGCATGATAGAAAATTCGGGGCATTCTTATTTGGTTATGGAAGCCCCTTATCAAATTGATCTGAAGAAATTTGGTGAATTACTTAAAGTGGATGTGGAGAATAAATTGGACGAACATATTTATACTTTCCATAAACAAAAAGTCTTTGTTATGGGAAGGTTTGCTGTTTTTTCTGATAACCTGGATTTTTTAAATAATATTAAAAGTCTAAAACAAATCCCTGAACTTGATCAATTGGATGCTTCTTTTGTTTCGGATGCCTATTGTCAGGCTTTTGAGAAAAAAGAGAATTGGCAGATTTTTGATATTCTGATTGAAAAGTCTTTTGTTCAATTGCCAGCTGTTTCTAAAGGAGCCGAATATGAATCCTATGGTAATTTTGAAGATCGTGAATTACTTTATTTCGTTCCAAAGGATATTGAAAACATGGAATGGGTTAAAAGCAAAAGCCCATTTTTAGAGATTCAAAAAATTTATCAGAATAATGTGCAACTCGACCCCGAACTTACTTCTTGGGTAAATGGTTCGATTGCAAAGTTTGAAAATGCTCAAGGAAGTTATCTACTTATACGAGTTTCAGACCAAATGGCTCCTTCCGGACAACTCGAATCGGCAACGATTAGTAATTTGAATTTGGATACAGACTCACTTGAACATTTTAAAGTAAATGAGCATGTCGTTTATCAATTTGATCCAGCCAAAAACTACAGCGAAATTTTTAATTCCACTGTGAAGTACAAATGGTATTCTGAAGTGTCAAGCTTTGTCATTTTTGCAGATTCTAGAACGGCAATGACCAATTATTTTGCTCAATTTGATCAAGGAGAACTTATAAATTTTGATGCTTCATTTAGCAGTTTCATGCAGTCCTTTCCTTCAAAAGCTAATTATTTAAAACTTGAGAGAAATCCAAAGCAAATAGATTACCCGGGAAGCATAAATCCTGAAAATATGCTTATGGCGAATTCTATTCTAATTTCGGACAACCTCACTTTTAAAAACAGAGGCTACTTTCAATATGGGAATACAACTACACAAATTGTGGGAACCTCAACTGTTTTAGAGTTTCCTTTGCCCTTTAATGTAGATGTTTTTATTCCAATAAGAGATCATATTGATGGTGGAAACAGCTATTTCTTGTCTTCCTCGGATGGTAATATTTCCTTTGTTGACAAGGACGGGAAGGAAAAATGGAAGGCGAAAGTCGATGGTAAAATAATTGGTACACCCAAGATCATAGATCTCTTTGGAAATAATAAAAAACAGATCATTTTCAATACAGAAACAAAATTGTATTTACTGGATATCAAAGGGAATAATGTAGAAAAATTCCCCTATGTCATTCCTGGAAAAGCTTCTAATTCTGTCTCTGTATTAGATTACGATAAAAACAACAATTATCGTTTCATGGTTGCAACTCAAGACAAGAAAATTCTCAATATTGGTGAAGAAGGATTACCTGTGGAAGGATGGGAATTTAAATCGACAGATGGCTTGGTAAAAGGGGATATCAATCATTTTATCATCAGTGGCAAAGATTATATTTTCTTCAGTGATGCCACAGGAAAAATCTTTATGCTGAATAGAAGAGGGCAAGAAAGAATTGACGAACAGATAACTTCAAACAAACAGTATCAATATTTCCAGAAAGGAAAAGACATTCTATCAACCAGATTATTCTCAGTGACGCCTCAAAAGATCTACACAATTACTTTAGATGGGCATTCTGATTCCATTGATTTGGAAATAAGCAAACCTTATAAATTCATCGAGTTCAAAGATTTTGATGGGGATGGATTGAAGGAATTCATTTTCATTTCATCCGGATATATCAACATCATCAATCAGTTTGGACTTATCTCAAGACAAATACCTTCTCCATCAGAAAACGTCTCAAAAGTGGAGCTGATATATGAAAGTGGAAAACTTCAAAATATCGTTCTGTTTGATTATGTGAAAGAGGAGCTTAGTGTGGTGGACATCAATGGTTCTGTGATAGAAGGTTTCCCCGTGTCATGTAAAAAATATCTGGGAAGCTTTCAAAAAGATAAAAATATTGTAAATTGCATTGTTGATGAAAAGAACGTTCGCTTAGTTCAAAACTAACTTTTTTGCTTGTTATGAAAATTATAAAAACTACTCTGCTAGCCTTAGTTTCCTTATTTGTTATTCATTCAAAAACACATGCGCAAGACTATATTGGATTGATGCAAAGTAATTATGCGGGTATCATGGGAGCCGATCTCCAACCTGCATCATTAGCGGATAACCGATTTGTTGTAGATGTAAATGTGTTCAGTTTGAATATCTCCGCATTTCAGGATTACAAAAAGTATCCAGCCAAATATTTCGAAAAATGGTGGTGGAACCCTTCAGATACGAGCAAAAGATTCCAGTTTAATTACGATACCATGGAACTGGTGACGAACAAAAAGAATCGTGATCGTTCTATGTATACTTTCAATCAGATTGATGTCCTTAATTTCATGTTTACGGTTAAGGAAAATAAAATTGGTATCGGAGCAGGAATTAAGATTCGATCAGTTGGAAATGCTAGTGGAATATCCCCTCAATTAATTGGTTTGGCTGAAACGGATTTTCAAGATTCAAGTCTTTGGTTTCAAAATTTGAATGAAATTAACTTAGGTGTATCTGCCATGGTATGGAACGAATACTTCTTCAACTATGCTCAGGTGGTAATGGATAAAGACGAGCATTTCATGAAGGTGGGAGGACGTTTTAAATTTCTTCAAGGAATTGGTTCAGCCTACACTTTTACCGAAGATTTGAAATATGAGTTTATTAACGACTCAACGGCGATAAGCGTGAAAGGTAAATTCTCTTACGGTTACAATAAAGAATTACAAACTGCCATAGACGATATTGAAAGTGGTGGATTCTCAGGTGTTCCAGCTTATATGGATTTAGTATTCAAAGGAAATAACTTCGGAGGAGGGGTAGACCTTGGAGTGGTGTATGAATGGAGACCGAAATGGAAGGACTATAAGTACGACATGGATGGGAGAACCAATCTATGGAGACAAGACAAGAATAAATATGTAATTAAAGCAGGGCTTGCTTTTATTGATATAGGAGCCATTGGTTTTGAAAGAGGATTCCAGACAAGAGATTTTCTTGTGGATGAGGATTCATTGAATATCAACATTTTTGATGATGTTAAGGACTTTTCAACTTTGGATTCCGTATTGATAAATAATTTCGATACGATTCCAGGTGAAAACAAATATGTGATGACTCTGCCAGCTACCTTGAGTCTTCAATTTGATTGGAATATTTGGAATGATTTCTACTTAAACGTAACCAGTAATATCGCTCTAAATGGCCCAAAATTTCCAAGAAGAGTTAACAGACCACATTCTGTAACCATAACTCCAAGATATGATCATGCTTGGTTTGGGTTGGGTATTCCTTTAACTTGGAATTCTACTGCCGGGTTTAGAGCGGGATTCTCGTTAAGAGCAGGACCATTCTTCATTGGAACTTCCAATATGGGGGCCTTATTCAAATTTGGAAATCTTAGAGGTGCAGATATTTATGCGGGTGTAAGAGTTCCAATTCTTCACGGTCACCCAAGAGATCGAGATGAGGATAAAGTATCCGACAAAAGAGATATGTGCGTTGAAAAACCAGGAATCTGGCAATTTAGAGGATGTCCAGATGCTGACTTAGACGGAATTCCTGATAAAGATGATATCTGTCCGGCTACTCCTGGTATCATTGAGTTCAAAGGATGCCCTGATACGGATGGAGATGGGATTCCTGACAAAGAAGATGATTGTCCAGATGTTGCTGGTCTAAAAGAATTTAATGGATGTCCGGATACAGATGGTGATGGAATCACAGATGCACTTGATTCTTGTGTAACTGAGCCAGGTCCAAAAGAATTTAATGGATGTCCAGATAGAGATGGTGATGGAATTAAAGATGCTGATGACCTTTGTCCAGATCATCCAGGACCAATCGAAAATCAAGGATGTCCAGATACGGATGGAGATGGAATCTTTGATTATTTAGATGATTGTCCTACTGAGAAAGGTCCGAAAGAAAACCACGGTTGTCCTTGGCCTGATACAGATGGTGACGGATTGTTAGATAAAGATGATAGATGTCCGTACAAAGCAGGTCCAATTGCCAACCATGGATGTCCTTACTCGGATACAGATAAGGATGGAATCATCGATTCTAAAGATGATTGTCCTATGACACCAGGTGTGGCTTCAACTGAGCCTGGAATGAATGGATGTCCTGTGATCGAGAAAGAGATTGAAGAAATCTTGAAAACGGCGTTTGATAACCTTGAATTCCAAACTGCAAGAGCAATTATCCTTGAAGAATCATTTGCTTCATTGGATGAGCTTGCTGCAGTTCTTGCGAAAAAACCAAATTGGACATTGGTGATCGCTGGTCACACCGATAACCAAGGTGCTGCACAGTCTAACTTGATTCTGTCTAAGAAAAGAGCAGAAGCTGTAAAAGCTTACTTGGTAGAGAAAGGTGCAAACGGAGATAAATTAGTTGTTGAGTACTACGGTGAAACAAAACCAATTGCCGACAACAATACTCCTGAAGGAAGACAGAAAAACAGACGTGTGGAAATGACCATTAAGTTTGATTAATCATAAGATCTGAAAAATCGAAGCCCGAGTTCTGTAAAGAATTCGGGCTTTTTTGTTACTTTTAAAAAACGAATCATTAACTATTATAAACATGAAAAAACATCTTCTATCCCTAATTGCATTGAGTATTTTCTTCCTTTCTTGTTCAGAAAATAAAGAAGAAAAAAACGAAAAATCAGACAACTCGGATACTCAAGAAGTAGCTAATGATACACAAGAAGCAGGGGATATTATCGAAAAAATTGATGCGTATGTGACTTCCGAAGATTCTAAATTGGAAACTTATGGGCAGATGAACTCATTACCTTTCGCGAATTTAGCGGACAAGTTAGAATTTCAATCTTTCTTTCTATATGATGAAGCGGGGAAGTTGAAAGCTATCGAATACTATTCTAATACGGATAAATCACAAGATGTTTCACGCTTCTATTACGATAATGATGCTTTGGTTTACGCCTCAGAAGCGCATTCTGACTACGATAATGATGAGAACTTTATCGAGAAGAAATATTATTTCAATGAAGGGAATGTAATTAAGGTGGTTGAAACTAAAGGATTTAGTGATGTTAAAGTAGCGGAGCTTCCTTTGGACGGACAAAACATATCGAATCAAACTGCTTTGGATTTGATGGAATTTAAAGGGGATTTTGAAATTAGTTTCGCTGGTTTTATTGAGCAACCAGGAGGGGTGTTCTTGATTGTGAATGCCAAGAAACCAGGGTTTAATTCTGCCTTAGTTGTTGATGAAAAAGGGGCAGACGAATTTATGAAAGACCTCTATGATAATCAGAAAAAATACATGGGTAAAAAAATGATCGTGAAGTGGGAAGCTGTTGTAAATCCTTCCAACGGAATGAGACAAAATGCTTACCGAGGAGGAGAGTGGGTTGAGTAATCAGCGCAATTGATTATTTAATACTTTCCAAACATCTTTTGCAGTTGTATCCCATGAGAATTGAGCTGCTTGCTTAAATCCTTTTTCAACTAAAGTTGATCTGTATTCTTGGTCTTGATCTAGTTTTAATAATCCTGCTACAATGGAGGAACTAGAAAAAGGGTCAACATAATGAACAGCATCTCCACCTACTTCAGGAATAGACGTTTGGTCTGAGGCTAATACCGCAACGCCTGATTTCATGGACTCCCCGACAGGTAAACCAAATCCTTCGAAATAAGACAAATAAGTCATGAATTTTGCAGAACCAGTTGCCAAAATGAGTGCTTCTTGGTCTAAATGACCAGTAAAGTGGACTTCATCCTTAAACTCCAAGGAATCAAAGGTTTTTTGCAATTCATCTGTCCACCAATACCGATCTCCTACGATCAAAAGTTGGGTGGATGTAGTTTGCTCCTTCTTAAATTGATCAAATGCTTTCAATAGTCTGTCCAGATTTTTCCTAGGATGAATGGAACCCACAAATAGGATGAATTCTTCCCCATTGGTATACTTTTCCCTTGTTGCCGCTTTTTCTTCTTCGCTAACGACTCTAAAGTTTGGGTTTATTCCGTTAAATGCCACTGTGATCTTTGATGAATCAATCTGATAGGTAGTTGCAATGTCTTGTTTGGAAAATTCTGAAACTGTCAATATATGACTTGCTTTTCGTGCAAATTTCGGGAAATAATTTCTCAAATACTGTGAAGCTGCTTTAGGTAAATCATTTGGAAAATGCTCGAAATTTAAGTCGTGAATAGTGCCTACTTGTGGGACATTTGTTCTTAAGGATAAATAGCCATCCGGGCTAAAAAACACATCGATTTTATACTTTTTTAGAGCGCGTGTGATACTAAAGTTGAACCAAATTCGGAATAATATGGGATGCCTTGCCTGAGGATGCAACACAATAGGTTTTACATTTTCAGCAAATACAAACTTAGGATCAAAAGCTCGGTCAAAGAAAAAATAAAACTCTACCTCGGGATGAGCAAGGACAATTCTACGCGTAACTTCGAAGGTATACCAACCAAAACCTTCCATTTTGTCTGGTAATAAAAACCGCGTATTAATTCCTACTCTCAATTTTCTGAATTTTACAGACGAAACTAAGCGTTTATGCGTTTAATTCCTATAATTTTTAATAATTTGCACACTCAAACTCAAACGGCTTGAATTCAAAATTTATTTCAAATCTTTTTCTGATCATCTTTTTGAATATCATCGTCAAGCCATTCTACGTTTTTGGTATTGATCTTTCGGTTCAGAACAGATTAGGTTCTGAAGTTTATGGGATGTACTTTTCCCTTTACAGTTTAGCCTTGTTATTCAACGTGATTCTTGACATGGGAATCAGCAATTACAATACAAAAAACATAGCTCAGAATCCGAGAGTCTTGCAAAAATATCTTGGAAGAATGTTAACCATCCGGGTCATGCTGTTTATTCTCTATTCCATGATTGTCACATCGGTTGGGATTTTTCTCGGATACGATTGGGTACGATTTGAAATCCTATTCTGGTTAATTCTCAATCAGTTTTTGGCCTCTGGATTGCAATTTTTACGATCGAATTTTAGTGGATTGCATCTTTTCAAAATTGATGGCTTTCTCTCCATTTTAGACCGTTTAATTCTGATTGGTTTGGCCGCTGTTTTACTGTGGAGTGGCATTTTCGATTATTATTTTGATATCAAATACTTTATTTACATTCAGACCATCTCCTATATTCTAGCTTTTTTGATTGGTCTCATCATCCTTTTTGTAAAAGCGAATAATGTGAAGATCAAATTTGATAAACGAATAACGGTGACCATTTTAAAAAGAAGTTTTCCTTATGCTTTACTGATCATCCTAATGATGCTTTATACAAGAGTAGATTCCGTCATGATTGAGAGAATTTCGGGTCCTGAGGAAGCAGGTTACTACGCACAATCTTTTAGAATTTTGGACGCTCTCTATATGATCGGTTACCTTTTCGTAGGAATTTTGTACCCCATGATTTCAAGAATGCTGAAAGAAAAGGGAGATTATATGGATTTGGTCAAACAAGCATTCAATCTACTAATTCCAGGCGCAGTATTGATTGCTATTCTTAGCTTCTTCTTTGCGGATGATGTCTTGCATTTTGCCTACGCTTCTGTTGGGCCAAATTCGGCTAAAACATTTTATTATTTGATGTTTGCTTTTGTGGGGATCAGCCTGGCTTTTGTATATGGCACACTTCTGACGGCTTACGGATCTTTAAGACTGCTCAATTATTTTGCTATTGGAGGACTCATTCTTAACATTAGTCTCAATAGTATTTTAATCCCACAAAAAGGAGCTGAAGGTGCTGCTTTAGCAACGCTATTGACAGAAGCATTGATCGCAATATTACAGATTCTTGCGGTTCATCAAATATTCAAAGCAAATCATCTCTATCGCTCCTATTTTTTGACCTTCTTATTCTGTGGTGTCGTTTCAGTACTTTGTTATTTCACAAGTCAGTTAGAAATATCATGGGTTGCAATAATATTCCTTAATATTGCACTTTCAATCGTGGTATATTTTGCGTTTGGTTTAATTAAAATTCGAGATCTTAAAAAAATACTCATCAATAATGGCAAATAACGAGAAAAACTTTAATTCAGAAGACATCATTTCCTTCCTGTGGGCGAAGAGAAAAATCATCATGATTTGTACTTTTCTTGGAGTAGTGGGCTCAGTGATTTTTTCTTTCATGATTACCGAGTTGTACAAGTCAACGGCTATTGTTTATCCGGCAAGAACTAGTTCCGTTTCCTTAGTAACTCAGCTGAATCCTGATGAGAATGTGATGAATTTTGGAACGGAAGACGAAGCGGAACAATTACTTCAAATCTTGATGTCGAGAAGAGTAAAGTCAAGAATTGTTGGATTATTCAACCTTTTTGAAGCGTATGAGATCGACACGGATGATCCGCATAAAAATTCCAAACTCAATAAGATGTACGAAGAGCGATTTACCTTCGAGCGTACAAAATATGGATCAGTAAAAATTGAAGTGCTGGATGAAGATCCTGAAAAGGCCATGCTGATGGCGAATAAAATCGTGGATCTTCTGGATTCTGCCAAAAATGAGATGATTCAGGAAAGAGCTTTACACCAGTACAAAATTGTAAAAGGAAAATATGAATTATTGAAAAAGAAGAGTGATTTTTATATTGATACACTCAACAAACTTCAAAATTTAGGTGTTATCATCTCTGATGCAAGAGGTGAGCTTTATTCCGCACTGGCAAATTCAAAGTCCCCAGTCGAAAGAGATTTTATCAGAGAGCAAATAAATGTGAATAATCGATACGGATCTGTTTACGACGGATTCAAAAAGAAGATGGATCAACAGCTTGAAATTTTATCCGAAATGCAATTGGTTTACGAACAGGCAGAAACTGATGCGAATTCGAAATTTACTCACAAGTTTATCGTGGAGTTAGCTGAAAAGGCGGATAAAAAATCCTATCCCGTTCGTTGGCTAATTGTGGTAATCACAACCATTTCAGTATTCCTGTTTACTGTATTGGTGCTCCTAGTTCTCAATAAGATCAAAGAATTACAACAAGAACAAAAAGTTGACGCTTAATATTCGATCGGCAATTGTTTATAGTCTAGTTGTTCTTTTTGTTCTGATCAACGGACTGCTTTTCCTGAAAGGGGTGTATGTGCTTCTTTTGGCACCAATCGCCTTGTTGCTTATTTATACAGCCCTGTTTTACTTTGAGGCCATGTTCCTTTTTGTGGTCTTTTGTGCTCCCTTATCTCTGAATTTAGAGGCCTTAATAGGAAACGGGGGACTTTATTTACCCACCGAGCCGCTTCTATTTGGGATGACACTCCTCATTTTCTATAAATCGATTTTGAAAGGGGTTGTACCTTTTAAAGTCTTTTTACATCCAATCACCCTTATCCTGGGTCTTCAGGTATTTTGGATTTTGGTTACTTCCCTTACAAGTGAAATGCCCATCGTCTCTTTCAAATTTTTGTTGTCTCGTCTTTGGTTTTTAATTCCCATGATCTTGTTTGGAGCCATGTTCTTCGAAAAAGAAAAGAACTACAGAAATTTTCTCTCCGCCTTTTTAGCATCCCTTGCTGTAGTGGTTGGATATACTCTTATTCAGCATGCTGCAAATGGTTTTAGTGAAGAATCAGGGCATTGGGTCATGTCACCCTTTTTCAAAGATCACACTTCCTACGGTGCTGTTTTGGCATTGATGTTTCCAATTACTTTTGGATTGTATTCAATCAATAAAGGGAATATTTTACCACGATTCCTTTCGCTTTGTTTGATTGGTCTGATTGGAGCCGGTATTGTTTTTTCCTACACAAGAGCTGCCTGGGTTACCGTATTTGGAGCATTCATGCTTTATTTGATTATCGTTTTCAAAATTAAATTCCAATACCTGCTGGTTCCAATTCTAATTGCCTCTCTTTTCGTCTACATGAAAATCGATCAGATTACCATGGAAATGGAGCGAAATAAAGTGGAGCATACCACTGAAGACTTACAGGAGCGACTCCAATCAGCTACAAATATTACAACTGATGCTTCCAATTTGGAAAGACTGAATCGATGGAATAGCGCCATGGAAATGTATAAACGAAGACCGCTTTTTGGTTGGGGTCCAGGAACCTATGCATTTGTTTATGCTCCTTTTCAGGCGGATGATGACCTCACAATTATTTCAACCAATTTTGGAGATGGAGGAAATGCGCATTCGGAGTATTTGGGACCGCTGAGCGAACAAGGTTTTCCTGGAATGATTTTAATGATTGTTTTGGTGATTGCTATTTTTTATTTTGGTTTTACAACCTATGCCAGAATGGAAAATGGAAACCAAAAGACACTTCTTCTCTATTCTCTTTTAGGACTAGCGACCTATTTTGTTCATGGGATACTGAATAATTATTTGGATATCGATAAGGCAGCAATTCCGGTTTGGGGAATGACGGCTTTTATTATAGCCATGAATATCCAAAATCCTGGAGAAGCAAAAAGAAATCGTATCCTTTCAAAGATGACTCGTTAAAAAAATATAGAGTCAGAAAATCAAACAAGAAACCGATTTAAGTACATTTAGCTCATGGAAATCCTGAGACTGGAAAATATTTACAAAAGATTTGGTCAAAGTGCTGCCCTCAGAGATGTAAATCTGACGGTGCAAAAAGGCAAAATCTATGGGCTTCTTGGTCCGAATGGAGCTGGGAAAACCACCTTAATTCGAATCATCAATAAAATAATTCAACCCGATCAAGGGAGAGTATTATTGAATGGTCGCGAGATGATTCAAGAAGATGTCTTTTCGATTGGTTATTTACCAGAAGAAAGAGGATTATACCACAAAATGAGAGTGAAGGATTACCTCCTTTTTATCGGTCAACTCAAAAATATGTCAAAACAAGATGCCAAGATTGCCATTGCTGACTGGGCGTCTAAATTGAAGTTTGAAGATTGGCAAAACAAGAAAATTGGAGAATTGTCCAAGGGAATGGCTCAGAAAATTCAATTTGTCGCTACCATTATAAATGCCCCCGATCTGATTATTCTAGATGAACCTTTTTCAGGTTTTGATCCAGTGAATGCCGAGATTATTCGAAAAGAAATTTTGATCTTAAAAAAGGAAGGAAAAACGATCATTTTGTCCACGCACAACATGTCCAGTGTGGAGGAACTATGTGATCACATTTTCCTGATTAATGATTCTGAAAAGATTCTAGATGGTAATGTAGCTGATTTGAAAGAGAAAGTAGAGGAGAAGATTTTTTCTATTCAGTTTAAAGGCATCATGATGGCATTTGCGAATGCTTTATGGGCCGGTTATGAAATCATCGATAAAAAAGACCTTGGAAATGAACGTGCGAAAGTTTGGTTGAGAATGAGACAAGGGAATAAAATCAATGACTTATTTGATACGGTCAAAAATGTAGTGGAAATCGAAGCTGTTCAAGAAGAAAAACCTACAATCAACGAAATTTTTATTGCTGCGGTTGAAAAAAAGGAAGGAGGTCAGAATGAATAAAATTGTACTGATTACCATTCGTGAACTGAAGGAGAAACTTAGTAGTAAGTCGTTTTTACTCATGACTTTTCTAGGACCGATCTTAATTCTGTCATTTCTATTTCTGGTTTTCTGGATTAATATGGAATCAACAAAACCGGTAAAAGTAGTAGTTGCTGATCCAGGATTATTGCTGAATAATTACATACTGAAACAGGATCATCCGGATATCCAGTTTGAAATTATTAATGAACAAATTGATCGAGAGGAATTTCAAAATGGAGAACTGTACAAGGATTATGATTTACTCTTGGAAGTGAATCAAAAAATCTTTCAGAATAATACGGCTCTTTTATTTTACAGGAAAGACCCGGGAGCAAAAAGAGAAGCCTTTATTCAAAGAGCTCTAGAAAAGCGCTTGGAGGAAATGAAGTTTGCTGAACTGACGAATTTACCCTATTCAAAGTTTCAAGAATTAAAGAAACCTTTGGTTCTCAAAACTGCCAATATTAAAACGGAAGAAAATGCCAAAATCAAAAGAATGTCGGGATGGGTTGGCTGGTTTTTTTCAGTCATTATTTTCCTTTTCATATTCATTTTTGGTTTCCAGGTATTGAGGGGAGTTACTGAAGAAAAGTCAAACCGAATCGTCGAGGTGATAGTATCTGCAGTTAAACCTGTTAAATTGATGTATGGTAAAATCTTAGGGATTGGAATCGCGGCTTTTATTCAGTTTTTGGTTTGGTCGGTGGTTATTTTAGTTGGACTAATCGCCATAAAGTCAACCATGTTTCCCGATCTATATGATCCTGAAAATTGGAAGGCTGGAGATGCCATTGCCACAGAATTTGAATCCATTTCGAATCAAAATGAGTTCGTAAGTCTGGTTTATAATCAGGTAGACTATGGAGTGATGTTAAGCTGGTTTTTTGTGTTTTTCATTTTGGGATATTTACTGTATGCATCCATTTTTGCCGCGGTTGGAGCCAGAATTTCACGTGTGAGTGATGTGCAACAGTTTTTAATTCCACTTACTTTGCCCCTGATCTTTTCCCTTTTCATATGTGGTTATGTCATACAGGATCCTCATGGAAATTTGGCTTTTTGGTTTTCTCAAATTCCTTTGACGAGTCCAATTATCAATATGGTTAGACTGGCTATGGGCATACCAGTTGAAAATGCTTGGGAAATCTATTCTTCCATGCTGATTTTGATTCTTTCTTTCATTGGAATGACAATCTGGGCAGGACGTATTTATAAAAAGAATATTCTAGTTGCCAAATAGATTGAGGAAAGGAGTACTCGATATCGGATCGAATACTGTCAAATTCAAAATTTTTGAAGGAGATAGGCTTTTCCTATTTCATACTTATCCGGTTCAAATCGGGACTGGATTAAGAGAGAATCAACTCACTCAAACCATGATTGACAAGATTAGATTCTGTTTTGAAGGGGTGAAAAATGAACTTGAATCCAATCAGGCTGAGCTTTCAAGAGTAATCGGAACATCAGCGATTCGAGACGCTGAAAATTCTTCGGAAATTGAAAAAATCATCGATCATCTTTTCCAGAAGAAAATGGAAATTATCCCCGGTTCTCAGGAGGCCGAATTGATCTACAAAGGAGTTCGGAAGGGAATAAAATCCTCAACTCCTTACTTGATTTGTGATATCGGAGGTGGATCTGTAGAGTTAATCTACTCTACCAATAAAGAAATATTGAAGGCCTTTAGCTTTGAAGTAGGCGTAATCAAACTTTATAAGCTTAGAAAAAATGCAGACCCATTCTCTACAAAGGACATAGATTATTACATGCAATATCTTGACCAACAAATGGGAGAGTTTCTTACCGATGTTCAGACAAAATATCTAGTGGGTGCTGCTGGGTCGTTTGAATCACTGTACACTTTGGTGAGAAACAATGAATATCCAGGTTCATTTGAAGAACTTTCAATGGAAGAATTGAATGGAATCTTGGAAATTATTTTAAAAAGCACACAATTGGAAAGAGATGAAAATCAGTTGATTCCATTTGAAAGAAAAATTTTGCTTCCACTTGGCGCAATTCTTGTAAAATATCTAATAAATAAGCTAGAAATTAATAAATTCACGGTCTCTCCCAATTCTTTGATCGAAGGATTGGACTTGTAAAAGAGATCAAAACAAAGAAAACTACTATTATGGCGAAGATTCTGGTAATCGATGACGAAAAAAGTATAAGACGAACCCTTAAGGATATTTTAGAATTTGAAGAGTACGAAGTTCATGTTGCCGAAGATGGGAAAACAGGTTTGGAAATGGCTTTGAATGAAAGCTATGACGTAATCTTTTGCGACATTAAAATGCCACGAATGGATGGTATGGAAGTGCTTCAAAAATTGCAGGAAAATGGAGTGGAGGCTCAAGTGATCATGATTTCAGGTCATGGAAATATTGAAACAGCCGTAGATTCTATTAAAATGGGAGCTTATGATTTCATCGAAAAACCATTAGACTTGAATCGTATTTTGGTGACGATTAGAAATGCAAAAGAGAAGTCGTCTTTATTAACGGAAACCAAAGTTCTCAAGCAAAAAATCAGTAAGACTTCGAGCAGTGATATCGTGGGAGAAAGTGCGGGTATCATGGAAGTAAAGAAGATGATTGAAAAAGTTGCTCCTTCTCAAGCAAGAGTTTTAATTACTGGAGAAAACGGTACGGGAAAAGAACTTGTCGCTCAACAATTACACAAACTTTCTGAAAGAAGTAAATTGCCTTTCATCGAAGTGAACTGTGCCGCAATTCCATCGGAATTAATAGAATCGGAATTGTTTGGACATGAAAAAGGAGCGTTTACCTCTGCTAATAAAATGAAAAAAGGGAAATTTGAATTAGCCGACGGAGGAACTTTGTTTTTGGATGAGATTGGAGATATGTCACTTTCTGCACAAGCAAAAGTTCTAAGAGCTTTACAGGAAAATAAAATCACAAGAGTTGGAAGCGAGAAAGACATCAATGTGGATGTTCGTGTTTTTGCTGCTACCAACAAAGATTTGGTAAAGGAAATTGAAGAAGGGAATTTTAGAGAAGATTTGTACCATAGACTTTCCGTAATCTTGATCAAAGTTCCACCATTAAACGAAAGATTAGGAGATATTCCATTATTAGCTGAACATTTCATGAAGCAGATTTGTGGGAACCAGGGAATTGCAGAAAAGAAGTTTACAGAAGGAGGTATTAAGGCTCTTCAGGAAATTAATTGGACAGGAAACATTAGAGAACTTCGAAATATCATCGAAAGATTAATCATTCTTTGTGATTCTGAAATTACTGAAGAAGATATTAAGTTATTCGCTAATCCGAAAGGATAATGTGTAATGGAACAAAAAAAAGCCCTCAATAGAGGGCTTTTTCGTTTATTGTCTAATTAGAATATCAATAATTCCTACTCCTAAAACTTGCTCACCTAACTGAATCTCATCTTTTGATTTGATCTTATAAGTGATAGAAGAAGATGCACCGCAAAGTGTTACTCCATCTGCCTCTAAGTATTCTAATCGAATTGTTCCTTTAGAGGTTTTGCCTAGCGGAGTAGTTTCCCAAAGAAAAGGAATTGTGTCTCCAGTCAAACACCCATCTGCAAGCCAAAAACTAGTAGAGTTGATTGAATATCCTGTCCCATTTTCATTAAAAGTAATGGTTCCACCAGAATTGACTTTCCAAGTCCCAGGGAAAACGACCATCGGATCGGTTTCACAACTGAAAACTAATACTAAAGCATACAGGGCTAAAAGTGATTTAAAATATTTCATAACCAATGAGTTAAATGTGAAGGGTAAAGATAAGTAAAACCAAGAAATATAAAAGCCCTCAATCGAGGGCTCTTTGAAATTATTTGATTTAACTATTATTTCTTTTTCTTGGTCAATTCTTCAAGGTTAAGGTTGGATAAATCAACTTCAAGAATTTTGTAGTTTCCAACTCCTTCTTCTACTACAATTCTAGAGATGTATCCTGTTTTTCCATCTGGTTTCATTCGGAAATAGAAGTCATCTGTTTCAGAGTTGATATTGGCACCAATATTTCTAGCTTTTTCCCATCCATCTCTTCCTTTTTTACTTACGAAAATATCATATCCTCCCATGTTTTCATCATGACCTTTTGAAGCAAAAATCAGATACTTTCCATCTGTAGTAATGTAAGGAGTAGTTTCTCTATATGGTGTGTTAATACTATCACCCAAATTCACAGCTTTTCCCCAATCGTTTCCAGCCTTTTCAGCCATCCAGATATCGGATTCACCTTTTCCACCCTTTCTTTCTGATACGAAATACATGGTTTCTCCATCCGGACTCAATACTGCTGTTCCTTCATAAAATGAAGTATTTACCTCTTTCCCATAAGGTCTAGGAGAATTCCAAGTACCTCTTTTCGATTTCTTAGAGTACCAAATATCTGAAGATCCCGTTTTGTATTTCACTTTGTCTTCTTTAGCTCTTGCCATTTCATTGTTTACGGTCATCAAGCACATCATCCCATCAGGTGTAATGTAGCTGATCGATTCGAATCCATTGGTGTTGATTCTGGAGATTTCGTTGGAAATTTTGTCATATTGTCCCGTTCCTTCATTCCAAGTAGCGCCATAAATATCTTCGAAATAGACGTTGTCAGATGGATTGATTCCTCCACCTGTAGTATTCGGTCTACGAGAAGTGAAGTAGGCAATGGAATCTGCCCAAAGAAATCCATACTGAGGATAGATAGAATTAATATCTCCTTCTAATAATTTCACTGCAATTGGGTTTTCTTTCTTCTTTTCTTTGATGGCATATTCACACTGAGCAATCATGTCATCTACTCTTAAATCTCTTTTTCTTTGAGCATTTTTGATTTTTGCGTTGGCTTCCTGAAAGTTCTTAAGTGCATTTTCTAAGTCACCTAAGGCTTGCTGACACTGAGCCATTAAATACTCTGCTTCATCTGATACTTCTGGTTTGATTTTAACCGCATCATTGATCGATTCCAAAGCATTCTCATATCTTTTCAATAGGAAATTACATTCTCCGAGATAATAATGACCCATGGCATTTTTAGGATCTTTTTTGATGGCTTCTCTGAATTTCAATAAGGCCTGTCTCACGTTTCCTTCTCCTAGAAAAGCTCTTCCTTCAGAAACAGCTATTCCAGCTGTCGACTTTTCAATAATATTGGCATTTGAATCGGGTGGGGTAATCAGATAAGATTTTGCATTTAAACCCATCCCTAGCATCAATGCTGCAAATAACAATACATTTTTCATATTGAGTTTTCTTTTAATTGTTAGCCAAATATATGACAATCTACTTAATTCCAATAATTATTCCAAGGCTGTTTATTCCTGATTTTCATCCGAATCAGATGGGGTATCCAAGTTTTCAGTTTCAGTAGCTTGTTCCGTTTCGATCTCTTTAGAATCTTTTTCGCCAAGAACTTGATCTTTTTTAATCGCCCACTCATTGTTTTCCAGGCCTACAATTTTTTGCATAGACATGGTGGCCGCGGCCATTGCTAAAATTGGAGCGAAAGTTACTGCAATCGTTGCGAAACTCATGTAAACATAGGTATTGGAAAATACGCCTGGAAAGAAATATTTAAGCACTTCCGGAATCATGAATAAGATGGAATAAATAGCTCCAATGGCCATGGCAAGTCCTCTGTGGTTTCTCACGAAATAGGTGGATTGTCTGATATCCAAACGTCTTCTTTCATTGATGTAATCCAAAAATCCAAATCCGTAATAGTAAAATCCAATCAACAGAGGAATGGAGAATATCATCACTGCTTTAAATTCATTCTTTGGGAAAAAGGCGGCAAGTCCAAGAACAACAACCAAGAAGAAGTATTCCCAGAACATGTTTCGAATGGCAATACGAACTCCTCTTCTTACATCATGAACCAATTGAGTAAAATTGAAGGGATATACATTTCCAGTCATGATCTCTTCCATTTTTTCCGAAAGCATGGCGAGTAATGGAGAGAGAATGATGATCACAATATACTTAGTGAACTTGGTGAAAATCACATAAAATCCATCTGAAATAACCAATTCAATGTTCAGCCAGATTAATTCATTCAGGTTTTCAGGATTGTTGGCTTTCAGTTTTTCATTGATGTCCACTTCAAGGCTCACGAAATACTGGCCCAAAAGAAAAATTCCAAGACTGAGAATGGCAGGAAATATGAAATAATACCAAAGTTTATTTTTAAAAATAAATTTGGTTCCTTCAATATAGCTGGAAATCCCTGTTTTAAAATTATTTATGAATTCCATTGATACAGTTTTCGTTAGACGTTTCCAAAGTTATAAATTGAAATGAATTATAAAAATTAGATTCTTTAAGTTTTTAGTAAATTTGCCTTTTTTTAAAATTTAGTAATGGCATTTTCAAGCTTAGAAGCAGTTTCCCCAATTGATGGAAGATACAGAAGTAAAGTATCTGAATTATCCGCTTATTTTTCAGAATCAGCATTGATTCGCTACCGAATTTTGGTGGAGATAGAGTATTTCAAAGATCTTGTTAAACTTGGATTACCAGCGCTTTCGAATTTTCCGAAAAATCAATTTGATTCCTTGGAAAAGATTTACACCGAATTCACCAATGCGGATGCGGAAAAGGTGAAATCAATCGAATCCATTACAAATCACGACGTAAAAGCCGTTGAATATTTCATCAAGGAGAAATTCGATGGGCTTGGACTATCCGAATGGAAAGAATACATCCATTTTGGCCTTACTTCACAAGACATCAATAATACAGCTACTCCTAAATTACTGAAAGATGCTGTTGAGGAAGTTTATCTCCCTTTAATGCAAGAATTACTGGATCAATTAAATGCTTATAAACTAGATTGGAAAGACGTTTCCATGTTGGCGCGAACACATGGTCAACCTGCTAGTCCAACCAAATTAGGTAAAGAAATTCAGGTGTTTACCGAAAGACTTGAAATTCAATTGCAACAATTAAAAGGGGTTGATTATTCAGCAAAATTTGGAGGTGCAACAGGGAATTTTAATGCACATCAAGCGGCTTTTCCAAGTTATGACTGGGTTAAGTTTGCCAATAATTTCGTGAATGAAACGCTTGGATTAACCAGGAGTCAGACTACAACTCAAATAGAGCATTATGATAATCTAGCAGCTTTGTTTGATGCCATGAAACGAATCAACAATATTATTTTGGATTTGGATCGTGACATGTGGACATATATTTCCATGAATTATTTCAAGCAAAAAATCAATAAAAATGAAGTGGGTTCATCAGCCATGCCGCATAAAGTAAACCCAATTGATTTTGAAAATTCAGAAGGAAATATTGGAATTGCCAATGCTTTATTTGAACATTTGGCTGCAAAACTCCCAGTATCCAGATTGCAAAGAGATCTAACAGATTCAACGGTATTGAGAAATATTGGAGTGCCCGTTGCTCATACCCTCATCGCTGTGAAGTCGACTCAAAAAGGGCTGGGGAAACTATTGTTGAATAAGGAAGCATTTGACCAGGATTTGGAAGAAAACTGGGCAGTGGTTGCTGAAGCCATTCAAACGGTATTGAGAAGAGAGAATTACCCAAATCCTTACGAAACACTAAAAGCTTTAACAAGAACAAATGAAGGAATCAATGCAGACAGTATTGCTAAATTCATTGATACATTAGAAGTCTCTGATGCGGTGAAGGTGGAGTTGAAAGCTTTTACTCCTTCTAATTATACAGGAATAGACCTTGTAAAGTAATCAGAATTCGCTAGTGTAATTTTTCTTTTAATTCCGCTTTCTTCGGCTCTGGATATTTTTTTTCAGATTGACATTTTTTGAGTGCCTCATTCAGGTGGTCGGAATCATGCCCATATTTTTTACATGGAGGACAAAGGAAAAAATGAAATTTCATTAAGAACCATTCTCCGAAACTTAATTTGGTCAAATTGGATTTCTCCTTTAAATATGTTGCTTTCTCACATGCTTTCATCCTTGTACCATTTGTTTTCTATACATGCTCTGAGTCTTACTTTCGCCCGGTGAATGATTACCCATAAATTAGACGAACTAACTCCATACTCATTACAAATTTCATCTGTATCGCGGTCATTTAATAACTTTTCACTGGCAATGATCCGTTGATTTTCGGGAAGTGCTTCAAAACATTCCATGATAATCTCCCTTAATTCTTTATTATCCAATTCGTTCTCTAAAAAATTCAGATCGTTTTTTGACATGGCGTCTGCTTTCCAATGACCTTCCTGTTTACCATCCTGATGAAAAAAACTAGAAAAATTACTGGTCGTTTTTACTTCTTTTTTACGCCAATGATCGATCACTTTTCTACTGAGAATTGTAGCCAAATAAGATTTCGGATTACCAATAGAATCGAGGTTTTCTTCGTTTTTCAGAATAGAAATGAATGTTTCCTGAACAAAATCATTCGCTAAATCTTCATCGTACAGCTTGTAGTACGCGAGGTTATAGAGAAAATCTGAGTATTCATCAACCCACTGTTCTAGTAAATTTTTCATCTAATTCAATCTAGTTTGGCCTTACGATAATACAGTTTTTTCGCAAAATATTTGGCTCGAAGATTGTTTTTTTAGTCTATGACTCTGCTATTATTGTCGAAATTATGTTGGGAATCATTGCAATAATGTATATTTTTAGCTCAAACAATTGATCTTATGAAACGACTTTTATCCTTAGTGTCACTACTTCTTTTACTTCTAGCTTGTACTGCGCCAAAAAAGGACGACTCGGATAAATCTAAAGATACTCAGCCTGAAGTAGAGGTAAATGTAGAGAGAAAACCGTTGTCTGATCTTAAAGAAAAGAAGTTTTATGAGGGAATCAGAAAAGAGGGGACAGATAAAGAGTACAAATTTCGTGTAGATTCAATTGGAGCCGACCAAATTACCATGTACGGAGTAAGTCTATTTGGGGAAGGTCCAGAAGTTAGTGGACTTGCCATGTCTGCTACTTCCGACAGTGCTATGATTTACGTTTTAGGAGATAAATTAGTAATTGAGCTATTTGAAGGAGTTGCTAATTTCTTTAACCAAGATCAACTAACCAAAACGGAGAGTTTCATAAAAAAAGAATATCGATTCAATATGAAGGATATTCAGATTATTAAAAAGAACCCTCCCAAGAAAAGATCTTAATCAGTTAATATTTTTTTCATGCGTATTTTGCTACTATTTCTTATTTCCATTTGTGGATCTGCATTTTACGTACATTCCAATGATGCTTCTTTTTTATTTAAAGAACTTGTTTTCAGAATTGACGGGAAGGACATAGGCTCAAACAATGTTCCGATCTATGAAAATCTTGATGTTGGTGTGGTTGATATTTCAGGGTACCTTATCGAAGATGGAAATGTAGAATTAGGAATGGAAGTGGTGATTACGGATGTCGATGCAAATCGATTATTGTATTCCCCCGATATGTTGGAGAATACGAAATTGACAGTTAAAGAGGTTCCAAAGTTACATTTCAATATCAATCTGAACGAAGATTTTCGAGAAGGAGGAGAATATTTTATTAAGATCAAAATTTGGGATAAGAAAACAAACAAAAGTTATTCTAAACATACTTCATTTATCGTAACAGATGCCATTAGAAATGAAAATGTTTACATAGACGTTAGAAGGCTGAATGTTGCTGGATACAAATTCTATTTAAACGGCGATCGATTGTACAAAACCAATTATATCCGTGTCGGGGATGAAATGATCATAGACATGTTTTTTACAGATCTTGAGATTGAACAAAATGAAGATATTGTGATCGTTACGGAGATAATTGATGAACAGAATTCTGTAAAAATGCCATTGGAGAATGAGTTTGTCATTGCGGATAAGAATGAAGAAGTTAAAACGGTTTTGATCAAAAATACACTTTACGACCAAAGATTGAAGGCAGGCGAGTCTTACCTCTATCATATGCAGTTCCACAATGCTTCAAGAAATCAGAAGCTGGACATGAAGTTTCGGATTGAAGTTTTGAATGCCGATTGGAAAACTGGTTCTGTAAAAGTAGCAGGAGTGAACATGGAAATTGAGAAAAACAGGGAGAAAACTTCTGGGACTCCAGTTTTGGAAATTGGCGATCGGATTGATTTTTCTTTAGTTGGTTTTCCTTCCAGACAAAGATCTGATTTCGGATTCGGGAAAATTGGCGGGAAAATTCAAGTGTATAATAGTGACGGCGAAAAGGTATATTACTCAAGAGATCTATTTTCTAAAAACCCACTTATTGTTCTCAAGGATGATGAGCCGATTCAATTCACTTATGTGGTTCCTTCTTCGTTAGCGCCGAATGAGAAATATTCAATTGAATTAAGCTTGTGGGACAAATACAGTGAGGTTTACACAATTAAAAAATTTGGTTTTAAAACAACAAAAGAAAAGTTGATGCCTTATGGATTACAAGAGAATTTGTATCTCAAATGTAAGTTCATGGAGAGCCGAGTCAAGCCCCTGGCGGTGTATGTTAATCAGAACGGCTATAAAATTTTCACCAACAGTTTGAAACCATTAGATGAGATCGAGTTGATAACTGCTATTAATCTGGAAGATGGGAAGTCGCCTCAACATCTTATCAGATATGTGGAACTTTATAACGAAAACGGAGATCTTTTAATTCGAGATGAAGAAGAGATCAAAGATTTTCTAAAAGGAGAAATTATTGCTTCCATGATCATCCCTGAAGAAGGAATAGAATACAATCGAAACTATAGTTTAGTAGCTATTTTGGAAGATGGAGAACAAGAATTGATGAAAGTAGAATACAAATTTCAAATTGAAAAATGAAGTCGATTACCCTAATATTAGTTGTTTTTCTGGTGGTTATTGGAGCAAATGGTTTTTCTCAAGGTTTCGGATATTCGGGATTGCTTTTTTCTTCTGAAGGAGTGGCTCTCAAGTCAAGAGAACTGCCGAAATACGAGTATTTAAATATTAATGTGACAGGAATTCAAGGCTTTGTGCCCATTGAAAACATGGCAAGTTTGGGCATGGAGGTTCGAGTTACCGATGCGAATGATCAACAAATTATGTACAGTCCTGATATGTTCGATGGAAATAATATTCCAATTGAAAAAATTCCAACTCTGGATTTTAATTTCGGACTAAGTGATGAGTTTGAGGTTGGACAAACCTATTTCCTATCTGTAAGACTTTGGGATCGAAATTCGAATCAGGAAATGACCAAAGACGCAACAATTAAGGTGCTCGAACCTATCGAAAACAAAAATGCTGAAATCAATGCGAAATCTTTTGAAGTTGAAACAGTAAAATTTTATTTGAATAAGAATAGGTATTACTCGGGTAACCTTATTCGGCAAGGTGATGAACTTTATATAGATATATTTTTAAAAGAGGTAGCACTAAAGCAAAAGGCAGCCCTGAATTATTCAGTATTCCTCATTGAGGAGAGCACAGAAAAAATGATTCCAATAGAATCTGATGTTTTGGCAGTAACCGATCCGGATCAGTTAAGAGTGCTTAATTATACCATTACGCTCGCTGGTGATAAGATTCAACCTGGAAAAAAGTACACTTTTCAGGTAAAGTTTAGTATGGAAGAATTGAATGCAAGTCTGGATCTTAAATACCACTTCCAATATTTGAAGCCCGGAATGGAGTCCAATGAGGATGTTCAACTAGCAAAGGATTTTCAAGTATACCTAAACCGCGAGGAAGTAGCTAAAAAAATTGAAATTTTTCCTGGAGATCGAATCGATTTACAAATGAGAAATTTGAATTCAGTTTTGACAAACGAATACAATACAAATCGTATCGGAGGCATATTGATTCTGGAAGATGGAAAAGGAAAAGAAATTACGCGTTCAGAAGATCTTTTTAAGGATTATGAGCAAGTGGGTACGGAAAAAACCTCAGACATAAGTATGCATTGGAATGCAGTTTGGGATGTGGAGGAAAATGCGAAATACAAATTAAAAGCCATCATCTGGGACAAATATTCCAATAAAAGATTTGAGAATTCTTTTGAATTTAAAGCAGGTAAAGTAAAGAGCAGACCCTATGGAATCGATCTGAATCCTTCAGCAAAATTAGAATACGATGCAAATAAGGTGGATCCTGCCTCAATTTATGTATTGGTAAATGGATACAAACATCTAGGGAATGAGTTAAAACCAGGAGATGTGGTATTCTTGAAAGTTGGCTCTAGAAAAAAAGAAGGGGTTAACACGGAAGGCTTTAAAACGGTCATCCAAGTACAAGATTTAGACGGTAACATCATTAGTGAAAACATTGAACGCATTCCTACTTTTTCGGAAGGAGAAGTTTATGCAACAATCACTATTCCTTATAATGGAGAAGAAATCGGGAAATCATTCAAGCTGGTTTGTAAGATCATGGACTTGCACGAAATGGTTATCAATTCTTCCTTTGTTTTTAAAGTAGTTAGATAAGTTGGTTCGTCGATTTTTTCAAAGAATACAGAAGAATCAAATCATAACAGAAGTGAGCCATTATGGAGCTCCAAATACCATACTGTTCGAAAATATAGCCCATAAAAGCTGAAAACAATACCAAATAGGATCCAAACACAAACATTCCAATGTTTCTGGGGTTGAGGTAACCATGAATGGCGATAAAAATGACAGAGGTCAACCAAATTCCTAACTGACCTTGAATCGCTCCTCGAAACAAAATCTCCTCACCAAAACCTGCGGCAAAGGCTAAGAAGAAGATATCGAAAAAGGTTAAATTCAATCCTTTGAAAAACTCTGTAAGATCATAAGTTGATTTGGATATGAAAGGAATTTCACTCATTCTTTCCGCCACCATTGCAAATGAAATCCCGAAAAGAAGCCCTGCCACAATAGCAATCCAACTATTTGAATTTAAACGAAGTAATTCGAGATGTAAAGCTCCTTCAAAAAGATAATTAAATCCAAAACCAAGAGCAGGGAAGCCGATCAGCGTAATTATTCCTAATAAGTATAAATTGTTCTTTTTTAACAAGGGTAATTCCGATTAAACCTTTAATTTTGAGCCCACAAAAGTAGAGAAATTATGAAAGAACAAGTGATTAAATTTTTTCAAGATCTCGTTTCCGGAATGGGAGCCAGTGGTGATCTGGCAAAATGGCTAGAACTATTAATTATGGTTATTGGGTTAGCCATTGTAGTTTTCTCCATGTGGTGGATCACAAAGAAAATTTTGTTAGGGATCATTCACAGTTTTGCAGAAAAGTCTAAAACAACCTGGGATGACCATTTAGTAGAAGAAGGATTTTTTGGAGTCCTTTCTCAATTGATGCCTTTGTTTTTCATGGGCTTCTTTTTGGATATCGTTTTTTACGCCTTTCCAACAACTGAAACTTTCTTTGATCGCGCAGTGAAGATTGCATTTGTCATTGTGATCAACATTGCGATTCTTAGATTTTTAAATGCTTTCAGACTCGTTGTACAAGATCTGCCTCAGTTAAAAGACAAACCACTCAAATCGATTTTTCAGTTAGTAAAAATCATTATTTCCCTTTTCTTGGTGATTGTCATGTTGTCCATTGCAACAGATCAGTCTCCAGTCTTTTTCTTGACTTCCTTAGGTGCCATGACAGCCGTTTTATTATTGGTTTTCAAGGATACTATTTTAGGTTTTGTTGGGAGTATTCAATTGTCGGCTAATGACATGATCCGAGTTGGTGACTGGGTGACAATGGAAAAATATGGTGCAGACGGTGATGTTATGGAAATCAGCTTGACGACTGTGAAAGTGCAGAACTTTGACAAGACAATTACTACGATCCCTACTTATTCATTCATTTCAGATTCTTTTAAAAACTGGAGAGGAATGGAAGAAAGTGATGGAAGAAGAATTGTTAGATCCATCAATGTCACTCAGAAATCCATAAAATTCTTGACCAAAGCGGATGTTGAAAAATATAAGAAAATAGCCATGCTAGCGGATTTTATTGATAGCAAGGAAAGTGAAATCGAAGAATACAATAAAAGCCATAATATCCCAAATGCAGACATGGGAATCAATGGAAGGAATCAAACCAATATTGGCTTATTCAGAAAGTACATGGAATATTATTTAAAAAATAATCCAAATATCAATACAGACATGACTTGCATGGTAAGGCTACTTTCTGGAACTGAAAAAGGAGTTCCATTGCAGGTTTATGTTTTTTCCAAAGTAAAAGCGTGGGCTGAATATGAAGTGATTGTAGGCGATATATTCGATCATCTATTGGCTTCTGTACCCTATTTCGATTTGGATATATTTGAAAATCCTTCAGGAGCAGATTTTAAATCAGCACTTGCTCAGTAAAAAAACTAAATAGATAGGCCCTGACATTTGTTGGGGCTTTTTCATTTCTAATAGTCAGCTTTGTAACAATAGTTACTGACGAAGCATTTCATGTGTCTTACCTTTGTATCAGTAAATAACTTTAGAATAATAAAAATGGCAACTAGTAAATTAAATATTGAAACATTTAAAGAAAAGATTTTCGATTTCACTCAAGGTGGAGATTGGAAATTTGAGGGGGATAAACCTGCAATTATAGATTTTTATGCTGATTGGTGTGGGCCTTGTAAAATGGTAGCTCCAATTTTGGAAGATCTTTCAGAAGAATACGCAGGCAAATTGGATATCTATAAAGTAGATACAGAAGTGGAACAAGAGTTGGCGGCCATGTTCAGAATCCGATCAATTCCGTCTATACTTTTTATTCCAAAAGAGGGACAGCCAATGATGCAAGCAGGTGCATTGCCAGCTAGCAGTTTTAGAGAAGTCATTGAAAAAGAATTGCTATAGATTGATTTCATGATAGGAGAGGGGGCTACTCAATGGGAGAATTTCATATCAGCTATGTAATTGGACGCACTTACCATTGTGTATAAAGTGAGAAAAGAAGTGATAGTTTTAGCAAAACAGCCCTTCTCCTATTTTTTTAAGTTAATCTAGAAGCAAGCTCTTTCTCATTTGGAATCAAAGCTAAAATTTCCTCTTCGGTATATAACCTGAAATCACTAAAATCAAATCCCGGGCTAACTACACAACCCACCAAACTGTATTGACTTGAACCTTCCAATCGCTCCGAACCAAATATGTAGCCTGCAGGTACTAAAGTCTGGTGAGTTTGACCTTTATCCAAATCTCCTCCGAGATCAGCATAAGAATAATCTCCATGGGGACTAATCATGTGGATTCGAAGCGGGTCTCCTTCATGAAAGTACCAAAGTTCATCACTTTTGATCGAATGAAAGTGCGAGACATTGTTTCCATCCAATAAAAAATATATGGAGGTGGCATTGCTTCGATTATTGATCTCTAATGGACCCCGGTAAGTTTCTTTGTAAAAGCCTCCTTCCGGATGAGATTCCATGGAGTAATTTTTTATAATCTGCTGAATTCGATCCTTTGACATTTTTAATTAACTTTAAAACAAAACTAATTAAAATTATTTCCAATGGCTGAATCCCAAATTGTGACTATTGTAGTGGTTAGTGTTATTACGCTTATCTTAATTATTAAATCGATTATTATTGTGAGAGAACGTAATGCGGCCATAATTGAACGTCTCGGTAAATTCCAAAAAATTGCAAACCCTGGTATAGGATTTGTCATTCCTTTTTTAGACAGACGAGTTTTTACTCAAAATCTGAGAATTCAGCAATTGGATGTGGGGATTGAGACTAAAACCATGGATGATGTATTCGTAAATTTGAGAGTTTCTGTTCAATTCGTAGTAATCAAGGATAAGATTCACGAGTCGTATTATTCCTTGGATGATCCATACAATCAGATTTCAGCTTATATCTTTGATGATGTTCGTGCAGAGGTTCCAAAAATGGAATTGGATGATGTATTTGCGAAGAAGGAAGACATTGCAACAGCCGTGCAACAAAACCTTCAAGAGTCAATGGATGAATATGGATACAGTATTATCAAAGCACTAATTACGGATATTGATCCGGATGCACACGTAAAGGAATCCATGAACCGTATTAATGCCGCTAAAAGAGATAAAGAAGCAGCAATGGAAGAAGCGGAAGCAAAAAAGATTAAGATTGTAAAAGAAGCAGAAGCAGAAGCCGAATCTAAAAGACTTTCTGGGGAAGGGATCGCACAGCAAAGATTGGAGATTGTTCGTGGATTTAAAGAATCTGTAGAAGATTTCCAAAAGTCTCTTAAAAATGTAACTCATGAAGAAGTCATGCAGTTCGTATTGTTGACGCAATATTTCGATACTTTGAACAATGTTGGTTCCAATGGTAAAAATACTTCGATCATGATTCCATCTTCACCAGGTGCCATGAAAGAATTTCAGCAACAAATTATCGAAGGAACTTTTATTGGACAAAAGATTAACTCGGATATTTCAAAGAAAGGAGAATAAGTTTTCCTGAATGATTAAGACAAGCATTATTCTTATCCTGACACTTATTTTTTTTGTTGTCGGTTTAAAGTTTGGTTCAGATTATATCGGAATTAGCTATGAAGAAGGGCTTTCGTGGACAGTCATCATTATCGGAGCCTATTTCGTTGAACGTATTCTAAAGTATGTTTTCATGTATCCTTTCAAGGTGATGTTAAGGGAAGCTTCTGGTCATGTCCTGGCAAATCAAGTGCAAAATATTGGATTTACTTGTGCCTATATTTGTTTATGGCTTTCGATTGGTGTGACTCCAGTGAATGGTTTTGTGAAAGGTGAAATGCCGGAGACAGTCATTTCTAATCCCATATTTATGAAACTTGCCTTGATATTCATCGTTTCAACCGTGTTTTTTAGTCTGATATGGGCATTTACTGCGAAGCTTTCCAAAAAATAGGAAATATTTAGTTCGGATACTGTTGCCATTTCCTGTAAATTTGCACTTCCATGCGGAAGACGACCATAATATTAATTTACTTTTTAAGCTTTTACATCATCCTTCAATTTGTATGGTGGGGTTATCATTTATTCCAATTGAATGAGCAGGTTTTAAAATCTGAAGATGAATTGAATAAAAAGTACATGATGATCATTGGAGAAGGAATTGTATTTTTTTCTATTCTGCTTTATGGTATTGTTAGATTGATGAGGTCAGTAAAAAAGGAAATCGAACTCAATCGTCAGAAAAGAAATTTTTTGCTGAGTGTCACTCATGAACTCAAAACACCATTAGCGAGCATCAAATTGAACTTGCAAACGATCAAAAAGAGGCAATTGGATTCTGAAACACAAAATAATTTGATTGATAAATCGGAGTCGGAAATTGTAAGATTAGAAAATATAGTAAATAATATATTGGCCGTGACTAGAATTGAAAGTAAATCGGAACTATCTGAAAAGCAGGATGTCAATCTTACTCGATTAGTTCAGGATCAAGTCAATTCAATGAGTCAGAATTATGGGAAAAATCATCCATTTCAGACTCAAATTCAAGAAGGAGTGAGTTGGAAAGGGGATCCGGGATTATTTGAACTTATCTTTTCAAATTTGGTTGAAAATGCCGTGAAATATTCTGCTGAAGGTTCCCCAATTGTAGTGGTGCTAGAGAAAAAATCAAATCAGATCGAATTATCGGTTAAAGACTCGGGAATCGGTATTTCCAAGGAAGAAAGAGAAAAAATATTCAACAAATTCTATCGCTCGGGCAATGAAGAAGTAAGGCAAACTAAAGGTACTGGACTCGGATTGTATTTAGTGAAAAATTTAGTTGGACATTACAACGGGCAGATCATTGTAAAAAGTGAAGAAAATAAAGGAACAGAATTTAAGATTACATTATGAGTAAAAAAGCTGCACTATTGATTCTAGATGGATGGGGGATAGGAAAGAAAGATCATTCGGACGCGATCTACAATGCAAATACACCCAATATGGATCGATTGATGACGGAATATCCTAATGCTACATTGTTAACTATGGGCGAACATGTTGGGCTACCAAAAGGACAGATGGGTAATTCTGAAGTTGGTCACATGAATATTGGTGCAGGTAGAATAGTATATCAGGAATTATCCAGAATCAATAATAGTATAGAAACAGGCGAGTTTTTTCAGAAAGAAGCACTTTTAGATTTAATAAAACATTCTGAAGAAAAGGGATCAGATGTTCATTTGATGGGTCTAATAGGTGAAGGAGGTGTGCATGCAGCTCAAAACCATATATATGCCTTGATTGATTTTTTTGAGAAACATAGTTCAAGACCTTTTTTCATTCATGGCTTCACAGATGGGAGGGATACAGATCCACACTCTGCCAAAAAGTTTGTGGCTGATTTGGAAACCAAACTCAAAGTAACCAAAGGAAAAATTGCTAGTTTGATTGGAAGATATTATGCTATGGATCGGGATAAGCGATGGGAGAGAATTAAAATGGCTTATGATCTCTTAACACATGGAATAGGGGAGGATTTTTTATCCACGTCTGAGGCAATTGAACATTTTTACAACGAGGGAATAACCGACGAATTTTTCACAGCCGCTGTCATAGGAAATGGAGCCAAAATAAAAAGTGGAGATGCTGTTTTGTGTTTTAATTTCCGTACAGATCGATGTAGACAAATTACAGAAGTTCTAACGCAAAAAGATCACCTTGAAAACGAAATGAAGACTCTTGAACTACATTATACAACGATGACCAATTATGATGAGAACTTCAAAGGGGTTCATGTTGTGTTTGATAAAGATAGTTTGCAAAACACATTAGGTGAGGTGATTGAGAGTCAAGGAAGAAAGCAAATTCGTATAGCCGAAACTGAGAAATATGCCCATGTTACTTTTTTCTTTAGTGGGGGAAGAGAAGAAGAATTTAAAGGGGAAAAAAGAATCTTGATAAACTCTCCTAAAGTGGCAACCTACGACCTTCAGCCTGAAATGAGTGCCTTCGAAGTTAGAGATGCGATTCTCAATGAGATCAACGCACAATCAGCAGATTTTATTTGTTTGAATTGGGCCAATGCTGACATGGTTGGCCATACAGGTGTCTATGAAGCTATTGTCAAAGCTTGTGAAGCAGTAGATCAGTGTTTAGGTGAAGTAGTGCAAGCATGTCAAGAAAATGGGTATTCTGTAGTGGTCATTGCAGATCATGGGAATTCAGACAATGCGGTCAATCCTGATGGGTCACCAAATACAGCACATAGCTTGAATCCTGTTCCATTGGTAGTGATTGATCCTGAAGTGAGCCAAGTGAAAGATGGAATATTGGCGGATGTAGCTCCTTCTATTTTAAAATTAATGGACATTCCCATTCCCAGTGAATTTACAGGGAAAGTATTGGTTTAGAACCAAAATATTAGACAATAAAAAAGGGAGCAACTGCTCCCTTTTTTATTTTTATTGAATCTTCTTATTTACTTATCACATGTATGAATCCGTGGCCGGTAAACTCTTGTCCGTTTTCAGCCTTAGCTCTATAAACGAAGGAGTAAACACCGTCAGCAACACGTTGTCCAGAATTTTGGTTCGTTGCATCCCATACATCAGTTGGACTGTTTAATTGATAAACTTGGTGTCCCCATCTGTTAAGGATCGTACAAGTCATTTCAGACATACCTGTTGTAATAGGAGCCCAAGTATCATTGTTTCCATCCCCATTTGGAGTGATCACGTTAGGATCAATTACAGATGGTTCTGGGTAGATTTCAATTGTTTGACACAAAGTATCGTAACACTCATAATCATTTGAAACAACTAAACAGATTGTATAATCTCCTGCCATAAATGTTGTATCAAATGGAGGTTGCAATGAATCGTATCCAATAATGTATGATTCTTGAGTAGTATCAGCAGCTGAAAGGAATGACCAAGTATTTGTTACTCGATCAGTTGAAGCATCAGTAACTGTAACAGTAACTGGTTCAGTTCCGTCCATTGGATTTACTGTAAAGTTTGCTACAGGATTCAATGAGTCTACATATACTGAATCACATGCTAAACATCCATTTGCATCCATACCACACAGTGTATACCATCCTGGGATTCTAT
>JAGQYP010000130.1 GCA_020436025.1 Crocinitomicaceae bacterium
TAGTGGTAACTGGTCTGGAAAAATTAGAGAATTCAGAATATTTAATGCAGAAGTGAGTCAGACAGCTATCCAAGACTGGATGAATGTTTCTATATCTGCAAGTCACCCTAACTTTGCCAATTTGGTGGCTTATTATCCATTTAACGAAGGATCAGGATCCACAGCGGCGGATCAGTCAACTGGAGGACAAACAGCTAATATGAGCTCCAATGTTGCTTGGAATTGCAACAGAGGACATGAAATAACCAATTTCTTCAATGTAACGAATGAAAAACCAAATCTTGAATTCTTTCAGGGGACTTATTCTTTGACTGTAACCAACGATACCATTTTGGATTCAATGGCTTTCGCAAATTACAATGTGAAGGAGTATGCAGTAGTTCCGAAATGGGGAACCATGCAGGATGACAGTATCGCAACGATTTCTGACACCTTGTACTGCAGATCTACAAGTTCTAAAGTTTTCGATGAAGACGAAACTCAAATTCGAGTAATTTCTAATTCATACCAAGGAAGTATCCAACCAGGTACTTTGGATTACTATAGAAGATTCCCGATGCGATTTGAGATTCTTTCGTTGGTTACACCTTACGGAGTTAACCTTGATTTGGGACCAAATGGTGAAACCTGGATTTTTGATGTAACGGATTTCATGCCGATCTTAACTGGAGATAAAAGAATGACGATCGAGCGTGGAGGTCAATGGCAAGAAGACATGGATATTCAATTTTTATTTATTGTAGGTACACCTGCTAGAGACGTATTAGATGTTCAGCAAATTTGGAGAAATGATTCTAAAGGATATCAGGCTATTATCGCAGATGAAGCATTTGAACCACGTTCCATAACTTTAAATCCAGCAGCATCATCTTTCAAAATAAGATCTGTAATTACAGGTCATGGACAAGAAGGTGAATTTATTCCGCAAACGCACTGGTTAGATGTAGACGGAGGAAACAGAGAATATTCATGGCAAGTTTGGAAAGAATGTTCAGAAAACCCCATTTTCCCACAAGGAGGAACTTGGATCTACGACAGAGCTGGATGGTGTCCTGGAGCTCCTTCAGATCTTCAGGAAGTTGATATTACAAGTTTTGTAACTGCTGGAAATACGCATACTTTGGATTATGGAGTGATTTCAGCTCAAGGAACTTCAAACTATATCGTGAACAATCAATTGGTGACTTACGGTGGTCCAAATCATACTTTGGATGCCTCAGTTGTTGAAATTCAAGGTCCATCCAATTATATCGAATACAGAAGAGTGAATCCAATTTGCGCGAATCCAAAAGTAAAAATTAGAAACACAGGTTCTACTACTTTAACTTCTCTAACAATCGAGTACTGGATCAATGACGATCAAAATCACCAGACTTATTCATGGACCGGAAGCTTGGATTTCATGGAAGAAGAAGTAGTAGATTTGCCTTCACCATCGGACTTATGGAATGGTATCGCTGGAATGACAACAAGCAAGTTCCACGTGACCGTTTCTCAGCCAAACGGAGGAGCAGATGAATACAGCTACAACAATTCAACTTATTCCATGTTTGAGATTCCGGAGGTATTACCGGCTGATTTTATTTTCAGATTTAAAACCAACAGTGTACCTTCTCAAAACACTTGGGAATTAAAAGATGACCAAGGAAATGTATTGTATTCGGGCTCTGGTTTTGCAGCAAATACCGTTTACGACGATACTATTAGCTTAGGTTTGGGATGTTATCAATTGGTTATCAATGATACAGGAGACAACGGTTTGTCTTTCTGGGCAAATAGTGAAGGTACAGGCTATGCACAAGTTCGTAATATGTCAGGTTTTGTGATTAAATATTTCGGAGCTGACTTTGGTGGATCCATTGTCTACAATTTCACCGTAGATTTCCCACTTTCGTATGACGAGCAAATGTTAAACATAGGAATCGATCTTTATCCAAATCCGGCGTCTACAGAGTTTACTTTGACAGGACATAAGATGGATGAAGCTTCCATTCATATTTTCAATGCCATGGGGCAAATTGTGGAAGCCAATGCATCAGTTGAGAAGAATCAAGTGACATTCAACACCACCCAATTTAAACCTGGCGTTTACATGGTTCATGTGACCATAGAAGGAAGATCCTTTACAAAAAGATTAGTGATCGAATAAGACAAACGTTCTAAATAATACAAAAGCCGGTTCCATTTGAATCGGCTTTTTTTGTTATATTGTTCTCATTATCTAAACTTTACAACTATGCGCTTTTGTTACTCCGTTGGACTAATCATCCTCACTTTGGCACTTTTTAGCCTTCCAACTCATGGTCAGTTAACCAACCGAACTCAGTTTAAGGATTTCAGTAAGAACATTAATTTTACTTTTGTGGAAAAAGACGATCCAAAAATGGAATATCCACGTTTGCAAACTTCGGGAGAGGATGCTGTAGTATATATTGTGCAA
>JAGQYP010000131.1 GCA_020436025.1 Crocinitomicaceae bacterium
AAAAGGCACATTCGCAATTTCACTAAACTCCCAGATTGGTTGATTGGCTTTCATCAATTTCGTTAGTATTCAATATTTCATTCATCAATTCTTGCTGATAACGGTTTGCCTGTAAGCAGTAGCGCCCTAAAGATCACTACTGTTTATAGGTTTTACTGTGTGCCGGCATTTTCTTAATAAATTCTATTGTCTTTGTTATTGACCCTATTGAATCAGCCCCAATCCAGAATAAATGTCCCCATTCATTATTCAATCTGACAATCTCTGAGTTCTCAATCATCTTATTTGCATGTAAAGCATGTTCAAATGAAACACTTTTATCATTTTCACTATGGATAATTAGAGTTGGGCATTTAATTTTTGTAATGGTCTCATCATTGATATTCTGGTCAATATCATTTAAAAATCCCGTTTTAGAGTTGTAGTGTTTCATTGTAGAAATCAATTCTGTAACGTCGGCTTTTTTTAATTTATGGCTTGGTTTGCTGGAAAACTGAGGATAAAAACTCTTTGCTATCATATCGGGGAATATCCGGGAAAAGAACCTCACCATTCCCCATACAATTTTTTCCATTCTGTGGTTGAACATCTTTTTTGCAGCTTTATACACTTTCCCTTGCTTATCAAGCCATCTTTTTGAAATTGCAGATGCGAGAATCAACTTGCTCACTTTGTCAGGATAATTACTTGCCAGCTCTATTGCTGTTAATCCACCTGCTGAAATACCATAAACAATCACCAGATCTATTGATAAATGATTTACTAACTCTATGATTAAATCGGCTGCCTGCCTTGGTGTTTGGTTTCCATCCAAAGGAGTTTTTCCGTATCCAGGACGAGAAGGGGTAATTAATTGAAACTGTTCTAAATCAAATCCCTTGTGGCAGAGTGTTTCATTGCAGTTTGAGTGTCCACCATGCACAAAGATTATTGGAATTCCCTGTCCTGTTGAACTGTATTCAATATCTCCAAGTCTTGTATTAATTATCTGGGTATTCATTTACTGTTTCTTCTGGTTGCATACAAACGGCCAGGTATTAGTGTAGTGCGGGAATAGAAGCACTTTACTTTCTGTTTACCCTTATGTTTGTTAATAGCCAATTCGTTTCAATTTAGTACTTACGCCCGTATTACACTAATGGCATGCCCTTCCTTGTGATGTCCGTAATCCCCGCTTACAAAAAAATTGCCTGAAGGATGCCATCTGACAGCCAGTACTCCTGTATTTTCCTTTCTATGTTTTATGACCTTAAGAGTACTGCCTGTTGTATCAACGATCCTTATATCATCCCCACCCAATGCAAAGAATTTGCTGTCAAAACGCCAGTCTAAAGTCCAAATCCTATCAAACGCCTTGCTATTTGCCTAATCCTTCGAAATCTCAATTTAAGCATAATAAGAACTAAATTTGAATAGCAGAATGAGTATGGATAGTTTGTATTTCATAAGTTCTTTTAATTGCTTAAGAATTTCAAAAACCTATAATTTCTTGTAACAGAATATATTAACATGATCCGAATTTGGTTAAAACCTTCTATACATTCAAATATTTATTTCTTTGCCAGGATCTTAATCTGGAATTCAATGGAATCCGAAACAATCTGATCTGCGAAATCATCATAAAACTTTCCTGATCTGTAACGGATACCCCAGTCTGTCCGATCAATTGTCAGCCTACCATTTGCCATGATAAATTCGTCCTGAACTTTCATGTAGGCAGGAAAAGTAACAGAGTTTGTAACACCTTTGATGGTCAGGTTTCCTGTAATTTTTATGTTATTGCCATTCACTGAATCAACTCTGGTAATTGCGATTGTAGAAGTGGGGAATTTCTCGACATCAAAATAATCAGGCGACTTCAGGTGCTTAATCGGGGTATTTGTATTCCTTTTGTCTCCATATTCAATTGAATTCATGTTGATTTCAGCTGCACCACCCACAAGCTGACCGTTTTCAATCATCAATTCACCTTTGGATATATAGACATACCCTGTGTGACTTTCTGAACTAATTGCCATAGAACCTGTCCATGTTATAACACTTTCCATAGTATCTATAGCGACATATTTTTCATCCCCAACATGTAGGGATAAGGGGCTTGGCGGTACATTATTTTTATTTTCCTCTTTTACAGGTTCACTGCAAGCGAAGAATAATGCAGCAATAATGACGCTTAAATAATTGATTAATAGCTTGTTGTTCATGTTAGAATATATTTTATAGATAATCAGCCGATTTATTTCTACAAATATATTTCTAAAGGAGGTTGCTCTCAGTAAAGTATTGTAAAATGAATTGTAAAAAAATGTAAAATTGGCTGTAGGCTATGTTGCAATGGTAGGTTTTTTGGTAAACTCGTTATTCCTGATCCTTT
>JAGQYP010000132.1 GCA_020436025.1 Crocinitomicaceae bacterium
GGAAAACTGAATTTAAGACGATCTTTTTGGGGGAATAGGTGTTGCATTGGGCGTTAGATTTAGGTTGGATTGTAATTTACGAAAAATTGGAAATCATCCATTTGATAAGAAGTATAATAGTTGAATTATCAAAGCTTAACATAACATAATAGAATATGAAATACATTATACCATTGATTTTACTTTTTATAAACCTATTCGATCTTTCTCCTCAAAGAGAAAAGTTGATTTTTTTAAGTCTTGGATGCTGTTTTGAGCAAAATGATATGATTCGGGTCTATTTTGATGAAGAAATCGTTTATGATGATAGTGTGCTAACTGATTATTCAATTGTTGGAGAATTTATTTTTAAGAAAAAGAGAATAAAAAAAGGAACAGAGCATACCTTTAGAATTATTGTATTTTCTGATCTTGATACTCCAAAAGAAAAAATACTCATTAATACCCTGAAATTTTCCTCTGAAAGATTAAATAAAGGAACTACTATTCAGTTTTCGGTTCCGATGGTTTACCGTATCGTTAAAGATGCTAATAATAAAACTGAAAGAATAGGAATCAAGACTCCAATGATTACAATTCATTAGGAACTTCATTTTCTGACAGCTTTACCATTTCTTATTAATCTTTTGTAACTTTAGTTTATGCAGAAAAGCCTTCCATATATCCTGAAATCCAATTTAAAGAAGATTCAGTCTCTATGTCGTCGCTATCATGTGCGTCAACTTTGGGTATTTGGATCTATTCTGACGGATAGGTTCTCGAAGGAATCAGATATTGATTTTTTGTATGAATGGGATGATAAATCAATTCCTGATGAAGATTATCTTAATAATCTCTGGGCGCTACTTGATGAATTGGAGAAACTGCTTGGGCATAAAGTAGATTGGATTTATTATTCTAATCTATCAAATCCTTATTTCATCGAAGAAGTTGAGGCCACCAAAGTGTTGTTATATGACCAACAAAGCGAAAAAGTATCTGTTTGATATTCAAAAATCTATACAGGAAATTGAATTAGTTCACTTGAAAGATATTTCTTCAGAAACAGATTATACCTCGGCTAGTAGTACTATTCATAGAGCAGTGGAAAGAGAACTTGAGATTATTGGAGAAGCTGCCTATAGACTTAGGCAAATGGGAACTGAACTCTCTGCCGCAGATAGTCTCATAAATCGCCGAAATACAATTATTCATCAGTATGATAGTTTTCAACCCCGAACTATTTGGAATTTTATTACCTACCAAATGCCAGCAATTCATAGTGAAGTAAAGGGTTTATTAACATAAATAATGTATAGATTTTTGCATGGAGGAAATAAAAAATGATCTGTCTAATCCTTTAACAGTACCCAATATTTCCCTTATATTTTCCCGCAAAATTTTTTTACTTGCCTCCCTACACACATTAAAGCACCCTCCCATGTCCAAAACAAAACTATCCCTGTTATTGGTATTTTCTCTCATGCTTACCTCTTACCTGTTTAGCCAATCTGAAACCTACGAAGACCGCATCCAATCTTCCTATTTTATGGTCAATGGTCAGATCGCTACTGACTTACCTCTTGTTTCGGTAGATGCCAATGTGCTGATTTCCGGGATGATTGCGGAAGTAACGGTTAAGCAGACCTTCGTTAATCATGGAAAGGAGCCTATCGAAGCGGCTTATGTTTTTCCTGGTTCGAGCAAGTCTGCGGTTTATGGCATGCAAATGAAAATTGGAGACAGAGTTATTCAGGCTGTGGTTAAGGAGAAAGAAGAAGCAAAAAAAGAATTTGAAGAGGCGAAAAAAGAGGGAAAAACCGCTTCTCTGTTAGAGCAATTTCGCCCGAATGTATTCCAGATGAATGTCGCCAATATTTTGCCTAATGATCGAATTGAAGTAGAACTGAAATACACCGAATTATTAACTCCGGTAGAAGGGGTGTACGAATACGTTTTTCCTACGAAAGTTGCAGCGAGATATGACCAAAAAGAAGATTCTCCTGCTGAAGGTGCTGCTCCGCCCCAGTTTCAGATAAACCTTAAATTAGCTGCCGGAATGACGATTTCGCAGGCTAATTGCCTTTCACATGAAACCGACATTTTCTACGAAAGAGGTGATTTATTAAGGCTAAAGCTAAAAAACGAAAACCAGCAGGGAGGAGAAGATTTTGTTTTTGCTTATCGCCTTTCAGGAGATGGAATTGGCTCTGGATTGTCTTTATTTGAAGGCGAAAATGAAAACTTCTTTCTCCTGCAACTTCAGCCACCTAAAGCTGTTGCTCCGGAATCCATTC
>JAGQYP010000133.1 GCA_020436025.1 Crocinitomicaceae bacterium
ATATTGCTATCGTTCTTATTTATCTTGACATTGTACCCAGCTTCTTCCAACTTATCTTGGCAGTATAGTAAATCTCCTAATGATAAATCAATTGTATATTCATACTCTATTGAGTATTTACCTTCTGCACTGGCTTGCGCAAGCTCATCACCAATTCCATCCAAAATTCCATCATCTAATCTATCTGTGTCAATCTTGTTAACTTTATTAGCTTGTTCTCTTGATTGCGATGCATTCATAACTTATATTTTTTTTGATTGCCAAAATTTAAACTGCCTTTATTTGTAATTCAGATTTTCCCTGAATATCTAACTATCATTTATATCTTCTCAAAATTCCTCAAAAAGTATCAATCTTACTCATTGTCTTTTGGGAGGGGGTATTACTTTTTTTTTGGTGACCGTTTGGGGTGTTACCTTCTACCTTCCAGATAATGATGAAACCCAAAAATCAATACCGTAAACACTTTTAATTTTAATATCGCTACTCCCAATAGGTACTATTTCATCGTCATAATTAAATCCAAAAAATACTGAAATCATCGGCAAGGAGCTATTTACAGAATTAATTTTTTTCAGTAGGCTTGATTTTTCTTCACCCCTAAAAACATGGGAACTACCAGTAATAATTACGTTCTTAGAAGCTTGATTTATTCTGTTATTGATTTTCTTTGCCATAAGAACTTCCCTTATCTCCAGGAAATTTTCATCATAAACATCTAATTGAAGTTCAGATGTTGAGTTTTTTAAAATATTGATTATTAATTCACCCTCCTCTGAATTAATCAAAAAATCCAAGGGATAAGAATTAATTGCATTTATATATCCCCTAATAGTAGAATTTGAAGCCTTTTGATTTTGAATTAATCTAAATAGCTTTTTAAACTCCTTACCTCCATTTAGGAATTTTTCCTTAAGACAAGTATTGACTTCAAAAATTTCATTAAGTAGGGATAAATTTGTTTTGAAGTTAAAAGGTATAGTAATATCCATAGAATGAATTTTTATGTTTATTCCCATAGACTTATATTTCTTTAAGTATATGTATAATAAATTCTTCCAAAATAACCTTTTATTGTAGCACATGCAATCAGCCAAAATATCTATATCCATCAAATAAGGAGTTTCAGAATCACAACTGTCAATTATTAGTATTTCTGCAATAGAATCTTCTTCTATTTCTCCAATTGAAGCTTTATTAAACAACAAGTTTAAGTAACTTGCTACTGCATCATTTTGCTCAATTATCAGATTTAAATCTTGTCCATTATCCATATGTTTTTTAAGGATTTCAAATTCAATATTTAAATGAGATAAAGAGCAATGGTTTTCTCCAATTATTAATGTATTAGTTTCTATTACTCTATTTATAAATAAAGTAGAGTCTATGTTTTTTTCTTGGCCAACAACATTAAGCGAATAAATTGATGCCAGTAAAAATATCAAATTGTATTTCATATCTAAATTTTAATAATTTTCTCTAATTCTATCTTCTTCTTTCGGCCCTTCGTGCTTCTCTTCTTCTCCCTCTCATATTCCTAAGTGTCCCTCTTTTAATCGCAATTCCATTACTGTTATTTCCAGGAATAGACCTGGGTTCTTTATTCACATATACTAAGACTCCTTTTTTTACACCCTCTCTTCCAATCCTTGTATATACCTTTGTTATTTTCGATACAGCTCCATTCTGTGAATTTACAAAAACGGTATATTGTGTGGATAGATTTGGATTATTTATAAACGCAGGATTTGCAACAACTGTTATATTATAAGCTGTGTTTGGTTGGAGATTAAACTGATAATTACCTCTAATCACTTGATTAACTACTTGTTGTCCAGTAGCAACATTGGTTACAATTAGTCTATCGGGCCTCTGAAACATATTTCCAGATATCGTTGTTGTTGCATTACTTGTTACAATATTAGTTGTCATGTTCTGATTAACCAGAGCCCCACTAAATAGCCTTTGATTATTCCAAGCTGTTTGATAAGTAACTGTTTTCACAAATGCTCTTTCTTTGTTATATTCCTTGGACATGTTAACTTCTTTATAAGGTCGAATTGGTTTATCTCTTTTGTAAGGATTTTCTCCATCAGCTGCAAGGCATTCCATGGCGGCAACAAAGGTTTTACGTTGTTTGATTATTTCTGAGTCCCCATCCTGAGAACCAATAGAAAGTAGTTTTTGAATCATC
>JAGQYP010000134.1 GCA_020436025.1 Crocinitomicaceae bacterium
ACCTGCGGAGGCCTCAAGATCAGTGACCCCACAAAACCTATCAACCTATTTCTCGCAAAATCTGCTGGCACACAACGCTCTGTGCAAACGCAGGTGGGGCGTATAGCTCCACTTGCCATTTTGCACTTTGTTAGTCGCTGTTTTCTTCTTCTATTTCATTATTTAGTGCGAAGAAATATGTCAAAATTGGTCTTCTGGTATCTTCATCTTTTTCAAGTTTTATCGCTCCTTTATTGAAGAACCAAACAAGCTCAGATTCCTTATCACCATAAATCATTTTCTGCTTTATTTCTTGTAATTTTTCCATGTCGTCATAGCCAAAAACTGAAACCACTCTATCAATTAATCTTTCAGCTTCTGTGTAATAAACAAAATCTGAATAATTCTTAAACGCCTTCTTGAATGTCAATACAACTCCGTTTTGAGATGGATAGTATCTGTAAACTACGTAATTGAAAAAATTAAAATAGAATTTGGGTAATTTGATAGCGTATGTCTCAGCCTCGTTTTCTTCCGAATACGGATAAGATTCGACAATTTCATTGTTGTTTACAAAATCAAAGGCCTCGGTTATAAAATCTCCATTCTGCGGAAATTCATAAATTACTTTTTCCAACTTCTCTTTCAGCTCATCTGGTTGAACAACCACCGTTGAGATATTGAACTTATTGTATAAGATCTTTGACTTAATTCCTAATTTCTTATCTCCGACTACAAAAAAATCACAATGAGCTGCATAAAAGGAATGTTCTCCGTCAGTTTGAATATTTTGCATATTGTCTGTGGGCTTAGGTAATTTATCAGATTTGTAGCCCATCATGTCCAACATCAAATACGCAGTTGTAAAGAATTCATATCTGTTTATTGGTTCTTTTCTGTACTTGAAAGTTGTCTCGATATATTCAATAAAAGTCATGTCCGCTCCTTTGTCTTTCAAGAAGGCATCAATATTGTCGATAACTTCTTGCTCACTCCAATTACCTGCGTTTGCCTCCACTTTAAATCCTTGGTCTCCAATTGATTTTCGAAAGTCTTTGTAATATTCTTTGTCTTGAAGGAATTTTTTGGCAAATGGAGAAATGTTTGTCATTAATTCCCACATGCTTGAATTAGAGGAGATATTAGGAAACATCTTTTGGAGCATTTCTCTATTCTCGTCATTCACTTCAATTCCTGCGGGTTGTAATTTATACAATGACTTCATGATCGTTCCTAACTTTCCTAAGCCTGCCTCTTCACTCATCTCATCTAACTCGGAAAATAGGTTTTCCATGTTCATCAATTCAAAAACATCTTCTGTATCATTCTTTTCTCCCTCAAAATATTCTTGAGGTGTGCCGAATAAAGGTTCAGTTCTCTTTCCTTCCCATCTTATTAAATGCTTATCAGACAAGTACTGTAACATTTCTAAATCTTGATTGAAAAAATGATTCTCTGGTGAATAACTTTTCATCAAGTCGTTAAAATGTGCTGGGGAATATGGAAAGAGAAGATATTCCTTGTGTTTGTCAATGAACTCTTTTAATTCTTTATTCTCAGGTCTTTTTAGGTTGCTTACTACATTCCAGTCAAGGTAAATTCTGATCATATTTCTTTTTGATTTTTATAATGCGTTGTGACTGGATTTGGTTCCTCTATTTCTTCTTAATTTAATAGCGACTAACTCTGGCTTGGGCGCAGTGCGAGGAACGAGCATTGTCGCGCAAGCTTTGTGTGTGCCTCGAATGGTAAATATACCCTTTATCCAGGAAGGGTACAACCGGAAAGAAGCCGGTTGGCTAGGGAGTGAAAGTCTCCTGTGGGTCCGGGTACGACCGGTAACCACTAGCAAGCCGCAAGGTGGTTTCCTGCGAGGGGAGCACTGAAGTAAGCGGGACTGCAAAAGTCGGTACGGAGGAACACGAACTGGATAAGAGGCTACGGCGATCGGGGTGAGGTAGCACATCATACTAACGCCCACGAGAAAAGGTTGCGGTAGTAGATCTAGCCGGGATCGACGGAAAGTTATTTGCCTTACCGGGGGAGATCTCCATGGTCATGGATTGACGGAGTGGAGAAGTCAGCCGAAGTCATAGTAGCCGGGTTTTGATAACCGGTGAAGGACGGAACAGGAATGGTTCTTAATGTGGGTGGGAGCGTGTACGCGCTACGGATAG
>JAGQYP010000135.1 GCA_020436025.1 Crocinitomicaceae bacterium
AAACAAACAAAACAATTCCATTGATTCTTCATGGAACATCTTCAACTGGTTTAGCACAGCAGTAAAAAGCAACAGAAAAACCATTGATCACAAACGATCTGCCGACAAAAGGGATGTAAGAGAAACTGCAACCTTTAAAAGAGTCTTACACCAAAAAGTTGTAAAAATTTATTACAAAGGGAAAGAACTTGAAGCCTACATCAAAGAATTAGGACATACCTATCATGAAGGGGAAAGAGTAAGCGTTTCAAACGGGTGCGGAAATTTTCTTTATATTGAGCCTTTGCACTAGTGACAGAGCTCCTTTATTCAGATATTGTCTAAACAAAGGATCAAATTTTCAATCCCTTACTCCTTTCACAATGGCCAAAAACAGAATGTATACAGAAGAACTTGCTTTTATAGAAACAGTTTCAGAATCCATTCAAAGTAATGACGTGGACAAAAAGCACTCTGTTTTACCTAATGAAACATCTGATCACAAAGGACTGATTAAGGCACATAGCGACTCTGTTTCTTCGGAATACAATTTTACTTTTCCATGCAAAAATTCCGTTTCGGCTTATCTGAATAAAATTGACTGGAGTCTTTTTTATAAGGTAACTCATGTGCAACTGATCGAGCGTTTCATGAATGATTGGGCGAATTATATTATTGGTCCTCAGATAGTTAGTACTGAAAAAAAATTATTAAAAATCATTCATTGGATATTATGGATAGAGTATTGGGAAGATGAATTCCAGGCCAGATATTTAGGCGGTCAGGACGCGAATCATGTGATCGAAGCCCAGCTGCATGTATATGATGCAAGAGAATGTCTGAGTAAGCTGATTAGCCAGTTATTCCCCAATGATGTCTATTTTATCGAAGAACAAGTAGATGAAATCATCAATTCATTTCATCAGGGGAGAAATCTTCTTTTTACATGCAATACCTTCAAGGCTTTAAAAGAGCCGAAGAAATCTGAAGCGGATGAGTCTTCTTTATCTGAAGAGGCAGATCGTATGTTAAATGAACATACTTCACATTTTTTCACATTTTCACAATCCTGCAAACCATTTGTTAATTCTGATTTTCTAAAAAATTATCTCAAACAGATTTATTATTCTCACAGCAAACTATTTGAGATTAGTGCAAATATCCTTTTTACCCTCAACGGAAACCATGAAAATTCCCATGAAGAAGTCCTTGATTACGCAATTAACCTGGGGTTTGTCCAGCAATTAATGACAGACCTGTTCAATCTAATGCCCCGGAATAATGATCGACAAGAATTTTACCAAAAGCATGGATTATGGATTCTTCCTCATCAACAACCTTTCAAAGAACTTCAGGAAGGCCGGGTTCCATTAGCGATTATGTATTTATTGAATAGTCCCGATTTAGACAAAAAACCTGCGGACTGGTTTGGCGAGTCTGATTATCAGGAGTATTTTTCAAAGCCTGGGATTCAAACCAAAGTATTCAATGAATTGAAAAAGAATAGGATTTTACAAGATTTACAACATAGGATTTTTTTGTTGCTTGATCATGACCTGCAACCTTTTTGTCAATTAGGAATAGTGCAATAAACTTCCCAGGGACAGATTCAAATAACATAATATGGTCATATATACCTTAACCTGGTGAAACCATCCTTGATTCAAGCCATATTTATTTATGATAATATATCGTTTTCTTGACAATTCTTACATTATTTTTTAAGACAAAAAAACATTCTGATGGCTAAATACAGCTCCACTTTTGCAAAAGAGTGGGATTTCTGCTCTTTTTTTCCTAAATTAGGTTAAATCTAATTACCTCGAATTACTACCCAAACTATAAGATTTTTCTTAATCTAATTACTATCTATTCTATGGAACTAACTAGAAAAAAGGAAATGACCTGGGTATCGTATGCTGTCCATCAAGAAATTCAAAATCTGCCAGATCTACCCAATGAGGAAAAAGAGAAAGTCTACTTCTATGTTAATTACAGAATAAAAAATTCTTTCAGACTCAGTCGGGCATACTTTACCTGGAAAATGTATCATTATATGATGGGATGTTCCATCCCCGATATACAGTTAGTCCGGATTGCATTTCTGGCAGAATTGGTTACGTGTATCACCTACATGCAAA
>JAGQYP010000136.1 GCA_020436025.1 Crocinitomicaceae bacterium
AGAACTAAAGTTTATTCAACCGGGAAAGCCCAGCCAAAATGGATTAATTGAACGACTAAATGGGACGCTGCGAACAGAATGTCTCAACCTGGAATGGTTTAAAAGCATTCCAATGCTGAATGAAAAAATACAGGAATGGAGCGTCATTTACAATACAATCCGGCCTCATAGTTCTATCGACTATCTGACTCCGGATGAATTAGAACAAATTAACTATAGACTCTACTTTAAAGCGGTTGCGGCTTAGGGGAAGAGGACAGATCTACTTCCCAATACAGGAAATTTTATGATGCATCATATATCTGTAAATCAGATTTTTAGGTGAGTATATTGGGTTTAAGGTACAAATTCGGTACAAATTTTATGAATGACTCATATTTAGATTCAATTCTTATCTATTCCGAATCCCACTCCAATATCTTAATCAGTATTGATGCTATATCGATGCATTAATTTGGATCTTACAGACCTTTTCTACATAATCGATAATTTCTGGATCTCTTTTAGAAAGGTAATGAAGAAGAAACCATACGTCGTTCCATTCGTTCTCATTTGGAAGAATGTGGCCTTGAATTGGCTGTATGGAAATTTCTTTCACGGACTGTTTTTTGTATTGATGTTTTTGAACATCAACGGCTCCATATCCTTGTTCTTTGAGATGCTTATTTGAAAAACCTTTGGCTAGTAATTTGCAGACTTGTTCCCTGATTTCAAATCTATCCTTTTGATTTGTAAAAGATGGAATAAATTTTGTGAGAAATACTTGATTGTTTGCTGCATTATGTAGAGCACCCATTAGATTGTATTCAATCTCTGATTTAAAAAGGAAGACTTTTACCCCACAATAATAAAGTTGATCACATAAAATTTGATCTTCATAGTTTGTCATTGCTACTATCGAAATTTTATCTCTATAAGGGTAGGTGTCTCTAAGAGTATGTTTAAATTTCTAAACGTAGAAATTTGCGAATTTGATAATGTGAGAATCGGTCGAGTAATTTGTGGTTACGAAATCATAAATTACTATGGTAATCCGAAGAGGACACTTCACTAAGCGGCGTCAACAATTTACCGAGTTGACCGATTCCCTGTGGGAAATTATAAAACCATTCCTGGATAATGGCCGAAAACGCAAACATTGTTTGCGCAAAATCGTCAATGCCATTTTCAAGATCACTCGAACCGGTTGTCAATGGCGCAACCTGGATGCGACCTACCCACCCTGGCAAATTGTCTATTACTACTTTCGCAAGTGGCAAAAAGACGGCGCTTGGGGTTTGGCCCTTGCCTATGTAGTTCAAAAAGAACGGATTCGGCAAAAGCGCCAGCCTCAGGCATCGCGCACAGCGGTAGACAGCCAAAGTGTCAAAAAAGGGTCGTTTATTTCCATTGACACTGGGATTGACGGGGCCAAATTCATCAATGGCCGAAAACGCCATTTGGCGGTTGATTCTTTGGGACTTCCCCTGGCTATACATGTAGGTGCAGCCAATGTGCATGACACTGTAGCTGGGATCGAACTGCTTTGGCAGATCAAGGAGTCTTCCCAAAGACTAGAGTTGATCTGTGCCGATCAGGCATACCGGGGGTATTTCACAGAGTGTGCCGAACTGTATCGGTGGACCGTGGAAATCACTCAGAAACCTGAATCAGAACAAGGATTTGTTCCACAAACCGGCCGTTGGCAGGTCGAACGATCTTTCGCCTGGTTCAACTTCTTTCGAAGATTGGCCAAAGATTATGAGAAAACCCCACAATCTTCCGTCGCTTTCATTCAAGCGACTTTTATCGTTATCATTTTGGCAAGATTAGCCTAAATGAAATTTAAACATACTCTAATCGATTTTAATTTTCTTAAAGATCATCCGACTAAAGAATTCAACAAATTCATAATAAATGCCCGGTATAAGAAAATTTTTAACAAAGTAGTTTTACCCGAGATTAAAAACCGTAAGGTTGGAGTAGAAGACTTAAAAAGACTATTAGATCAAAAGCTTGTTCATGGTGAGGAAGCAGAAAGATTTGTTTTGGAGTTTGAAAGAGATCGGCTGAGTGGCAGAAAAAATATCGAATGGGTTGCTGAGTATTCAGTTGCAGATGGTTATGACATCGCATCTTT
>JAGQYP010000137.1 GCA_020436025.1 Crocinitomicaceae bacterium
AACTCATGAGATAAGTTCGCTTGCCACAACTTGCTCTGACCAAGTAGCCCAGAGAATAATTCACTTCCAAAGCCAATTGAATGGTTAAAGGATGTGTTCCTTTGTAACTACCAAAATTCCAGTTATTGCTTGGATTCACCATCTGGTAATCATTGGATTTTCCATCTGCTGAGATCAAGTCTGAAATATTGTAGTTCACTTTCAAACCAAGCATGAGTCCGACTTTCTCATTTCCCACGATCAAACCTCCTACTCCGAAAGTGACTCCATACATGATTTTATTGAAATAATTGGCCGGAGCTTCATACAAACCCTGCTCATCTACATCTGTTGGGTTGAGTGGAAAAGCGAATGAAGGCCCTAACTCCACATAGCTGGAATTCTTTAACCAGCGAAACATCACATTGGCCTCAGCCAGACTCATTTTAGACTTTCTTTTGAGTTCGAAAGTCCCCCCAGAACCATCTTCCATTTGTTGTTTGTAGCCGGCAGTGTGCTGACCAAACATACCTTCAAAAACAATCCCCGGACCTTCTCCAAAGTTAATTCCAAAACGCGCACCCGCACCCCTGGAAACACCCAAACGAGGAGAAATCGCTGAATTCCCATAAGCATTGGAATTGATCCAAAAGGAAGTTCCTACTGTCCCTCGAGCTCCAATGTCAAACCAGGTTTGTGCTTGAGTGGAAAGGGTGAAGAAGGAGATTAGAATGAGTGTAGCTATCTTTTTCATTGTAAGTGATTTGGGTGTGAATTTAGTGAAAAGAATTTAAAAGAATATGTTCAATCAGAGAGAACCATAAAAAGAACTAGCCATTGTGTTTTTTCCAATGATATACTATCTCATTAATGTTAGTAATCAAATCTTTATTATTTTCTACTAAATGATTCCAAAGAATATTTTTTGACTCAATAAATTCAAAAATCCTAAGCAAATCAGCTCTATTTCCAAATTCAATTTCTTCAATAATATTAAGAAGTTCACCATGTAACTCGCCCATAATTGAATTGTCATATTCAGAACTTCCAAAATCTTTTTCGATTAGTTCGTCACAAGAATGAAGAAAGTCAATCAATTCAAAAAATTTCCATTTTTTCCAATATTCAGTCTTTGACTCTCTTTTCATTTCACCAATTTAAACCCCTCCTTTTTCAAAACCCACTTCCTTTGGGTTATTTCCCTTTTGTAAAAGCCACTATCTTCATCCATTTCATAAAAATTATAGGTCAATTCTTTTGATTCTGGATCATACTTCAAATCTGTTTCCTGTCCTCGGTTGGCTCCAATATACAAGTCCTTTTCATTCCCAAAAGCCTTCTCTATCTGAACAAAGTCATTTCCTTGGATCTTATATATTCTGGCAATTTCATAGAATTTACCTCCACAACATGTTCCCCACCCTAGAATCATATAGAATGAACTATCCTTAAACTCAATTTTTTGCATGTCGAAAATGAATATTTCTATTCCATTATGCTCTGGTTTTTCCAGATCTACAAAATTAATTTCACCAGATTCTGTTTTAAACTGAGCAAAAGTGGCTGATGTATGACAACAACTTCCATTTCGCTCATCCCATGAATAGGTTTTTACTAAACTATCCGAGGAATATTTGATTCTAACATATCTACTCAAACTATCAAATGGATTGTAAAAGCTGGAAGAATCTCTTAATTCTGAAATAAATCGTTCTCTTAAAAAGGGGGTAATATGATAGGCCATTTCGAAGTCTGCGGCATTATAAACTTTAAAGCTTTCACTTAAAAATTCGTCAGAATAGTTTTCATTCTCTTGACTGTATACCGAAAGATGTATCACGGTGAAAAGAAGGGTTATAATGTGTGTTCTGATCAAAATAATGCTCATTATATAGAAATAGCAACAAAGCCAATAAGTAACATAATAAGTAGTGCAAGAACAAATACCGTCACAAGAACAGATTTCTTTTTAAAAATTAATTTCATTCTAAGTTCTTTCCTTTTGTTATTTTCTATCGATAGTGACTGAAGTAAGCCTAATTTAAATGAATCATAATCTGATCCAGAACCGACATCAGCCGAGGACAAAGGAGCAATTACAGCTACCC
>JAGQYP010000138.1 GCA_020436025.1 Crocinitomicaceae bacterium
GTTTGCATGATATTCCCTGCAAAATTAATCATCCCTCAGGAAAATTTATACTTTTGCTCCAAATCCTCGAGTCAATTAGAATGAAACACATTCTTTTCCTTTATACTGAAATTGCTGATTACTTTCTAGCCTGTGCAGAGTATCTTGCTAAGGATTACCAAATTACGATTGTACGCTGGCCTATCAATAAAGAAGCTCCATTTCAATTTAAGGAAAATGCTTCTCTAAAAATGATTGAAAAAAAAGACAATTGGTCGAATTTAGAAGCGGAATTGAGTCAGCAAAATTTTGATCTCATCATCGTTTCAGGATGGATCGATAAGGATTATATGAGTTTCGCAAAATCAGCGAGAAAAAAAGGTGTCCCTACCGTTTTATCATTGGACAATCATTGGTATGGCAATATTAAACAACAAATTGCCAGAATGGCTGCACCTTTTACTTTGAAGAAAACCTTTTCGCATTGCTGGGTTCCTGGTAAACCTCAGAAAGAATATGCTTTAAAATTGGGATTCAGTGCCGATAAAATTTTCGAGAATTTCTATTGTGCAAACGTGAATTTATTCCAATCCAACTTTGAAAAAGGTCAGGCCGAAAAATACGATCCTCTAAAAAAGAAATTCATTTATGTAGGGCGTTATCTAAAGCATAAAGGGATTTTTGATTTATGGGAAGCCTTTATTCAATTTCGAAAATCACATCCAGACTGGGAATTGCATTCAGTTGGTTTTGGCGAGGAATGGGAGAATCGTATTGAAGCGGAAGGTATAATACACCATGGATTTTTACAACCGGACGCACTCAAAGAAATTCTGAACGACAGTACCATTTTCATCCTACCATCTCATTTTGAACCCTGGGGCGTTGTAGTACACGAAAATGCCATTAGTGGATTCCCAATGATTCTGAGCAACCACATTGGAGCCGGAACCAAATTTCTAGAGGAAGGTAAAAATGGGTTTACTTTTGAATCCGGAAACATTCAGGATTTGGTAGAAAAAATGGAATTGATGGCGAGCAAATCGAATAGTGAACTTAAAGAAATGGGACAATTTTCTCATCAATTAGGCTTATCTGTTGACTTTGAGAAATGGAGTGAAGCTCCGCGAAAAATTCTTGGAGATATGTAATCCTTCTTCTTATTTAATACTATATTTGCTTTTCAGAATGGACAAGCAAGTAATTGTAAATAGCAAAGAGTTCAAGATCCTGATCGATCGACTTTGTTATCAATTAATTGAAAATCACAATAATTTCGAGAATGCAGTTTTAATTGGTCTACAACCAAGAGGAATTCATGTAGTTACACGTTTGAAAGAACGATTGGAAAAGATCATGAACAAAGAAGTCGTTTGTGGTCAACTGGATGTCACTTTTTACCGAGATGATTTTCGTCGGAGGGAAAAACCTTTAATTCCGAGTGTAACCAATATCGATTTTGTGATCGAAAATAAAAATGTGATTCTGGTGGACGACGTGCTTTACACAGGACGAACCATCCGCTCGGGATTAGATGCAATGCTTGCTTTTGGACGACCACAAAATGTGGAATTATTGGCATTTGTAGATCGTCGCTTCAAACGGCAACTTCCGATTCAGGCAGATTATGTTGGAAAAACTGTAGATTCTTTTGTTTCTGAAAGAGTTTCTGTGGAATGGGAAGCTATTGACGGAGAAGACCAGGTTGTATTATTCACTCCAAATTCTGAAAATGAGTAACTATCTGAGCACAGAACATTTAATTGGGATCAAAGACATCAGTAAGGAAGACATCGAAATGATCTTCAAAACCGCTGATAGTTTTAAGGAAGTCATAAACAGACCTATCAAAAAAGTCCCTTCCCTCAGAGACATTACCATTGCCAATTTATTTTTTGAAAATTCTACTCGAACTCGACTTTCATTTGAGCTTGCAGAAAAAAGATTATCCGCAGATGTGATCAATTTTTCTGCCGCTAGTTCATCTGTAAAGAAAGGAGAAACATTAATAGACACTGTCAACAACATCTTATCGATGAAAGTCGATATTGTGGTGATGCGTCACTCTT
>JAGQYP010000139.1 GCA_020436025.1 Crocinitomicaceae bacterium
TCTGCATTAGCATCAGCTGCTACAACATCTTCAACCATAATTACAAAAACACCTGTTTGTCCTTCTAATGGAATACTCATTTGTCCTTTTTGTAAAGTAGGTATCATTCCAATGATACGAGGTTCTTGACCCATTCCAGGAACTGAATAATTCGCAAAGTTGACATCTTTAGCCGATTCTATATTTCCACCAATTGTAGATGCAATTTCCTCTAAGTTCGATTTACCTGACATCTCTTCGATGAACATTTTAGCCTTTTTAGCTTTTTTAGCACCCAATTCTACTTGTATTTCCACTTGTTCCATTGGTGCAATTCCATCTTCTTTAACTTCTGCCAAATGAGCTACAATAAATGTATTGTCAAATTGAAATGGAGCAGAAACGGAACCTTTTTCATTATTAAATGCCCAACGAATTAATTCTCTTGGTGATTCTAATCCGGCAATGGCTTTATCATTTACTTTAACCTCAGCTACTCTTTTAATTATCTCACCACTTTCTGTAGCTTTAGTAAAATTAGATGACGTATTGTTCTCTGAATAAAATGCACTTGCTTTTGCAAATACAGCATCAAAAGTCTCATTGCTTGGCTCAATATTTCTCACAATTATTCCAGCCTGCACCTTTTTAACTAATGGTCCTTGATCTAAAATTTGAATTAAATGGTAACCATATTGAGTTTGAACTATCGTTAATTCTCCTTTCTTCCCATTGAAACAAGCATCATTAAATTGAGGAACCATTTGTCCTTCTCTGAACCAACCTAAGTCTCCACCTTCAATAGCAGAACCAACATCTTCAGACATTTCTTTAGCTATTGCTGCAAAATCCCCTCCTTTTGATACGATATTTTTAACACTATCTAATTTCGCCTCTAAAGTAGTATCCGTTGGTTGACCAGTAGTTTTAAGCAAAATATGTCTTGCTTTTACTGAATCAGGAACTAATTTATTAGCTGTAAGTTTTGCAATAACAAATGTATTTCCTTCTTCATAAGGTCCAACCATTGTTCCTACTTCAGCGTCAAAAAATGAAGAATCAGGTATCATTGCCAAATCTTCTCTAGTGTAATATCTTGCATCAAAAGGAACATCCGAATTGAACATCACGTAAGCTGAATCATTTACTGAAGCTTTAAACTCTTCGAAAGTTTGTTCAGCCCATTTTTTAGTTTCTTCAATATCTTGTTCAGAAGGGACTACATCATATCTCACATATTCAATCTCTCTTGAAGCTTCTTGTTTGTACTCGTGTTTGTGTTCGTTATAATAAGCCAATTTTTCCTCATCTGTAATAGTAATAGAACTATCCGGAACAGTAAAATATCTTTTAGCTACAAACTTGATGTTTCTTTTTTCATTTTGCTCAATCATTGCTTTTTTAGCAAAAGCAGATGGAGCGTACATTCCTTTTTTAATCAAGTTAAAATACTTCGAACCAACTCTTTCTTTTTGGATTCCTTGCTCAAACAATAACCATTGGTTTTTATTGTCAACCGGCATTGTTTCTAAGCTTTTTAAGAATTGTAAAACCTGTGCAGAACTAAATTCACCTGTTTGAGGATTTGTAAAAGCCTGCTTAACTTGAGGATGAGGATCGTTTCCTTGAACCATATCAAACAACTCTTGAGGACTCACTGCAATTCCTAATTCTGCTATTTGGCTACCCAAAACATGGTCACGAACTATTTCATTCCATACTTGTTCACGAATTGATTCACGAATTTGTTCGTTTGCTGCTTGTCTATTTTGAGACTCCCATCTCGCTATAGATTCTTCATACTTATTATTGAAGTCTTGTCCTGAAATTTCAACATCGCCTATTTCTCCAATACTGTTAGGGTCTCCAAAAAATGTTTGACCTGATCTAAATAAATCTCCAAGGATAAAAGCCAACATTGCTACCCCAATGATGATAAGTAGCAAACCTGATTTCTCTCTAATTTTTCCTATTACTGCCATTTTATAAAAAATATTTGGGTTGCGAATATACGATT
>JAGQYP010000013.1 GCA_020436025.1 Crocinitomicaceae bacterium
GACCAATATTCCTCACTGCTGCCTCCCGTAGGAGTCTGGTCCGTGTCTCAGTACCAGTGTGGGGGATCACCCTCTCAGGCCCCCTATAGATCGTAGTCTTGGTGAGCCGTTACCTCCCCAACTAACTAATCTAACGCATGCCCATCCTATACCGATAAATCTTTAATTGTCTAATCATGCGATTAAACAATACTATGGAATATTAATCCGAATTTCTTCGGGCTATCCCCCTGTATAGGGTAGGTTGCATACGCGTTACGCACCCGTGCGCCGGTCGCCATCAGATTGCAAGCAATCTATGCTGCCCCTCGACTTGCATGTGTTAAGCCTGCCGCTAGCGTTCATCCTGAGCCAGGATCAAACTCTCCATTGTATAAAGATTTTGAATTTTCTTAGGACTCTCGATGTGTTTTAATAACCTTATACGCTATTTCAAACCTTTTTTCAATCTTATCAAAGAACTCTTTTGTAACTAGAAAAAGTCTACCCTTTCCTAACCTTAAAAACGTCGCTCCGTTTTTATTTTGGGAGTGCAAAGATATAAATCTTTTTTCTCCTCGCAATACTTATTCGAAAGTTTTTTTAAAAAGTTTTTTTTAACCCCCTAAATCAACCTCTCATTACCTCAATTCTACGCTGCATATTTTCAAATGCGGGTGCAAAGATACAGCGTTTTTCATTCCGCACAATACTTTATTAAAAAAAAATTCATCTTTTTTTTTAACCCACTTTTAAGGTCTTGATAACCTTCTGTTTACATTTGATTTTTTTTTAGTGCTGAACCCTTATGATAATCTTTGTCCCCATCGGATTCCCTAGTTCATCTTTCAAATCAACTATCTCGAAAGACTTAAAATTTTGACCTTTATTCATGTTGTCTAATCTTTCCTGAGTAACACTTAAAGCTGTTGACCTATGATAATTTGCTATCTGGCTTTTTTGCTTTTCAGCATTTTCGCGTCCCTGCCCATTGTCTTCTACTTCGAATTGAATATACCCATCACCAGAGATAAAAGATATTTTGATTTTCCCTTTACGTTCTTTTAATCCTTTTAAGCCATGTATGATTGCATTTTCTACAAATGGTTGAATCATCATTGGAGGTAAAATATCTTCATCAAGATCTACTCCCTCCTCTACAACTATTTCATATTCAAAATCCTGCCGACTAAACTTCTCAATTATTAAATAATTTTCCAACGTTTTAATTTCATCTGAAATAGAAATCAAGCGTTCTCTTGAATTTTCTAATATCTGTCTCATCAATTTTGCAAATTTACTTAGGTAGTACTTTGCCGACTTTTCATCCTTTTCTATAATCAGGTGTTGAATCGTATTCAATGAATTGAAAATAAAATGTGGGTTCATTTGCAATCTCAATGCCTTCTGTTCCAACTCAATTAATGATTTTTCCATTTCAAGTTTATCTCTCAATTCTCTCCCTCTTTTTCTAGAACGATTCACAAAAAGTAAAACAACACCTATCAGAACAACCAAGCCTCCACCCCAAACCATAATCAAAAACCAACTTTCCTCCCAATAAGGTTTTTTAATCGCAAAACTAAACTGAATCGGCTCACTCCAGTCTTCTCCCACTCCAGCGCGGACATAGAATACATAACTACCAGGCCTAAGATTACTATAAGTAATAGAGCTATTGTCTGACGGTTCGGACCACTCAGAATCAAAACCTTTTAATTTCCATTGGTATTTAACTTTATCTGGAGCTGGTAAAAAAACTGAACCGAAACTGAATGAAAGTGAATTTTGATGGTATTCTAAATCTGAGGTTTCCGAGAACAACGTATCGTAAAAAAGCTTTATAGAATTAAAAAAAACAACAGGAGGGGCATTTGTTTTTTCAATTTTTTTAGGCTGATATACCGAAAGGCCATTAACCGTTCCAAACCATAAATTATTTTCAGAATCCAAAAAACTCGCATTCAAGCTAGTTTCTATTCCCGTAAAACCTTCTTCTGCTCCAAAATGTTTGACTTCAAGATCTTTAGAAGGGAGTAATTTTAATCGATCTACCCCTTTTTCTGTTCCCACCCAAACATATCCTAAATGATCAGATTGAATTTGATAAATATTATTGGAACTCAAACCTGAAATCTTTCTGTAAAAAACAACTGAATCTTCAATGATACATCCAAGTCCCTTTTCAGAGGCAAACCATAATTCTCCATTTGCTCCTTCTTCGATGGAGGTTATTTTATTAGGAACAGTTGAATTCTCAATATTTAAATATGTCAATTCACCCTTTGACAATATTCCAATTCCTTTATCGTTCGTTGCTAAAATTAAATCTCCTTTGGAATTGAAGAACATGTGATTGATTCGCTGACTAATCTCTCCCCTCCCTCTTACTTTAAGTTTATTGAAGAAAATTCTAGGAAAAGTATCTAGCATAACTTTTGCTTTGATTAGTCCATCTCCAAGAGTTGAGATATAGATTTCTCCATTTTTATCTTCTGCAAAACAATTGACCCAAAGCGTAGATGGAAAAAGTTTGCCTGAATCAAAATTCAGTATGGTATCAAATGATTGAACAAAAATTTCTCTTTTAAGGTCCTTTGATTCACTTCTACGAAAATATACTGACATTCCTTTCCCTTCTGTACCAATCCAGATCAGCTGATTTTTTGATTCGAAAAGTGCCTTTACTTTTACATCATGAAATCCAGTCTTACCATTGTAAACATAATTCATAGTATCATTTATTCTCATGACTCCTCCACCAGAAGTAGCAACCCAAAGCTCTCCGACTTTAGATTTTAAGACCGAATAAATATAATCTCCATTCAAGCCAGAATTCTCTGTATAATGTAAAAATTGAGATCCCGAATATTGATTTACTCCGCCTCCACTGGTTCCGATCCAGATTTGATTCCAATTATCCTCAAAAATGCACTTTACATGATCATTGGATAGTCCTTCATTTTCTCCAAAATGTTCCCACTTTTTGTCATTGGCATCATACCTGTATACACCTTTCCGTTGCGTCCCTATCCAAAGATTGATTCTACGATCAACAAATATTTCCGTAATGATAAGATCTTGAAACATTTCCAAAGTATCCTTAACAAGGTCGTAGCCATTTCCAGACTTATTAAAGACTAAAATTCCTTTACCATAGGAACCCATTAATAATTTACCCTGATAGGAAACCACTTTAGTAATATGCTTTGTCTCAATCTTCTCAGGCAGAATTTTATCTGAAAGATCAGAAATAGAAACCATTCCTTTATTTGTGGATAGAATCAATCTTGTATCCATCAGAAATAAATCCTCAGGAATAAAATTCTTCAAGTCGATTTCTTCAGTTATTCTTTGCAACGAATCTCCAACAAACGTGTAAATATGTTGATCTGTGACCACATATAATTGTTTTTGTATTTTTTTCAAAATTCTTACTGGTTCAGATAGAGGTATGCTCCTAATTACTGAATTCCGTTTAGAAGACAGAATTGAAAGACCATTATTGGATCCTGCGAAGATTGTATCTCCTGAAGAGGACAGAGCATTGACCGTATTTGAAAGCAAACCTTCTGAAATCGTAATTGTAAAAAATTCTTTTCCATCAAACTTGCAAAGCCCTCCTCCTTGAGTTGCCATCCATAAATAACCCTGGTTATCTTGAGTGATTGAAAAAACTTGTGATTGAGCCAAACCTTCTCTTACTGAAAAAGACTTAAATGAAGTTTCTTGACCGATCAAAATCAGAGTAAAACAGAAGAATACTATACTAAGAAAAATTTTCACTTGGCTAAAATACACAAATGGAGACTTGTTTAAAAAGACTTTTTATTATTCGATTTAAATCACGTATTAAACGCAAAAGGCCGGTTTAATACCGACCTTTTAGTATTATTTATTATTTAATATTTAAGAATCTAGTAGATCATCACTTGCTGGTACTGCAGACCCAGATCCTTCATTTCTTTCAGCATCTGTCATCTTACCAGAGAATGGAGGATATTCGTGATTCATGAAATTCATGAAAAAGTTTACTCTAAGAGACCAACGTGCAATCCCTACCATGTAGTCGTGCCAAGGTTTTGGATATTTCCCGGTAATAGCGATGACTAACCATGCAAAATACATAAGCAACATTGCAGGAATCATGTAGAACATCAATACAATTCCATGAGGAATGATAACGTAGAAAAACCCAAATAAAAATCTCATCCAAGAAGAAGCGAAAGGAATCTTTTCAGGGTTAGTGGCTTCTAATGTTACATAATCATCTTGACCATTTAATCCAAAAGCTGGATATCCATCACACAAATTCATTAATCGAGCCGATACTCTTTGATTCCATCTGTTATATTTTAGAACAAAATCAAAAATTCCTTATGGATATTTACCCGTAAATAAAACTGAAAGCATGGCGATGAACTGAGCAAACATCACCCCTATTCCAATAAACATTAGTGGAATCATGTGCGGAATTCCAATGTAGATAATTCCGAAAAAAGTTCTTAAAAGTGCCTCCCCTCTGGAAAACTCTTCAGCATGTTTAATATCAAATTTCATAATTGTAATTTTAGTTTGACTAAATATAGTAGTTATATCAACACAAGCAACTTATTAATCATCTAAATATCAAATATATACATCCATAGTTTTTTTTCGTGGAAACAAAAAAAGCCAGCTACACTGAGCTGGCTTCTAATTAAATTGTCCAAATATCTATTTAGTAAAAAGGATTTCACGAAGTTTTGGTAATGGCCAATATTCATCATCTACCATCATTTCTAATTTATCACAATGATATTTAATGGGATCGAATAATGACTTTACCTCGTCACAATAAGCTATTGCTTTCTTTTTATTGTCTGTAAGTTTATTCACTTTCTTCCTGTTCTGAATCATTTGGTGGACAAGTTTATCCAACTCGATCAAGTGCTTCGATATTTTTTCTAAAAAGGAAATTTGAGTACTTGCATGATCTTTGAATTTCGCTCCAAAAATATCTTTCATGCCCTGTACATTTTTAATCAATTGATTCTGATACTTCACTGTAGCAGGAATCACGTGATTGATAATCATGTCGCCTAGAACTCTAGCTTCAATTTGAAGCTTCATGATATAACTTTCAAATTCAATTTCTTGTCTTGCTTTTAATTCGATTGGTGTAAGAATCTTCAGATCTGAAAACAACTGTTGAACTTCCTTTTTTTCGTAAATCTCCATTGCACGGGGAGTATCTTTTAAATTTGATAGCCCTCTTTTTTCAGCTTCTTTCACCCATTCCTCACCATATCCATTTCCTTCGAATCGGATTTTTTTGGATTCCTTAATTAATTTTTGAAGCTCTTTAAGAATGGCCTCATCTTTCTTATCTCCTGCATCAATTCTGGTATCCACTTTTGCTTTAAACTGGATTAATTGATTCGCCACGATTGTGTTTAAAACGATCATTGCTTTTCCACAGTTATCAGCAGAACCTACAGCCCTAAACTCAAATTTATTTCCAGTAAATGCAAAAGGAGAAGTTCTATTTCGATCAGTATTATCAAGAAGAATTTGAGGTATTTTTCCAATATTCAATTTCAAAGCTGTCTTATCTTCTGGAGTCATTTTACCGGCCTTGACACTCTTTTCCAACTGATCCAGTAGGTCTGTCAATTGAGATCCAATGAAAACAGAAATGATTGCAGGCGGCGCTTCATTTGCTCCCAATCGGTGATCATTACTTGCAGAGGCAATTGCTGCCCTTAGAAGATCTGCATTATCATGGATTGCTTTTATTGTATTAACGAAGAAAGTTAAAAACTGAATATTCGATTTTGGATTCTTGCCTGGCTTCAATAGGTTAACTCCTGTGTTTGTTCCTAAGGACCAGTTATTGTGCTTTCCTGAACCATTCAATCCAGAAAAAGGTTTCTCGTGGAATAAAATTCTGAAATCGTGCTTTCTAGCAGTTTTCTCAAGCAAATCCATCAATAATAAGTTATGATCATTTGCCAAGTTAGCCTCCTCAAACATTGGTGCACATTCGAACTGCATTGGAGCTACTTCATTGTGTCTTGTTGTAACAGGAATCCCTAATTTTAAAGCTTCTTGCTCAAAATCTTTCATAAAAGAAGTTACTCTTTCAGGAATAGATCCAAAATAGTGATCATCCAATTGTTGACCTTTTGCTGGATTATGTCCGACCAATGTTCTTCCCGTCAATACTAGATCAGGTCTTGCATTATAAAGAGCCTTATCGATGACAAAGTATTCTTGTTCCCAACCTAGAGTTGCGTTAACCTTAGTCACATTTTTATCAAAATACTGGCAAATATCCGTTGCAGCATTATCAATTGCGTGTAATGCTTTAATTAAAGGCATCTTATAATCCAATGCTTCACCTGTGTAAGAGATGAAAATAGTTGGAATACAAAGTGTGTTACCAATTACAAAAGCAGGCGAAGAAGGATCCCAAGCGGTGTATCCTCTTGCTTCAAAAGTATTTCTGATTCCTCCATGAGGGAATGATGAAGCATCTGGTTCTTGCTGAACTAAAAGTGATCCTTCAAAACGTTCGATGGCTTTTCCTGGACCCACCGGTTGAAAAAATGCGTCATGTTTCTCAGCTGTGGATCCTGTCAATGGCTGAAACCAGTGAGTATAATGTGTAGCTCCTTTTGAAATTGCCCAGTCTTTCATGGCAGCAGCGATTTGATCTGCTATTCTTTGATCAATTTTAGATCCATCATGAACAGAGTTCACTACAATATCATAAGCTTCTTCCGTTAAATACTCTCTCATTCTATCTATGTGAAAGACATTTTCACCAAAGTATTCACTAATTCTTTGAGAACCGAAATTTACCTCTTTCGGTTTTCTGTGCATGACATCCTGCAACGCAAAACTTCTAATTTTGGACATTTTTTATAAAATTTTTGACAAAGGTATGATATTTTAGGGGGTAGTCTATTAAAAAATAGATAATTATTTATGAACACCCCTAAATTTTTGTGTTAATTCTCGAAAAAAGATATTTTTATTCGAATTAGCCTAAAATTTCCCAGGTATGATCAGCTAAAAGTTTTACAGAAGCAATGATTTCCCAATTTGACATATTTTTAGAAAACTGAGTTTGTTCAGGAGGAATCAAACTTAGAATATGCGTTCCATTTTCTCTTTGATAAAGGTGATATACATGATTGATTAATGGTTGAAAGCGCATTTCTGCTGCATAAATGATTTCAGAAACCTCTTTTCGCTTTTCAATTTTCCGTGCTTGTTCAGCCAAAAGCTGCATTTGTTCATATATCTGATGCAATTGCATATCAGTTTGGGACTCCATGGCTGCCATGGCATTCCCTTTTATTCGACCTTTGTCTTCAGGTTTGACAATGGCTGACCCCAAATGGTGAGGATATTCAATAGAATTTGGAGATTCAGTTATCTTATCGGGATCGATAGGATTGATAAATTGTTTCTTCTTTTCGTTTGCCTTTTCGTCTGTCATGCTTCAAATTTAAGGATAACTATCCCTGTAAACAGTACATGAGCTAAAAAGTTTAATTGAAATTATTTATATCCCATGGAGCTGCATTTCTTTGAGGAAAATCAGCTCTACCAAATTTTTGCTCATAATATCCTTCTCCAAATTTATCATTCATCATTTTGACAATCCTTTCTTCCACCTTGTATGACTCCGGATTAAACATTACATTTTTATCGTGAATAGTTGATTCAAATTCTGAAATTGTATTGGCCGAAAGAAATTGAAGAGGAACCGCTTCAGGATAAACTTTATTTTTAAGAAATTCAGTATAAAACTGAGAATAATCGATGTGGTTTCCCTCTACCTCCCATTTAAATATTTCGTGGTTAAACATTTCTAAAAAAGTGACACCAAAATATTTTTCAAGTTGTTTTTCCTCTTGTTTGATGATACCTGGCATACAATTTTTAATGTATTCGGCATGCTCTTTCTTTTCGTTGTAAGTAGCCATCATGGTATAAGGCGCATAAGAAGGAAAATATTGACTATTTGCAATTATCAAACTATCAAGATGGTCTAAAATATTGAAGAATCGATCTTTCAATTCATTCCAATAGATTTTCTTTGGTTCTAACTCCCTACAAATTCTATTATCTGCTAAAGTAACTTCAAGAGAATTAGGAACCCCAAATTTAGCTTTAGAAGCAAGAGTATCAAAAGCTAAAAGAATTCTTTCCTTTTCTTCTATTTCAAATGGATTTGTCTTCCAGGCTTTTGCCATATCTAATTGATAAACCATTCCGTCTCTAACAACAGCACTACCTTCCATCGCCTTATCCATGCCCTTCTCAATCTGAATTTTCAGAAATAAAGGCAAAGTCATTCCAGGTTCTTCACCTAGTTTTATTAATGCCTCAATTGGCTCAATCAATCCTTTTTCATCAAACAAAGCGTCCATTTCTTTGTGGATTAACTCAGATCTTTTTCGCCCATCATTTTGATCTGCTTCACGAGCTTCTTCTAACGCTTCATTCATCTTTGAATCAAACATTGGCGAATTTGTAATGCCTCCATATTGATCTGAGTTCCTTTTAAGATAATCCATGGTTTGCTGGGTACTAGCTTCTTGAGAATAACCTTCTGCAATTGCAATTGCTTCTTGCTTTCCTTCCCTTATTCTTTGAACAGCATACCTTAATGCATCTACGGTTTGCTTTAATAATGTTGCATCATCATATCCTGTTTCTTCTTGAGTTGCTTGAGCTTCAGATGCCAATGCTTTACCATAGTGATCAGAAAAAGTCCCGAAAAGATTCTCTTGCATGATCGCACCATTAAACTCATTGATGTCACTTAACTGCTGCCCTAACTCTTCCATACGGCTAAGAGCCCCATTCATTTTATCAACATCCTCCCCTTGAAGGCCTTTACTTTCGATGTCTTTTGCCATACCTCTAAAAGTATCAAGCATGGCATTTAATATCATTGGATCAATTGGCATTTTCTTTTTCTTTTAAATAATTCTTTTGTATTGTTCTAACTTTTCTTCAAGGTGCTGCTTGGAATAAGGCACTAATCTGAAATGGTGAGGATTTAAATTTTCCTCAGGATGATAACTCCAATTCGGATCCCAATCTCGATTGTTTTTTTCTAAGTGATTTTTTGATTCTTTTATTCTATTGACTGCTGTCTCTACTCTTCTTTGCATTGATGACTTATAGCTTGATGGAACCTCAGCATTAGAATATATTTCAATATCATCCATGTACTTCCATTCATCGGAAATAAAATATCTTACACTTTCATCCATCGATATTTCGATACTATTCTTATTTTCTTCTTCTTGTGCAACAGTAATTACTTCTTGAGTAGTCGAAAGCGATTTGCACTTTTCTAAAATTCGATTTGCGGCTAAAACACGAACTGGTTCACCTAACTCATCAAAATACTTTTTACGCATGGTATACTCATCAATTGTTAAATTGACTGCATTTTGCTCATTCAAGTTCCCTAATTTTTCTTTGAATTCTCCCAATTCTGCACAAGAGTTCATAGCCTCGTACATGGCATTTTCAGTTTGATAAGTATTAGGATAATTGGGATTGTCTTCATAGCGCTCTTTGCGCACTTTATAATATTCCTTGTATTGGGTTAGCAAATCGCTCATGGTCTCTTTTTTTGGGTAAGTTAATAATTATCAAATGACTAAGACAAAGTTTGGTTATTTTTTTTTATCTTATTCAAATCATAATGTGCTCAAAATGAAAATATTGTAAAAACCCTCTACCTAAAGGGATTAGAAGAGATTTATCATCGACTACAAACATTTGTCTGCTAAAAAAATTCTTCAAGAATAACATTCGAATTGCCGAATTTCTGTTATTTTGCCGTTGTCAATTAAATTATATCACTATATTTAAAGTATTCTCTAATATTTATAAATCATTATGAGCGCCTCACATCCCATCTTGATTCCTGTTGATTTTTCTGAACCTTGTTTAGCAGCTGTTAAACATTCTTACAGTCTTGCAAAGGCAGAAAACTGCAAAATAATGTTGCTTAATGTTCAAGCTAAAGGAGCTCCTTCCAACGGACAAGTTCAAGCTCAATTGCAAAAATTAGTTGAGCAAATAAAATCAGAATCCGGAGTTGAGGCAGAATACAAAATCGTACCTGGAAATAAAGTAGCTAACCTTATTTTGAAAGTTGCTAAGGAGATAGAACCTAGATACATTATTATTGGATTAGATAAAAAAGGTGATTCTAATGAATTTATTGGATCTATGACTTTTAGAGTTATTTCAAGATCCAACGCACCAGTACTTTGTATCAACAAAGACAGGGATATGAAGTTCAAGAAAATTGTGATGCCTATTGATTTATCTAAATCTAGTCGTCAAAAACTTCCGAAAGTTTTACATATCGCTCAACTTACCGATGCTGAAGTTGACATTTTACTTGTTTTGGAAGAGAATCATCCTCTAAATAAGCAAAAGTTGATTCTCTATGGTAACCAAGTTGCAGATATGCTATCCAAGAAGAAAGTAAAGAATGTAACTCATTTTGTTACTGGTGGAAAATACCACAGAATGATTACCAAACATGCTGATAAGGTTGGGGCAGATTTGTTAGTTATCATGACTCAAGCTGAATACACTTACATGGAATTGTTCGTCGATAAAACAGCAATGCACATCATCAATGATACAACCATTCCGGTATTAAGTCTTCGTCCATTAAAAATTGAAGGAAGAACTTATTTTTAGTAATTTAGAGGAAAATTTAGCACATGAAATTTTCCATTACAATCCTTTTCCTAGCCGTATTTTCAAGTTTCAATGTACTTGTTGGCCAAACTGAAAATTGGGGTCCTCCGGTAAGTAAACTATTATCTGAATCGTTAATTTCAATGGATGAAATACAATCCGTTGAGATGCCAGTCTTTGATCTCATGCAATGTCGATATGAAGATTCCATTAATGATCAGAACAAAATTGGTCCCTGGAGATTTGGTTATTCTCATGAAGTTGATCTCAATCTAAATAATTCAGGGACTTGGGAAACCATTCCTGGGAGAGGCAGATTGTGGAGATTAAAAATTCATTCAGAAGGGGCCATGAGTTTAAATTTCTTATTTGAAAACATGTTCATCCCTGAAAATGGTGGATACATTGTAATATATAACGAAAATGAAGAAGTGAATTTCTTTTATTATTCTTCTCAAAATAATTTAGACCACAAAAAATTAGGAACTGAATTAACCTTGGGAGAAACTGCAATTATCGAATTCTTTGAACCACAGAATCAATTTGGAAATGCAAGTCTCGAAATTACGAATGTGATCCATGGTTATCGTTCATTGGATTTGTTTGCTCAATCCATGATGAGAGCTTTAAATAGTTCGGGAGACTGTAACATAGATATTTTATGTCCTGAAGGAAACGGATGGGAAATGCAAGCCAAGTCAGTTGCAATGATTGTTACAAATGGAAATGGAATTTGCTCTGGAGCTTTAGTCAACAATACTCAAAATGATGGAACGCCTTATTTTTTAACCGCTAATCATTGCGGTAACGACCCATCCAACTGGGCATTCCGATTTAACTGGGACTCCCCTAATCCATCTTGTGCAACTACCACTCCTTCAACGGATGGGCCAACCAATATGCAGACCTCCAATGGAGGGGTTTTCAGAGCGAGTAATGTAGGATCAGACTTCTTTTTATTGGAAATTTCTAATCCTCCTCCAGCAAGTTGGGACATTTATTATTCAGGATGGGACAGAACCGATATCATTCCAGATAGTGTTATAGGAATCCACCATCCATCGGGCGATGTTAAGAAGATCTGTAAATACTTAACTCCACCAGTACAAACCCAATTTGATGCAGGAAATGGAAATGCTGAATGTTGGCAAATTCCAGATTGGACTATGGGAGTTACTGAAGGAGGTTCTTCAGGATCACCTCTATTTGACGACAACCACAGAATTATAGGGCAACTCTACGGAGGTCAAGCCGCGTGTTCTAATTCTCCTACCACTGTAGATAATGATCTTCCTGATTATTACGGTAGATTTGGAATTTCCTGGGATGGAGCTAATTCCGCAGAAAGATTAAAAGACTGGTTGGATCCAACTGGGACAGATACAAATTATATCGACGGGTATTATCCTTTAACAATTTCCAATAACCATGATGCCTTCGCGGTGGTAGTTCAAAATTTGCCTACAGATATTTGTGGCAGTAATGCTGCAAGTCCATCATTAAACCTGAGAAATAATGGTCTGCAGGTATTAACTAGCTTAACCATAAAACTTGATGTTGATGGTTCTGTAACAACAATTCCATGGACTGGAAACCTTGCTTCTGGTGCATATGAAACCGTTCCACTTGGCAATATTACTTTTTCAGACGGAGACTCTATAGAAGTGAAAATTTATACTGAAAATCCAAATGGAAACCAAGATGAAAATACAATTAACGATACGATCACATCTTATATTGATGTCAAATCAGTGGGAGAGCTCATTACTTTGACCATGGAAACTGGTTGTAATGCCGATGAAAATGGAATCTATATTGAAAATGATCAGGGAATTTTAGTGGAAACCATTGCCGTTCAGGGTACACTAGGTTCAAGCATGTTTTTTGGAGAGAATATTAGCAGAGATGTTTGTTTAGTAGAAGATTGTTATGATTTGGTAATTACCGATAGTGCTGGAGATGGTTGGCCAAGTGTTTGGACTTGCTTTGCAAATACAAGTTTGGTAATCACTTATAATTCGAATCAACTTGTAAATGAAACTACTTTTAGTTTTACAAATGAAATTCGTTATCCGTTCTGCACTGGTACAGCTTCCATAGATGAATTAGATTTGAATGAAGTTAATGTCTACCCTAATCCAACTTCATCTATTATCAACTTCAATTTACCTGAAGGGTTGATTAAGGATTTTTCTGTGGAGGTTTTAGATCTTTCAGGACGAATTCTCAATAAATATTCTCAGGTGGATCAAATAAATTTGAGCCATTATTCTCAAGGAACCTATTTATTGAAAATGCAATTAGCTGACAAACTAGTGAGCATTCAGAAGGTTATTAAGCAGTAAACCTAGTTATAAATATATTTCAAGGGAGTGTCGAATCCGTCCAATAAAAGGATGATTTCACTCCCTTTTTCTTTTTTATAGGCAAGATCCTGAATGTCGATTACGAATTGCTCTTCATTCATTTTTCTACAGGCTCCCTCCTTTTTCAAAATAAATTTCATGGATCTTTTTGGGGGCATGGATTTCATAATATTCTGATTACCTATTAAACTACCTTGCGTGCTAGTACATCCGCCAGAATATCTAATTGAAAGAACTAAAATATTCTTTTCTATCCGAGCATCCATGATTGTATATTCATCTGATTCTTGATTAACATCTCCCAAAACGGCTTTTAATATATCTCTGGGATCAGATGAGGAAACATTTATTTTCTCTTTTGTACTTCCGCAGGAAAGTAAGAGTGAGACAATTAAAAAACTAAGCCATTTCATATTTAAAAAATTAATCCAATAGCAAGGTTTACAGAATGATTAAAACCTTTGGTTGACTGAAACATTCTTGTAATTGCGGGTTGGTAAAAAACATCCAAAGTGAAACAACTGACTTCAATACCTGTGCTAATTAATCCGCTTAACTGGTATTTATTATACACCAATTGGTCTGCAGATTGTTTGGCTTGGAGTCCGAAGGTAAAAACAAAACTATTTTGTATACCTCCTTGAAAATTCCACTTGAACAATGGTTTATTGACAAGAATCACACCAACGGTCATTGGGATATTTAATCCAGTAGTGTTGGTTCGTTTATGTCCCATGAAAGATGAGTTGAAATAAGGACTGTAATTGAATAGTAACCCCATGTCCATTATGAGATATTTACGAGTAATTCTTCCTGTAAAACCTAATTGAGAATTGAAATTATATCCATTATTAATTTTTTCATCTCCAATAAGAAAGTTCTTACCTGCAGCAATTTTAAATCCATATTGGAAATGCCATCTTTGAGCATATCCCAATGAACAAAAAATTAGCGCTATAAATACGATCAACTTTCTCATGCTGGGAAATAATAGGTTTCACCGTCAATTACAAACTTACGGTCCATGATTCTTGGCCATAATGGTTTTTCGGGCAATTGTTTGATCCAAGACTTCAAAATTGCCTTCAGGCTCTCCACTTTTTCTGGTTGAGTCTCTTTCAAATCAAACTCTTCGTAAATATCCTTTTCAATATCATATAAATGCATCCACTGATCTCGTTCAGAATACAGAATCTTAAGGTTGTTATAGCGCATTCCTTCAATGTGATTACTTCTCCAAAAAATCTTATCATGTGGAGCCGTATTTGCCTTAAAATGGGGTAATAGATCCACTCCATCCAAAATTCTATCTTTGGGTGGTGCTATCCCACAATTTATCAAACTTGTCATAAAAATATCTGTAGTAGAAATAGGATGTTCAAATTTCATGCTTTCTGTTTTTCCTTTCCAATACATTGCCATCGGGACATTCACTCCTCCGTCAAAATGGGTTAATTTCCCTCCTTTATATCTCCCGTTATCTGTGGCTTTTGTATACGAGGCTCCTCCGTTATCACTTAAAAAATAAATGATGGTATTCTCTTCCAATCCTAAATCCTTAACTTCTTTCATGATATCTCCAACAGCATCGTCTAAAGCTGCAATCATGGCTAAGTAAACTCTCCTGTTGGAATCTTTTACTTCTGGAAACCTGTCATAATATTCTTGAGGAGCTTGAAATGGAACGTGAGGTGCATTAAAAGCGACATACATGAGGAAATTGGAATCCTTGTTTCTTCTCATAAAATCAATTGCTCGATCTCTCAAAGCAAATGTCAGATACTCTTTTTCAATTACTTTTTTATCATTTTCCCGAATTGCACTTGAACCATATCTTGCTGTATTCCATTGATGCTCACTTGAAAAATCATCCTGAATAAAATTGACATAACCAGGAGTTTTGTGCTTTGGCGTATATAAAGAAAATGCTCCATAAAAACCATATTGCTCTTCAAAACCCTTTGAATTAGGAACATAAGAATTGAAATTTCCTAGATGCCATTTCCCAAATATGGCGGTGTGATATCCAACAGCTTTAAAGATTTCCGCTATGGTAATCTCGGAGTTCGGAATTCCCTGTTTTGCAATTTGTCCTGGTCCTGGATAAGAATGATCTGTTGATACTCGCCAATCTCCTAATTTCTTGTTTTTACTTCCCATTCTGTATTCAAGTCCATTCGTGGGATAAAGGTCCATTGGCTGAGATTCAAAACCGAACCTTTGCTGATATCGACCGGTTAAAATAGCCGCTCTGGAAGGAGAACAAATTGGGGCGGTAACATAAGCATTATTAAAATGCACGCCTTCTTCGCTTATTTTGTCAATATTCGGAGTAGGCACGTCTGATTTAGGGTTGTAACAACTTACTTCATTTTTACCTAAGTCGTCGGCCATTATTAGAATGACATTATATTTTTTTGCTGGATCTTGTTTTAAGGATTTCAGATAAATCTCTTTTTTAGATAATTCAGTTGGATCATCTTTGATTTTCCACTCTTTATTTGTCGTCGTTAAGGGATAACATCCGAGTAAAGCAGTTATGATCAATGCAATTCCTATTTTAAAAGAATTCCTCATTTACAAATCTTGATTTCAACACCTTCAACTTCAATCAAATCCCCAATGATGAGTTTTTTTCTTTTTCTGGTTTCCACTTCTCCATTCACTTTGACTTCTCCTTCAGTGATAAGAATTTTCCCATGACCACCTGTCTGAGCAATATCACAAATCTTCAAGAGTTTGATCAGTTCAATATACTCACCCTGCAATTTAAATTCCATTGTATTTTTCTTTGAATTTTTGAATCAAAATATCCGAAGCCCGAAAGGAGTCTAACTCTCCTTTTTGAATCTGATCTAACAAAAGTTCTTTCTGTTTTAATAACTCTTTGTTTGATTCCATCAAATGAATGAGTCCTTTTTCAACCGATTTCTCAAACCAGAAAATATCTTGTTTTAACCTATTTGATTGAAACTCATTATTCGTTTGACATTTGGATTTGAAATCATCAATAATAGAAATTATTTTATCCATTTTGTCATTAGATACAGAGCTTGAAGTTTCGACCTTGGGAAACCAAAATTTTCTTTTAGGAGGCAGATAATGAACCGCATTTTCATATTCCTGACGTGCTAAGTTCGCTCTTTTTACATTGTCTCCATCTGCCTTATTTATCAAAATAAGATCAGCCATTTCCATTATCCCTCTTTTAATCCCTTGTAATTCATCTCCAGCACCAGCGAGCATTAACAAAAGAAAAAAATCTGTCATGGAATTCACTTCTATTTCACTTTGACCTACCCCGACGGTTTCAATTAGAATAACATCAAAACCGGCTGCTTCGCAAAGAAAAATAGTCTCTCTTGATTTTCTTGCTACTCCACCTAAACTTCCAGATGAAGCTGTTGGACGGATAAATGCATTTTCGGATTGAGACAATTCGTTCATTCTAGTTTTGTCTCCTAAAATGGATCCTTTTGTAATCTCTGAGCTTGGATCCACTGCCAAAACAGCTACTTTATATCCCTTTTGAATCAAATGCATCCCAAATGATTCAATAAAAGTGCTTTTACCTACTCCAGGTACACCTGTTATTCCAATTCGAATGGATTTTCCGGATTTTGGATAGATTTTCTGAATCAATTCAGAGGCTTTGGATTCATCCTCTTCTTTGGTAGATTCTACTAGAGTAATTCCTTGACTTAAGGCAATAAGATTTCCCTTCAAAATTTCATCCGCTAAATATGAAGGTGTACGATGATCTGCAAGCTTTTTTCTTGAAGCTTTTAGTTTATCTAAATTGATCTTATTTCTATCAGAATCTTCCAGAATTGGTTTTTAGCAAAAATATCAATTATTAGGTGATATTTGCAGGATGAAAATTATTTTGATCTCTGACACCCATGGTTATTTAGATCCAAAATTGGATAAATACTTTAAGGAATGTGATGAAATTTGGCATGCTGGAGACATTGGAGACAAAAAGGTAGTAGAAAAACTAGAATCTTTGAAACCTACCCGAATCGTATATGGAAATATCGATAGCCATGAGATTCAATTAATGACGAAGAAGGAACTTTGCTGGGAAATTCAAGGCTTAAAGTTTGCCATGACCCATATAGCCGGAAAACCAGGGAAATATTACCAAGAAGGAGGGAAATTTTTTCGTGAATCGAAAGCCAATGTCTTTATCTGTGGACATTCCCATATTTTGCTGGTTCAGTTCGATAAATATTTAAATGGACTTTGGTTAAATCCCGGTTCATGTGGAAATAAAGGGTTTCACAAGATCAAAACTTTTCTCCGGTTTGAAATCCTAAACGGAAAAATTGAAAACATGGAGGCAATTGAAATTGGTCCTAGATCAGGTAATTTTTGATATTTTTACATTATGAAAGTTGATATTCTTTGTATTGGGGCGCATCCAGATGATGTTGAATTATCTTGTTCGGGAACGGTGTTGAAATCAATTGCACAAGGTAAAAAAGTAGCTCTCATCGATTTGACCGAAGGGGAATTGGGTTCGAATGGAACAATAGAAACTCGATATGCGGAAGCTGCCGAAGCGTCTAAAATATTAGGAATTTCTGATCGTGTCAATTTAAAAATGCAGGATGGATTTTTTGAAATCACAGAAGAAAATTTGCGCAAATTAATTGTTCAAATTCGAAGATTTCGACCAGATATTGTTTTGTGTAATGCAGTTTCTGACCGCCACCCGGATCACGGTCGTGGAGGAGATCTTGCTTCCAGAGCATGTTTTCTTTCAGGATTGGTTAAAATTAAAACCGAATTGGAAGGAAAAACCCAAGAGAGATGGAGACCAAAAGCCGTATATAGATACATACAAGATCGTTATTTGAAGCCTGACTTCGTAGTCGATATTACAGATTTTGTAGATCAAAAAATGGCCTCAATAAAAGCTTATAAGACTCAATTTTATGATCCGAAACATACTGGAATCAATACCCCGATTTCCGGTGAGAATTTCTTAACCGCTTTAAAAGGAAAATGGGCTGATTATGGTCGTTCTATTGGGGTAGATTATGCAGAAGGATTTAATGTTGAGAGACCCATGGGAGTAGAAGACCTCTCCGATATTTTATAATGATTAGGAGCTACATATTCATATTCATTTTATTGGGTTGTTCTTCAGAAAAAACAACTCCCAGTCAAGCTCCTGAGAAAGAATCGCAACCGAAAAACAAATCTCCTAAGGAATTTGCTCTTGAATATTGTGAATGCATGAAAAATGATCAGGCTACCAAAAGTTGTGAATCCATTTTAAGTGAATTTCAGTCTACATTTGGAAAACAAAACAAGGAGGCTGAAAAAGAATTTTCAATTGAAATGCAGAACTGTTTGTAAGAATTTCTTAAATTCAGAAAACAAAAGTTAGAACGCAATATGCTCAAAATCATCTGTTTTAGTGCCGTATCAAGTTTAATTCTCATCTCTTGTGGATCAAAAACTCCAGAAGATTATGCAAAAGAATATTGTCAGTGCATGCAACAATACCAAGATAATCCTGTCAGATGTAAGGATATTCTTGAAGATGCGAAATCAGAATTCGGCGAAGACAATGAAGAAGCTAAAAAGGAATTTAAAAATGCGTATAAATCCTGTATGGAAGAATAGATTTAATTCTTTATAAATCGCATCGACTTATAAATTCCATTGATTTTAAATTGGACCATGTAAATTCCAGCTTCCCAATTTGAAATGCTCACCTTTCCATCTCCAATCAATTCATCCCATATCTTTTTCCCATTTGAATCAAATACAGTTAATTGGGTATTAGAAGGAATATTCCCTTCAATATTGATGAAATCATTCGCTGGATTTGGATATAGAAAGATCTCAATTTGACTATTCTCATTTATTCCCGCTAGAAATGGATTACTGGCATTGGAATAGGTAGAACTAAAACTTGGTCTGGAAAGAGAGGAACACGGACTAGTGTTTAGAGCCATCACCCTATAATTTGTAATCGCATTACCAGTTGGACTAAAATCAGTAAAAGTTGTTGCTGAATTCAACACAGCAAAAAGCAAATCATAGGTTCCATCATTTTGGGGATCTCTAAAAACTCGATAAAAATCAAAATTATATCCTGAAGCCGGAGTCCAGTTTAAAACTACATTTCCAGTTGCATCATCAGAGTTTAAGTGAATCGTTGTATGTGCACTTGAAGAATCACTCTCTACTCCACAAATATTAAGAGTAGAAATTTTATACGAATAAGCCGTTTGATTAACATCAATTGGATCGTAGAATTCATTGATAGCGTAATATTGAGTTGCTCCGATTTTAGAATAATTATTCATTCCGGCTATGGAACGGAATATATAAAACGAATCTACCAAAGTAGTTTTGATACCTTCCCATAAAACATAATTCCCTGTACTTGAACTATCCGAAGAAACAGCGCAAAGTGATTGATCTGTTTTGTGTGTACATATTTCATAATAATATGCCGCTCCTGATTTTACAGTGGTACCCGTTGCTTGGAGTGCACCAATCACATAATTCAATCCATCCAAAGAACATGAATAACCGTATCTCCAGTTGAGCAATGCATCAGTTGAACACTGGTTGTATTCATGAATCCATTCATTCAGTACAGCATCATATCGAATTAAATAATTTGATCCTCCATTACTTACGAATTCATCATTATTTAACGCGGTTACAATGGCGGTATTCCCTTCAATATCTACATCAAATCCAAACCAATCGTCAATATTTACATCCGCTTGAAATAAAATCTCTTCTTCCGTCCATGTAGTACCAGATCTTCTAAAAATATATGCAGCTCCAGAAGAAGACACAGAATTATTGGCACCAAACGCACCAACGATTAATATCGAGTCGTTGATTGCGGTCGAAAAACCAAAACTATGAGAAGAAGCCCCATCAGATGGAGATAATTTCTGTTCAAAAACCCATGTTGCTCCATTAAAAGCATAAACAAATGCTGTTCCTGCATCGGTAGCTGCATCATCATCTAAAGTAGCTCCAACTATGAATCGATCTTTATGAATTGCCACAGAATAGCCAAAAAACTCATTTCCAAACTCAACAAAATTACTTGTCACTTTTTGCAATTCTGCCCAGTTATTATTGTCCAAATGATAAACGTAAACAGCACCCGTATTAGGCGCAAGAGCATCATCTTTTGGCACTCCAACTACAATAGTGGTATCATCAATCGCAACAGATCTCCCATATTCGTCTCCAGCGGCGCCAGATGATGCCAATAACTTCTTAACGAAAGTGAAATTAGAACCATTGTATTCATACACATAGGCCGCTCCAGCATCAATACCTCCCTCATCATTTTTTGGTGCTCCAACTATTAAATGTGTTCCATTAAAATCAAGAGTTGCTCCAAAGAAATCATTAGAAGTTCCATCCGGAGATTCGATTTCGGATTGAAAAACCCAACTTCCAGCTATTCTTTTAAAATATTGAAACGACCCAACACTGTCATTACCGGAAATATCCTTAAACGGTGCCCCCACGATCAAAACATCTCCTTTTAAACAAGTAGCTCCTCCAAAACCATCTCCATTAACAAGACCTGAAGGTTGAATTTTTTCTTCATCAACTGCAAATAAAAATTGAGAGAAAAGAATAACTGCAAACAAACAAAATAGCTTCATAGTGAATATTTTACGCAAATATAAATCGATAAGTTGGAAGAGAGCAAAAAAAAAGGGCTGAACTCTCAACCCAATTTCCATACCTAACAAAAGGTGTTAATAAATGATCCGTATGGTTCCTGTTACGACAGTGATTTATTAATGTTTCACTTTTGCGATAAAAAATAATTCTCTTCCCGATCTTGGTTCAATAGAATTATGGGCTTCCGTCATGGTAATCAATTCAAAATATTGGCTAAAAAGCTCTCTATATTCCTCTTCGCAGCCTCCGAATGGCGGTCCTCCATCAAATTCAGTGTTAAATAAAAGTCCGACCAATTTTCCTTCTTTTTTTAAAAGACTTTTCATTTTTACAACATATTTTGCTCTTAATTCTGGCAACAATGCACAGAAAAAAGTTTGTTCTAAAATGAGATCAAATTGACCATCAAACTCAAAAAAATCTTCGCAAATCAAATTTTTCACTGGAAAATCGGGGCATTTCTTATGGAAATTTTGAAGTGCCAATTCAGATACATCCAAAGTAAAAACATTTTTAAATCCCTGATCCCAAAGATAAATGGCTTCATGAGCATTGCCACATCCAGGTATTAAAATGGAAATTTCTTTATCTTCAATTTGATCAATATATTCTTTCAAAGGCTGGCTTACTTGACCTATATCCCAACCTGTTTGCCCATCCCTATACCTTTGATTCCAATAATTTTTATCCATTTTTAATAAATTTTCTTGCAATTTCTTGATTTTCTGCACTCATAATGTAAAACAAAAAAAGAAGTTGATTAAATTTGTCGGCGAAAGCAACAAGAAATTTACACAACATGAAAGAGGTTAACGAAAGAAGAGATGACGTCGTTGTATACCCAAACGACAATTCTCCACAGTTATTTAAGAATAAATTCTTAGAGTTTCTAACCAAAACTCATCCAGCAGTTATTTTTATTATGTATTCAATTATTGCTGGATTTTTAATGTGGTATTATTACACTGAAATAAATCCTAGCTGGCAATACATTGTGGGCTTCTTTTTCATTGGATTTTTCAGTTGGACTTTGGCTGAGTATTTAATGCATCGTTGGTTGTATCATAAGATAAAAGATGCTACCTATAATACTGGATTGCAATATCTTTTGCATGGAATTCATCACAAACATCCAAACGATCCGTCTAGGATGGTTTTACCACCCGTACCTAGTTTGATTATTGCGTCTATTTTCTTTTCCTTGTTTTACTTGATTATGGGGAATTATTCTTTCATTTTTTCTCCAGGATTCATGATTGGATATAGCACCTACATGACCATTCATTATTCAACGCACATTATTGCTCCTCCAAATAATTTTTTCAAGTACATCTGGAATCATCACAACATTCATCATTATCAGCAACATGATAAAGCTTTTGGTGTGACTACTCCGATTTGGGATTTTGTTTTTGGAACGATGCCAAAAAAAGGAAGAAAAACTGTCAATATCATATACAAAAAGACAGCTTAATCATTCTTCTTTTTGAACGCTAAAATCAGGTCAATCATTCTGTCGTATTTAGGATCATAAACGAAGAAACCAGACATTAATAGATCTTCAAACACATAAGGATTCCAAACGATGTTTACGTCTTTTATGTGATGAGCCAAATATTGCAAATAGATAATTCTTCCGGAATACTTTACAAAGGGATGCGATGAGCGCTCACATGCCATATAGGCTAGAAAGTTGGCAGTTCCTTCATCAGCAAAACCGTAGGCATGAGCCAATTCATGCGCATATAAAAATGGAATATACAGCGGTCGAAATCCTCTATCCATGTTTGCTTCACCTAAAAATGGATTATAATACCCTGTAATTCCAAAAGACGAAAGGAATCCGAAAGGTTTAATAAATCTCATGGCTGGATTCCCAACAGGCTCATATCCAAAGTCCTTCATCACGTCCTCAAGGTTTTCTTTTACGATTTCATCTAAATTTTCAGGAATATCTTTTAATGTGGGTACATTATTTTTATAAAATTTGATATTCATGCGGGTTTCAATCGCCTTTTTTCTTTGAATGTGAAATTCTGTAAGAATCATGGCCTCTGTATTATGAGTCATTTCCAAATCTAGTTTTTGCTCAATGGGAATTCTATGGTAATTGAATCCCCACAAAAAAGAAAATGCCACAACTATTTTGGATGCAAATGAGAGTATAGAAATAATGAGAAGTTTAAACTTTAGCCCTAACGGAATCAGTTTGACCATAAAAACCAATCTTACCCACATAAATACTCTGTAAATTAATGAACCCAAAATGAACATCAACAAGAAATAAAATAAGCTAAAAGGAATCAAACCTATTGTGTAATCAAAGCAATAGCGAACTCCTATGAAAAACCCATTTGAATAATATGCTTCTACAAATTCTGGAAAGGCGGAAAGTACAAAATGCAAAGTCAGGGTGATCAATCCAGCAATAATCCAGATCACTCTGGTATCGATTAATTCTAGTATTTTTTTATGTCTTTTCTCTGCGTGATTCTTCAAAATAGAATGCTTAGGATTAAGACAAAATTAAGGGAAAAACTATTGGGGATTTGGATTTAAGGAATTTTATAAGCAAATATTAGAATATCATCCACTTGCTCTTGAATTCCTCTCCATTCTTCAAAAAATTTATCCAGCTCTTCTTTTTGTTCCTCCATCGGTTTAGATGAAACATCTAAAAGCAGTTTTTTAAAGGGTTTTGTTCTAAGTTTCTTATTTCCTTCTCCTCCAAATTGATCCGGATATCCATCTGTAAATTGATAAATAATATCTCCTGAATTTACCGGAATAATTACATTTTCAAATTCTACATTTCGATTATAAGAGTTTGAACCAATTGAGGATTTTGTTCCCTTGTATTCCAATAAATCTCCATCTCGAATGATGTAAATAGGTCTCATAGCTCCAGAAAAATGGATTTCGTTTCTCTTTTTGAAATGAACAATCATAGAAAGATCCATTCCATCTTTAGGTTGCAAGCTATTCTGAGAGAATTGTAGGTACCCGTTCAGCCTCTTATTAAATAAATTAAGAGCTGTTGAAGGTTGAATCACTTTTTCATCATTTACTACATTATTGATGATATTGTAAGCAAACATACTCATAAATGCTCCCGGCACACCATGACCTGTACAGTCAATAGATAGCAATACTTCCGTATCACCGTAATTGTGGTACCAATAGAAATCTCCTGAAACAATATCCTTAGGTTTATGCAAGATGAAATAATCTTTCAAAAACTGTGAGATATACTCCTTCCTAGGAAGAATTGCACTCTGAAGTCTTCTTGCATACAGAATACTATCTGTAATATCCTTATTCTTAGATTCTAAGGCATTTTTCTGTATTTCAATCAATCTATTTCGGTCCTCAACCAACTTATTTTGAAAAATAAGATCATTATGAGCTTCATGTCTTTCTTTAATTCTTTTACGATTAAAAATGAGTCCTAGAATGAAAACCACAACGGTCAGGATGGCAATCGCGACGGCCCAAATTTTTTGGATGTGTTCCTTGTTTGAAATTGCATCTTGTTCCGCTTTTCTTGCTTTCAAGAGTTCATTTTCCTTTTCAATTTGCTCAGTCTTATATTTCTCTTGTAATTCATTGATCTTGTACGAAGTTTTTTCTCCAAAAACCATCTCTTTTACAGCCTGCAGATCATTTTGAATAAAAAATGCTTTTTTGTAATCCCCTTTCTCTTGATATACTTCTTTCAAATCTTCAAGAACTCGAATCTCAATTTCCATCGATTTAATCTGTCTAGAAAGTGCAGCAGCTTTATTCAAATAATCGATAGCCATTCTATAATCCTTTTTCCGTTTTGAAATTTTTGAGATTACTTGAATTGCCTGAATTTCCCCTCTAATATTCTTGTTAAGCTGAGCCGATTCCTTCGCTTTTTTCGCATAAAACTCGGCCATTTTCAATTTCCCAAGCTGAGCTAGTACAAGACCTTTTCCTGCATATGCATCGGTTAGATTCGGATAATTTATTTCTCGTTCAAAAATCCGAATGGCACCTTCGTAAAATTCTAGTGCTTTCGGATATTTTCTCCTCATATAATAGATCTTACCTAGGTTGATCCAAGTGTTCGCAATAGCCAATGAATCTCCTCCTTCAAGTTTGATTTCAAGTGAGCGCTGATAATAACCCAATGCATCATCATACATTCTAAGAGCTTCATAAATCTCACCGATTCCATTCTCAACTTTCCCAATATCATTTCGAGAACCTTCATCTTCAAAATAATCCAATGCCTTGTGATAGGCCTTAAGCGCTTTGTCATAGATACCCATCTCAAAGTAGGCAATCCCCATTGCTCGATGCACCTCGCCTAAAGTCTCTAGATAATCTCCTGGAATAACTATTTTCGCTTTTCGATAATAATCGATTGCTGTCACATAGTCTTTTTTGTAATAAAATATCACACCCTTTCTATGAAGCCCAAGACCAATGTCGTAATCGCTTTTATCTTTTTTGGCAGCCTCAATATATTTATCAATGTAGTATAAGCTACTATCGTGGTTAACCTTGGTGTAAATAAAGAAATCTGAAATGTTTTTGTATAGCTTGTAATTGTCTGGCTGCTTGCGACTAGCCCTTTTCAGGGAGTCAAGAATAGGATGATCCACTCCTACAGAAAAGGAGAATTGCGCAATCATCACAAAACCTATAGCCAACAGTAATCGCATACAATCAAATATAACTATTCATCTCCTAATATCCTTCAACTTGCCACGGCTTTAGATAGAAGGTGGAAATGAGTCGCTTAACCATATGTTTTTTCACTTTAAAATCTACCGAGGTAAATAATATTTTAAAAATGAATAAAACATTTTAAATTTATTTACTTTTGTTTCCTACGTAAAAAAATCAAAAAAGATATTCTAATATTAATTTAAGATGGAAAGTAAATACCAAACGCAGATCGATAGCTTCATGAGCGAAGTAAAGTCTAGAAATGGTCACGAGGCTGAATTTCTTCAGGCTGTTCAAGAAGTTGCCGAAACCGTTATTCCATTCATCGAAGAAAATCCTAAATATCAAGGACATAAACTTCTAGAAAGAATGGTAGAACCTGAAAGAACAATCATCTTCAGAGTTCCTTGGATCGATGACAATGGAAAACCACAGGTAAACAGAGGTTTCCGTGTTGAGTTTAACTCGGCTATCGGACCATATAAGGGAGGACTTCGTTTTCACCCAAGCGTTAACTTATCAATTCTAAAATTCTTAGGATTTGAGCAAGTTTTCAAAAATTCACTTACTACACTTCCAATGGGTGGTGGAAAAGGAGGATCTGATTTTGATCCTAAAGGTAAATCCGACAATGAAGTGATGAAGTTTTGCCAATCATTTATGACAGAGCTTTCAAAGCATATTGGTCCAGATACAGACGTTCCAGCAGGAGATATCGGTGTTGGTGGAAGAGAAATCGGATACTTGTTTGGTCAGTACAAAAGAATAAGAAATGAATTTACAGGTGTATTAACTGGAAAAGGAATCACTTGGGGAGGATCTTTGATCAGACCAGAAGCTACTGGGTATGGTACAGTATATTTCGCTCAGGAAATGCTTAAAACCAAAAAAACAGATTTCAAAGGGAAAACTGTTGCAATTTCCGGTTCTGGAAACGTAGCTCAGTTTGCTTTGGAGAAAGTAATTCACTTGGGAGGAAAAGTTGTGACTGTTTCAGATTCTTCAGGATATGTATACAGAGAAAATGGATTCCATTCAGAACATCTTCATGCCCTTATGGAATTGAAAAATGTTAAGAGAGGTCGAATTAAAGAACTTTGTTCTCAGTTTGGAGACATTCAATTCTTTGAAGGTGAAAGACCATGGGGAGTGAAATGTGATATCGCTCTTCCTTGTGCCACTCAAAACGAATTAAACGGTGATGAGGCTAAAACTCTTGTAGCAAATGGATGTATCTGTGTTGCAGAAGGAGCAAACATGCCGAGTACCCCTGAAGCTATCGAAGTATTCAACGAGGCTAAGATTTTGTTCTCTCCTGGAAAAGCATCGAATGCTGGAGGAGTTGCTACTTCAGGATTGGAAATGTCTCAAAACTCTCTTAGACTTTCGTGGACAAGAGAAGAAGTTGATCAAAAATTACACGGAATCATGGTAAGTATCCACGAGGCTTGTGTAAAGTATGGTAAAAATGGAGATCACGTAGATTACGTTAAAGGTGCCAACGTTGCTGGATTTGTTAAGGTAGCAGATGCCATGATCGACCAAGGAATTGTTTAAAAAACAAGATCTATAAAATAAAAAAAGCCGCATTTAGCGGCTTTTTTTATTTCAAATGTATTCAATTTATTCTTTTACTCTTTCCATATAATCACCCGTGCGAGTATCGATTTTAATCTTGTCACCAATTTCACAAAATAATGGTACTCTAACCTCAGCACCTGTGTCGATAGTTGCCGGTTTAAGTGTATTGGTTGCCGTATCTCCTTTTACTCCAGGCTCTGTGTAGGTAATCTCAGCTTCAATATGAATAGGAAGATCCACTACTAAAGGTCTTTCTTCATCAGCATGAAACAAGATTTCCACCATCATCCCTTCTTGCAGGAATTCACTTTTATCAATCGCACTTTTTGGTAAAAAGATTTGCTCATAAGAATCTGTATTCATGAAGTGGTATCCCTCCCCTTCTTCATATAAAAATTGATATTGTCTTCTCTCTACTCTAACAATGTCAATTTTATGTCCTGCCGAAAAAGTGTTGTCAATCACTTTTCCAGTTTCAATATTCTTTAGTTTTGTACGAACAAATGCAGGTCCTTTACCAGGTTTAACGTGTTGGAATTCAACAACACTTACAATTTTCCCGTTAAAGTTGATACAAAGTCCGTTTTTAATTTCTGCTGTTGTAGCCATAATCTAATCTTATTTGTGGTTTTCAATATTAATCTCTTTTTCGCAAAAAAAGAATTCTTTTTCAAAATTATTAGAACAGACCAAAATGATCCGATCTCTCATGTTTACTTTTATAATTGATTGATACCATTCCATCCCCTTTTCATCCAAATTGGAAAGTGGCTCATCCAACAACAAAACAGGAGTTTCAGAATAAATTGCCAATCCTAACTTCACTCTTTGCTTCATTCCCGATGAATAATCTTTTATCAATTTCCCAGTCACATCAGGTAGATTAAACGCGCTATTCAAATCTTCATTTTCTGATATCTTTAAGCCCTTAAAACCTGAATGAAATTTAACCAATTCGTCTAAAGTAAATTCTTCCGGAATATCTACGTAAGGGGCTGAAATAGAAATACTTTTGTAGAGTTGTGTTAAATCATATTTCCCTTGGTCAACAATTATTCTTCCTTCAGTTGGTATACCAAAACCAGATACAATTTTAAGAAAAGTAGATTTTCCTGAACCATTGCTCCCTTTGATCACCCAATATGAATTTGATTCAATTTCTGCCGAAACACCCCTGAAAATCCACTCCTTGTTGTAGCGTTTTCCGATATTTTCAAGAGCAATATTCATTTTATTAATTCAGTGGACCTCTTATAATTCCTCGCTCAGAAGCATCAATGAAATTTAAAATATTGGATTTTATTTCACAATCAGGAATCTCATTACGAATAGCTTCAATTCCACTTGAGATGGTATTATTCTGAACATAAAGTTGTCTGTAAACATCCTCAATCAAACGAATGGTATCATCTGAAAAACCTCTTCTTCTAAGTCCAATAGCGTTAATACCTACAAACGATATAGGTTCTCTCGCAGCTCTCACAAAGGGAGGGACATTTTTGCGAATCAAGGTGCCGCCTGCAATGAAAGCATGATCTCCGATATGGATAAATTGTTGCGTTCCAGCTGCTCCTTCCAGTATTACATAATCACCTAACACATTGTGCCCTGAAAGTCCTGAATAATTTGCCATAATACAATGATCGCCCACAATACAATCGTGTGCAATATGGACATAACCCATTAACAAACAATTCTTACCAATGACCGTTTTTTCTTTATCCGCTGTTCCTCTGTGAATGGTAACACACTCGCGAATAACCGTATTATCTCCAATTTCTACTGTGGAATATTCTCCAGCAAATTTTAAATCTTGAGGTACTGCTGAAATTACTGATCCAGGGAAAATTTGTACATTTTTTCCAATTCTTGCTCCCGGGTATATTGTAACATTGGGTCCAATATGACTACCATCCCCAATTTCTACGTCTTCGTAAATAGTGGTGAATGACTCAATCGTAACATTTTCCCCAATTTTAGCATCAGGGTGAATTTGGGTCATTTGACTTATCATTATTCTTTTTCCTTTACAATTTGAGCCAACATTAATGCTTCAGAAGCAATTTCTCCATTTACATAAGACCTTCCTCTCATTTCGACCAATCCTCTTCTAATCGGCCTTGTTAGAACCATTTCTACTACTAAGGTATCTCCTGGAATGACTTTCTTCTTAAATTTACACTCATCTATTTTCAGGAAATAGGTCATCCACTTTTCTGGCTCATCAACATTATGCAATGCTAAAATCCCGCCTACCTGGGCCATCATCTCAACCTGTAAAACTCCAGGCATTACAGGATTCCCAGGGAAATGTCCTTGGAAAAATGGTTCATTCATAGTTACATTTTTAATTCCATGAACGCTATTTTCATCCAAATGGATAACCCTATCTACGAGCAAAAATGGGTAACGGTGAGGTAGAATTCCCTCAATGTCATTAATATCTTTTACAGTTTTTGTAAGATCAAACTTCCTTCCAGCTTTTTCCTGCTTCTTAATCTGCTCTTTCAACACTTTGGCAAAACCAACATTCCCAGCATGACCAGGACGAGCAGCTAAAATGTGCGCTTTTATCGGTCGACCTACCAAAGCTAAATCACCAACAATATCTAATAATTTGTGGCGAGCAGGTTCATTCTCATATTTCAAATCTGTTGAATTTAAAACTCCAATTCCTCTAAATTCAACTTGTAACTCTTCCTTTCCTAGCTTTTTAGCAAGTGCTCGAAGTTCTTCTTCAGATACGTTCTCTCTTTCAACAAGAACAATCGCATTGTCCAAGTCCCCTCCTTTGATCAAATTATGATCAGCCAAATATTCCAATTCTCTTAGGAAACAGAAAGTTCTGCAGGGCGCAATTTCCTTTTTAAAATCCTCGAGCTTGTACATTGTAGCATGCTGAGTTCCTAGTACAGGTGAATTGTAATCCACCATTACCGTCAGACGATAATTTTCATCTGGTATTGCCAAAAATTCAACTCCTTTTTCTGGATCCTCCCAAGGAATATTTTCATCTAAAATGAAGTAATTCTTATCTGCATTCTGTTCAACAATCCCTGTTTTTTCCAAAGCCTCAATAATCAATAGAGAACTTCCGTCCAAAATAGGCACTTCAGGACCATCAATTTGAATCAAAACATTGTCAATTCCTAAACTATAAACAGCAGCAAGTAAATGTTCGATTGTGTAAACTTTTGCTCCATTTTTTTCAATCGTTGTTCCTCTTTCCGTTCCAACAACAAAATCGCAATCTGCTGGTATTTTTGGTTGTCCTTCTAAATCTATTCTCTGAAAAACATATCCGTGATTTTCCGGAGCCGGACAAATTGTAATGTTGGAAATTTCTCCAGTATGTAATCCAATTCCGGAAATTTTTACTTCATCTTTAATTGTGCACTGCTTATCAGTCATTATTGTTCAAGTTTTTTTTCTACTTCTCCTAATCTTTTAGCCAACTCAGGTAACTTTCTAAATAGAGCTATTGCTTTTTTAAACTCACCTGCTGGAATCGCTGGTTGACCTATCAGCATGGCTCTTTCTTTTACAGAATTTGCAATTGCTGCTTTGGCAGCCACTAAAGTTTTATCCGCAATTTCTATATGACCGTTGACACCAACTTGCCCGCCAAACATAACGTTTTTACCTACCTTGGTTGAACCAGCAATACCACATTGAGCAGCCATTACTGTATTTTCTCCAATATCGCAATTGTGTGCGATATGAACCATGTTGTCTAGTTTGACTCCTTTTCTTATATAAGTATTTCCTAGTGTTGCTCTATCTATGGTTACGTTTGCACCTAAATCCACATGGTCTTCAATAACCACTTTTCCAATTTGAGGCACCCTTTGATAGTTATTTTCAGCATTCGGTGAAAACCCAAAGCCATCGGCTCCAATTACACAACCTGAATGAATTCTGCAATCTTTTCCAATTTGAGTATCCTGATAGATTTTTACTCCAGCGAAAATAACAGTGTCATCTCCAACTATGCAGTTGTCTCCAAGATAGCATCCTGGATAAATCTTTACATTGTTTCCAATTTTAGTGCCCTCCCCAATGTAAGAAAAGCTACCGATATAAACATCTTGTCCGATTTCAGCTGTATCTGCAATCTTTACTGGCTCTTCGATTTGAGGTTGTTTCTCTCGCATCTGATTGTACGCGTCCAATAATTTAGCAAAACAGGAATAGGCATCTTCTACTTTTACCAGTGTTAAGCTTTCTGGAAGTTGATCCTTAGCCTGAAAATCTTTTCCAACGATGACTATTGAAGCTCCCGTTGTATAAATATATTCTTCGTATTTCGGATTAGCTAAAAAAGAAAGCGTACCAGCTTTTCCTTCTTCGATTTTGGATAAATCATTAACCGTTTGTTCAGGGTTTCCAATAACTTCACCCTGCAACATACCCGCAATTTGCTGTGCTGAAAATTCCATCGGTCAAAATTATAAATTTTTGTAGTTTATGAGAATGTTAAATTTCCTTTTTATTAACAATGAATTCCCAATAAAATTGCCTTAAGGAATATAACTCAACAAATATTTTTGAACCGGGAAAGAAAATGTACTCAAACTAAAGTTATCAGAGGCTGCTACAAGGTCAACAACAACACCGTCTTTCATAAGAATATTGATAGAGCCTGAACTTAAATCATAAGCGTTATTGACTAGATCATCCGTGTAGACAAAATAGGCAGATTCCTCATCTGTTAAACCGTATTTTAACTTAACGTTACCAAGTAGATCGTGAAAGCGACTTTCTGTTATTGGTGTATTTGTGATTTCAACTTTTGGCAATTCTCGATTAATCAATTTTTGAGAAAGCACGGATAAAGTTATGTCTTCATTATCCATCCAGACTTTAATAGCACCTAAAACATCATAATCATCCAATTTTGAAAATACTTCTAGCGCTTTTGGGTCTTTGGTGAAATCTTTAGTCGTAATGGTATTCTTAAGGAAATAATTCAAATAGGGAGAAGCAAATAATTCTTGGCCATTTTGAACTAAAAACCGAGCTCTTTCTAAAATTTTGGACAATAAAATCTCAGCTGACAAGACCGTTTTATGCAGATAAACTTGCCAGTACATAATTCTTCGAGCAACTATAAAATTCTCTATAGAATAAATTCCCTTTTCTTCAACAACCAATTCATCGTTCTTTACATTCAGCATTTTGATAATACGCTCTGAACCAATTACTCCTTCCGAAACACCCGTGTAAAAACTATCTCTTTTCAGATAATCAAGTCGATCCATGTCAAGTTGAGATGAAACCAATTGGTGCAAAAATTTTCGAGGATGTTTATTTGTGAAAATCTGAATACAGGTTTCCAGCCTACCATCGAATTCCTCATTTAACTTTTCCATGAACAACAAAGAAAGATCTTCGTGTGAAACTCCTTTCACAATTGTGTGCTCCAAAGTATGTGAAAATGGACCATGACCTATATCATGCAATAAGATAGCTAAAATGGCTCCCAACTTGTCTTTGGGATCAATAGTTGTCCCCTTTTTCTCAATAATGTCCAAAGCCTTTGTCATCAAATTCATAGCACCGACGGCATGGTGGAATCTAGTGTGATGGGCACCAGGGTAAACATAGTAGGTTAAAGCCAGCTGCTTCACCCTTCTCAACCTTTGAAAATAGGGGTGTTGTATTATGTCGTAGATAAATTCATCTGGAAATGTAATAAACCCATAAATTGGGTCGTTAATAATCTTCTTTTTGTTACTTACCTTTGACATAAATTGAATCACTGAATTAAGAGTTCAAATCTAAATAAAAAATAGAAGAATGAGTGTAAACATCCTATGGGCCGACGACGAAATTGAATTACTAAAACCGCATATCATGTTCCTTGAACAAAAGGGATATGAGGTATCAACCGTTACAAATGGTGCCGATGCAGTTGAAAAAGTTGAAAATGAAAAATTTGATATCGTCTTCTTGGATGAAAACATGCCAGGTTTAACAGGGTTGGAAACACTAACTAAAATCAAAGAAATTAATAATCTGATTCCGGTAATCATGATTACCAAAAGTGAAGAAGAGCATATTATGGAAGATGCTATAGGCGGAAAAATTTCTGATTATTTGATCAAGCCAGTAAATCCTAATCAAATTCTATTGAGCTTGAAAAAAAATCTGGATGAAAGAAAACTGGTAAGCGAAAAAACTTCTTCTAACTATCAAAGAGAATTTAGGGATTTAGGAATGCGAATTAATGACCGACTAGATTGGGAAGAATGGATTGATGTCTATAAAAAACTTATTTACTGGGATCTGGAGCTAGAAAAATCTGGTGATCAAGGCATGCAAGAGGTTCTTAAAATGCAGAAAACAGAAGCCAATTCTCAGTTTAGCAGATTTATTGAAGACAATTATTTAGAATGGACTAATGAGGTTTCAGATGACAAACCTCCTATGTCTAATTCCATTTTGAAGGATTGGGTTTTTCCTATTGCTGATCAATCTCCACTATTTCTTATTGTTATTGACAATTTGAGACAAGACCAATGGAAAGTACTGAAACCATTGATTTCGCCCTATTTTAATATTGATGAGGAAAAATCATTCTTTTCAATTCTTCCAACAGCAACACACTATGCTAGAAACACACTTTTTTCTGGATTAATGCCTTCAGAAATGGAGAAGAAACACAGAGATATTTGGCTAAATGAGGATGAAGAAGGAGGGAAAAACATGCACGAACAAGAGTTTTTAGAAGGTAATCTGAAAAGAAATAACAAATCATATAAAACCTCTTACAATAAAATTACAAATCTAAATTCTGGCAAAAAATTAGTTGACAATTTCAATCAACTTGAAAATAACCACTTGAATGTAATCGTCTACAATTTTGTTGACATGCTTTCTCATGCCAGAACAGAAATGGAAGTGATTAAAGAACTGGCCGACGATGAAGCTGCATACAGATCACTTACCCGTTCTTGGTTCGAACATTCGCCATTGAAAGAAGTAATGGTGAAAATAGCTGAAAAAGGTTTTAAAATGATCATCACAACAGATCATGGAACTGTCAGAGTGGATGAGCCTGTAAAAATAGTCGGAGATCGTAATACCAATACTAATCTAAGATACAAAGTTGGAAGAGGTCTTAGCTACAACGAAAAAGAAGTTTTCAGAATTAAAAATCCTGAAGAGGGAAAACTACCTCAACATGCTTTAAGTTCTGAGTTTGTATTTGCAAAGAATGATCAGTTTTTTGTGTATCCAAACAACTACAACCACTATGTTTCTTACTATCGAGACACCTTTCAGCACGGGGGTATCTCCATGGAAGAAATCATCATTCCCTTCGTTATCTGCTCGGCAAAGTGAAAATAATAATCCATTCATTAAAAGAAGTCCCTGAAAAGACAAAAGAATTTCTTCAGCTTCTTGAAGAGAGCGGAGAGAAAAAAATTGCTTTTTCAGGTAAAATGGGAGCCGGAAAAACTACTTTCATTAATGAATTGATCAAAGCCATGGGAGCCGAAAGCGAAGGATCTTCTCCAACCTTTTCTATTGTGGATGAACACTTTGCTCCAAACTATGGCATTATCAATCATTTCGACTTTTACAGAATAGAAAACGAAGAGGAAGTCTATGATATTGGCATTGAAGAATATTTATCGGATGAATCATTTTGCTTTATGGAATGGCCGGAAAAAGTTGAAAACGTTTTGAGTAATCAATGCTTATGGGTAAATTTGTCAGAATCGGATGGAATTCGAATCCTAGAATTTGACTTATGATAACAGATCCTGAAACACTCAAAGCCCTCCTTAAAGAGTCCTCTTTACTTCCTAAAGAAGAAATGTTAGAAATTAGAAGAAAGCAAGGCTCTCTTAAAATTGGTATCCCGAAAGAGATTTCATTTCAAGAACACCGAGTACCTCTTTCGCCTGAGGCCGTTTCATTGCTAGTTTCAAATGGAAATGAGGTGTTGATCGAAACAGGTTCTGGATTGAAAGCTTCTTATTCCGATAATGATTACAGTGAAGCTGGAGCTCAAATCGCTTATTCACCAGAGGACGTTTTTAAATGCGATTTGATTCTGAAAGTTGCTCCTCCTTCTGAAGAAGAAATAGATTACATGCCTGGAAATCAAACTCTGATTTCTGCACTTCAAATATCCGTGCATCCTAAATCTTCCCTTCAAAAATTAATGAAGAAAAAGATAACCGCTATCGCTTGGGATTATATCAAAGATGAGCATGGTATTTTCACGGTTGTTCGTGCAATGGGAGAAATAGCAGGAAACACTGCCATTTTAATTGCTGCTGAAATCATGAATAATTATCAGCATGGAAAAGGTTTGATGCTTGGAGGTGTTGCCGGAGTTCAACCTACTGAAGTTGTTATTTTAGGGTCTGGTACCGTTGGTGAATTTTCTGCAAGATCTGCACTTGGATTAGGTGCCTCTGTGAAAATTTTTGATAATTCCATAACCAAATTAAGACGTGTTCAAAATAATTTGGGGCAACAGGTTTATACTTCAGTAATTCAACCTAAATTACTTGCAAAGGCTTTATTAAGAGCTGATGTAGTAATTGGTGCCATTCGTGCTCCATTAGGTCGTACTCCTTGCATTGTTTCAGAAGACATGATTTCAAACATGAAAGAAGGTGCTGTTGTGGTTGATATTAGTATCGATCAAGGAGGTTGTTTTGAAACTTCTAGAGTAACGAACCATGACAACCCAACATTTGTGAAACACGGAGTGATTCATTATTGTGTCCCAAATATCGCTTCTAGAGTTTCTAGAACTGCTACCTTAACGTTAAGTAATATTTTCTCTCCATTATTGCTGAAAATTTCGGACATGGGTGGCTGCAATGATGTAATTAAAACAGATCCAGGTCTTCGGTCAGGTGTATATGTTTACAAGGGTACCTTGACTTCTGAAATCTTGGGAGAAGTATTCGAATTACCTTACAAAGATATTGAACTGCTACTAGCAGCAATTTAATTTACATGAATTTAAAGTTCGGAAGAAGAATCAAATATTACCTCATTGGTTTAGGAATGGGGTTGGTAATGACATTTTTTATCTTTGGAAACAGAGGTTGTTCGTGGCTACCCGAAAATAGAGTTAAAGAACAAATTGAAAAAGGTGTCCTTGTTCGTTCCGATTCCATGAAGTGCGTATTAGAATGCAATGAAATATCTGATGACTTTGTGTTTGAATTGATCGAAAAAGGTGAAGTTCTTTTCTCTGAAAGTGAAACTCAAAAGGAACCCAAGATATATGTGATTGAATATAAAAACGTAAAAATTCACTTTTCAATGGATGAAGATTCCGTTTCTTCAATTGTAAATATTAATGGAAAAGAAGGGTGCAATTGTTCAGGACAAGCTGTCAAACCTGTGAAAATGACTGACACTATGATCAAGGCTTTCCTGGCTAATAGAGATTATGAAATTGACTCGAAAACCAATTGTCTTCGAGAATGTTTAAATGCCAAGAAAAAGGATATATTCAAATTCTTAGAGCGATCGGAAGCCAAAGAAAGTAAGATCAAAAGAGATAATAAGAATCCGACTTTTGATTTTATCTCAGGAGATACGGTTATCACGGTAGAACATGGAGTTAGGAAAAACAGATTCATCAAGATACAATTTCCTGGGCTTGAAGACTGCGAATGCAACTAGTAAGGGTGTTTCCAAACCCCTCTCCCTCGGGTTCCTACATAGATAAACTTTCCATCACCCGAAACAGCCACTTGTTTGATGAGCACATTTGGAAGACCTTCCCCAAATTTCTTCCATTCATCCATGGCTTCTAAATCCAAATAGTAAAGTCCTTGATTGGTACCGACAAACAATCTATTTCTTTTGGTATCCAAATAGGCTGCGGGTTTATCTAGATAAGCATTAGGTAGATTCCAGGTAATATTTTCACAATGTTTTCCCTTATTGCAATTGTATTTTTTACTTGTATCAAAACGATAGACCATTCCTTTTCCATATTCCTCATCCGATGCAATAAAATCTTCGGATCCTTTTACTAGAAATATTTCTTCGTCCTTTAAAGAATTGAATTCTATATCTCCTAGCCAATTATTAATGGGCATTTCAATTTCTGTCCAATAATTCTCTATGGAATTAATATTTGAACTTAATGTCGAATCATTTTTGAATAACTTATGCTGAACCTCTCCAGAATCACTCAATAACATATAGATATAAAGGGTTCCGGGCTTGTTTCGATTGACGTAAATATCATAAATATTGTATTTTTTGAATCCATGCGTTTGGTTAAAATCAGAAATCGGGTAATATTCTGATAATCCTCTGTTTTTGGACAAGATTACGTCATATCCTTCCGACAATCCCGGAGTGTATTTTCTCTTGTAATTAAAATAAAAGTGATTAGGTTCCTTGGTGTTCTGAGCAAAGGCCATACTCCATCCACTAGTGGTAAACCCGGCAGTTTTATGGATATTAATGAAGGTCTTACCCGAATCTTGGGAAGCAAATAAACCTCCAATTCCGTGTTGATTAGAAAGGTAGACATACTTGTTATTTTCCCAATCGACATAAGAATTTAATCCATCTCCCGAAGTTATGTGACGCCAAACGCTGTCATTTGAATAGACCAAGCTTCCATCATGGAATAGTCCAACCGCTATAGGAAATCCATTATATCCAACACCCATTCCCATAACTTCAGCTATCCCCATTCCTTCGCTCACATTTTCCCAATTCTCTCCGTGATCAATTGTTCGGTACAAACCGCCATGAGTAAAAATGAAAAGATGATTTTCCTTTTCTGGATGATAAAAAATACCTTCAATATCTACATGGTATTTTCCTTGAACTGTTTTAAAGGTTTTCCCTCCATCAATCGACTTTTGAAGTGTAACGCCATAGCCAGCAAAAATCTCACTTGAATCCTTAGGATTGACCGCTAGCGAAAGTCCAAATCCAAAAACGGCGTTCATTCTTTCGTTTAAAATCACCATTTTCCCATTCCAATCTGAACGAATTAAAAAATCAGGTTTGGTCTCGAATTGAGCTAAATAATAAAATTGTTCACTATTCCCCTTGACTACTTCAAATTTAATATGTGAAAGTCCTTTATCATCAAACGAATAAGGGATGTCTTGAAAATTATTTTTCTCAAAATTCAAAAATCTAATAAACCATTTTCCTGTTTTTTCTTCTTTTCCCGAAACCAATAATCCATCATTAAATCTCTCAATATCAGACAATGAAGTTTCATAAAGAAGATTCTCCCAAGTTGGTTTTGCCGCATTAACATCCCCACAATAATACAAACCTTTATCTGTAGCAACATAACACTTAAAATCTTGTGTAAGGATCACTTTGAATAGAGAAGCGTAGCGATCAATCTCAAGATCTTTAAAATTCGCAATTCTACTCCATTTTTTGCCATGGTCAAAAGTGAGCATCACACCTCCTTCAACACCAATATTCCCTCCGTTTCTTGTAGGTTGAACAATAGATAAAGCAACAATAATATTTGGATCATTGGGATGAAAATCGAACCAAGCACACATACTACTAGCCCAGGTATCAGAACCTGAATTTACCCAGTTTTTACCCGCATCCCTTGAGAGAAATAGTCCACCATAAATAGAATTTGTCCCCCATTCATTTGTTTCTTTTGGGTGTATGGTGAAAAATTTGATTGGACCAACACCGGTAAGAGACCTTTCGCTTTCATTTCCTGGATAGTAATTTGGGCCAACTTCCTCCCATTTTGGAGTCATTAGGGTACCCTTAAGACCTTTTGCCTTACTCTGATCAAGACGGATTTGTCCAAATACAAATACAGGTAAAAGAAATATGATGATTAGTATCCTCAAGCTAATTTTCTCCTTTTTTTCTCTTTGATGATTAAACTTAATTCCCTCGATGTTTGACCGGCTATAGAAGTATTCTCTTCTGCTCGTCTAATCAAATAAGGCAGAACCTCTTTAACCGGGCCATAAGGAACGTATTTAGCCACATTGCAATTGTTTTTACTCAGATTGAATGAAATATGGTCGCTCATTCCTAATAATTGAGCAAAATATACTCTCTTATCGCTTCGATCTATTCCTTTTTTATCCAATAATTCTGCCAAATACAAAGAACTCTGCTCATTATGCGTTCCCGCACAAAAAGACAAATAATCCAATTGATCAACTAAGAATTCTAAAGCCGCATTATAAGCATCATCGCAAGCTTGTTTTGTAGGATGAATGGGATCTGGATATCCTTTATCTTTAGCCAACTGTCGTTCTTCTTCCATATAAGCTCCACGTACAAGTTTAACCGCATATTTGTAGCCCGATTCCTTCGCATTTTGAACTGCATTTTTCAAATGATCCAACCGATCAACTCGGTACATTTGAACTGTATTATAAACAATTGCTTGCTCTCTATTGTATTTCACCATCATCGACGTCACCAGCCTGTCAATCGCATTTTGAATACAAAAATCTTCTGCATCAATAAAAAGCGGAACTTTGTGATCATGAGCTGATTTACAGATTTCTTCAACTCTTCTTGTCACTTCCTTGAACTCCATTTTATCGTTTTCAGATAGTTGATTGGATGGATCATTTAATTTCTCTAAAACAGAAAACGTAGCCACCCCTGTTACTTTAAATACTGAAAAAGGAATAGAATCTGATTCTGCAGCCTTCACGATGGTCGAAATGACCTCCTCTTTGGTCTTTTCCAAATCCTCACTTGACTCCTTTCCTTCAACCGAATAATCTAAAATGGTCCCAATCTTATAATTCCAAAGATTATTTATTGTTTGTTCACATTCTGCTTTGGTTTCTCCACCACAAAACTGTTTGAAAATAGTCTTCTTCACCATTCCTCTAATTGGAAATCTAATAGACAAGGCAAAATTCGTAGCCCATTTTCCAAACTTCACCATTTTCGGATTGGACACCATTTTAAATAAGCGATAGGCCCTTTTCAAATCTGCATCCGTCTTTGACTCAAATGCAACTTCCGTATTATCAAACGAAATCATATCTACAATTACAAAATATCTAATTTAATAGCTCGTCATCAACAATATTAGGTAAGGTTACCTTGAGCTTAGGTTCCGCTTCCATGGCTCTTTTAATTGCAAAGATTGCTTCTTTATTTCGAGCCCAGCTTCTTCTTGAAATCCCATTATTTACATCCCAGAACAACATAGTCTTCAATCTTCTGGACGCGTCCTCAGATCCATCCAGCAACATTCCGAATCCACCATTGATCACTTCACCCCAACCTACGCCTCCACCGTTGTGAATGGAAACCCAAGTGGCTCCTCTAAAACTATCGCCAATCACATTATGAATAGCCATATCTGCAGTAAAAGCGGATCCATCATAAATATTGCTGGTTTCTCTAAACGGTGAATCTGTACCTGAAACATCATGATGATCTCTACCTAAAACTACTGGACCTATTTTACCAGCTTTTATCGCTTGGTTAAATGCTTCAGCAATTCTAATTCTTCCCTCAGCATCAGCATAAAGAATTCGAGCCTGAGATCCAACAACCAGTTTATTTTCCTGGGCACCTTTAATCCATCTGATATTATCCTTCATTTGCTGAATAATTTCATCGGGAGATTCTTTGATCATAGCTTCTAATACCTCACAAGCAATATTATCAGTCATTTCCAAATCCTCTGGCTTTCCTGAAGTACAGACCCACCTAAATGGACCGAATCCAAAATCAAAACACATTGGCCCCATAATATCTTGCACATAGGATGGATACCTGAAGTTCTTTCCTGATGCATCCATAATATCTGCTCCAGCTCTTGAAGCTTCTAATAAAAATGCATTCCCATAGTCAAAAAAGTAGGTTCCTTTAGAAGTGTGTTGATTGATTGCATTTGCCTGTCTGACAAGTGATTTCTGAACATGAATTTTGAAATTATCTGGATCATTGGCCATCATTTCATTCGATTCCTCTAAGGACAATCCGGCAGGATAATATCCTCCGGCCCAAGGGTTGTGTAAAGATGTTTGATCTGAACCTAAATCCACATATATATTTTCTTCCATGAATTTTTCCCAGACATCTACAATGTTTCCTACAAATGCAATAGATACTATTTCTTTACCTTCTTTAGCCTTTCTAACACGATCGACCAGTTGATCCAGATCATCAATCAATTCATCTACCCAACCTTGTTCGTGTCTTTTATGCGCCGCTTTCGGATTTACTTCCGCGGTAACCGAAACACAACCTGCAATATTACCTGCTTTTGGTTGAGCTCCAGACATCCCTCCCAAGCCGGATGTTACAAACAATTTTCCAGCAAGTCCTTCACCCTCTTTTGAAATTTTTCTACCCGCATTAAGAACAGTAATTGTGGTTCCATGAACGATTCCCTGTGGACCGATATACATATACGATCCAGCAGTCATTTGTCCATATTGAGTAACTCCAAGAGCATTGAATTTTTCCCAATCATCTTGTTTTGAATAATTGGGAATCATCATTCCATTTGTCACAACTACTCTAGGTGCATCTTTATGCGAAGGAAATAATCCCATTGGGTGACCAGAATACATAACCAATGTTTGATCTTCAGACATTTCTGACAAATATTTCATGGTTAACCTGTACTGAGCCCAATTTTGAAAAACTGCCCCATTTCCGCCATAGGTTATTAATTCATTTGGATGTTGTGCCACAGCATGATCCAAGTTGTTCTGAATCATCAACATAATGGCTTTTGCTTGCTGACACTTTCCAGGATATGCATCTATGGGTAATGCCTTAATCGTATATTCAGGCATTAAACGGTACATGTAAATTCTACCGTATTTTTCTAATTCCTCCTTAAACTCAGAAATTAATTCTCTATGTAATTCTGATGGAAAATACCGCAGTGCATTTCTTAGAGCCAGTTTTTTTTCATCAGCATCAAGAATTTCTTTTCTTTTTGGAGCGTGGTTAACTTTTGGATCCAAAGTTCTCTTTGGTGGCAGAATCGCTGGAATTCCTTGTTGAATATCTTTTTGTATTTCTTGTAAGTTCATTATCCTTGTTTTTATCATATAGAATTATTGAATAGATAGGTGATTTCAATTATTCGTTTTATTTCAAGGATATCTTACCATAGCTTTTTTGAAGGCTCAAATTTAATCAAAAAAAGGCTCAATCAATAGACTGAACCTTTTCCAAATGTTGTATTATTTTTACAGAAATTTAAAGTCTTTTCCAGGGAAAATTGCTGAATTCCCTAATTCTTCTTCAATTCTTAACAACTGATTATACTTTGCAATTCTATCAGATCTAGAAGCAGACCCCGTTTTAATTTGCCCACAATTTAGAGCAACCGCTAAATCTGCTATTGTAGAATCTTCGGTTTCACCCGATCTATGCGACATAACAGAAGTATATGAATTTTTATGCGCCATATTCACAGCTTCTATTGTTTCTGAAAGAGATCCAATTTGATTTACTTTAACAAGAATTGAATTCGCAATGTTTTCATCGATTCCTCTTTTTAATCTTTTCGTGTTTGTCACGAAAAGATCATCACCAACCAACTGAACCTTATCTCCTAATGCTTTTGTCATTTCTGCCCATCCATTCCAATCATCTTCTGCTAATCCATCCTCAATAGAAACGATCGGATATTTCTTACACCAATCTTTCCAAAATCCTACCATTTCAGAAGAAGTCATTTGATCTCCTGTTGATTCAAAAACATATTTTCCAGAGTCTGCATTATAGAATTCTGATGACGCAGCATCCAAAGCAATATAAATATCCTCGCCAGGCTTGTATCCAGCATTTTCAATTGCCTTTAGAACGTATTCAATTGCTTCATCATTAGAACCTAAGTTAGGAGCAAAACCTCCCTCATCACCTACGTTGGTAGCAAACCCTTTACTTTGAAGCACTTTTTTAAGATGATGAAATACTTCAGTTCCCATTCTTAAACTTTCAGAAAATGAAGCAGCACCAAATGGCATGATCATAAATTCTTGAACATCAATTTTGTTGTCCGCGTGTGAACCTCCATTTAATATATTCATCATTGGTACAGGAAGTGTAGTACCACCAACCCCTCCAACATATTTATAAAGAGAAATACCTGATTCACTCGCCGCTGCTTTTGCTACCGCTAAAGAAACACCTAAAATTGCATTTGCTCCAATTTTTCCTTTGTTTTCGGTGCCGTCCAATTCAATTAAAAGCTGGTCAATTCCTCTTTGATCAAAAACATATGCATTTTCTAAAGCTTGATTGATCGTGGTATTAATATGGTTTACAGCAGTTAGAACACCTTTACCCATATACGCTTTTTCATCTCCATCTCTTAACTCAACAGCTTCGTGGATTCCAGTAGAAGCTCCTGAAGGAACAGCTGCTCTGCCAAAACCTCCATTAGCAGTATATACGTCTACTTCTACAGTTGGATTACCTCTTGAATCGAGGATTTGTCTTCCTTTAATTTTTACAATGTAGGACATGTTATTTTGCTTTTTTCATGTTATCAATAAACTGGTCGAAAAGATATCTGGAATCATGTGGACCTGCGGATGCTTCTGGGTGGTATTGAACAGAGAACACTGGCTTTCCTTTCAATTCGATACCTGCACATGTTTCGTCATTTAAATGGATGTGAGTCAATTCAATATCATCCCGATTTTCGACCATGGACCTTTTAACCACAAACCCGTGATTTTGAGAAGTTATTTCTCCTTTCCCAGTTTTGAGATTTTTAATTGGATGATTTAATCCTCGGTGACCATTATGCATTTTTTCAGTCTCCAATCCTTGACTAAGACTTAAAAGTTGATGACCTAAGCAAATTCCAAAAATAGGCAGACCTGAATCGACAAATGTTTTCACATTTTCAATTTCATTTGGCATTGCAGAAGGATCTCCAGGACCATTCGAGAGCATAATTCCGTTTGGACCAAATTTCTTTATTTCATCCAGCTTTGTATCTAAAGGAAATACTTTAACGTGACATCCTCTTTCTGTAAGACATCGAACAATATTTCTTTTTACACCATAGTCCAAACAAGCCACTTTTAATTCAGCATTTGGATCTCCATCCTCATAAGCTTGTTTGGTGGAAACTTTAGAAGCTAACTCCATTCCATCCATTGATGGCACTTTTTTAACTTCCGCTTTTAAAGAATCCACATCCACATTATCAGAAGAAATTATGGCATTCATCGCCCCCTTATCTCTAATATACCTTACAAGTGCTCTTGTATCAATATCAGAGATTCCAACTTTATCAAATTGCAGTAAATAATCATTTAGTGATCCAGATGCAGAATCTCTAGAATAATCATCCGAGAATTTCTTTGTCACAATACCCGCAATTTTCAATGAATCTGATTCGCATTCATCATCATGTACTCCATAATTCCCAATATGGGATGTTGTCATGATTAAAATTTGTCCTAAATAAGATGGATCAGTATACACCTCTTGATATCCTGTCATCCCCGTGTTAAAAGCAATTTCACCAGTAGTTGTTCCTACTTTTCCAATCGCTAATCCTTCAAATACTTTTCCGTCTTCTAATACTAAATACGCCTTTGGTCTTTCCATATTTTTTAATTGACTGGACAAAATTAGAATTAATATTTATTTAATAAAAAAGGGAGGTTATAATAAACCTCCCTTTTTATAAACGTATTTTCAACAAAGCAATTATTCTTCAGTTTTTTCTTCTTCAGTTCCTTCTGCTTCGTCTTCTTTTTTCTCTTCTTTCGGAGCTTCTGCTTTTGGCTCCTCTTTCTTCTCTTCAACTGGTGTTTCTTCCGCTTTCACTTCAGCTTTTGGCTCTTCTTTCGCTTCCGCTTTAGTGTCAGCCGCAGGAGCTTCATCAGTCTTCGCTGTACCACCTCTTCTAGATCTTCTAGTAGTTTTCTTAGCTGGCTTAGCTTCTTGTAGCATCAATTCATTGAAGTCTACTAGCTCAATCATGCACATTTCTGCATTATCACCAAGTCTGTTTCCTGTTCTGATAATTCTAGTGTATCCACCGTTTCTATCAGAAATTTTAGGAGCTACTTCTCTGAATAATTCAGTAACAGCATATTTATTTTGCAAATACTTAAATACGATTCTTCTTGAATGCGTAGAATCTGTTTTAGATTTAGTCAAAACTGGCTCAATATATTGTCTTAAAGCTTTCGCTTTTGCAACTGTTGTATTGATTCTTTTGTGTTCGATCAACGAACAAGCCATGTTTGAAAGCATTGCTTTTCTGTGAGCTGCTTTTCTTCCTAAATGATTAATTTTCTTACCGTGTCTCATTTCTTTTAATTTGCGTCCAAGCCTGCTATAGTACTTGAACGAGTGTTTATAAAACCTAACCTTAATGTTTTTTTAGACTCCCTCACAAGGATTTTGAGAGTATAAAAGCCCCATATTAAGAGGCTTCGAATTATTCTTTATCTAATTTGTATTTAGATACGTTCATTCCAAATGACAACCCTTTAGACTCAACTAAGTCTTCCAACTCAGTTAAAGATTTCTTACCGAAATTTCTGAATTTCAACAGATCATTCTTATTGTAAGAGACTAAATCACCAAGAGTTTCAACATCTGCTGCCTTTAAACAGTTAAGAGCTCTAACTGATAAATCCATATCTACCAATTTAGTCTTCAACAACTGTCTCATGTGCAATGAAGTTTCATCGAATTCTTCAGTTTCTGATTTTTCTTCAGTATCAATTGTAATCTTCTCATCAGAAAACAACATGAAATGGTGAATCAAAATCTTAGCAGCTTCTTTCAAAGCGTCTTTTGGATGAATTGATCCATCAGAAATGATATCAAAAACCAATTTTTCGTAATCAGTTTTTTGCTCAACTCTGAAGTTTTCAACTGCGTACTTCACATTCTTAATTGGAGTAAAAATTGCATCGATAAAGATCGTACCGATTGGTGCATTAGCTGTTTTATTTTCTTCAGCAGGCACATAACCTCTACCTTTATTAATTGTTAACTCGATATCAAGCTTCACATTTGGTTCCATAGTACAAATCACTAAATCTGGATTAAGAACCTGGAATGCAGAAGTAAACTTTCCAATATCACCTGCAGTAAATTTATCCTGTCCTGTTACAGAAATAATTACCTGCTCTGAATCAGTACCATCAATCTGTTGTTTGAATCTTACTTGCTTCAAATTCAGAACCATTTCAGTTACATCTTCTACCACCCCTTTGATAGTTGAAAACTCGTGCTCAACACCCTCAATTTTAATTGAAGTGATTGCGTAACCTTCAAGAGAAGACAAAAGAGTTCTTCTCAAGGCATTACCAATTGTAACACCGTAACCTGGCTCCAAAGGACGAAATTCGAATTGTCCTGCGAAGTCATCAGATTGAACCATAAATACCTTATCAGGTTTTTGGAAGTCTAGTATTGCCATTTTAATCTTTTCTTAGTTTATTATTTAGAATACAATTCTACGATTAGTTGTTCCTTGATGTTCTCAGGAATCATTTCTCTTGATGGAACAGACATAAATTTACCTGTCATCGAAGACGAATCCCAATCTAACCAATCGAATTTTTGAGTGTTAGTGCTCAATGAAGACTGGATAATTTCCAAAGACTTTGATTTTTCTCTAACAGCAACAACATCACCTTCTTTCAATCTGTATGAAGGAATATTAACGATTTCTCCATTAACAAGGATGTGTCTGTGATTTACCAATTGTCTTGCTTGTCTTCTGCTTGAAGCAACACCAAGTCTGAAAACTGTATTATCTAATCTAGACTCACACAATTGTAATAAGTTTTGACCAGTAATACCTTTCATCCTGGAAGCAGTTTTGAAAAGGTTCGAGAATTGTCTCTCTAAAATACCATAAGTGTATTTTGCCTTTTGCTTTTCTTCCAACTGAATTGCATATTCAGACTTCTTTCCTCTTCTTTTATTAGGACCATGCATTCCCGGAGGGTAGTTCTTTCTTTCAAGAGCTTTATCTTCTCCAAAAATTGGTTCTCTGAACTTTCTAGCAATTTTTGATTTTGGGCCTCTGTATCTTGCCATTTTTTAACTTTTTCTAATTAAACTCTTCTTCTTTTCGGAGGTCTACATCCGTTATGAGGAAGTGGAGTAACATCAACGATTTCCGACACCTCAATTCCGCTATTATGAATCGTTCTGATAGCAGATTCTCTTCCTGAACCAGGACCTTTAACATAAACCTTCACTCTTCTTAATCCAAGATCGTAAGCTTCTTTTGAACAATCCTGGGCAGCCATTTGTGCTGCATAAGGAGTATTCTTTTTAGAACCTCTGAATCCCATCTTACCAGCTGAAGACCATGATAGTACTTCACCAGCATTGTTCGTTAAAGAAATAATGATGTTGTTAAATGATGCACTAATGTGAGCTTGCCCAACTGCATCAACTTTAACATTCTTTTTCTTTGCTTTATTAGATTTTGCCATACTCTAATAGTTTATTATTTAGTTGCTTTTTTCTTGTTAGCAACAGTTTTCTTTTTACCTTTTCTTGTTCTGGAGTTATTCTTAGTTCTTTGACCTCTTAAAGGTAACCCAGCTCTATGTCTAATTCCTCTGTAGCATCCAATATCCATTAATCTCTTGATGTTCAATTGAACTTCAGATCTTAACGCTCCTTCAACTTTGATTTCGTTTACTGCATTTCTGATCAAACCTTGTTGTTCATCTGTCCAATCATTCACCTTAATGTTGTGATCAATACCACAGGAATCCAAAATCTCTTGAGCTCTACTTCTACCAATTCCGTAGACATAAGTAAGCCCAATTACTCCTCTTTTGTTTTTCGGTAAATCTATTCCAGCAATCCTTGCCATAATCTTTACTTTTTTACCCTTGTCTTTGTTTGAACTTAGGGTTCTTTTTATTAATTACGTAAACTCTTCCTTTTCTTTTGACTATTTTACAGTCTTCAGATCTTTTCTTTACTGACGCTCTAACTTTCATAACAATTTCTTATTTGTATCTAAATGTTATTCTTCCTTTTGTTAAATCATAAGGAGACATTTCAACCTTTACTCGGTCTCCAGGTAAAATTTTAATATAATACATACGCATCTTTCCAGAGATATGCGCGGTAATTACGTGGCCATTTTCCAACTCAACTCTAAACATCGCATTGGATAAAGCCTCAATAATTGTTCCGTCCTGCTCTATTGAAGTTTGTTTTGCCATATATACAAATTAAACCATTCCTCCTCCAGAAATTTCACTTCTTCTTCCCTTGATCTTACCACCTTCCATCAAGCCGTCGTAGTGTCTCGATAGTAAGTAGCTCTCAATTTGCTGTAGTGTATCTAATACCACACCAACCATAATCAGAAGAGAAGTTCCACCGAAGAACATTGCAAAACCCTGAGTAACTCCCGCTTGCATAGCAAAAGCTGGAAGGATTGCAATAATACCTAGGAACAAAGCTCCTGGAAGTGTAATTTTAGACAACACGCTATCAATAAATTCTGCTGTATGAGATCCTGGCTTAACTCCTGGGATGAAACCACCATTACGTTTCATATCATCCGCCATCTGCTTAGGATTGATCATAATTGCCGTATAGAAATACGTAAATACGATAATCACCACTGCAAACGTAAAGTTGTACCAAAACCCTTGAATATCTGTAAAAGATGCAAAAGCCGTTGATTGGAAATAACTTGCAGCCATTAAAGGAATTGACATAATTGCTTGAGCAAAAATGATAGGCATAACCCCTGAGGAGTTTACCTTTAAAGGAATATAATCCCTAACTCCTTGTTCCGCAACATTTCCTCTACCGCCAACAACTCGTTTAGCATATTGCACAGGTATCCTTCTCACTCCCTGTACCAATAGAACAGTTAACAAGATAACAACCAAGAAAACCACCATTTCAACAATGATCAGGAAGATATTTCCATCTTCTGTTTTCAAACTGACTTCCTGAAAGAAAGCCTGTGGTAATCCGGCAAGAATCCCAACAGTAATCAACAATGATATACCATTTCCAATTCCCCGGTCGGTAATCTTTTCACCAATCCACATCACAAACATGGTCCCAGCAATCAACAGAGAGACCGTTGATACCCACCAAAATGGGGTTGCATCAACTAATGCTTGTGGAGGTACAGTAAGAGAAATATAGCTTGGAGCTTGGAATGCACAAATGATGATCGTCAACAACCTAGTATAGTTATTGATTTTCTTCCGGCCTGATTCTCCATCTTGCTGCATTTTTTGAATTTGAGGAACAGCAAAACCAAGTAACTGCATAATGATCGACGCAGAAATATATGGCATAATCCCAAGTGCCAAAATTGATGCTCTTGAGAAAGCTCCTCCTGTAAACAAAGCAAGAATCGCACCTAAACCAGTTGTGCTACTCTCCAATTTTCCTGGATCAATACCAGGCAAAACAATGAAAGATCCTATTCTGTATACCAGAATCAATCCAAGCGTAAGAATTATTCTTTTTCTCAGCTCTTCGACCTTCCAAATGTTTTGTAGTGTATTTATAAATCTCTTCATTTGAAATAAGTAAGATTACATCGATTTGACTTCTCCTCCGTTTTTCTCAATAGCTGATTTAGCTGAATCAGAAAATGCATGTGCAGTCACATTGATTTTCGCCTTCAATTCTCCTCTACCAAGAATTTTGATTTTGTCATTCTTCGATACTATTCCATTTTCGGAAAGGATCTCTGGAGTGATTTCTTTTACTTTTTTATTGTCCACAAGATGCTGGATTACATCAAGGTTGATTGCTTTATATTCAACTCTATTGATGTTTTTAAATCCAGACTTAGGAACCCTTCTTTGAAGAGGCATCTGACCACCTTCAAATCCGATCTTTCTTGAATATCCAGATCTAGATTTAGCTCCTTTATGACCTCTTGTAGAAGTACCACCTTTTCCAGAACCTTGTCCTCTACCAATTCTCTTTCTCGCTTTTACCGATCCAGATGCTGGTTTTAAACTACCTAAATTCATTTCTCTAAAATGTTTTATTATTTAACAACTTCAACTAAATGACTAACTTTCTTAATCATTCCTTGAATCTGAGGTGTATCTTCTTTCTCTACAACTCTGTTCATTTTGTTCAATCCCAAAGCCACTAATGTCGCTTTTTGATCTTTCGGTCTATTAATACCGCTTCTTACTTGTTTAATCTTAATCTTAGCCATCGTATTAAATATTAACCGTTAAACACTTTATCCATGCTAACTCCTCTTTGTCTTGCAATTGTCGCAGCATCTCTCATTTCAGCCAAGGCAGAAATAGTTGCTTTAACAACGTTATGAGGGTTAGAAGATCCTTGAGACTTAGCTAATACGTCAGTAATCCCAACGCTTTCTAAAACAGCTCTCATCGCACCACCGGCAATTACTCCAGTACCGTGAGAAGCAGGTTTCAACATAACTTTTGCTCCAGAATATTTCCCTTTTTGCAAGTGAGGAACTGTTCCATTGATCACAGGAACTTTAATCAAGTTCTTTTTTGCATCATCAATTCCTTTAGAAATTGCTTCAGTAACTTCCTTAGCTTTCCCTAAACCGTGTCCTACAACACCATTTTCATTTCCAACAACAACAATTGCTGAAAAACTAAATGTTCTACCACCTTTGGTTACTTTGGTAACTCTGTTAATGGCAACCAGCTTATCTTTAAGCTCGATATCTACCGATTTTACTTTATTACTGTTTTGTGCCATAACTTAAAATTTAAGACCAGCTTCTCTCGCAGCTTCCGCCAGCGACTTAACTCGTCCGTGATATAAATAACCATTTCTATCGAATACAATCTCAGTAATTCCGGCAGAAATTGCTTTTTCAGCGATTTCCTTTCCTACGATCTGAGCCTGTTCAGTTTTATTAACCTTTTCAGCAGCTTTATTTCCCTGTGATGAAGCTGATACAAGTGTTTTGCTGGTGGTATCATCAATAATTTGAGCATAGATTTGCTTATTGCTTCGATAAACGCTCATTCTTGGTTTTTCTGTAGAACCAAAAATTTTCTTTCTGATTCTTCTTTTAACCTTAGCTCGTGCTTCTTCTTTATTAAATGCCATGATCAAAAATTATTTACCTGCAGCCTTACCTGCTTTTCTTCTAATAAATTCATCCTTATACTTGATACCTTTACCTTTATATGGTTCTGGTTTTCTTAGAGATCTAATCTTTGCAGCAACTTGACCAACTAATTGTTTGTCGTGTGACTCCAAAGTAACAACAGGGGCTTTCCCTTTTTCAGTTTCAGCAGAAACTTTGATCTCTGAAGGAATTTCAATTGCCACTGGGTGAGAGTATCCAATCACCATCTCCAACAATTGTCCTTTAGTCGTAGCTCTATAACCAACTCCGATAAATTCCAATTCTTTCTTAAATCCATTTGAAACACCTTCAATCATATTGTTGATAAGTGCTCTGTACAATCCATGCTTAGATCTGTGGTCAGCAACATCAGATGTTCTAGTAAGTGTAATCACACCTTCTTCTAGTTTTACCTGAACTGCTTCCGCATCAATAGCTTGTTCTAATTCTCCTTTTGGCCCTTTCACCTTCACTGAGTCAGAAGTAACATTTACTTCTACTCCTTGAGGTACTGTAATTGGCGCGTTTCCTACTCTTGACATTTCTCTAATTGTTTAATCAATTAATAAACGTAACAAAGAACTTCGCCACCTACTTTCTCATTTCTTGCTTCTTTATCAGTCATCACACCTTTGGAGGTAGAAATCACTGCGATTCCAAGACCATTTAGAACTCTTGGTAAATCAGAAGAAGAGCAATATTTTCTAAGACCTGGTTTAGAAACTCTTTCTAATTTAGTTATTGCAGATACTCTAGTGCTTGGGTTATACTTCAAAGCGATTTTGATGTTCCCTTGCTTGTTATCTGTATCTTCAAATTTGTAGTTCAAGATGTATCCTTTATCTAATAAAATCTTTGTGATTTCTTTTTTTACATTAGATGCAGGAATATCAACTACTTTTTTTCTTGCGCTGATCGCATTCCTTACTCTAGTTAAGTAATCAGCTATTGGATCTGTATTCATTACTTATACTTAAAATATTATTACCAACTTGCTTTTCTAACACCTGGTATTTTCCCATCTAGAGCCATTTCTCTGAAAGTAACTCTGGAAATACCAAATTGTCTCATATATCCTCTTGGTCTACCTGTCAGGCTACATCTGTTATGTTTTCTGATGTAAGATGAATTTTTAGGAAGTTTTTGCAAAGCATCCCAATCACCTGCAGCTTTCAAAGCAGCTCTTTTCTCAGCATACTTTTCAACCATTCTTTCTCTTTTGCGCTCACGCGCTTTCATTGATTCTTTAGCCATATCTTAATTTTTTGTGAATGGGAATCCGAACTCTGAAAGAAGTGCTTTTGCCTCTTCATCTGTATCAGCAGAAGTCACAAATGTGATATCCATTCCTAAAATTTTATTTACTTTATCAATATCAATTTCCGGGAAAATGATGTGCTCTTTCACACCCATGTTGAAATTTCCTCTTCCATCAAAACCTTTAACTTTAACACCTCTAAAGTCTCTTGTTCTTGGAAGTGAAACAGAGATTAATCTGTCAAGAAATTCATACATTTTTTGCCCTCTCAAAGTAACTTTTGTTCCGATTGGCATACCTTTTCTCAACTTGAAATTCGAAACGTCTTTTTTCGAATAAGTTGCGATAGCTTGCTGACCAGTAATCATAGTAAGGTCTTCAATCGCAGCGTCGATAATTTTCTTATCAGCTACAGCTTCACCTAAACCTTGAGAAAGGATGATCTTTTCAAGTTTTGGAACCTGCATAATCGACTTATAGTTGAAATCTCCTTTTAATTTAGGAACGATTTCATCTTCATACTTTTTTCTTAATCTTGGTACGTAACTCATGACTATATTTCCTCCCCAGTTTTTTTAGAGTATCTAACTAGCTTACCATCTTTATTCTCTTTTCTTCCAATTCTTGATGCTGTTCCTCCAGAAACAATCATCAAGTTAGAAATGTGAATTGATGCTTCCGTTTCTTCAATTCCTCCTTGTGGGTTTGAAGCACTTGGTTTAACATGTTTTTTAACGATGTTAACTCCTTCTACGATCGCCCTATTTTTGTTTTTGTCAATCTCAAGGACTTTTCCTTCGCTTCCTCTTGATTCTCCTGACAAAACTTTTACAGAGTCTCCTACTTTAATGTGAAGTTTATTGTTCATAATCTTCAATTTACAACACCTCCGGTGCTAGTGAAACAATTTTCATGTATTGCTTATCTCTTAGCTCTCTTGAAACAGGGCCAAAGATACGTGTACCTCTCATCTCGTCGGCTGCGTTTAATAAAACAACCGCGTTATCATCAAATCTAATGTAAGATCCATCAGCTCTTCTGATTTCTTTTTTCGTTCTAACTACTACTGCCTTGGCTACTGTACCTTTCTTAATATTACCAGAGGGCAATGCGCTCTTAACAGAAACTACAATTTTGTCACCAACGGATGCGTATCTTCTTTTTGTACCACCAAGTACACGGATACACAACACTTCTTTGGCTCCACTGTTGTCAGCTACTGCTAATCTAGATTCTTGTTGTATCATTTCTTAAATAGAATTAAACTATTACTTAGCTCTTTCAATAATTTCTACCAATCTCCAACACTTAGTTTTACTAAGCGGTCTTGTTTCCATGATTCTCACAGTGTCACCAATGTTACACTCTTCTTTTTCATCATGAGCAACAAATTTCTTCGTGTTCTTTACGAACTTCCCATACTTAGGGTGCTTCATTTTTCTTTCTACAGAAACCACGATAGACTTAGTCATCTTATCGCTTGTCACTACCCCAATTCTTTCTTTTCTTAAATTTCGCTTTTCCATTGTAAGCACATTTATCAATTAACGCGATTATTTCGCGCTATTTTCTCTTTTAGTCAATTCTGTTTTCAGTCTAGCAATATCTCTTCTCATACCTCTAAGCTGAATAGGATTTTCTAACGTAGATACTTGATGAGAAAGTTTCAATTTTGTAAACTTTTCTTCCATCTCATAGATTTTATCCTTCAAATCTTCCATCGAGAATTGCACAATTTCTTCCTGCTTCATACTCAAAAATTTTAACCTTCGTAATCGTTTCTAACTACAAACTTCGTTTTCACAGGTAATTTTTGTGCAGCCAATCTCATTGCTTCTTGAGCGATCTCCAAAGGAACACCTTCTGCTTCGAACATGATTCTTCCTGGTCTCACAACTGCTACCCAGTGACTAGGAGCACCTTTACCTTTACCCATCCTTACCTCTGCAGGCTTAGAAGTTACAGGTTTATCCGGGAAAATTCTGATCCACACTTTACCTTCTCTTTTCATATATCTGGTAACCGCAATCCTTGCCGCTTCAATTTGTCTTGAAGTGATCCATCCCGGCTCCAATGTCTTTAGTCCGAAAGATCCAAAAGCGATCTGAGAACCTCTATGAGCGATCCCTCTATTTCGACCTTTTTGTGCCTTTCTAAACTTTGTCTTTTTTGGTTGTAACATTTCTTAAATCTTTAAAATGATTACTTTTTCTTTCTTTTATTGAATTTCTTTGCTCCTTTAGCAGCAAGTCCAACATTAGGAGAAAGGTCTCTTTTTCCGTATACTTCACCTTTACAGATCCATACTTTGATTCCAATTCTTCCATAAGTTGTATGTGCTTCACTGATTGCATAATCAATATCTGCTCTGAAAGTATGCAATGGTGTTCTTCCATCTTTATACATTTCACTTCTTGCCATTTCAGCACCATTCAATCTACCGCTGATCTTTACTTTAATTCCTTCAGCTCCCATTCTCATGGTTGAAGCAATTGCCATTTTGATCGCTCTTCTAAAAGAAATTCTTCCTTCGATTTGTCTAGCAATCCCGTCAGCAACCAATTTCGCATCAAGCTCAGGTCTTTTAATCTCAAAGATGTTGATTTGGATTTCTTTCTTAGTCAGTTTTTTCAACTCACCTTTCAATTTGTCCACTTCTTGTCCACCTTTTCCGATGATCACACCTGGTCTTGCAGTGTTTACTGTAACCGTAATCAGTTTAAGTGTTCTTTCGATAATGATCTTAGAAACACTTGCTCTGTTCAATCTAGCATACAGATATTTTCTGATCTTATCATCCTCAACTATCTTCTCTCTGTAGTTGTTACCGCCGAACCAGTTTGACTCCCAGCCGTGGATGTATCCTAATCTGTTTCCTATTGGATTTGTTTTTTGTCCCATTTCTGAATCTTATTAGTTTATACTATCCACTACGATAGTTACGTGATTTGATCTTTTTCTAATTCTATGCGCTCTTCCTTGCGGAGCTGGTTGAATTCTTTTCAACATACCAGCAGAGCCAACTTCTACAGACTTTACAACAAGTTGTTCGTCTTCCAAGTTTTTATCTTCATTCTTTTGTTCCCAATTTGCGATCGCTGATCTCAAAAGGGTAGCTAATCTTCCAGAAGCCTCTCTTGGGTTGTGTTGAAGGATATTCAAAGCTTTGTTTACTTCGACTCCTCTTACCAAGTCAGCAACCATTCGCATTTTTCTTGGAGACACCGGACAGTTATTCAACTTTGCAAAAGCAATGTTCTTTCTCTCTTCTTTTAGCTTCTCAGCTCTTAATCTTTTCTTTGCACCCATGATTCAATGCTTTTTACTTTTTCTTATCCTTTTTACCGGCGTGCCCTCTAAAGTTTCTGGTTGGTGAAAATTCACCGAATTTATGTCCAACCATATTTTCAGTTACGAAAACCGGAATGAATTTATTTCCATTGTGTACTGCGATAGTAGCACCAACAAAATCAGGAGTAATCGTAGAGGCTCTAGACCAAGTCTTGATTACCGATTTTTTACCTGATTCATTTTGCTCATCCATCTTCTTTTGAAGCTTGTAATGTACAAATGGAGGTTTTTTTAATGATCTACTCATGATTTCTGATTATTTCTTTCTTTTCTCAATGATCAACTTATTCGAATACTTAGTCTTGGATCTTGTTTTGTATCCCTTAGCAGGTAAACCTTTTCTAGATCTAGGATGTCCTCCTGATGATCTACCTTCACCTCCACCCATTGGGTGATCTACTGGGTTCATAACAACACCTCTTACTCTAGGTCTTCTACCTTGCCATCTGCTTCTACCCGCTTTTCCTGAAACGATAAGGTTATGCTCTGAATTTGAAACTGAACCGATCGTAGCTAAACAAGTAGTTAAGATCATTCTTGTTTCACCTGAAGGCAATTTGATGATAGCATATTTACCATCTCTTGCGTTCAATTGAGCATAAGTACCAGCACTTCTTGCAATAGAAGCTCCTTTTCCAGGAATTAATTCAATATTATGAATTACAGTACCTAATGGAATTTCAGAAAGGAACATTGCATTTCCTACATTAGGAGCTACTCCATTTCCTGATTCCACTACATCATCAACCTTAAGACCTTCTGGAGCGATGATATATCTTTTCTCTCCATCTTTGTAATAAAGCAATGCAATTCTTGCTGATCTGTTTGGATCGTATTCGATCGACTTAACAGTTGCTGGAATTCCGTGCTTATTTCTCTTAAAATCGATAATTCTATATCTTTTCTTATGACCACCACCAATATATCTCATGGTCATCTTTCCGTCGTTGTTACGACCTCCGGATTTTTTCTTTGAAGCCAATAAGCTTTTTTCTGGCTTATCTGTAGTAACAGAGTTAAAATCAGATATGATCTTGTGTCTCTGTCCCGGAGTCATTGGTTTTAACTTTCTTAATCCCATTTCTAATAATCTTTTTATTAAATGTTAGAATATAAGTCAATTGTTTCACCCTCCGCTACAGTAACAATCGCTTTCTTCCAAGCTTTTGTTCTAGCTTCAACAATCCCCTTATTCGTGTACTTAGTTTTTGCTTTTCCACCTCCGTAGTTCATCGTTCTTACATTATCCAATGTACATCCGTACAACTCTTCGATAGCTTTTTTAATCTGCAATTTGTTAGCTCTTCTGTCAACGATAAAAGTGAATTTTCCATTCTCTTCAGAATCGTAAGATGCTTTTTCTGTAATTACAGGTTTGATTACAATGCTTCCCATCACTTCTTAGTTTAAAATGTTATCAATTTTATCGATTGAACTAACTGCAAAAACAACTTTGCTTGCATTCAAAATGTCGTACGTGTTCAATGAATCAGCAGTTACAACTTTTGTTCTTGGGATGTTTCTTGAAGACAACATCACATTTTTGTCATTTTCTGCAGTTACAAAAAGAACGTTCGATCCAGCAACTTTAAGGTTGTCAAGAATGCTTACAAATTCTTTAGTTTTTGGAGCTTTGAAATTCAAATCTTCCAATACAATTATATTATTCTCATTAGCCTTGTAAGTCAATGCAGACTTTCTAGCCAATCTTTTCACTTTTTTGTTCAATTTGAACCCGTAATTTCTTGGTCTTGGACCGAAAACACGACCACCACCTCTAAAAACAGGAGACTTAATTGAACCAGCTCTTGCAGTACCAGTACCTTTTTGTTTTTTAATCTTTCTGGTTGATCCAGCAATTTCTGCTCTTTCTTTCGACTTGTGAGTTCCTTGTCTTTGATTCGCCAAGTATTGCTTCACGTCAAGGTAAATAGCGTGATCATTTGGTTCAATACCAAAAATAGAACTATTCAGACTCACTTTCTTCGAGGTTTCTTTCCCCTTGATATCAACTACCTTTAATTCCATTATTTCTTAACAATTACGTATGAACCTTTAGCTCCAGGAATCGATCCTTTAACTAATAGCAAATTCTTCTCAGCCAATACTTTCAAAATAACAAGGTTTTCAACTGTAACTCTTTCGTTACCAGTTTGACCTGCCATTCTCATTCCTTTAAAAACTCTTGCAGGATAAGAAGCAGCACCAATTGATCCTGGAGCTCTTCCTCTGTTGTGTTGACCGTGAGTAGACTGACCTACTCCGCCAAATCCATGTCTTTTAACAACACCTTGAAAACCTTTACCTTTAGAGGTTCCAGTAATATCAACATATTCACCTTCTTCGAAAATGTTTACATCAATAGTGTCGCCCAGCTTTACATCTTCAGCAAATCCGTCAACTTCAATCAATTTATGAAGTGGAGCAGTTTTTGCTTTCTTGAAGTGTCCTTTCAAAGCATTCGGAGTGTTCTTTTCTTTCATCTCTCCGAAACCAATCTGAACAGCTTCATAACCGTCTTTATCGGCAGTCTTAACTTGTGTAACTACACAAGGACCAGCTTCTATCACCGTGCATGGTGTTGCCTTACCCTCAGCACTGTAGACGCTAGTCATTCCGATTTTTCTTCCAATTATACCTGGCATCCTTTACTTATTAAAAATTAAACTTTAATTTCAACGTCAACTCCACTTGGCAATTCCAATCTCATTAGTGCATCTACAGTTTTAGATGATGAAGAATAGATATCCATCAATCTTTTGTAAGCACAAAGTTCGAATTGTTCTCTTGCTTTTTTGTTTACGTGTGGAGATTTCAAAACTGTGTAAATTCTCTTGTGAGTTGGAAGTGGAATTGGTCCACTAACTACTGCACCTGTTGACTTTACAGTCTTTACGATCTTCTCAGCCGATTTGTCCACTAGGTTGTGGTCGTACGACTTTAATTTGATTCTTATCTTTTGGCTCATTTCTTTATAAATTAAGCTTCAATTTTACCTTTAACTTTAGCGATCACTTGATCAGCAACATTCTTTGGACACTCATCGTAGTGAGAAAACTCCATAGTAGAAGTAGCTCTACCAGAAGAAATAGTTCTCAACTGAGTTACATATCCAAACATTTCAGAAAGTGGAACTTTAGCTTTGATAACTTTCGCACCAGATCTATCATCCATTCCTTCCATCTGACCTCTTCTTCTGTTCAAGTCAGCCACGATATCCCCCATATTTTCTTCTGGAGTAACAACTTCCAACTTCATGATTGGTTCTAAAAGAACTGGTCTTGCTTGTGGAATTGCAGCTCTGTAGGCCATTTTAGCACAGACTTCGAATGAAAGAGAATCCGAATCCACTGCGTGGAAAGATCCATCATTCAATTCTACTTTCATGCTATCCATTGGGAAGCCAGCAAGAACACCGTTTTTCATTGCTTCTTTGAATCCTTTTTCAACTGAAGGGATAAATTCTCTCGGAACGTTACCACCTTTAATGTTGTTAATGAATTCTAATCCTTCTTTTTCAGGATTATCTTGAGGCATGATTTTCACAACGATATCAGCAAATTTACCTCTACCACCAGATTGTTTCTTATAAACTTCTCTATGGTCAACGCTACCAGAAATTTTCTCTTTGTAAGAAACTTGAGGCTCACCTTCGTTCACTTCAACTTTAAATTCTCTTCTCAAACGATCGATCAAGATCTCTAAGTGAAGCTCTCCCATTCCTGAGATTACTGTTTGACCAGAATCCTCGTCAGTAGAAACTCGGAAAGTTGGATCTTCTTCAGCCAATTTACCAAGAGCAATACCTAATTTGTCCACATCTGCCTGAGCTTTTGGTTCGATAGCGATACCAATAACTGGCTCTGGGAAAGTCATTGATTCAAGAACGATAGGAGATTTCTCATCACACAGTGTATCTCCAGTTCTGATATCTTTAAATCCAACAGCAGCACCAATATCACCAGCACCGATATTCTCGATAGCATTTTGCTTATTTGAGTGCATTTGGAAAATTCTTGAAATTCTTTCTTTCTTTTCAGTTCTAGTGTTCCAAACATAAGAACCAGCATCTAGTTGTCCAGAGTAAACTCTGAAGAAACACAATCTTCCTACGAAAGGATCCGTAGCGATTTTAAATGCCAAAGCAGAAAAAGGAGCATCATAACTTGGCTCTCTCTTCTCAGTTTGTTCTGTTTTTGGGTTTGTTCCTTCGATTGCACCAATATCCATTGGAGAAGGTAAGAATGCCATAACAGCATCCAACATCGTTTGAACACCTTTGTTTTTGAATGCAGAACCACACATTACAGGTTGGATCGACATATCAATAGTTGATTTTCTAATCGCTGCATGCATTTCCTCAACAGTGATAGAATCTGGATCTTCGAAGAATTTCTCCATCAAAGCTTCATCAGACTCTGCAACAGCTTCAACTAATTTCTCTCTCCATTCGTTAGCTTCATCCACTAGGTCAGCTGGAATATCGAAAAGCTCATAAGTCATCCCCATGTCTTCCTCGTTCCAAGAAACCCCTTTCATTGTGATCAAGTCAACCACACCTTTGAAATCGTCTTCAGCTCCGATTGGAATTTGAAGTGGAATTGGATTTCCACCTAATCTTTCTCTTACTTCAGTAACGCATCTGAAAAAATCCGCTCCAGCTCTATCCATTTTGTTAACAAAACAAATTCTTGGAACACCATATTTATCAGCTTGTCTCCATACAGTTTCAGACTGTGGCTCAACACCAGAAGCAGCACAAATCAATGCAACTGCACCATCCAAAACTCTTAAAGATCTTTCAACCTCAACAGTAAAGTCAACGTGACCCGGAGTATCAATAATGTTTACTCTATATTCTTTAGTAGCATCAACAGCTTGTCCCTGAACAGTTGGGTATTTCCAGAAACAAGTAGTTGCAGCAGAAGTAATTGTGATACCTCTTTCCTGCTCTTGCTCCATCCAGTCCATTGTAGCAGCACCATCATGCACCTCACCGATTTTGTGAGAAATTCCTGTATAATAAAGGATACGCTCAGTAGTAGTCGTTTTACCGGCATCTACGTGGGCCATAATCCCAATATTTCTAGTATATGTTAAATCTCTTTTTGCCATTGCTAATGTGTATTAAAATCTGAAATGTGAGAATGCTTTGTTGGCTTCAGCCATTCTGTGTGTATCTTCTTTTTTCTTGTAAGCAGCACCTTCTTCTTTAGCAGCAGCAATAATTTCCCCTGCAAGTTTCTGTGCCATTGATCTTTCATTTCTTTTTCTAGCATAACCAATCAACCATTTCATAGCCAAAGATTGTTTACGGCTATCTCTTACTGGAGATGGAATTTGGAAAGTCGCACCACCTACTCTTCTAGATCTTACCTCAACAGCAGGAGTTACATTATCCAAAGCTTTCTTCCAAGTCTCAAGACCATTAGCATCTTCTACTTTCGTATCTACGATCTCAAGTGCATCATAAAAAATCTTAAATGCAAGATTCTTCTTACCACTATACATTAAGTTGTTCACAAACTTTGTTACCAAAACATCATTAAACTTTGGATCTGGTAACGTAGGTATTCTTTTCGCTTTTCTTCTTCTCATGACAAAGTGCTTTTATTTTTTTGGTCTCTTAGCTCCGTACTTAGATCTTCTCTGGAATCTTCCTTCAACACCTGCAGTATCAAGAGCACCTCTAACAATGTGATATCTAACCCCTGGAAGATCTTTAACCCTTCCACCACGGATCAAAACAATAGAGTGTTCCTGAAGGTTGTGACCTTCACCACCTATGTAAGCGTTAACTTCCTTACCGTTCGTTAACCTTACCCTAGCAACTTTTCTCATCGCCGAATTTGGCTTTTTAGGTGTAGCGGTGTAAACTCTTACACATACTCCTCTTCGCTGCGGACAAGAATCAAGTGCAATCGACTTGGATTTCTTGACGTTCACGGTTCTACCTTTTCTTACTAACTGTTGTATAGTTGGCATATTTGCTTATAAATTTTTATACAATATACTTACACCCAAAATTTATTTTTGGGGGTGCAAAGATACTGCTTTTTTGTGATTATACAAGGCTAACCTAGAAAAAATCAGGATTTTTCAACATTTTTTTGTTTAGGTATACCTGATTGCCTTGTTATACAAGAAATTAGAGAAGAAAAAATATTTTAACTTTCTCATTTTGAAGGCGAATTTATGAATTCTAGTCACAACTTATCCACAATACCCTAAAGTATTCCTGAAAAAATTATTTTTGCAAATATGAGTTATTTGGAAAAGTTAAATGAAGCACAAAGGGAAGCCGTAGTCCACACCGAAGGTCCCTCTATGGTAATTGCCGGTGCAGGCTCAGGAAAAACAAGGGTTTTGACCTACCGAATTGCTCATTTACTTCATAACGGAGTAGATCCGTTTAGTATTTTGGCACTAACCTTTACCAATAAAGCTGCTCGAGAAATGAAAGAGCGGATCTCAAAAATTGTTGGGGACACGGATGCCAGAAACATTAGCATGGGAACTTTTCATAGCGTGTTTTCCAAAATATTAAGATTCAATGCAGACAAATTAGGATACCCTTCTAATTTTACCATCTATGATACTCAGGATTCAAGATCGTTAATTAAAACCATAATTAAGGAACTTGGAATGGATGACAAAATATATAAGCCATCAATTGTACATGGAAGAATATCCAGTGCCAAAAATAATTTGATTGGTCCTGCCGCGTATGAAGCAAATGCTGAAATTGTCGGTGAAGACCGCATGAGTGGCAAGCCCAGATTGTTTGAAATCTATAAGATTTACAATCGAAGATGTTTTAAAGCTGGGGCGATGGATTTTGATGATCTCTTATTTAATACAAATGTTTTATTAAGAGATTTTCCTGAAGTTTTGCACTTCTATCAACATAAATTTAGATACATTTTAGTTGACGAGTACCAAGACACAAATTACTCTCAATATTTAATAGTTAAAAAGCTAGCTGCCGTTTTTGAAAACTTATGTGTAGTTGGAGATGATGCTCAGAGTATCTATGCTTTTAGAGGAGCAAATATTGAGAATATTCTGAATTTTAAGAAGGATTATCCTGATTTTAAATTATTCAAACTGGAGCAAAACTACAGATCCACTAAAACGATTGTAGGAGCTGCGAATAGCATCATTGAAAAAAATAAAAATCAGATCAAGAAAGATGTATGGACTGACAACACAGGTGGTCACAAAATCAAAGTTTTCCGAACACTAACTGATAATGAAGAAGGAAAAGTAGTCACCAATCAAATTTGGGAGATCAAACAAACTGAAAATTGTGACTATGAAGACTTCACCATATTATACCGAACCAATTCACAATCTAGATCTTTTGAAGAGAGTCTGAGAAAATTGAATATTCCATATAAGATTTATGGAGGCTTGTCTTTTTATCAAAGGAAAGAAATCAAAGACATATTAGCCTATTTTCGGTTATCAGCAAACTTGTCGGATGAAGAGAGTTTGAAAAGAATTATCAATTATCCGAAAAGAGGGATAGGAAAAACTACTATTGAAAATTTAGTCGTTGCGGCGAACCATTACGAAGTATCAATTTGGAAGGTAATCTCAAATATTCAAAAATATCAGTTGAATTTCGCCTCGGGTGTCATGGCAAAGCTTCATCAATTCGTAACCATGATCAAGAGTTTTCATGTACGAATGGAATCTGAAGAAGCTTATACCCTAGCACAAGAAATAGCGAGTTCTTCAGGAGTTTTAAAGGATCTTTACGATGATAAATCTCCAGAAGGAGTAGCTCGGTATGAAAACATAGAGGAATTGCTAGCCGGGATTAAAGAATTTTCTGAAAGCAGTAGTCAAGAAGAAGATGATCAAAAGCCGAATTTGGCTGACTTTATGATGGATGTAGCATTATTAACGGATGCAGACCAAGATAAAGAAGAAGATAAGAATAAAGTCACTTTGATGACTGTTCATGCCAGCAAAGGACTGGAGTTTCCATATGTATTCATTGTCGGCATGGAGGAAAATCTATTTCCTTCGCAATTGTCACTGAATTCGAGATCTGAATTGGAAGAAGAGCGCCGTTTGTTTTACGTGGCTGTTACTCGAGCTGAAAAACAAGCCTTTCTTTCTTTTGCTACAAGTAGATATCGATGGGGCAAACTGATTACTTCAGAAGCAAGCAGATTTATTGAGGAAATCGATGAATCCTATTTGGAATGGGAAAATCCATATGCCTCGAATGGAGGAGGTAGATCTCTTAATGCAGGAAGAAGAGGATATGAGCCGAAAGAGTCTTTTGAGAATTTTGGAGGATTTGGAGCAAAGAAAATAGCTACTCCTTCTGCTCCGATGGGAATGAAAAAAGTGAGTGAAACAAAATCTTCTGCTCCAAAATCTGATTTAAGTGGTTTAAAAGTTGGATACAATGTTGCCCATGAAAAGTTTGGCAAAGGAAAAGTTGTGGCTTTGAGCGGAGACTATCCAAACCAAAAAGCTACGGTATTTTTTCCGCGAGTTGGTCAAAAACAATTGTTATTGAAATTCGCTAAACTTGAAATTCTGGAATAGAATGGAAAGTATCCTTAATTTTTATCGAAAATCACCGTATACAGTCATTTTGATTGTGGCTATATTTTTAAGAGTTCTTGCCTCAATTTTTTCTCAGGGATACCTAATGCACGATGACCATTTTCTCATAATTGAGTCTGGCGGTTCATGGGCTGATGGTAGAGATGCCATGGGATGGCTACCTGGAACAGAAGTAAGTTGGGAAGAACCGCAAGGGCATAGTTTACTTTTCCCAGGTCTGAATATGTTATGGATCATGTTTATCAAATTATTAGGCATACAGGATCCAAAACTCATCATGATTTTTGTTCGCTTATTCACTTCCATTTTTTCGATTTTAACCGTTGTCTATGGAATTAAATTGGCTCGGAAAATTACAGATGAAAAAAAGAGTATTCTTATCGGATGGGTGTTAGCGATATTGTGGATACTACCCTTTTTAGGAGTTAGAAGTTTAGTTGAAGTTGTTAGTATTCCTTTTTTAATTCTCGCCATCTATCAAATCAAATTGAATGAATTACAAGAAAAAGGACTTTGGGCATTTATTTGGGCAGGAATATTTTTAGGAATTGCCTTTTCCGTTCGGTACCAGACTGCACTTTTCACTTTTGGAGTAGGACTTGTTCTTGTTTTTCAAAAAAAATGGATCGAAAGCCTGTTGCTCACTGTTGGATTTGCCATTCCTGTCCTATTGTCTCAAGGATTAATCGACTTTTTGATATGGGGTAGACCTTTTGCCGAAATGAAGGCATATATTGATTATAATGCCACACATTCAGACTCATATGTATTAGCAGCATGGTGGTCTTATCCTTTGCTATTAATGCTTGCTGGTTTATCATTCATCAATCTGGGATGGTTCATTGGGTTTTTCAAAGTTTTTAAAAAGTATCTCATTATCTCTTTACCCGTTTTTATTTTCTTGGCCTTTCACACCTATTTTCCAAACCGCCAAGAAAGATTCATTCTACCCGTCGTACCTTTATTCATGATGTTAGGGATTATTGGTTGGGAAACGATTGTATCTGAACGCAGTAAAAGTTGGCTAATCAAATTGAATAAAACTGGGATCTGGATGTTTTTTATTTTGAACTTAAGCGTCGGATTATTTTTAGATTTTTCCTACTCGAAAATGACCCGAGTTGAGGGAGCTTATTATTTATATCAAAAAAATGAAACCGGTAAATTCAGTATTTTAATTGAAAACACTGGTGGAGGAAAAGTTCCACAATACCCGAAATTCTATTCTCAGAATTGGAATACTTTTGAATTTTATCTTGGAGGACCTAATGATTTTGAGAAATTTCGAACTTGGTGGCAAATGAAACATCCCGGTGTCAAGTACATCATGTTTTTTAATAAAAAGAATTTAGATGTACGATTGGATACGATCAGAAAATACTATCCAAATATCGAAGAGGACACCATTATTCGCGCTGAAGGAATTGACAAGATTCTTCATGAATTAAACCCTAGAAATAACAATCACGATCTTTTCATTTACAAGGTCTCCGATTATCATTCTATTGAAGAGGAATAGTTTCTTTTACCCTCCATTTTTTCAATAGCAAATCAGAATTTAAGGGTCTGCCTAAGTAGTGAACTTTTGAATCTCTAAATACTTTTGACTGTTCCAGAGGTTCAAAAACAACACAACCTTGAGGCCATGCTGTAGAATGAACCGCGAACAGATTGCCCTCATCATTGATTACGAATCCTACATGATTATCTAAGCCAACAATAAAAAGATCATTCTTGAATTTTTTTACATGCGCATAAAATCCTTTAAAATCATTGTTTCCAAATATCTTGACGTCTGATTTATCAGAAAATGCATAGATAATTTTAGACGACGCTTGCTGAGCAAATTTTACTCGATCACATTCGAACCCGACATCTTGTAGCGTAGTCATTACGAAATAACCACAAGCAATTGCTCCATCTTGAGGGGTTTGGGTTGTGCCATTAAAATCCCATTTCGTTCCTTTCCATATAGGAAAAATGGAATCTTTAAGCGTTTTAAAAATATAGGTACGAATTGCATCTCGTTTATAGGATTCCGAATAAAACGTGTTGCGTTTCTTAACCACATTTTCCTTTATTGATTCATATTTAGTTTCAATGGGGATTTCATTTTTCGAGGAAATGCTTTTTGATGTTGTTTCACAAGATAACATCAATAATAGGCCGGCAAATAGAGTTACTTTGTTCAATTTGATTTTTATTTAGTAACTCACTTTTAACTGATTTTATTTTGTCATTTTAAGAAATAGGTCCCAGAGAACAATTCCGCAAGAGACAGAAATATTTAGCGAATGTTTCGTTCCGAATTGGGGAATTTCTAAAACGAAATCAGCCTGATCAATTACTTTTTGATTTACTCCCAATACTTCATTTCCAAAAATCAAAGCAACTTTTCCATTTGGATCAGGATGAAATTCATTCAATAACACGGTTTTTTCAGCCTGTTCCACAGCAATTAACTGAATATCCTTCGATTTTAATTCTTGAAGAAGGTCTAAAATATTTTCACGGTATTCCCATTCAACGGATTCTGTCGCCCCTAAAGCTGTCTTTTGAATTTCACGGTGAGGTGGCTGGGCAGTAATACCACACAAATAAATCTTTTCAATTTTAAACGCATCAGAAGTGCGGAAAACCGAACCTATATTATTCAATGATCTTATGTCATCTAATATAACGATCAAAGGAGTCTTTTTCTCACTTTTAAACTCATCAACCTTGATGCGATTCAGTTCCTCAAGTTTTAGTTTTCTGTTCATAAAATGGCTAAAGTCTTAATAAATTGTAGGCTTTCTGATTCTTATAAGCCTTAACTTTACAGGTCCAAAATTAAAGATAATTGGCAAAGAAAAAAGAAAAGCAAGAAACACCTCTGATGAAGCAATACAATCAGATCAAAGGGAAATATCCCGATGCAATGCTATTGTTTCGAGTGGGCGACTTTTATGAATGTTTTGGTGATGACGCCATCAAAGCTTCTAAAATCCTTGGCATTATCTTAACGAAAAGAAAAAATGGGTCTGCTTCTGAAATAGCCTTAGCCGGTTTCCCTCATCATTCTATTGATACCTATTTACCCAAGCTAGTAAGAGCCGGACAAAGGGTAGCCATTTGTGATCAATTGGAAGATCCTAAACAAACAAAAACCATTGTAAAAAGAGGAGTCACTGAGTTAGTTACCCCTGGGGTCTCTTACAATGATAAGATTTTAGAAAACAACAAGAATAATTTTCTAGCTGCTGTTCAATTTAATAAGGAACAATTGGGTGTAGCCTTTTTAGATATTTCCACGGGGGAATTTTTTGTTGCCGAAGGATCTACCGATTATATTTTGAAATTGATCCAAGGATTCAATCCAAGTGAGATTTTATATGAAAAAAACAAGTCAAAGGAATTTGGCGAACTCATTCAGGATCAGTTTTATTCGTATAAACTCGAAGATTGGGTTTTTACATTAGAATTTGGAACTGAAAACCTTCAAAAACAATTTGAAACCAATTCTTTAAAAGGATTTGGAATTGAAGGCATGGATGCTGCCATAGTAGCCGCTGGTGCAGTCTTACACTATCTTTCCGTGACTCAACATGATCGTGTCAAGCACATTACAGGAATTTCCAGAATTGAAAGAGACAATCATGTATGGTTGGATCGCTTTACCATACGAAATCTTGAATTACTTTATTCTTATAATGAAAATGCGACAACATTAATCGACATATTAGATCGAACTCAAACTCCGATGGGTTCTAGATTGATGAAAAGATGGTTAGTACTTCCACTCAATGACCTTCAAAAAATAGAGCAAAGACTACAAATAACCGAGTACATTTTTTCAAATTCGGAATACAAAGATTTTTTGGTGCAACATCTCTCTGAAATGGGAGATTTGGAAAGGTTGATATCTAAAGTTGCTACAGGAAAGATCAACCCAAAAGAGGTTAACATTCTGAAACGAACTCTGGAATCCATTAAACCCTTAAAAGAGGAATCAGAAAAGGCAAAAAACAAAGAGTTAAATAAAATTGCCGATCAGCTTAATCCGTGTTCTGCTATTATAGAAGAAATAAAACTCACATTGGAAGAAGATGCTGCAATTGCAATTGGCAAAGGAAATGTGATTGCTAAGGGATTTAATACAGAGTTAGATGAGCTAAGAGAGATTTCTGAAAATGGTAAGAGTTATTTAGAAAGTATCTGCGAACGAGAATCCAAAAGATCTGGAATTTCAACCTTGAAAATCGGATTCAACAATGTGTTTGGATATTATATTGAAGTTCGAAATACTCATAAAGACAAGGTTCCTGAAGAATGGATTAGAAAACAAACACTTGTCAGTGCTGAAAGATATATTACTGAAGAGCTGAAGGAATATGAAAACAAAATCTTAGGTGCAGAAGAAAAGATTATGCAGCTGGAAAGTCAGCTTTTTTCAAATCTCGTAAATGCCATCAGCGAATTTATTGCTCCTATTCAACATAATGCACAAGTCATTTCAATCTTAGATTGTTTGCTATCTTTTGCAATTGTTTCAGAGGAGAATAATTATTGTAAGCCAAGTATAAATGATACTTTCATTATAGATATCAAAAATGGAAGGCACCCTGTCATCGAAAAGCAATTAGAGACTGGCGAAGAATATATTCCGAATGATATCTATTTGAATAATGAAGATCAGCAAATCATCATGATTACCGGGCCAAACATGTCTGGAAAATCAGCTATATTAAGACAAACTGCTTTGATTGTTTTGATGGCTCAAATTGGCTGTTTTGTACCAGCCAGCTCTGCTCAAATTGGCGTTGTAGATAAAGTATTCACACGTGTTGGGGCTTCGGACAATATCTCTTCGGGTGAATCCACCTTTATGGTAGAAATGAATGAGACAGCTTCTATCTTGAATAATTTATCTGATCGAAGTTTGATATTGCTAGATGAGATTGGACGCGGAACAAGCACTTATGATGGAATTTCAATTGCCTGGGCGATCGCTGAATATTTACATGAAAATAGAAGATTCAAACCCAAAACATTATTTGCTACCCATTATCATGAACTTAATGAGATGTCAGCCTCGTTTGATCGAATCAAGAATTTCAATGTGAGTGTCAAAGAAGTTGGAAAGAAAGTCATATTCCTTCGAAAACTTATTCCTGGAGGCTCTGAGCACAGTTTTGGAATCCATGTTGCGAAGATGGCTGGGATGCCCAAAATAGTAGTGGAAAATGCCAGCGAAATACTGAAGAAATTAGAAAGTAATCGAGATAATCAGACCACAAGACAAACAACCAAAGAAATTTTGGACGACAAGAACATGCAACTTAGCTTTTTTCAGCTTGATGATCCAGTTTTACTTCAGATAAAAGATGAAATAGCTGAGACAGACATCAATAATCTTACACCGGTTGAAGCTTTAATGAAACTTCACGAAATCAAGAAATTGATTGGGGCCAAATAAAAAGAGGTACAAACCTTGCACCTCTTTATCAAATCAAAATAAATTATTTATTTCTTACCTAATTAATGTCACATGACCGTAGACCGTATGACGCTTATCTGTCATCGTCTCTTTGAATTCAAGCTTCCAAACGTAAACACCATCTTCAACCAGTTTACCTACGTATCTTCCATCCCAACCTACTTCATGGTTATGAGACTCGAATAACAATTCACCCCATCTATTAAATATCAAGAGCGTGTAATCGTAGGGATCAAAACCTGAAGTGAAAATAGGTTTGAAAGTCTGATTGTATTCATCATTATCCGGAGTAAATGTATTAGGAACCCAGTACAACAAGATATCTCGAATAATGATCTTAGAAACTGCCGTATCTGTACATCCAAACTGGTTTTCTGCAACAAGAGTGATGATGTACTCATCAGGAGTTTCACCATAAATATGAAGTGGATTCTCTAAAGTATTTTGAGCAGAATTATCACCAAAATCCCAATAGTAATTGATTGCATTTTCAGACAAGTTCTCAAATTGAATCGTTGTGTATGAAATATCTGTCACACTTGGGTCAAATACAAAGTTCGCAACTGGGTTTGGCTCTAAACAAACCATATCTGTATACGTTTGAGTATTACTACAACCATTTGTATCTGTTACAGTCAAGGTCACATTAAAACACCCGTCAGAAGTATAGTCATGCGCCACTGGTCCGTTTGAACTACTTGTTGAGCCATCACCAAAAGACCAAAGTGAAGTACCAGAGCCTGTTGCATTATTGTTTGTAAATATTACAGTAACTGGAATGCATTCCGGTGTTATTTGAGCTGTAACATCAATTACTGGGTTCGGTGTAACAATTATGCTAAAATCCTCTACTGGACCAGTACAGCCATTCGGAGAAGTAGGAGTGACATAGAAAGTTCCAGTTCCAGCAGCTCCAACAAAAGTTCCCATATTTCCAGTACCATTTAATCCATTACCTACATCTGCCCCAAGGTTTACCCAAGAGAAGGTAGATCCTGCAACGGAAGAAATAAATGCTGGAACCGTAATATTATCTCCTTCACATGCATATATGTCATTCATCGGAGTAAGTTGTGGAATTGGAAGAATAATAACAGTAGCCACTTGACCTGTAATAGTGTTCGAACATCCAGTAACATTATCTGTAATGGAAGTCAACTGATAAACCCCTTCGGCATTTGTAATTAAATAAGGGTCAGAAGTTGTTGTTACATTATTTTGAAAGCCATCTAATAAATAGGTAAATGACCAATCTCCATTACCTGGTAAATCAATTGTCACTGTTGGAATATGTGTTCCTAAACATACGGTTGTATCTCCCGAAATAGTAGCCGTTGGCAGATCATAAATAGTAATATCATCGGTAGCCTGAACAGCCGCACAACCTGTAATGTTGATGTCATT
>JAGQYP010000140.1 GCA_020436025.1 Crocinitomicaceae bacterium
TCAGTTGGCTCTCGATTTATTGAGATAGCTTCTTTGTTCAAAATTATCTCCTTTTCTTTATCAGATATCTTTCTTACATCATTTCCGAGAATTAAGGGCGCAGACATGATACACCATAAAGCAAAATGCGATCGTTGTTCAATGAAGGAGAGCCCATTATCGCCAGTGACTAATATATCAGGATCGTTCCAATACCCAGGCTTAGCAAATTGAGCTGACTCATTGTTGATATCAGCAACGTCTAAGACTGAGAGAGCATATCTTGGTTGTTTTCCCCTTTCCTCAGAGCTAAAGAAAGCTCCCTGCGAAACTCTAGCTGAAAGATCTGAGGTGGTACGAGATAAATTAGAAACGTCAGGATTCCAAGGTCGGAATTTATACGCGCTTATACTAAGGATCATATTGCTTCCCTTATTATCAAGAATACTTCTCCATTTTCTATAAACTTTTTCAATTGTATCTTCAGTCCAACATTCTTCACATCCAGGTAGCTCCAATCTACACCTATCAACTTTTATGAAATCCAATCCCCAGTCAATAAATTGTTGAATATGGATTTCTTCAAGACCATATCCTCCAACTTTGTCTCCACCACAATCATGTGTACCAGGAACGGTATGTAATCCAAATTTAAGACCTTTTGAATGGGCATAATCAACCAATGATTTAATACCATTTGGAAACTTGGTTGAATCGGGAATTAACTTTCCGTTGGTATCTAATTTTGATGTTCTCCAACCACCATCAACTATTACATAACTATAGCCATAATCTTTAAGGTGGTTTTCAATAATTGCATCTATACACTCTCTTACAATTTGTTCATTGATGTCATTTTTCCCAAAATAATTCCAAGTGTTCCATCCCATTGGAGGTGTCAATGCAACCTGTCCCCAGGAACTCTGAATAGTTAGAAAGACTACTATGGAGAGGGTCAATAATTGCTTCATAAATCTAATAAGGAAATTTAGTTAAATGCCTCACAACGTCTGTGTTTATGCAGTGGTGGGCTTTTGAAAACATATTTGTCCCACGTGACCAAACGTTAAATGAAGATAAAAACTTATAGCTTACACATCACCCCACCATTGCATAAACATTTTGTTGGCGGTCGTTTTATTTACGCTCCAATTCTTTTATCAAGTTAATGTTTTCTTTTTCTATGTCGGTTAGAAATTGGTCAACGTTATCATACTGCGCATGATACCAATCATACTTTTTAAAATACTGGTCCATTTCTCCACCTGCAGTAAACTTTAATCCGTATCGTGCAAAAATTTCATTTCTCATTAGTTTGAGATCTGCCTTTGTCGTCTTAATTAAATCTTCCTTGCTCAATATTCGAGTCGAAGCCTGAGTAAATTGTCCGTTTAGAAATTTGTCCAACGAACTTTTTCTAAGTCCAATTTCATATTGTCCAGCTTCAGGTGTTTCGCTCCACGGTTTGTAAATCTTAAGTCCTTTAATTCTTTCAGTTCCGTTGTCATACGAAACAAACTCACCGCTGCTCTTTTTTGAGGTGAATTTGTTTCCTTCAATTTTAATTTCCTTTAAGTTTTCGTATTTCCAAATCCACGACTTTCCATCGGCCGACCAAGAGCCTGACCTTATCTGTCCGTATATCTTGTCAAGACTAAAAATTAATAATAAATCTGATTCGTCTTCTGAATCTCCAAAATGATAAACCCCCTGATACTCCGCTAGAAATTTTGGAGTCCACGAATTTACCTTTGACTCATTAATGGTCTCACTTGCAATAACCTGTCCCCAAGCGTGAAATGATGTAAAAATTATTATTGTTGAAAAAATCAGTTTCATTTTCAAATCTGTCCTAAATAAAATGACCGCCAACGGTTAGTGCATATGCCGTAGCGGGGTTAGGAGCCAAAATGAATGACCGTGGGGAATGATTTTGGCGACCTGCTCCGTCACTGTTCACATGCACCGTACTAAATTAGGAAATTACTCTCAATATTTTC
>JAGQYP010000141.1 GCA_020436025.1 Crocinitomicaceae bacterium
TTAATATCACCAACAAGATCTCTAATGCCTGTTTGATCGAAGAATTTTTCTTCCCAAGTTTCAGCTTTTAAAACAGCGCCACTGTCACCATCATAATCACCAGTAGAAAATACTGCATAACGAGAGGGATGCATTTTAACAATGTTACCTTCGTCATGGATCTGCTCTACCGTAAGAATCATAATACTATCTGCCCTTACGATAGGATGACGAGCAAACATTACTTTGCTACCAATTTTAAATCCATTCTTTTCAGCAGCTTCTTTGCTTATCGCAATACCTTTAGGAGACAAAGTTCTTCCACGATGATCTGTAGATTCATCCCAAGGTTTCACATTAGAATAAAATCCTTTACGAGGCATCTTTAAAACAGATTGCTGAACAAATCTTCTCCATTGCTGCTTGAATGGGTTTTCCTGTCCCTTTTTTCCTAAGATGTAAGGATGGAAAAGAGGATCTTCCGCTACAAACTGAGCCATGTGATCTGACAATGGAGATTCGGTAGCACCAGTTGATTGTTTGTAGAATTTGGAGATCTCCCCTTCTTTATATAGAATTTTATGAAACCTATCAAACAGCTTCGTCAATAAAGAATTAAAAAATGGATTATAATTCTTTTGCTGTTCGCTGGGAATCATATTGATAATTGATCTACTAAATGTTTCCGCAGAGTGAACAGGATGCTCTCTTAATTTGAAACGAATAGATTCATCATCAACTTCATATACTTTATCCAAAGAAGCATTTAATTTGCTAGCATCTTCATAAACAAGCATATCAACGCCACGATCTTGCAGCATTTTATGTTCGATAGATCCTTCTTTTGCTACGAAGAAAGCTCCTTTGAGCGCTAGCGTTTCATTCCCATATTGCTGCCATCCAAATGATTTAGCATATTTAGCAGATTCAGGTTCACCCAAAGATCTATTATATGCTTTCATCCATTCTTCGGTAACATAAATGGCACCATCATGGATAGGTTTAGGATCTGTTCCTTCTGGTGCATCTTCTTTTTTGTCTACTATTCCAAATTGTCCACCATTACCGTCATGCTTAAACCAAGCCCATTTTCTTTCTGCAACAACCATAGCTTTGGTTTTTCTGTTCCCACCAATATTAATATTGCTTTCATTGATGATTTCGGATATAGCTCTAGCCTGATTGTTTTCGGTATTAGCGAATTGATCGGTAAGTGTTTTTCCATCAGACAATTTTGCTATTTCGATTAAGTCATTTGGATTTTCATTAAAATATTCACGCCACAAATTTTTATAATCCTCGAAAGAGATTTTGTTGCGGGGAGGTTTTCCTTTCCCGTCTTTTACAGTTGAATAACCTTTTATATCGGTTTGCCAAATCTCTTCAATTGTTCTGTTCCCACGCTTTTTTATTCTTGCACTAAAAGCGCTAAATTTTTTATTACCCTTACTGGATACCTCGTATCCATTGTTAGATTTCCTAGCCCATCCACTTGTTTTTGCTATCCTACTTTCTTTTCCAAGTTCCTTAGATACAAACCCAACAGTTCCAGTAGCTAAAACAATTTGAGAACGCTTTAAAACATTAGGACCATCGACGCCATTGAACCCTAAATCGTTTAAAACTTTTTCTCTTGTTTTCGCAGAAGCTTCTTTTGCAGATAATTGAGGATATAAATTCTTAACCCACAATTCAGCTTTGTTCGATGCGGATCTAGTCACTAAAACATACTGACCATTTTCCCACATCATTTTCTGTTTCATGCTTACAAGATTAGTGCCTAAATTTTTAGATGCTGCATACTCGGAAATCTTTCCAGTTACTTCGCCACCTTTTATAATAAACTGCCCAGCAGTCATCTTAAAATCATAACCAAGCTTTCTTAAAATTCTTTCAGCTTTGGAGGTGTATTGTTTGTCGGGAACCACCTTATTTGTAAGCTTGTCGATTTCTTCATCTTGATAAATTGAAACTGGCTCAAGAGTCGGTG
>JAGQYP010000142.1 GCA_020436025.1 Crocinitomicaceae bacterium
TGTACTTGAATAAACAAGAACAAGAGTGAGTATGAGTTTCATTGTAAGAGCGTTATGGCTAACAAGTTACTAAATATTTTGATCACTAGTGAAGGGATAAGTTTTATCTTTTCACTTAGGGTTGTTGAAGGCACATGGTTATTTATGGCTATGACACGGTGATTCACGGAGACGCACGGTGATTCACGGAGGTGATGGTTAGATTTTTATTATATTTGACTAACCATTTAAATCTATAATTAATGAATTACAATAATGTGACCGATGAGGTCATTTCTAAATCAATTAAAGTACATCGAAAATTAGGGCCAGGATTATTAGAATCTGCTTATAGAGAGTGCTTGTTTTACGAATTACAAAAGTCTGGATTCAATGTAAAGAAAGAGGTTCCTTTGCCCTTAGTTTATGAAGATGTAAAATTGGATCATGGGTATCGAATAGACTTATTAGTCGAAGACAAGATTGTGTTGGAATTAAAAACAGTGGATCAACTAAATGAAGTTCACCAGGCACAAATTCTCACTTATTTAAAACTTGGTGAATTCCCAATAGGATATCTATTAAATTTTAATGTCAAAATGCTAAAAGATGGAATAAAACGGTATCGCATATAATGCACTCATTCTCCGTGAATCACCGTGTCTCACCGTGAATCTCCGTGTGATAGCCTGCCAATCATTATCAAATCCACCAGATCATAACCCGGTTCGGTAAACTTTTGATTTTTGCAATAACTTACTTCAAACCCTGCATTTAACATAAACTCTTTTAAATATTCCTTCTCATGAAAATACATCTTGACTCCATCTTTTTCTTCTGAATTGGAGTAGTTATCTTCCATTGTGCTCAGGAATAATTTCCCGTTCGGAAGCAATTTGGAAGCACATTTTTGAATCAAATCAAAGGCTTGTTCTTTCGAGGCATAAGGTAATCCAAAACCACAAATGATACCGTGAAACTGATCTTCAATCTGGTCTATTTGGAACATGTCCATTATTTGAAATAAGGCTTTTGGATTTTCTTTCTGAGCAATCTCGATCATATTCGGAGCAAAATCAACACCCATAACGATTAAATCAGGCCTTTTTTGAAGTAAATATTTTGTGATATTGCCTGGGCCGCAAGCCAAATCCAAAATATGAGCATTTTCTGGAAGATGTTCTAGAAATACTTCAAAATGGGAGAAGTAATTGTCTAAATGACCAAACTTTTCGAGATACAATTGAGCCTTTTCATGGAAATTTTTCTGAGTTGGATTCATGTCCTAAAAGTACAACTAATCCTCTGATTTGAACTTCAGTGCATGAAATGCTGGACTCATAAGATCCGAATGACGGTCAGCATCTTTACTCATGAAAGTAATGATTACATCAGCCACATCATCTTTGTGCAGGTATATGAACTGTCCATACACCCAATCCTCACCAAATTCACAATTGAATTCAAAAAAGCAGGCTCCACCTTTGTCGGCGTTAAATTCTCTCTTAACTGCTTCGTCTGGAAAAGCACCAATATTATAGATTTGTCCTCCAGTCATGTTCATCATGTTGGCTTGGACTCTAGCATAGTACATATTATTCGGGTTGACCATGGTCACATTGCTGTCCTTTAATGAAGCTTCATAAACCTCAAACATTTCATTTAAAGACCAGATGGTGTAACGAATTTCCATGGATTTATCGGCATTGATGATGGCAAAAGAGTAATACAAATCTTTATTTTCCTTAACATCAGTGATTTCAAAGCCTTCAGGCATAGTAAAGACCAGTCCAGCTGAATCGGCCTCAGATTGGAAATGACTTAAAGAAGGGTTCTGAGATAATAATGTACTTGAATAAACAAGAACAAGAGTGAGTATGAGTTTCATTGTAAGAGCGTTATGGCTAACAAGTTACTAAATAT
>JAGQYP010000143.1 GCA_020436025.1 Crocinitomicaceae bacterium
ATCATGAAGCACCTCAAAATCAATCTATTTGCCCTACTCGCCCTTGTGACCATTTCTTGCAGTGGAGATGGTGAAAATGCGGATAAGAGTCCGACCGACAAAGCGAAAGCGAAATGTGAGGAAATTACCAAAGAAATTCACGGTAGTAAAGAAGGATTTAAAATCAATAGTTCAAGAGCAGATAAGAGTGAGTCTGTGAAGTTAGCTTTGGATGAAAAATACGAATCTGCTACAAAATATATTGCTTCCGTTACTTTTGAAGTGCAAGGTAAAGAAGAGTTTTGCACCTGTTATCTCAACGAAGAACTGGAAGTAATCAATAAAGAAATGCTGGTTGATTAATCTTAACCCTAATTATCTCCCTATTACTCGACTCATAATTCATAATTCTTAATTGTTAATTAAAAAAATGGTGAAAAAATTATTAGTAGTTGCCCTTACAGGATTCTTATTTGCTTGTGGTGGCGAAAAAAAAGAAGATTCAGGTGAAAAATCAGATACTGGATCTAAAAAGATTACCAAGTTCAGTGGAGCGCAGTATACTTTCTCTGCGTCTTCGGTAGAACCCAGATACGCCAGATCTTGGTCGGTGGGTGTAGATGGATCCAAAGTTCATTTTGAAATTCGGTCTTATGATGAGATTTTGTTGATTCGCGATTTTAGTTTGAATCAAGAACAAGCCAAACTTCTGAACGACGTCATCACCAATTTGGAAGGAATTGAAGATTTGAAACACACGAACGAATCCGGTAGTTCTGCTGAAGGGTTGACCATTTACAGCGGTCAGGAAGTCGTGGCTCAGGCATTTTGGAATACAGGAGCAAATCCAACTATTTCAGATTTTACATTAGCCATGAAATCTTTGGTTCCGAATTTTGATGAATTGATGCAATTGACTGTGATTAACGGACCAATTGTCTTCTTATCCAACTCCATTCCTGAGGATGTTAATTTGGAAGAGTTCAATGCATTGGCTGAGAAATATGATTTTCAAATTGTGCCCGATGCGGAGAGTTCAGAGGAAGAAAGAAAAGAAATCAATGCCATGAGAATGAAAATGATGGCTTTGATTCAGCCGGAAGACTGGCAAAAGAAGTTTGAAGTAGAAACTGGAAATAGTCTGGAGAAATTCAATTTATGATACGAATTTTGATCCTTTCCCTAGTGATTTCATTCTGTCATTTCACTTCGGTTTATTCTCAAGAGTATGATAAAGTGAGAATTGAAACGAGAGGAGAAAATGGTTCAATGAAGTCTGTCTATGAATCTGATGATCAAGAGGCTATTCAAAAATTGGTTTCATGCATGAAAGGAAGGAATGCTCCCAATTTCAAGTGTGGCTATACTGGAAAAATAGTCTTTGTAAAAAAAGATAAGAGTGAATATGAAGTAGAATTTAATATAAAATCATGTGATCACATTGTTTACATGAAAGGAGATCGATTAATCAGTCATTATTTAAAACAGGAAAATATAGAATTACTTAAAAATCTTACAAAACAATAAAACAATGAAAAAAGTATCATTAATTCTTACTGCAGCCGCTTTCTCAATGAGTGCATTGGGTATGGCTCACCAAGGTTTTGGAGAAAAACCAATCAAACCTGCTCAAAGATTCGACTACGAAGCAGATTTTGCAGCTTTTAAAGAGGCTGTAGAGAAGAAAGACAAAGAAACTATTGACTTTATGAACCAGGCTGAAGGAACAGACGCAGACATGATTCTGATGTATTTTGCTGATCCGGCTTTCATGAAGCAATTGAAAAACACGAAATACAGTGATTTAACCTTAAGTGATTATAACGGAACTCCAGTTTTAGAGTTTTCGGCTTCTGTTTCTGGTTCAGACGAAGAAGGAAATGAATACGAAAGCGGAAT
>JAGQYP010000144.1 GCA_020436025.1 Crocinitomicaceae bacterium
TCTTTAAACTATCTTTCAGGACTTTAGAAAGTTTTACTTCTGGTAAACCAAATATCTGCTTCATTTGAGGTTTGGCGATCCATAATTTACCTTTCTCAAAAGGCAATTTGAACAAAAAAGGATTCCCCGGTATTCGATAGATTTCGTAGGGGATGTTTTTGAAATCGATTTGAAAGTTATTTTCCATTGGTAATTTGATTGAATTTCAACCAATCTACAAGCCCATTCAATTAGAATCCATTCGCTAATAAAATTAGCCAAACGAAGATAAGTATTTAGGTAATTTGTCGTTTTTTAGGTAAAAAATAGTATATTTAGCTAAATCAAATCCTGCAAGTATGGCCAAGAAAAAAACGATCTTGATGGAAGAAGCTTTTTTTCATAAGCTTCGTGATGCAGTTATCGATAAGTTAAAATCTCATCCAAAGGCAGCCCATTTGGAAAAAGCGAACCAGGAAGGTTATGGAGCCTTTATCGATGATATAAAAGCGGAAGTATTAAAAGTTATAGAACATCCTGATAATGTAAGGGATAAAGAAATTATCAAACTTAAAGCAAGGCTGGATCAAATAACCAAATACAAACTATGGAAATTTTTGTACGAGTCTAGGGTACACCCTGAAAAACGGGGCGCAATGCGTAAATCTTTTATCAAATTGTTAATGTTATTTGCATATGAAGAGATTCGGGAGAATGATCTGGCTAAAGAATTAAGAAACTCCCCAAACATTTTAAGCAGGCAAAGGCAAGGATTAACAAACCTTTTTGGATTTGAAGTCTTTGGTAAATTGACTGTTGCAAGAATCCAAAGAGCAATTGAGGATGCAAAATTTGAGATTCGTATTCTGGATACCTTTTTTAATAACTGGGGGCGATTACAGAACCCATTAAAGGAGGCCGTTGAGCGAGGATGCAAAGTGAAAATATTATTGAGTGATCCAGAGCTTTCCCCAATTATAGAAAGAAGTGAAAGGATTTTGTGGTTTTCTGAACCTGGAAATCTTCTGACACAATCCATTGACAAAATCAGGAAAATAACCCAGTCATGGGAAAACGCGCATTTAGTGGAAGTTGAAACACATCGAAATTTGCCTGGGTTTAATCTCTTTGCTATTGACAGGGATTATTTTGTGGGGTTGTTTTGGTTTAATCATGAAGCGGTAGAGGGGCCTTTCATGAAAGTTTCGGACAATGAAGAGTTTAAGGATTTGATTGATGAGCATTTCAACGGAATCTGGGAAGATGCCAAATCTAGGCAAAAAGCAACAAGTATAGGAACAAATAAAAAGATAGATTCACGATTAGAAGCTCTGGAAGGTAACTGGCTGCTATACTGTAATCAGGGAGAAAAAGGTAAACAAACCTTTCGACTCAGATCTATGGAACATGGAAAGGTAGTGGAAAATCTTCTTCAGTTGAAAGTGGTAGATCATAAATTGGAAGCGACTTTCACTTCAAACAATCGTCGAGAGTTTAGGGGAGAGGCTCATGTTTGTCAGGAGAATCATTCCTATTTTGAAATAAAAATGAAGTCCGGGGGGAGTATTGATACTCTCTATTTTATATTTTATTTGGGAGAAGATCATTTAATAGGAATTTATAACCTTATGTATGAGCGGCAACCTTTCTTCGGGACAGGACTAGCAGCCATGATCAGGTTTTCCCGGAAAAAGGCATTAATGAATCCACGGGAATGGAACCCCTCTGATGTGGGTAAAGAGGAGAATGAAAAGAATAAAAAGTTATTGAGATATCTTGCTTTTCCTTTAGGGACACGAATTGAGGTGATTCAGGATATAGAAAATCTCAAAAAGATTACAAGATTCAATTTGCCATTTCAATTCCGGGGTATTTA
>JAGQYP010000145.1 GCA_020436025.1 Crocinitomicaceae bacterium
AAACCTTTTCTATAAATTTTTTACCCAAACCGCGACTTGGAGTGTTTATTATTCTTAAGAAAGAAATGTCATCTTCGAATTCAACCAGTCTTAGATAGGACAGAGTGTCCTTAATCTCTTTCCTTTCAAAAAATCTAATTCCTCCAAATATCGTGTAAGGAATGTTTTTTTTGACAAAGGCTTGCTCTATGCTTCTGGAAATATGATTTGCTCTATAAAGAATGGCAAATTCGGAATATTTACAGTCATTTTTTGATACAAGATTTGCAATTTCGTCAGCAATCCAATTCCCTTCTTCTGCTTCATTTTGAGCATGAAAATGTACAACTTCAACACCCTGAGGGTTTTGAGTGAACATATCTTTGTCAACTCGAATCTTATTATTCTTAATAATATGATTGCCTAGTGTCAGAATGTTCGGAGTCGACCTATAATTTTGGTTCATTATAATGGTCTTTGAGCTTGGAAATTGTTGGTCAAATTCAACTAAAAATTCCGGCTTTGCTCCACGCCATTCATAAATTGTTTGGTCAGGGTCACCTACAACAAAAAAATTTTTGTGAGTTTCTGACAGCATTGAAACAAGTAAAAATTGTTTTTCTGAACTATCCTGCATTTCATCAACTTGAATGTAATGCAATCTTTTCTGCCACTTCTGAAGAATCTCATTATGTGTAAGGAAAATAAATAGCGTGAAATTGATCAGATCATCAAAGTCTAGAGCAAAATTCCTTTGCTGTTTTTCAAGATACCTATGGAAAATGTTGTCTAGATCATTGTTAGGTTGTTTATCCGCTGGCTTAATTATATAATCAAGATATTCTTGAGAACTTTTTCGTTTGCTGATATGTCTTAATACCTGTTTGAATGTAATCAGCTTTGAAGTGATTCCAAATTCGTTATAGACGTCTCGAAGAATAGTTTTCTGATCTTCAACATCCATGATTACAAAATTCTTCGGGTAACCAATTTTGTTAATGTCTTCTCTTAAAACCCTCACACAAAAACCATGATAAGTTGTGATATAACTCAAGTCATGTTGATCACCGATTAGCCTCTTTACTCGAATTCGCATTTCTCGGGCAGCCTTGTTCGTGAATGTTACACAGAGAATATTTGAAGCACTAATTCCCAGCCCCTGAACAATGTATGCATATCGGGAAGTGAGAGCTTTGGTTTTGCCTGAACCTGCACCAGCAATTACTCGGACATATCCCTCTGTAGAAGTTACAGCTTCTAATTGTTGATCATTTAAGTTTTCCGTAATGTTCTCGATGGAATTCATTTTTGATATGTCTATTAATTAACGTTCTGTGTATGGTGTCGTAGCTTCCCGTAGGGTGCTATGCACTATACACTTTGTAAGCGGTTCGGTAGTTTTACATTTCAATCATTTCGTCATTCACAATTGAGTTGAAGTAGCAAGCCAAGTTCGAAGAAATTTTTTCAAAAACATTCGGAATAAGTGGAGCAATGCTTTCAACAGTTAAATCCCTATCCCGTGGAAATCCGTGGTACTGATGTAAATACATTTTAATGTCAAGTTGCTCTGAAAAATCTAATTTATCAAATGGATTTTTAGTCTGGTAATCGTGAAAATTTGATAAATGAATGAAACCGCATCCAAACTTGTACACATAGTATATATAGCCTTTCAATTCACTTGATTTTTCAACCATTTCGCGGTCAGTAACTTGTCTCAATTTATTATTC
>JAGQYP010000146.1 GCA_020436025.1 Crocinitomicaceae bacterium
GGATGGAGCTGATTATTATAAACTAGAGGTAGTTTCTCCTTCATTTGCATCTATCTCTGAATTTCCATTAGACTCTAACATTACAAACACTGAGTTTTATTATACACTAGACCCCGGAGTCTATGAATACCGAATTAGAGCTATTAATTCGGCATTCGAGTCTCAATACAGTGAAATTCGTTCATTTGTGATAGACAGCACAAGTGATCTAAGTTCTCTTACACTATTACTTACTTCACCATCCGATGGATACTACACCAATAGTACTTCTCCCACATTTGTTTGGCAAGATTTATATCCTGCAGATGTGTACGAACTTGAAATTAGGCAAGGAACAAGTTGGTTTACCGCAACTCAAGTAGAAACAGGGAACTCTTTTAGCTCCTTTTATACCTTGAGTACGAGTTTGACAGAAGGAAATTATCTTTGGCAAGTTACTGCATCAAACACACTCCCATCGTCTACGTCTTCAACTCAAAGAGCTCTTTATATTGATCTAACCAACCCTGGAGTTCCATCACTTAATTCACCTACCGATTTATCTAGTTTTGCAGATACTGTAAATTTCTCTTGGAACATGGGAAGCGACAATGGAGGTACGGTTAATTCTCCAAGATTTGATAGTTTGTACATTTTTTCAGACTCACTTAACCCATTTAGTTCCGAAATCACTAGAATTTACAGTGCTTCCCAAAGTGCTACATATATTTTCCAATCTACCTCTTCACCTTATTTTTACTGGAGGGTAAGAACGTTGGATGAGGCGGGAAACCAAGGTAATTTTTCAACAATTAGAAGAGTAATCATTCAATAATTGAATAAGAAAACAATAAATAGCATTCTATTGGTTACCGTTCTAGGAATATGGGGTTATGTAGTATATGCCAAATTCTATAATGGAAATTCAGAATCAAATGATACCAACGAAATTGTGAATGTATCAGGGGGAAGAACTATCATGAAAAAGGACTCTTTTTCATTAAGATTAGATTACCGAGATCCTTTTCTTGGAAAAATCTCAAACAACAATTTCAAGCCAAAACAATCTATCTCTGCCCACTCTACTCAAGAAAAAAGGAAAATAAAATCTCCTACTCCAGAACCTCAACCCTGGCCAACAATTAGGTACTACGGTTTGGTTAAAAATGCCAGTAAAAATAAGGGAGGAACTGCATTGATTTCTCTTAACGGAAAAACCCATCAGGTAATCCAAGGAGACGAAATAGAGCATGTTGAAATAAAGAACATTTTAGGTGATTCTATTCAAGTGAAGTACCAAAAAGAAATTCGAACTTTTTATTCCAGAAAAAAAATACAGCTACAATGAAAATACTAATATTCACTGTTACAATATTCTGCATATCCTTCTTATTTAGTCAAGAAGAAGGCAATCAAAATACAAATAGTGGTTCTAAAACTAAGATCACTCAAGTTTTCAATCCTTTTAAAGAATCCATTTATTCACAATACGATATTTTTGGATTGGATGTTTTTTGGTCGGCTTGGAATCAACCTAATTCAGAAGTAAAATCAGGAAAATTCAGTTTTGGATTCAATTTCAATTACTTTTTCGATATTCCCTTCTCAAAGAAATCACCTGTTGCGCTGGCGATTGGAATGGGTTATGGTCACTTTAATTTACATCACGATGGAGATTTAAGTCCTGCCTATGATTCTGTTTCAAATCAAAACTATACAAGACTTTACACCT
>JAGQYP010000147.1 GCA_020436025.1 Crocinitomicaceae bacterium
TGCAGGGTCCTTGATTATTTTAGGATTCATTCTCGCTTTTGCATGGAATAAGTGGTTTCTTCTTTTCCCATTTTTTGTTGGCTCAGGGATGCTTTATGCAGCGATTAGAGGTGTTTGCTACACAGAAATATTCCTTTCAAAGATGCCTTGGAATCGGTAGTTTACACTAGAGTCATTCATAGCTCAAATAATGCGATGTTCTGATAATTGATTACTTTCGAGAGCGCGAAGGAAATTTTTAGCCTGTATTTTTAAGTTTATTTTGCTTACTCCCAGCAAAGAATGCTGAGAAACAAGAGAAATATACTCAAACAACTTCAGATTTCGTGTTAATATCTTTTTTAATCTTTCAGCTTGATGTAGTGAATGCTGTAGTAAGGTCGATTTGTAAAAGGACCTTCAATATTTATGCAGTCATCGCAATCTGCTATTCCATCATTACCCAGAAGAAGAATAAAATTATCTTCCAAAGAAGTAATACAAAATACCTGTGTCGATTCTGGATTGACAGCACAATCTCTAGGAAAACCTGCCATAATCAATTGACACTGTGAAGATCCCATTCCGGTATTCTTTTTAGCATCAATAATTGAAACACCTCCATCAATGTTTGAATTACAAGCAACATAAACTCTAGACCCATCGGGATTCATCACTAAGCCTTGTGGATTGTGCCTAACAGGAATCGTTGCAATAGTTCTTCTTGCAATCAAATCAAAAACCCCAACTGTATCATTTGCCTGAGAAAAAAATACCCTTCTATTATTCGGAGAAAAAATAACATTATTGGGTTCAGCATCTGTAGGAATTGTCATATAAATCCTATGAGTATCTAAACTTAAAACAAACAAAGATTTCGAATCAGCGCTCGCAATCACAAGATTATTCTGATCTGGGCTTATTGCTAGAGATTTTGGAGCTTCGTTCAAAGGTATACTGCCCGATTGGACTTTATTTGTTAAATCAATCACCACTATTTTATTACCTCCTGTGTCTAGAATATACGCATATCCTCTTTTGGAGCTCAAAACTATAGAATATGGGTTGGAAGATGCTTCTTCGATAATTAAGTCGATGGTCCCTACCATCTGTTTTGCATTGATATCAAATATTTCCAAATGCCCTGCACTATCTACGCCATAAGAAACAACTAAATATGCAAGAGCATTTTCTACATCGACAGTAACAGCTTTATATGTACCTTGAAGATTTGCAATTTGATTCTTGTTTTCTAAATCGAAAGCAAGACTATTATATGGCATTTGGACAAATATTCCATCTTTCGCATAAACTATTGCAGTCATCCAAGTGAAAAGAATCAATAACAAGCTTCTCATCTTCATCTCCTAGTTAGAAATAAACGCATTATACATAAATTTTTTTTTCAAATAAAATTTTTGAGGAATATTTCACATGCGAGTAGCTGAAAAAACAGATGCTTGCCTAATGAAAACTCTATGGAAAAAGTTTCTTTAGTCTACAACGTCTTTGTTAATTTGACTGATGAGCTCGAGGATATCTTCTCGGTTGAAGTGTTTAATCTGATCTTGGTCGTCGTACCCAACAACACTTTCTAAAAGTCCTTCTTTCTTCACGATGAGGCGGTGAATATGCTCTTCAACAGTTCGTTTCGTGACCATCTTAAAGACTTGGACTCCTCGATTTTGCCCAATACGATGGACACG
>JAGQYP010000148.1 GCA_020436025.1 Crocinitomicaceae bacterium
GCTTTGGCGATATACTCCGCAGAGGCGTGTGCTGGACTTGCCACAAAATGTTTTTCTAAGGCACCTGTCGTTACGGGTCCGTCGATGATTTTAAAAATGCTTCCTCCAGAATTATTGATTAAAAACACTACCAAATTTGGCTGTAAATAATCGTTCCAAAAAGCATTGGAATCATAGAAAAACGAAATATCTCCAGTAATAAAATTGATCCATTTTTTCTTGTGCACATAAGCACAACCTACCGCCGTTGAAGTGGATCCATCAATTCCTGAAGTTCCTCGGTTAGCAAAGTATTGCACGGTTTTCACAGGATCAAATAACTGACAATAGCGCACCACCGAACTATTCCCCATTTGCAGAATAGAATCTTCCGGAATGAAATCCAAAATGGTGTAAAAAGCAGTCAGATCGCAATAAGGCATCGACTTTAGAACCTCAACTTGATGATCCTTTACCAAATAATCAATTTGCTTCCAAAGCGGACCAAACGACACGTCACCTGGTTCAGTTTTTTGATGGACAACTGATAAAAATTTACTGGGTTCAGTATTGATTACGTGAGTCAATGACATGAAGGAATCCATGTAAATATTCTCTCTACCTAAATTCCATTGGAACTTAGGTTTGTGATCTCTAAACAGTTTTTTGATTTTCTTTGAAACAATCGGTCCGCCAATTCGAATCAATAAGTCAGGAACAAATTCCTCTACCTGATCCATATTGATGGAATTCAAACTACGGTCGATACAATGATTGAATCTATCCGAATACAAATTCGAAGTATTCTCAACCAAGACAGCCACATCGGGTCTGGAAGCCAGTTCATCAAGCAAATGATTCAGGTATTCATCTTTGTGCATCAAACCACAAATGATCATTTTCTTTCCTGAAGCATTCCAGAGATCCAGCAGTTCCTTTTCATCTTCCAGAGCCACTTCCTGATCATTCTTCATCGTTTTGAAGGATCTGTAAGATGTGGGTTGTTCTGTTTTCCCATACAATGGTTCTTCAAGAGGAATGTTGATATGCACCGGACCTCTTTCTCCGTTCACCGCTTCCGAAATGGCTTCAGAAACAATTCTGGAACACCAGTGAATATTCAATTCATCCTTTGGATCCAAAGGCAAGGAATAACTCGACTGCACATAATTGCCAAAGATATTTTTCTGATTGATGGTTTGTCCATCCCCTTGTCCGATTAAATATTCGGGTCTGTCTGCCGTCACCACAATCAGTGGAATATTCTGATAATAAGCTTCCGAAATAGCAGGAGCATAATTCAATGCAGCGCTTCCTGAAGTACAAACCAAGCACACAGGACGTTTCAACTGTTGGGCCATTCCCAAAGCAAAAAATCCAGCCGATCGCTCATCCGGAATCACCACCGTTTCCATCTTCTCATCCCCACTAAAAGAAACCACCAAAGGCGCATTCCTAGAACCAGGAGAAAAAACAGCCTTATCGATCCCGTTTTCCAACAGAATCCCCAGTAGTATGTTTACGTGTCCGTGATCTGAGTAATTCATAATTCGGAATTTGGAATTCGGAATTCGGAATGATTATAGTGGAAATAATTTCGCATTTCGCATTTCGAATTCAGCATTTTAATATTGTGTCCGTGATCAGAGTAATTCATAATT
>JAGQYP010000149.1 GCA_020436025.1 Crocinitomicaceae bacterium
AGGGTATTCCTCCAACCAATTCATTGAGGTGTTGTAATCTTGAGCTTGTACAAATTCGAAATAAGCTTCATCAATAACCACTAATAAGTTTTCAATAGGATGACAAAAATCTAAAAAGCTTTTTAACTCATTAGAGTTGATGTATGTCCCGGTTGGATTATTGGGATTTGCAATAAAAACCAATCTAACCTTTTTACCTTCTGGTGATTTTAAAACTTCTTTAAATTTGTTTAAATCAAACTTAAAATCTTCTGTTAAATCTGTTTCAAAAGATCTTATTCTGGCAGCCTGAGCACATAAATTATAGGCTAAAAAGGCAGCTTTTGAAGTGAGAATATAATCCTGATTAGGTTCACAATAGGTTCTAACTAACAAATCGATTAATTCATTTGAACCATTGCCAACCATTATCCAACGGGGATCAACTTGAAAATATTTTGCAAAAGAGATTTTAAGATCATAACAGCCAGGATCAGGGTAACGATGAATCTCGTTGGCACTTTGCGTTACTATTGATTTCAACCCTTCAGAAATTGGAATGGGGCACTCATTACTAGCAAGCTTAGTCACATGGGCCATTCCATACTCTCTTTTCATTTCAGAAATGGGTTTCCCTGGGGCATACGGCGTTATAGATTGAATCAGATTAGAAACTTTCAATGGATTATCCTTTTCATGAATTGTTGGTTCGACTATCATTAACAATTAGATTTATAGGATTCAAGATGTCGTGGATGATTGGTATATATGTTGGTGAATCTTTCGCAGAAATTGCTGCAAAGAATAATTTAAATGGAGAAATTTCATTCAATAGATGGTTTCTTCCTCAACTTTCCATTGAAAAAGGAATTGAAAAGTTTCTCATTGAAAATAATTTCAATGAAGTGTCTGAAGTCAGGTGGATGACCCGATTCGGAAGACAGGTAATTCATAAAGGATTAGGGCATAACCCTGCACTACTTGTGACCGAAGGCTTTGAGTCTTGGCCTTTTATGAATTTACCCATTGATCAAATTCATTTTTCAGCCTTTCCTGAAAAGCAAAAGCCACCTATTCAATCCCATTTAATCTTTGGAATTAGCGAACGTGTTAATTCTAAGGGTGAGATAGATAAAAAATTAGATACTGAGGAATTGGAGTTTCTAGTCAGTAAGCTTCAATTAAATAAAATCGAACATGTTGCCATCGGTTTATTACATTCTAATTTAAATCCCAGCCATGAAAAACTGATTGAAGAATATTTGAAAGAAAGAGGATTTAAAGTTTTTCCAAGTTATAAATTTAATACGTCGTCATCTGAAAAACCAAGATGGTGGAGCTCAGTTCTAAACGCTTACCTTGAACCTTCATTTAATTCTTTGAAAAAATCCATTCAAAATGGATTTGAATCTCAAAACATAAATTGTGAAATTAAAATTCATCATAGTTCGGATATATATAATGATATTGATGGGCAACCCTTAAACTCATTATTTGGCCCTAGTGAGTTGTTCTCTTCAATTAGCCAAGATGAGAGCAAAGCTATATTATACTTTGGAATTGAAGAATTTTTGTTAATACCTGCTTTTAATAAAAATCAAAAATACTGGAATGCCCCATTTGGAAGAGTGGCAATTAATCATAGACC
>JAGQYP010000014.1 GCA_020436025.1 Crocinitomicaceae bacterium
ACCAATAACGCATTAGAATCCAAAAATACTTCCAAAATAGAAATGAGCCAAAAAGACAATGATTATAACGGAAATAATGTTCAAGATTACACCAAACCTCACCATCTCTCCTACTTTAATCTTCTCTGTGGCAAATACAAGTGCATTCGGCGGTGTAGCCATGGGTAACATGAAGGCACAACTAGCCGCTAAAGTTACGGGAATGGAATAATACAATGGATTGATATTCATGTCTGCCGCTATTTCCGCTACAACTGGTACAAAAACCACCACCATGGCCACATTTGACATGATTTCGGTAATAAACAAAGCAATAAATGTGAATCCTATCAAAATCACCAGCGGATTCTCAATTCCCAAGCTAATGAATCCTTCAGCCAAATCTTGTAAAATTCCTACTTTTTTCATGGCAAGGGCTAATGACAATCCCCCTCCAAAGAGAATTAATATTCCCCAAGGAAGATTTTTCATATCCTCCCATTCAAGTATTCTCTTTTCTTCTTGTTTTGAAGGAATGAGGAAGAAAGAAACTCCAGCAGCCATGGCTATAATGGTATCACTTAATTCAAATGGAAGTACTTCATTCAACAGACTTTTAAATGTCCATAGGAATGCCGTCAAAACAAAGATGATCAAGACCACTATTTCCTGATAACTAATCTTCCCCGGAGCTTCAAGCTCTATTTCATGTGCATTTGGATTCTTTTTGAGCATGCTTTTCGGCATGAAAAAACGGAACATGAAAAAGGTTAAAGCAAGCAGTAAGATCGAAAATGGAACGCCAATCATTAACCAACTTGAAAACTCTATCTTTTGATGAAATTGTGTCTCCATGATACCGGCCAACTGAACATTTGGTGGTGTTCCCACTAAAGTCGCTGTTCCTCCAATATTGGCCGCATAAGCCACGGCTATCAGCAAGATGACGGAATAAACTTTAATCTGCTTGTTGTCAAATTTGAGTTTGTCGTGCAATATTGACAAGACTTTCCCTACAATTGGAATCATCATCACTGTGGTTGCTGTATTGCTGATCCACATACTCAGTAATGCGGTTGCGATCATGAAACCAAGTAGAACTCTTACCGGAGAGATTCCAATCGTATTGATGATCTTCAAGGCAATTCTTCGATGGAGCTCCCATTTTTCCATAGCCAAAGCAATGATGAATCCGCCCATGAAAAGAAAAACGATGTTGGAACCGTACATACTGGCCAATTCTTTTGAATCCAGCACTCCCATCAAAGGAAACAAAATCAAGGGCATTAATGCTGTAACTGCCAGATGAACCGTTTCTGTGATCCACCAAATAATCATGAGCAAAGCTACACCTAAAACTTTGTACGTTGCTTCCTGAGGAGTACCCATACCAATCAGTAACATCAATATCAATGCGATGGGCCCAGCAAACAAACCTATTTTTCGAAAAAGCTTCATTTATAAGTCTTACATACGAATTTTAGCAATTAATGTTATCCTGAATTTTTCAGAATATTTTAAGCGACGACTTCGTAGAGTTTTTCTATTTCTTTTTTGCTATTGAAACTATGGATAGAAACTCTTAGTCTTTCCATTCCTTCGGGCACCGTTGGAGACAAAATGGCTTTACACCAAATTTTTTCCTTTAGCAATTTTGCCTCCAATCGCTTCACTGCTTCGTTTCCTGGAATAATTAAAGTTTGAATTGGAGACTCAGAGTTAATCTGGTACATAGGTGAATCAGAAAAAAGGGACTTGAAGAAATCCACATTGATAAACAATTTGTGAGTCATTTCTTCCATGTATTTCCCATTTTGAACAACCTCAAAAATCCTTTCCACCGCCACATTTGGCAACCCAGTGGAATAGATGAAAGAACGAGCAAAATTGATTAAATAGTCGCGTAGATTCTTATTCCCAAGAACAACGGCACCATGTGAACCATACGCTTTTCCAAATGTGACAAGACGGGCAAAAACTTTATCCTGCAAGCTTAGCTTAACGACCAATCCTCGACCACCCGGACCATAAATCCCAGCAGAATGCGCTTCATCTACGATTAACTTAGCATTGTATTTCTGACACAAATCAGCAATTATTTCAAGCGGTGCAAAGTCTCCATCCATGGAATACACGGACTCCACTGCAACAAAAATCTCTCCTTCAGCTTTTAATAGTTTGTTTTCCAGATCCTCGATAGAATTATGCTGGAATTTCAAGTTTTTGGCATGACTCAATCGAATCCCATCCCGAACAGAAGCGTGAATGTATTCATCATAAATAACGGTATCACCCTTTTGTGGAACCGAACCAAAAAAACCAAGATTGGCGTCATATCCTGAATTAAATATCAATGCTGAATCCGATTCGAAAAAATCTGCTAAGAATACTTCAGTATGATCATAAAGCTCAGAATTCCCAGAAATCAAACGCGAACCCGTTGCAGCTTGAAAATCTAATTCTGATTCGTAGGTTTTTGTGGCTAAGCCTAGATAATTATTGGAACAGAAATCAACATATTCCTCAAAAGAAAAAGAGGAAAGTTCGCGAAACAAACCATTCGCTCTCCTCTCCTCTAATCTTTTTAAATATTTGTCCAATTTTATTCTTGAATCGAGTCTACTTCGCTGAATTTTCTCGGTTTAAAATCATCTCCAGCCTTATTAAACTGAATCGATCTTGCTGCCAATCGTTCTTCTTTTTCAGCGTTTTTTTGTTTCATTTCGTTTACTCCTGTATCCTCGCCTACCGTCGGCTTTTCACCATTCTGGAAAGGTTTGGTTGGAGTTAAACCTAACAATTTGAACAACTCCATATCGTCATTGTATTCCGGGTTTGGAGTAGTCAACAATTTGTCTCCAGCAAAAATGGATGATGCTCCCGCCATGAAACACAAAGCTTGACCTTCTTTACTCATTTGTGTTCTTCCTGCTGAAAGCCTGACAACCGATGTAGGAAACAAAATTCTTGTTGTTGCAATCATTCGAATCATGTCCCAAATTGGAACTGGCTCTTGCTCTTCCAATGGCGTACCTTCCACCGCAACCAAAGCATTGATTGGAATAGAATCTGGTGGAGTTTCCATCAACTGATACGTTTGCAACATTCCAATTCGATCTTCCACGCTTTCACCCATTCCAATAATTCCTCCAGAGCAAACAGAAATTCCTGCTTTCTTTGCATTATCGATGGTTTCTAATCGCTCGTCGTATTCTCTAGTAGAAATAATGTCTTTATAAAATTCTCTGGACGAGTCCAAGTTGTGATTGTACGCATACAAACCAGCGTTTTTCAACCTTTGAGCCTGGTCCTCGGTCATCATTCCAAGTGTACAACAAACTTCCATGTCCAAATTGGTCACTTCCTGTACCATCTGAACAACTTTATCAAAATCTCTGTTGTCTCGGATGTTTTTCCAAGCCGCTCCCATGCATAGACGTGAAGCTCCATTGGCTTTTGCGTTTTTTGCCTGACTCACTACATCACAAACTTCCATCATTTTATGAGGCTCTACTTCCGTGTTGTATTTCGCCGATTGAGGACAATAGCCACAATCTTCCGGACATCCTCCTGTTTTAATCGAAATCAACGAACTTAATTGAACTTCATTCGGATTGTGGTGCTCTCTATGAACCGTTGCAGCCTTATAAATCAACTCCAAAAGAGGCGAATTGTATAATTCTAAAATAGCTTCTTTTGATTGGTATTTTTTATTCTCCATAAACGCAAATATAACTTTTTCCAACTTCAAAAAGATGGGATTGATTCCAAACTATGCTTATTCCTATGCACAAATAATACTTAGCATCACGAAATCAGTTATCTTTGCTAAAATTTGTTAGAAAATGATTCGGAAATTACTCCTTTTTCAAGCCTCCCTTGTCTTAGTTTTATTCTCCTGTACTAAGGAATCCACATTTCCAACTGGAAACCGCGGTGATGTTGTAAATGCGGAGAAAACCATGGAGCTTTCTATCAACCAAATAGATGCGAATGCTACGGATTTTCCTGTTGACACCTTAACAGATTACGGCGTGGCATTATACAACATTACTTATACCTCTGAGTATTTAGGTGAACTAAAAAACACAAGAGGTGTGCTCATAGTTCCATTAGGTAAAGATTCTGTTGATTTGATTGGCTATTTTCATGGTACACATGTCCCACTGGCAGTTACAGGTGTAAATAAAAGTACTCCGAGTTTGTACGATGGTGGCGACGATGATTTTCTTGAAATGAGATCCGTGGCTATTCCCATGGCTTCGAATGGATATGCTGTATTTGTTCCAGATTATTTTGGATATAATTTGACCAAAGATGTGGAACATCCATTCGTGTATTATCCAGAATTATTTAAGGCCAATATTGATGGATTGCTAGCAGCCAAATCACAGTTAAGTACTTTGGGGTATACCTTTTCAGATGATCTATTTTTAACTGGATGGTCGCAAGGTGGAGGAGCAGCTCTTTCTGCACATAAATTCATTCAACAAAGCTATTTGGGTAGTTTTAATTTGATGGCTACTTCCGGACTTGCAGGACCTTATGATTTTTACGCTTTTTTAAAGGACGTTTTCAACAGAAGAACAGAAGTAATCAGTCGATTGAACTTGTACTCTTGGGCTTTGTATGCCGTCAATCGATTTTCTGATATTCAAAGACCAACGGATCAGTTGTGGAGTTATGAAGTATTTGATCAATCTTCAGCTTTTACTCCGCCTACCAACGTCCCTAATAATGCTTTCAATACTTTCTTCCTTAGCAAAATCATTGACGAAACAGATACTTTAATGATTAATGAGATGATTGGGAATACCTTTAGTAATAATTGGACACCGATCGGAAAAGTCTTCTTACATCATGGAGATAACGATGATGTAGTTCCCTATTTCAATTCAGTCAACACCTTCTCTCAACTAGGAAACCTGGGAGGAGATTTGAAATTTTACACCTATCCTGGAGGCGACCATTTCACACCTTTGGAATCTTTTGTCAAACTTACTTTAAAAGACTTCAATGAACTCTAAGAAATTCTTTGCAATTGCATTTGTATTTGCTTTCGTTTTTTCGACAAAAGCTCAGGATATTGTTCCTATAAAATATTATTACAACAATCTAAATTACTACAATCCAGCAGCCGGACTACGAGACACATCAGTTCATCACAAAGCTCAGGTTTATGGTAGTTATAAATTCATTCAAAATCCGCCCGTGTGGAAGTCATACCCCATGGTAATGGCAAATTATGAGGGGAAATTTGGGAATGACCATTCTCTTGTAAACGCCTATTATGTATTTGACAATTATTCATTTTATTCCAGACATCAGATTTCAGTTGGTTATGGGTATAATTTTCTGATTAAAGAAAAACATCAGTTACGTTTAGGAATTCGAGCCAATTTCGGACTTTTCTCCCTTCGCAAAAGTGAAATCAATCATCTTCCTACCGATAACCTAAAAAACATGTACGTACTTCCAGATCTTGATTTTGGTATCCAATATTACTGGAAGGGAATGTTTGTAGGTTTGTCAGGAAAAAACCTCATTGGCAACAAAGCAACTGTAGAGGGTGAAACCTTCCTTAAAAATCAAAGAGGGATCTATTTCAATTTTGGATACGATTTTGTGGTGAAGGAAAATTATCAGATTAGTCCGTACACATTGGTTTCCATAGAAAAAGATCTTCAATTTGAATTGGGATTAATGGTGAACTTTTTTAAATATGTTGAAGTCGGGTATCAGTTTAATTTATTGCAATTACAAAACACTTATTTAGTATCGGGATACATAGCGAAAAAAGTAAGAATTGGGGCTAGTTTCGACCATTCTTTTATTCGATCAGATCTAAATTTGAATTTTCTTTTAGCGTTGCAATTGTAATTTTTTTTGAACTGATTTTAGTTGTTGTTGTACGGAAAGAAAAACAACAACAAAATGAAATCAATAATCCTCTCAATTCTCAGTTTATTCATTGGCTATTCTGCCTTTAGCCAAATGTATCTTAACTCTAGCGAGATTTCCAGTACCACAAATGTGATTGGAAATTCTTACGATGTTCACAAAATTAGAATCAGTGCGGTGATAGAAAACAGTATCGCTCGTACTACAGTGACACAAACCATCAAAAACACCACGGATCATGATTTGGAAGTCGAGTTTTTCTTCCCACTTCCTGCCAATACGGTGATTCAGGATTTTACCATGATGGTCAATGGACAAGAAATCCCTGGAAAACTTCTAAAAAAAGAAGAAGCGAAAAACATCTATGAATCCATAGTTCGTCAACATAGAGATCCCGCATTGATGGAATTTGTAGGATACAATCTATTCAAAACGAGCGTGTTTCCTATTCGTGTAGGTGAAGAAAGAAATATTACTGTGAACTATTCCCAAGTTGTGGAAAAGAAAAATGGATCTTATCAGTATTCCTATCCTCTGGGAACACAAAAATTTTCACAACGAAATCTCAAAAACGTTGAAGTAGATGTTCGAATAAAATCGAAAGATGGAATAAAAACAATCTTTAGTCCAACCTATGATGTGCACATTGATAGAAAATCCGACAAAGATGTTAGAATTACAAAAACGATGGAAAATACCATTCCAGACCAAGATTTCAAATTGCAATGGAATTCCTCAAATGACGATATTGGTACGCAATTAATCTCCTACTATCCAAAAGATTCAGATCACGGGTATTTCCTATTGATTGCAAGTCCCAGCATGAATCAACGGGTGGAAGTCACACATAAAAATATAGTATTCGTCATTGATAAGTCAGGTTCCATGTCCGGACAAAAATTGGCTCAATCTAAAAATGCGATGAAGTATGTCCTGAACCATTTAAATGAAGGAGATAAATTCAATATTGTAGTGTATTCAGATTATTACGATGTCTATTCCAATGGATTGATTTCCTATACAGAGGAAAACAAACTAAAAGCACTCGAATATGTAGAATCCATCAAAGATGACGGCGGAACAAACATCAATTTGGCTTTAAAGGAAGGCTTGCAACTATTTGGTAAAAAAGACAGTGAATCCAACGCTTATGAAACAATTAATAACAATCCAAATTACATTCTTTTTCTGACAGATGGATTGCCTACAGTTGGAGAAAAAAATGAAGCCAAAATCGCTGCAAATGTCAAAGAAGCTAATAAATACAACGCCCATATCTTCTGTTTTGGAGTTGGGAATGATGTGAACTCCCGATTATTGGACCGAATTTCATCAGAAAATGGAGCACTTACCGAATATGTTAAACCAAACGAAAGCATCGAATCGGTAGTAAGTTCGCTTTACACTCAAATTTCGAGCCCGGTCATGACCGACATCAGCTTAAAATTCAATTCGATGAAAATTCAGCAAGATTATCCAAAACCTATTCCAGATCTTTTCAAAGGAGGACAATTGATGCTGGCCGGACAATATAAAGTAACGGGGAAAACGACCTTAAATATCATGGGGAAAGTGGGAGGAAAAGAACATGCTTTTGAGTTCCCGGTGGAATTTTTGGATGCGGAACACAGTACTGGAAACGAATATGTAGAAACCTTTTGGGCATCTAAAAGAATCGGTTATTTGATTAATCAGATCGATCTCTATGGAAAAAGTGATGAGTTAATCAATGAATTGGTCGCATTGAGTACTAAACATGGAATTTTAACACCATACACGGCATTTTTAGCAAAAGAAAATACAGACTTTAGAGCCAATCAGCTAAATATTCAAAATGCATCCAATGAGCTGGACAATCTAAATAACGTTCAAGGTGGAGCAGCAAATGCCACCAGACAATACAAAAATAAATTGATGAATAGCCAGACATTCGGTGCCGATGAATTTGAAGAGTTGCAAAAAGACGCAGACTACGATGGAGTTGGAGGCAAAGGATTCATCACTGGAGCAGCAGACAAAAAGGAAGAAAAACGTATTCTGAATGTCTCAGGAAAAACTTTTTACAAGGAAAAAGATACTTGGATCGAATCTAATATCAGCAAAATAGAACAAGACAAAGCTGTGGTGATTAAGAAATATACAAAGGAATACTTCGACATCAGCAATCAAAACAGCGCAAGTATGAATCAAGTTCTCAGTTTGAAAGGAAATGTTATTGTGAATTTGAACGGGAAGATTTACAACTTCCAAGAATAAATAAAACCAAGGTCAGGACGTCTTCGGTTATTCTTTCGGCAGTGAGAGTAACCATTCGAAGGCGTCCTCTTTTGTTTTGAATGCTTTTGTTGTAACGCTTGGAGGTTTGATACGGAAGTAAAAATTATAAATCAATTTTTTGGCTTGATTGTCTACAAGAACGGCATTTGCTAAAGTAAACTTTCCAGATTCAGCACTTTTTGAATAGGCTACAGCATCTTTATCGATACCAAGAAAATCTTTACTGTTGAAGAAAAAGGGAAGTTTTTTTCCTTTCCCAAGATACCTCATACCCTCTTCCACCTCCATGAGATGTTCTACTTTGATATCATAAAAATCATCATCAAAATTTATCTCCACAATGCCATTTGACAAGAGATTCAACATAAAAACCTCTGGCATCGTGTAAGAATCAATGATTTGAATATTCTGGGTATTGACCAATCTATTGTAAAAATAAGTTCGCTAAAAGCTAGCAATAACTTCGAAATAAAACAACTATTGGATTAAAATATATTGTAAATCAATTCGATAGACTATCTAAACTTGAATTGTTTAGACGGTTGTTTTTAGCCTTCTCCATCTCTAGTAACTTACCTTTATGCAGAATTTCTCCTTTACAGGCTTGATATTCATCTTGAATCACTTGAAATTGTACCTCTTTCTCCTCAAGAGCCGATTCCAGTCTCTTGATTTGATTTCTTTGATCATTGTAGGCCCAAACAAAAACGAAAATCAATGAAGTAAGTCCGAAAGTAATTATATATCGTGTATTTTTTGACATCTTAAAATCTTACGCCAATTACACAAATATCATCTACCTGATCTTCTTCCCCCATCCAATCTTCAATGGTTTGATCTAGAATTTCCCTTTGCTCACTCATGGGTAAATGACAGTTGGCAATTAACAATTTTCTAAAATCCTGGTATTTGTATTTTTTCCCTTCTGGTCCGCCAAATTGATCCGCATAACCATCTGAGAAAATGTAAATATGATCATTCGATTGCAATTGAATCTCATGATTCGTAAAATCCTTGTCTTTTTTTCTTTTAACGGAACCAACAGAATATTTATCTCCCTTGTAAACGGCAAGTTTCCCCTCTCTAATATGATACAAAGGATTAAATGCCCCAGCAAACTCCAGAATCTGTGTTTTCTTATTCAAACAACAAATCGCGATGTCCATGCCATCATTTACTGAATCTGAGCTTTCTGTTTGTCTTAAAATATTTAAAACCTGGTGATTGAGCTGATTCAGAATTTCAGCTGGTTTTGTAATCCCATTTTCCTTTACAATTTGATACAAACCATTGTAACCAATGATACTCATGAAAGCTCCAGGAACCCCATGTCCGGTACAATCTACTACGGCAAAGATGATTTTTTCATCCTGCTCCTCCATCCAATAGAAATCACCCGAAACAATGTCTTTTGGTTTGTAAAGTACGAAGGAAGTTTTTTCGTATCTCTCAATAGCCGTTTGAGGAGGCAAGATTGCTTCTTGGAGTCGCTTGGCGTATTTGATACTATCCGTAATGCTCTTATTTTTCTCTTCAATGATCTCTTTTTGTTTGCGAACTTCTAAGGTTCTTCGCTCAACAATCTTCTCCATTCTCTCATAGCTTCTGGCATTTTCCAGAGCAATAAGAAAATAGGTGGAAATTGATTTCAAGATATTGTACTCATAAGGCGAATAGACTCCTTTGTCAAAGGATTGCGTGGTTAAAACCCCTAATTGTTCTCCATTTTTAATTAAGGGAATAAATATACAGCACTCGGGTTTCCCTCCACGGATTACTTTGGCTAGTTTTTCATCACCAATGTATTTCGGTGCATCCAGATCCAGATTCTCAATAAAAAGATCCTGATTGTTCTTCAAACTCCAAACCGATAAGTTCGTATCGTCATCCATTTGAAATTCTATGGGCTCTTGCCTTTCATTATTTTCTATACTGTATACACAATCCAGAGTTCCTTTCTCATCATCATAAATGTTAAGTCCAAAATAATCCGCTTTCATCAATTGATTCATCATTTCATAGACTTCCATGATTACCTCATCCAAGTTGAAAGTAGAAATCAATTTTTGACCTAATTCTCCGATCAATTTCGTATTGCTGTAGGCTTGTTCTACCTTTTCTTTAGCGAATTCGATTTCTTTGGTTCTTTCTTTTACCTGCTCTTCAACATTGTGAAATGAAACCGCATTTTTAAGAGCGATTGCGGCATAAACACTGAGGTTCCTTAACAAGTCAATATCATAAGAACTATAGGCGTTCTGAACGAAACTCTGAACAGAAATCAATCCCAAGAGTTGATCTTGGAATAGAATCGGCATGTAGATGATGGACTCAGGCATTTCACCGGCCAAAACACCAGGATTTACCCCCTCCAATTCTTTAATGTCTTCGTGGTAATTATTGATGATGACCTCTTTTTTATTTCGAACCACATAAGTTGCCAATCGCCCATCATTTTCATCCAACTGAATACGCACATCTGGCATGCGTACATCCTTCTCTACGCAGTATTCAAAAGACAATGTATTCGTGTCCTCCGTATACATGGCAATCAGAAAAACACTGGCATCCATTACGCTATTCACTTGATTGTAAACTCTTTCAAGGATCTCATCGAAGTTTAAAGTAGAAGTTAACTCTTTACCAATTTCAGAGAGAATCCGAATATCATTTGAATACTTTTTAAGTTCGTCGTTCTTTTTGGTTAGGAGAATTCTTTCAGAATCTACCTGTTCCATCTGAGCAATCAATTCGCGTGTCTTATACTTTTTCTGAATATGCTGTCTCAAAAACTTCTCCTTGGTTTCGTGGTATTGTTTGTAAAAAACACTAAACCCTTTTAAATCTTCTTTGATCTCACATAAATCAGCTAGATAATGATAGGCTTTGTATTGAATTTTAAGTGATCCAATGGTTTTACCCAATTCCAGAGCAGCTGTGTAATATTTTTCAGCTGAATCATTATCTTCCTGCTTCTTTTTGAGCAAACCAATATGTAAATAAGAATTCGCCTCTCCGGCAACAAATCCAATCTCTTGCCGAATTTTCAGTGCCTCTTCAAAGTTATGGAACGCTGCATCCAGTTTTCCTCTTTTCATCTGAATCATTCCAATTCCATCTAAGGCAAAAGCAACTGTACCCATGGACTTCAGTGAGCGAACGATCTCTAAACATTCAGATTTGTATTGAAAAGCTTTGTCATAATCGCCAATATTGAAGTAAGCCTGCCCTAGCCCATCCATCAATTTGGCTCGAATTTCGATATCATCAGAATGCTCGGCATATTTCAGTCCTTTTGCAATCAAATCAACCGCCTCATCATTTCGATTATCTGTATAAAGTACACAGGCTTTGGCATTGATTCCCATCGCTTTCCCGTGATCGTAATGAATCTTTTCACTTAATTCAAAGCATTTTTGAGCATATTTTAAAGCGTTATCCAAGTCATCAATAAGGTAATAGGTAATGGAAATATTGTAGAGTACCTCAACGGTATCATGAGCCAATCCTTCTTCTTGTAACAAGGTGAGTGCCTTCAAAGAATAAGTCAAGGCATTATCATATTCAGATAACCAAATCGAACTGGCTCCAAGCGCATAATATCCTCTTGCCCATCCTTCATGATAGTTTAATTCTTCCGAGAGTTCAAGGGCCTCCTGAGCCATTTTCTTCCCTTCTGAAGGATCTGTACGATGAATTTCAAGGGATCGTTGAATAAGGTCGTTGATCCTTTTTACTTTTCTTTCGTTTTCCGATATGTTCAAATTAAACTTCAGGTCTAAACACTTTTAAATTTCTTATGCGCGAATACAAACTCCTTAAAATAAAAAAAATTGGATAGAATAGCAATAATTATCTGGAACTGAATACTTTTTTTACAAATGGATTTGAATCATTATTCTTCCAAATATAAGCATCCAAAACATAATGAGTCACTTGTGGGACGGATAAAATCCCAATAAAAAGAGCAGTCAAAAACCGATTATCATTATGCCATTCTACATAATATAAAAAGGAGGAAAACAACTCTTTTTTATCCTGATTTACCAAAAGATCCCATAAATATTCCTCAATCACCCCAAAAAATAGACAAACGCCAATGACTAAAAGCGCTATCCTCCAGTAATTCTTCTTTTTTTGATTGACAATCCCATCCTTTTTCTTTTTGTAATAAACAATCAGTACCAAATAGGGTATTCCGTGCGCCACAACATTGGTCGCAGTAAAGGCTAAATCTGAATTAAAATAAACGATTCCCAAATACCAATTCCCAGCTGTAGTGAGTATCCACAGAATCATGGGCAGCTGATTCATGAACTCCTTTTTACCTAATCGAATTTTCTGAATCAACCAATACCCAATGATCATCCAATAAACCCAGTTTCCTATTAAGAACACAATTTTAGGAAGGTCAAACCAGTGATTGAGTAAAAAATCATCTGACACAAACCAACTAAAGTGCAAGTCGTCATGCAAATGCCAATACAAAACAGGATACAGCATGGAAAAGTAAATGAGATATTTATCCCACTTGTATGCTTCATTTTGTCTGCTTCCATTCTTAACCGCATACAAAGCCATGAATCCAAATTGCTGCTTTACAAAATGAAACAAGGCCAAATAAGCCATTAAGCGCCAAAAAAAAGAAACTGAAGCATAAGAAGCTGCAAAACAAAAAAAGAAAACTAAAACAGGTAAAACTCGAATTAAATGCTGGTGATTTACTCTGTCGTGAGGATCAAAATATGTCCTAAAAAGAGAACTCCACACATGGGAGACATCGATTCCTACGACTAATAAAAACCAAACCCAAATCGGAATCTCTTGGAGCAAAATAGAATCAGGTAAAAAAAACAAGACCAGCCAAACCAGCCAAACAGGTAAAAGCAGAAAAAGCCAATCTATTTGGCGACTAAACAAGTACATTCTTGATTCTTAAATGAAATTCAAATTTCCCTTCTGTTTCTAATGCTGCTCGACCATCCAACTGCTCGCTCAAGGATTCTATGAGAAATGAACCAAGAGATTCTAGCGAAACTTTACTGCGATCATACCCCTTACCATTGTCTTTGTAAATCAGTTCGATTTCATCTTTCAATTGATGAATGGATACTCCTATTTCTGGGTCAGAAACTTCATGAAAGGCGTGTTTAATGGAATTTGTAATCAACTCATTGATGATTTGACCTAGAGGAATTGCTTTCGACACATCCAGATTGACAGAATCAACTTCTAATTGCAATAAAATCTCTTTTTCTATTCCTGTAGAATAGCGAATCTCTTTTACAAGTTGCTCAATATATTCCTTAAAATCAATTTCCCCATCCTCATTATCCTTGTATAAATGATTGTGAACCCAAGCCATGGAATGCACCCTCAAAGCAGATTGACTTATTGCATCCCTGGCTTCCTCTGTCTTCAAAGATTCTTTCTGAAGTTTCAAAAGAGATGAAATCACATTGAGATTATTGCGCACTCTATGATTCACCTCTGCCAAAAGAATCTCCTTCTCTTTGATTTTCTGCTCAATTTCCTTGGTAGTGTAGTTCATTTGTCGGATATAAAATATTCCAAAACCAAAGAAAACAAAGGTTCCAGTTAAGGTGTTAAAAATGAAAAGCTCATCTATTTCAGCTTGGCTCATTATTGTTTTCTCGACAATGAACGGTCCATAAAAAGAACAAAGCAAGGAAATGAATGATATCCCAATTTGTACATAAAAATCAATTTTGAAATAGGGAAAGAAAAATAAGGCTACTGCAATCTGAAATGCTCCATACCAAACATAATTCCCAGATTCTGCACCGAAATAGATGTTGTAATAGTACAATTCAAATGCAGTTAAGAGAAAACCAAAATGAACAATCAATCGTGCATTAACAACGCGACGCAATAATCCCAGTAGAACCAAAATCAAACTGAACAATATATGTATCAAACCAAAGAATTGATGTCTTGTCCCTAAATGACTCAAACCCTCAATAAGAGGGATGATTCCTGCCAAAAGAAAGAATATTCCCGACAGATAATAAAGATGGTCTTTCTCACGATTTCCAAACTTATGTCTGTCCAGGTTTAATATTTTATTGATCCAATTCAACGTCAATTAAAAGAAATAACTCCAGTTTCCTTCAGCATAATATCTGTAAAGAATAGGGTTATGAATCATATTGATTTCTATATCTTTCTCATCCACAGGAATCAAATCAGCTCCAAATGAAGTAATCAAAAACCCTGCGTCATTTCTCCAAAATTTAAGATTAAAATCGTTTAAATCCACATTTCTGATCTTGTCTTTCATGAATTCCGAGGCATATTTCCTACTACCTATCACCCATCCCCATTCACCAAAAGTATACACGTGATTGTGAATCGGTAAAGTCTCAAATCCCGCCGCACCTATAGTTTTCTCAATGGTCCTAAAGGCTTTAGTCGTATAGTATGGACTTGATGCCTGCGTTATGAATGCGCCCTCTTCGGACAATCGATTTTTACATAATTTATAAAATTCCAAAGAGTATAATTTATTAAGTTCAATGGTCCTGGGATCTGGAAAATCAGCAATAATCACGTCAAACTCGTCTTTGTTTTCCCTCAAAAACTGAAATGCATCGTGATTGACAATCTTCACTTTTCTAGAATGAAAAGCATCTTGATTTATTTTCCTAAAAATGGGATGATTCATTCCAATATTGGTCATTTCAGGGTCCAAATCACAAACCACAATCTCCTCAACATCATCATACCTCAACAATTCTCTCACGGCACAACCATCCCCAGCCCCCATAACTAAAACGCGCTTATGTGAACTCGCCACAGTCATTACCGAATGTACCAAGGGCTCGTGATAAAACCATTCATCAAAAGTGCTGAGTTGCTTACCCTTATTTAGATAGAGCCAATAATGTTCCATGATTTGAGTCACCGTAATTTGCTGGTATTTTGTCTGTTTCGAATAGATGACTTTCCCTTCATACAAACTTTGATTTCCCCAAAGAATAACTGGCTTAATGAATACAATTCCCAAAATTATAGATGCCGTTACTAATAATGCAATTCCAAATAACACTAGACTTCTACGGATCATTTTCCGGAATTTCAGCAACACTATGATGGCAACAAGAAAGTTAATTCCCCCCACCACAAAAGGGGTGTACGTCAGACCTAAAAACGGAATCCCGATAAAAGCAAAGAATATTCCTCCTATCAGAGAACCATAATAATCCTTCTCCATTACATTCGAAATATTCACTTTCAGATTCTCATAGTCAGCATTAATTCTTGTTACCAGAGGTATTTCCATCCCAATCAGCAAGCCAACAATGATTGATAAAGTATAGATGATGAAAACCAAACTATCTGTGTAAGGCATGATGGCATAAGTAAAAAAAGCAGAAAAGGAAGCGAGTATGGACAACAAAAATTCGATGACGATGAATTGAAAAAGCAGGTTTTTCTCGAATAATTTTGACAGCCTAGATCCCAAACCCATGGCGAACAACATCAAAGACAAAACCATGGTCCACTGAAATACAGAATCCCCGATAAAATAGGTTGCCATGGTAGCAAGCACGTATTCCGAAACAATCCCACTAATTCCAGTAGCAAACAAGGCTAACATGAGTACTCCGGAATTGGATCTTAACTTCTTTAACATATGATTGTCAGGGATTTAAAATAATGGGCAATTTATCAAATTATTTACAAAAAAAAGACCCGCATTCACGGGCCTTTTAAATCTTAGGGTCTTTTTATCTTTAATCTTTCAAAATCGCTCTTGAAATTACGATCTTTTGAATTTCAGATGTTCCTTCGTAAATCTCTGTGATTTTTGCATCTCGCATCAATCTTTCTACATGGTATTCTCTTACATAACCATATCCACCATGAATCTGAACAGCTTCTCTCGCTACATCATTTGCAATCTTTGATGCATACAATTTCGCCATGGAACCAGTAAGGTCGTAATTCCCTCCATTGTCTTTGTCCCATGCCGCTTTCAAACACATGTGTCTTGCTGCTTCAATTTCAGTTGCCATGTCAGCCATCTTAAATGCAATGGCCTGATGCTCGTGAATTGGCTTTCCAAATGTTTCTCTTTCTTTAGAATAAGCTTTGGCAAACTCTAATGAACCTGCTGCAATACCCAATGCTTGAGCTGCAATACCGATTCTACCTCCTGAAAGAATCTTCATGGCAAACTTGAACCCGAATCCATCTTCACCAATTCTATTTTCTTTAGGAACTTTCACATCGTTGAAGATCAAAGTATGGGTGTCGGATGCTCTGATTCCCATTTTGTCTTCCTTCTCTCCGACAATAAATCCTTCCATGCCTCTTTCAACAATAAAAGCATTGATTCCTTTATGTCCTTTATCTCTGTCGGTTTGTGCAATGACAATATAATAAGTTGCTGATTTACCATTTGTGATCCAGTTTTTCGTACCATTCAACAAATAGTAATCTCCTTTGTCTTCCGCTGTCGTTCTCTGTGAAGTAGCATCCGATCCTGCTTCAGGTTCAGACAAACAGAAAGCTCCGATTTTTTCTCCTTTTGCAAGCGGAACCAAATACTTTTGCTTTTGCTCCTCAGTTCCGTACATCTCCAATCCCCAGCATACAAGAGAATTATTTACAGACATCACTACCGCACAAGAAGCGTCGATTTTAGCGATTTCTTCCATGGCAAGAACATAAGAAATGGTATCCATTCCTCCTCCTCCATATTCTGGAGAAACCATCATTCCCATGAATCCAAGCTCACCAAGTTGTCTGATCTCCTCCTCAGGAAAACGTACATCAATATCCCTTTGGATCACTCCTGGCTTTAATACATTCTGGGCAAAATCTCTAGCAGCATCTTTCACTGCTTTGTGCTCTTCTGATAATTCGAAATTCATATCTTGGTTTGTTTTTTTCTGTAAATTTTCCGACAAATTTAATTTTTTCAGCCATTTTTACCAATGAATTGAACACAATTAGACTCCACTGAATGTTCTAGACCATGATTATCAAAAATTTAGCCCCAGAAAAGAATGACTTCCATGTGATCGGCATGATGTCAGGTACAAGTCTAGACGGAATGGATTTGTGCTATGCCCATTTTAAGCTAAATAGCAATCGTTGGTCCTTTGAAATCAAACATTCTAAAACCATTCACTACGCACCTGTTTGGGAAGAAAAACATAAAAATTGCAGATTTCTCTCGGGTGAAGAATTAACTAAACTAGATATAGAGTTCGGACATTTAACTGGTAAATTTATTGTTGAATTTATCAAAGAACATCGCATTGATCAAGTTGACCTTATTGCATCTCATGGTCACACCGTATTTCATCAGCCTGAAAATAGATTCACACTTCAAATTGGGAATGGAGAAGCAATTGCTTGCAGTACAAATTTACCCGTGGTCAACGATTTCAGACAAAAAGATGTTCAATTGGGAGGACAAGGAGCACCTTTGGTTCCAATTGGAGACCTCTATTTATTTCCAGATTATCAGGCCTGTTTGAATCTTGGAGGAATAGCCAACATTTCAATTAAGAATGGGGACAAAATTGAAGCTTTCGATATATGCCCAATGAATTTAAGTCTGAACAAGATTGCGGAAAAAATCCAGTTAAAATACGATCCCAATGGTCAGAATGCTTCTCAAGGAAAATGTATCCCGGAGCTATTGGAGCAGTTAAATCATCTTCCTTTCTATACCATTGATGGTCCAAAATCTCTTGGAATTGAATGGTTAGATAAAAATATTTTCAACCTAATCGAGAGTTCAAATGCCCATCCAAATGATTTACTCAGAACCTTTTGTGAACACCAAACCACTCAAATTGCCAAAGTGGTAAATGAACGAAACATCGGTGAAACCCTCATTACCGGAGGAGGGGCATGGAATACGTTTTTCATAGAAACCCTTAGATCGAAATGCCAATCAGACATCCTCTTACCTTCCAGAGAAATCATTGAATTCAAAGAAGCCTTGATTTTTGGATTCTTAGGAGTGTTGCATCTCAAAGGAATTCCGAATGTTCTTTCCATGGTCACAGGAAGCTCAAGAAATTCAGTATCAGGGGTGTTACACCTTCCCTATTAACATCCTTAGTTGAAAACTTTACATTTATGGTATTTGAGCATTAAAATATCTTATTACATTTGCTCATTTGACGCTTATTTGAAGTACTAGGAATGAAAGAACTTTTAGACAAATTCGAAAACAAAAGACCAGAGATCGTATTCGAATGGAAAGATGCTGAAACAGAGGCAGAAGGATGGGTAGTAATCAATTCACTTAGAGGTGGAGCAGCCGGTGGAGGAACCCGAATGAGAGTTGGATTGGACAAGAGAGAAGTTGAATCACTTGCCAAAACCATGGAAGTGAAGTTTACAGTTGCTGGCCCACCCATTGGAGGCGCAAAATCAGGAATCAATTTCGACCCAAAAGATCCAAGAAAAGATGGTGTTTTAAGAAGATGGTATGCTGCGGTAACCCCTTTGTTAAAACATTATTACGGAACTGGTGGAGATTTAAATGTTGATGAGATTCATGAAGTAATTCCTATTACTGAAGATTGTGGCGTTTGGCACCCTCAAGAAGGTGTATTCAACGGTCACTTTCAACCAAGAGAAGCTCAAAAAATCCATAGAATTGGTCAACTTAGACAAGGAGTTTTAAAAGTAATTGAAGACACCTCCTATTCTCCTGATGTCACTAGAAAATATGTGGTAGCTGATATGATCACAGGATACGGGGTCGCTGAGTCGGTAAAGCATTTCTACGAAATTTATGGTGGAAACCTCAAAGGAAAACGTGTAATCGTTCAAGGTTGGGGAAATGTAGGTTCTGCCGGAGCTTATTATTTGGCTCAAGAAGGAGCAAAAGTAGTGGGGATCATTGACCGTGTAGGTGGACTCATTAAAGAAGAAGGATTTTCATTGGAAGAAATAAGAGAATTGTTTCTTACTAAAAACGGAAATGAGTTGAATGCACCAAACATGCTTTCTTTTGATGAAGTAAATGAAAAGATTTGGGATGTTCCTGCTGAAGTTTTTATTCCATGTGCGGCTTCTAGATTGATTACGCGTCAGCAAGTAGAAAGAATGATCAAAGGAGGCATGGAAGTGATCTCTGCAGGAGCAAACGTACCTTATGCAGATCCAGAAATCTTCTTTGGATCGATTGCAGATTATGCAGATGAAAACCTTTCCATTATTCCAGATTTCATTTCCAATTGCGGAATGGCCAGAGTTTTTGCTTACTTAATGAGTAGTGACTTACCAAAACTGGAAGACAAAGCAATATTTGAAGACACATCAAACATTATAAAAAATGCACTCAAAGCAAGTCATGCAAAGAATAGTTCCAAAACTAAAATCGCAAAAACTTCTTTTGAAATCGCATTGAATCAATTAGTATAAACTTTAAATCAAACTAAAAAAACAAAATCATGAATTGGGAATTAGTAATGGTGATCATTTTTGTGTTGGGGTATATTGCAATTGCTCTCGAACACAATATTCACATCGATAAAGCAGCAAGTTCTCTTTTAATCGGTATGCTTTGTTGGGCAGTCTATGCGCTTTACCCGGCAGACCTCCTACAAATTGATGAATCTAAATCAGTAACCGAACTGGTCCAGGACCACGAAATGTGGAAACGGAACGAAAATCTAGGGAACCGAATGGAAGTCTTTATTGACGAACATCATGAAAAACATGTAGCCAAAAAAATCGAAGAAAGCGGAGATTCTCTTTATCAAGATGGAAGAATCCACCAATTGGAGCACGCTGGACCTCATGTTGATATCCCTGCAGAGGAAACCCCTCATTTCGTACACGAATATGTAGAACACGGACTGATGCATCATTTATATGAAATTGCCTCAATTCTTTTCTTCCTCTTGGGTGCCATGACAATTGTAGAATTGGTGGATGCACATGAAGGTTTCTCCGTTATTACTGATAGAATTAAAACCACAAATAAGGTCAAGCTTCTTTGGGTAATTGCCATATTAACCTTCTTTTTCTCAGCCGCCTTAGATAACCTGACAACTTCTATTGTAATGATTAGTTTACTAAGGAAACTGATCAAAGATCAAACTACCAGATGGTTCTTTGCAGGTTTCGTAATCATTGCTGCCAATGCAGGTGGTGCTTGGTCACCAATCGGAGACGTGACAACAACTATGTTATGGATCAAAGGGCAGTTACCTGACACGGTGACGATTGTTCAGGATCTATTCCTTCCATCATTAATTTCCGTACTGGTGCCTTTAATCATCATCAGCTTTACGATGAAAGGAGAAGCGGAAAGACCGGTACAACAGCACGGAGCAGAACATTATTTGAATCCAACCACCTCGTTTGAAAGAAATTTCATCTTCTTCTTGGGAGTTGCTGGTTTACTTTTTGTTCCGGTATTTAAAACTGTAACACACCTTCCTCCATTCATGGGCATGATGCTTTCATTAGGGGTGATTTGGACTGCCACGGAAATTATGCATAGATCTAAAAATAAAGAAGACAGAAAGAGTTTGTCTGTAATTAGTGTACTTTCTAAGATTGATACCGCTTCGGTTCTTTTCTTCTTAGGAATCTTATTGGCTGTGGCTTCCTTACAAGAAATTGGAACCTTAATCAGAGTAGCAGGTTTCTTAGACTCTAGCTTTGGAGGAAACATTTACGCCATCGACGTATCAATTGGATTGTTATCAGCTGTTGTAGATAACGTACCATTAGTTGCTGCAGCTCAAGGGATGTATCCAATTGCAGAGACTGGAACAGCTGCATTTGAATCAGGATTCGGTCCAAGTGGATTATTCTGGTTATTTTTAGCTTATTGTGCAGGTACTGGTGGTTCAGCTTTAATTATTGGTTCTGCTGCTGGAGTTGCCGTTATGGGACTTGAAAAAATTAGTTTTGGTTGGTACTTGAAAAAGATAAGCCTTTTAGCTATTGCAGGTTATCTTGCTGGAGCAGCAACCTACTATGTGATGTTCGGATTATAATAAATTGGAAAAAGACACGTATATAAAATAAAAGCCATTATGAATATCTTATTTCTATTACAAGAAGCTTCTGCCGCTGCTGGCGATGCCGGAGGAGATGCTAAAGAAGGAATTGAAGAAGTAACCAGAGACATTCCAATTTGGGAGTTAGTTGCCCAAGGTGGTTGGTACATCATGATTCCTCTGGGGATCTTGTCTTTGCTTACGGTATACATTTTTGTAGAAAGATTCCTACAGATTCGAAAAGCTACTCAAGGTGAGAAAGACTTCATGAATAGAATTAAAGATTATTTGCATGATGGTAAGATCGATGCGGCAAGAGATTTATGTGCCCAGACCGATAATCCAGCGGCAAGAATGATCGAAAAAGGAATTTCTAGAATTGGAAAACCAGTAAAAGACATTGCAGCCGGAATTGAAAATGTTGGAAAGTTGGAAGTATACAAACTTGAGAGAAAACTTTCATTTTTAGCAACTGCTTCTGGAGCTGCGCCGATGCTAGGGTTCCTTGGGACAACCATTGGTATGGTGCAAGTATTCCATGAAATGAAATTTCAAACGACCATTCAGTTGAGTGTAATTGCTCCAGGAATCATGCAGGCGATGGTGACCACAGTTGCTGGTTTGATCGTTGGGATTATGGCTTATGTGGCTTACAACTATTTAGTAGCGAAAGTGGGTAAAGTAATTTACCAAATGGAGAATGCAAGTATTGAATTTTTAGATTTATTGCACGAACCAGGAAAGTAATCATGGATATTAAAAGAAATAACAATATCAAGATTGAAGGGGGGATGTCTTCCATGACCGATCTCGTGTTTTTGATGCTGATCTTTTTCATTATCATGAGTACGATGAGTAGACAGACTTTACCAGTGGATCTTCCGAGTGCTAAACCTCCTGTTAAACCTTCAAATGCAAATTCACCTGTAGAGATTGGAATAACAGTAGATGGTCAATACTTCTTTGATGCAGATAGAACTAAATTCTATTCTTATGAGCAGTTAGAACCTATCTTAAATGCCAAAATGGAAGAACAAAAAGAGAAAAATCTGAAAATTTCAGGTGATCGAAATACCAATTACGAATCCGTTCTTCAAGTTATTGCTTTAGCTAAATCGAAAGAATGGAAGCCGGTACTTACTTATAAACAAGATTAGTGAACTTTGTACCTGTGTAGTTGTACAAATACTTAGAACCATTAAACTTGAAACATAGTTGGGTTCAAAACGTAAAAACGACAACCATGGAAAAGACCATTTTTCAAGACAGACGTAGAGCATTTATTGCAGCATTCTTATTCTTGCTATTGTTGCTCCTATTTTTCTTTTTAGTAAGCTTAAAAGAACCAGATCCCCCATTGGTTGAAAAAGAGGTTGAAGTAGAATTAGAAATCCCTCAAGGAGGTTCTTCCGGAGGAAGTAGTAGTGCTAAAACCAACGTGAACAAACAACATCAATCTGCCGAAAATTTAGCAGTTCAAAATGAAAGTGATGTTCAGGTGGTTAAAGGGAATGGGAACGACAAAGTGACCAACCAGAATAATAACAATTCTGAAAACGACTGGATGAACATGGATGGCAACAATGGTGGTCAAAATGGTGGAAATGATGGTGGAGATGGATTTGGTCACGGAGGAGGTGAAGGTAATGATGTAGGTCCTGGAGGTGGCAACAATAGTGCAAGACTTAGATATGGATCCCCTCAAGACTGTATCGGTGATTTCAACGAAGAAGGAAAAGTTTATTTAATTCTTTGGGTAAATGCTGAAGGAAAGATCATTCGAGCTCAAAATAATGCAGCCAAATCAACTACTGGTTCGCAAAACTTGATTTCCATGGCTATTGATGCAGTAAAAAATTGTGTCTATTTTGAAAAAAGACCTGGAACTCCTGACCAAAAGATTGTATTGAGCACGCCAATTACTTTCTTGAAAAAGTAAAATATTTTCTACTTTTTTAGCGTTGTAACTTTTAAACCTCTTAGTCATTATGATTAAGAAAGACTTACTTCAATGCGTATATTTCTAGGTATTTTCATATTTACTCTTATCCCGCATGGCTTGTTAGCTCAAGATACCACGCAGCATTATACACTCCAATTTTCGAGTTCCAATATCAAAGTACTTTCGGATGCTTACCTGCATTATGGGAGCAATTTCAATGATATTTATTCCATGTTTCGGTACGACTCTACCCTTTTCAATGAACGCTATAACGACACCTGCTATATTAAGACAACTCTAAGAAAAGAATTCCACAATACAATTCGAGAGGGCGAACTTGGTGATTATTATTACAGCATGGAATATGGATTTCTCGACGCCAAAATCACAAAGGTAAAACTGAAGAATGAAAAGTTTTGGGCTCTTGATATTGGAAAGAGAAAATACAAAGAAAATGAAGAAGTTTATCAGTTTGATTCCTTTACGGATCGAATTTTCAGTGTTCTTATTTTTCCGAATATGCAGAGCAAAAATGACCTCAAAGAATTCCTGAATAAATACGAAATTGGGGACCATCGAATTTATTATGATGCCCTAACCAATACCTTCGAATTGGAACTGAAGACGAGAAACAATTTCGTCAGAAAGACCTTTTTCCCCTTTTATCCTAAAATGGAAGAAATGAATGATGTGGAAATAGCGGACATGAATTATGAGAAATTCAAGGAGTATGCCATTGAACTCAGCAAAAAAGAAGATAAGTTCAATCGTGACCATATCAAAGATCTTGTGCGTGTAAAAAGAGATCAACAAAAAATTTACGACAAAAGGTGGAAGAATTTTCAAAAGCTTTACATGTCTGAAGAAGAGAAACGCATGTCTCAAGAAGACTGGATGAAGTATTACCAATTGATCATCCAAGATGAATTTAGGGCTGTCATGAATAGCGAACCTAAAAAAGGACTCTTCGATCGGTATTTGATGGAAATGGGCTACAGACTCAGTGAAATGGACCTGGTAAACCCAAATACCAATTTATCCTTAAAATCAGAACAAGGATTTGTCTTGATTGATGAACTCATTTTGATCAATTTAAGCAAAATGTATTATGCTCATGCTCTTAATTCCATAGCGAATAACTTTCAACTTAATTTCACTTCTGGAGATCGATATGCTCTCTTAATCAAAACAAAAACAGGTGAATACGGTATCATTACCACTACCATTCCGGAGAATAAAGAGCTTGTAGAACTTGAATTTAAATCAATTTCTAAAGACCTTGTATCCATTGAAATGATCAGCAAAAAAGCAGGACTGTAACTTTTTATAGACTCTGGTATTTAGAGTATAAAAAGTATTAGTTTTGATAGCATCCTTAAATAGAACTTACAGCAAAACTGAAAACTTGGTTGAACAAGAAGCCATAGAAATTGATCTTGCTAAAAAAGATCCTGCCAAATTCGCTCCTTTGTATGAACGATATTTCTTGCAAATATTCAAATACGTTTTCAAGAGAGTGGAGTCGGAAGATCTAGCCAATGATATTTGTCAGCAGACATTCATCAATGCGCTTACTAAGATCAAATCTTACAAGCACAGAGGACTTCCTTTTTCATCCTGGTTATATCGCATTGCGCAAAATGAGATCAATCAGTTTTATCGAACACAGAAAAGAGCAAGAGTAGTTGAAATAAACGACTCCGACCTACCCGAATTATTTGAAGAAATCGTGGTGGATGTAAATGAAGAACGTCGAATGATTCTGATCCGAACCATGGAACAGCTTACTGCAGACGAAATCAGTCTGATCGAAATGAAATATTTCGAAAAAAGAAGTGGCCAGGAAATCGCTGAAATATTAGACCTCAGTTTGGCCAATGTCAAAGTAAAACTTCACAGAACAGTGAAGAAAATCAAACAATTAATATCCGAATCATGACCCATATAAAATTTGAAAGAAATAGAAAAATGCCTTCAGATCAGGAATTGCTGAAGCATAAGAATTTTGACTCGGTCCTCAAAGGATATCAAGCTGGAAGTGCACCAACAAAATGGTTTAATTCTGCCAAAATGTGGGGTGGAATTGTAGCTACTGCCTGTATTGCAGGTGTTGGAATCTACCTTTGGGTAAATTCGGGTTCAGACGAAGTAAAGTCCCAGGAAACAACATTAACTGAAAATACCACAACAGAGGAATTGAATCACGATCTTAGTGAAATCTATCAATCTACTTCTGAACATTTCAGTATTGATCCTTCAAAAGATACCATCCTGATCACGGCAAATGGAAGTGTCATTAATATCCCTGCTCATGGCTTTGATACGGAATGTAAATCTGTCAATATAAAAGTCAATGAAATAGATGATCCTGTTAAGATGTTTCAGTCCAAGATTGACATGGCATATGACTCAGCCGGGACAAAATATCATTTTGAATCTGCAGGTATGATTGAAATCCGTGCCTTTGGAAATGATGAAGAAATACAATTGGCCAAGGGAAAAGAAGTGAATATTGCACTAGTCACCAATACCGTTGAACCTTCATATAATTTGTACCATAAAACGGAATCGAATTGGGATTATTTGGGAGATGCGAACACCATTTTCCAACCCGAATCTGTTGTTGAGTCGAATCAATTGGTTGCAAATGATGTTCAAAATGACGAAGTGGTTGCCATTAAAAAAGGAGTAGTAAAAGTGGGAAAACTGAATCCTTCCTACCCTACTTTCGATGTAGATGTTAGTCGGCATGAAGAACTAAAATCATTTCAAGGACTTGTTTTTCAAGTAGACCCAGGTGAGAAAGATTTTCAGGAAGACTTTTACCTCGTTTCCTGGGATCATATTCTACTAGACAAGAAAGACGGCAATTATTTCATCAATCTCTCCAGAGGTGGAACAAAATATACCTTCAAAGTGAAACCTGTGATGAATCAGAAGGATTATCAGAATTATGTACAGAAAAACAAAAATTCACAAACCTTTTATGATCAAATGTCAAATAGAAAGAAACTTTACAAGCAAGAATTCAAACAGCAAAATCTGATTTTTGACTATGATCAATCTGCTCAATCTTACATGGTTTCCAACGCTGTAAATGAAGAAGTGAAATACCAGATTGCTTCAAAATCGAGAAGACTATTCAGTGTTCAGTCTTTGGGAGTAATCAATTGTGATCATGTGTTACCAGAGGATATCAAAAAGCAGGTTGAATTGGCTCAATTTCAGTTTAAGAAAGGTTCTCAGCCATTAACCCCTGAGTTGACCTATGTAATCATACCTGGAATAAATAGCCTCTTTACATTTGAAGGAAATGGGGCGAAATATTATGCGAAAAACGGTAAGACCAAAGTATGGGTCACCACAAATGGCAGAATTGGAATTGTTAAAGAAGTAAATTCTAAAAATTTCGAGACGGTCGCCCTATATGATGTCAAGCAAGGAATCGCTGAAATTGAAAAATACGTCGAAAACTAACCTTCCTTTTCAATCCCGGTCCATGATCGGGATTTTTTTTATCTAAAAAGAATGCTTATCGATTGGAACACTGATAAACAAAAGCGGGAGGTAAATTGATGGCAGTAAAACTGATCTTCATGTTTCTAAAATGCTTTTTCAATAATTTCTTTGCATTCAAGGAATACTGAAACTGGACATAAATTCCTTGATCTGCTAAAAGCTTCTCAGAAACCCTCATGACTTCTTTTTTAATTGGCTGGGGTATTACGGCCAATGGGAGACTACTTAGCACTACATCCGCGTGATGGTAATTATCAAGATTTAGAAATTCCTCTGCTTTTGAGGCAGAATCGTGAAATATTTTCACCCTAGGATCCTTTATTCTAGCAGCTAATGCATCATAAAAAACCTCATTCAATTCAAAAACATATAAAACGGAATTTGAGTTCATTCTTTTGATGATCTCATCTGTAAAAACACCAGTCCCCGGACCATACTCTACAATCACAAGATCTTGATCAAAGTCGATCCCAGCCAACATTTTATTACATAAAAACCTAGAACTAGGAGCCACAGCACCCACTACTTTCTTCTCACTTAAATACTCCTTGAAAAATTTTTTACTTGATGCTTTTGACATTTTTATTTTTGCAGTGATAATACTCCTTTATTGATAAGTCCGATGGCTTTACCTTTAAGTTTTTGCCCCAATAAAGGTGAATTCTGTGATAAACTAATATTTGATTCTTTTGTGTATTCCCATTCCAAGTCCGGAACGAAAAAAGTTAGGTTAGCATCCACACCTTCTTTGATTTCTGGTGCATCCATTCCTAAAACTCTCCTAGGATTTTTCGTAAAGGCATCGATGATTTTGTCCAACTGATCTACTCCAAACACATCTAAAACAGAAGAAAAGAATGTCTGAATCCCTATGATTCCAAATTCTGCCAAATCAAATTCCAAATCTTTCGATTCTTTATCCTGAGGATTGTGATCCGAGCAAATACAATCAATAGAACCATCTAAAACACCTTTTTTAAGGGCATCCTGATCTTTTTTTCCTCTAAGTGGAGGAAATATTTTCAGATTGGAATCAAATCCTTCAACATCCGTATCAGTGAACTGTAAATGATGAATACTTGTATCTGAAGTCAAATTGGTTTTTCCTTTCTTGTAATCCTTGATCTCCTGAACCGAATCAGCACAAGAAATTGAAGTTAAGTGCAATTGACCATCTGTATATTTCAACAAATCAATGTCTCTTTTTACTCGAATAATCTCCGAAATATCCGGAATTCCTTTCAGTCCGGTAAGTACACTTGACTTCCCTTCATTAATCTGTCCTTTTCCAGCCAAAGAAGAATCACTAGCTAAATCAAAAATGACAGAATCGAAGTTATTGGCATACAAAAGGGCTCTGTACAATATACCTGAATTCAGAGGTTTATCATCACAAAATGCTCGAGCACCTGCTTGCGACATGTCATACATCTCTGCCAATTGCTCTCCACCAGCATTATCAGTTACCGATCCAATTGGAACGAGTTCAACAGGTGATAAATTCGACTTGCCAATCAAATACTCTACTTGTCCCTTTGAAGAAATCGGTGGATGGGTGTTTGAAACAACTCCCACTCCAGTAAATCCCCCAAATTCGGCTGCAGACAAACCAGAATCGATGGTTTCTTTATGTTCCAGCCCAGGATCACAAAAACGAGCTCTCAAATCAAACCAACCGATGGAAACATGCAAGTTTGGGTGTTCAACTACCTCATCTGCATCTTCGGAAATTTTATCTTGAATAGAAATGATTTTTCCATTTTCTATAAGAATATCTTTTACCTGACCTTTGTATTCAGATTCGTTATCGACAACTTTGGCTTGTCTAACTAAAATTCTCATGTACTCGTTTTCAAAAATTTAATCAGAAGGATCTCAATAAGGATAAAGATCAATCCCAAAATTAACAGAATTCTCCAGTATTCCTTTGATTTATTCAATTCAATTTTGAAATTATCTGCGCTTTCCTTGATATCAATAAAATCTCGAATGGAAATATTTTTCTCTTTCAGGGCCTTTTCAATCTCTTCCTTAGAATAAAATTCAAGAACGGATTCCTTTCTATTGAAATTCAAAGCAATTTTACCGAGGGTTTCTTCTTTCTTGCTTACATTGTAAAATCCTTGAACCAAATCGGATGTAGATTCTCCTTGCCCCAGAAATATTAATTCTTCATTCCATTTCTTTTGTGCTAAAGGTATAATATCAATCCCTTCTTTCTGATTAACCAGGTGCACGGGTTCTTTATCTCCCGAATTAGTAGGAAATCTATATTGCGATTGACTACCAATAAAGGCCATCAGTGGGTTGTTTCGAACACTCATTTCTCCTATTCTCAAAAATACTCCTATAAAAATGGAATGTTTGGGGAAATTTGAAAAAGACTCATCCAAAGGAACAGAGGAAACATAAATTCTCCCTGGCCCAGATAATTTTCTAACAAAAAAGGATTTTCCATTGGCAAAGTCCATCAATGAAACAAAATCAGATGAGGAAGAAGTATTAAAACTGTAATGTTTCTTCACCTCCGGAAGATTTATATTTCTAGGTATTCTTTTGAAAACACCACTAAACAATACATCCTCTGCGTTCAATTTAGAAAGTCTGGAAGAAGAAGAATCCTGATATCCCAAATTAGGCATTTCCAATTGCTGCAACAGTGTATTCAACGAATTCAAATCAGGTTTTTTGCCTGGAACAATTGTTATGCTCCCTCCGCTATTGTAAAATTCCTGCAGATTTTTAACCAGTCCAGAAGAGACGTTGTTCACATTATTTAGAACAACCAAATCACTTTTAAATATTTCTTCCTGACTCACATTCGAAATGGACTGAGAGCTAACTTTGTAGTATTCATCCAATCCATATAATTTCTCCAGATATTTTGGAGGGGAATCGTCTCCATTTAAAATCAAAACACCTACATTTTCGAGTACTTCGTAAGTAAAAAAGAGTTCGTCATCGTAAAAAATCTGAGAATCTCGAACCTTTACTTTTCCTGTTCGAACTCCTACTCCTTTGGTATCCGTAAATCCGAAAGTTCCGACATAAAAAGAATTTGCAGGAATGTCTACATTACTTTCCCTGCTATTGTCTTCTGTTACCAAGCTTACTTCCACTGAACTCAAATCCTCTTCCGAAGAGTTTTGAACTCTGAATTTTAGTTCAAGCTGCGTTCTTCCTTTACTTAATGGCGTTTCAAACCAAACGGAATCCACAAAAACATTTGCTTTTTTCGTAGCATTTAATTTGAGAATACTAACATTCCCATCTTCTTTAATTTCATCGAAATCAGAGGAAGTTTTTTGAAAATCAGAAATCCAGTAAAAATGAAGATTTGATTCACCATTTACCTTTTCTTTCTTTAGTGCCTCATTTTGAAAACTGAAAACGCCTGAAAGGTTTCGATGAACAGGGCTCGTCTGAATTTTATAAATCTCATCAACAGCCTCTTGTTTGGTTAGTATGCGTCTTTGTTCACCTTCTAAATTATTGGAAATAATCTGAAAGCGATCGTTATTGGTGTAAGAATTGACAATGTTTTCAGCGTACTCTTTTCCCATGTTCAATAAATCGCCGCTTTCTCCAGCAGCATTCATCGAAAAGGAATTGTCTATATAAATCGATACTATGTTGGTAAGCTTTATATCTTCTTCAGAATTTTCTGGAAGATAAGGTTTAGCAAAGGCCAAAATCAGAAAAGACCAGGCCAATAATCTTGAAATTAAAATAAGCAGATGCTTGAGTTTCGATCTCGATTTGGTTTCCTCTTTCACCTCCTTGAGAAAGGAAATATTTGAGAAATAAACCGTCTTGAACTTTCTAAAATTGAATAGGTGAATTACGATCGGAATGATCAGAATGAAAAAGGCCCATAAAAATTCAGGATATGCAAATTTCATTGATGAATGCTACAGTTTTCGGTTTACCGTTCGAATATAAAACTTTTTATTAGTTGATAGAACTAATAATTGTTAAAGGCTAAAAAGAAAACGTAAAAATTAGAAAACTGGTATTCGCTACTTGATCGGATATTTTTTGATCACTTCGCCATTGTCGTAATGCTCAATAACAATACCATCAAACTCCGGCGTTACGGATTGCCCCATTAGGTTATAACGTCCTATCAATTTAGGCAAACCTGCAGACTTATTATGAATGGAAATCACATCGGAATATTCCTCTACTCCATCAAAATCAACCGATTTTAAACGGTAATAATTGATAGTGTTTGGCTCAAATTCAAAATCTTCTACCTGGTAATCAAGTTGGAAGGAAGAATTACCAGCCCCATTTACCACAGCCACTACAACATAATCAAACCCATTGGTAGTTCTTTCCAAAAGAAAATAGTCATTATTAATTTCTGTTTCCGTTGACCAGTAAAGAATGTTTTTGTCATCTACGTTTTCACCCGTAAAAGACTTAAGTCGAATACTTAATGAGGTTACAGTGGGAGGCATCGTACCGATTAAAGTTCCCGGTCCTTGATCCCCATCACCTGCTGACCATTCTGTGCTTCCACAAATAGTAATATTATTTGCATTTCCATTGCTTCCATTAGCCGTTAGATTTCCAGTAGAAGTCATAATCACTCCTGAACCACAAGGCAATCTAAGTTTTGGACCATTAGTTGGAAAAGACAAAGTTCCATGAACAACAATATAAATGGGATTTGAACACCCTGATAGATCAATTTGACCAGTAATTTCAATAAGATCACCCTGACTTATTACGATAGTGTCATCACAACCAGGAACAGCAGCTGGATTCCATGAAGAACCACTACTCCAATCTCCCCCACCTGTACCATTTGAATAAACGATACCAGCATTCAATTTACTCCCAATGCCAAGGAAAAAAGTTAATAGTAATAGTTGTAATAAGTTCTTCATCTCTGAAATACAAACGAAAACCACTTAAATAAGGTTGCTGTTTATCATAATTTATTTGATTAAAGATAAGTTAAATAACTCAGAATTTAACCTATATCCTAACTTAATAACTTATAATGTTTTAGGTTTAAAATCAAATTTAGCAACTAATAACTTGTGGAAATAAGTGAAAAACACCATTTACTATTTTGACATATAAGCTTGAATATCAAGAGATAATATGCAAGACCATCTCATATTCTTAAGAGTATGAATAGAACAAAAGTTTTAAACTTGGATAACCTTTTACTGAAATCTTTTTGTTGTGGATCCATCAGATTTGTAGTCAATGACAATGCCTTTATAGTTAACATCTACTGGCTGACCTAACAAATTGATTGTTTTCAATACTCGAACTTCTTCTTCTGTATTATCAACTGAAATAATGTCGAAATATTCAAAAACACCATCAAAATCTACTTGTTTTAGTCGATAATAATTGATCAATCCAGTTAAATAATTCTGATCTTTGTAAGTATAAGTATGTTGCAAGGTTGAATTCCCCATTCCCGATAAAATAGCAATGCGTTCAAAAGCCATTCCATCCGTACTTCTCTCCAATTCAAAATGTGAGTTATTAATCTCAGATTCCGTAACCCAAGTGATTAAATTATACCCTTCGAGATGATCCGCTTTAAATACCGTAAGTTCAATCGGAAGCACGGCGCTACAATCCAAAGTAGAAGACCCTCCCCAAGATAGATCAAAAGGGGAAGTTGTTGATGAATAGTTGTCAATTAACAATGTATAGGTTTCTCCCACAGTTACACTTAATGAGGCCACCCATTTATTTCCGAAAGCACCTTCAGACACATCGGCAGCACCATTCCCAAGCCCTGTATCTCCTCCTCCTGCAGCATAGGAACATCTAATTGGGGAACTCAATGGTGGACAAACAGAAGAAGGTCCCCATAAAGCAAAATCATAATCATCAGTTCCATTTTGAGGAGAAATAGTTATGTCCAAAGTCCCACTTGTTAAAACAGTAAAAGTATACCAAGAAGATTGGTGCTCTCCATTCAAACACCCATCATTAGAGGAGTTTAATTCAGCAACAGCCCCTGAACCACTTGAATTTCCAGAAAAGGAAGTGTTACCACATACCGCGGTTGAGGCAAAACAATCTTGATTAGAAGTACTTGCTGGAGTAGTATTATCCACACAATGTTGAAAATCCCCTTCAGCATTCCCAGGAGCAGAAATAGTATAGTAATAAGTATTCCCTATTACCAGTCCCGTGTAACTTCCAGTAACTGGAGAACCTCCACAAAAAGAGGCTAGAACACCAAAAGGTCCTGAACATGGCTGCGTTGTTGGTTGAACTAAAATGATTTCCAAATTAGCTCCAACTGAAATATCCGTTACCGTAATATCAAACTGCTGATCTGTTGCAACAAATGAATACCATACGTCTTTATGTCTATTGGCACCACCCGCCGTAGCACAACCAACTTCTCCCGACCAATCATCATTTGCATTGGTAGTTGTTCCATTCTGACAAGTGCCATCAGGAGTAATCGAAGTTGCCCCTGAACAGTTGTCATTTGCTGGTTGCGACCACCCTATGAACCCCATGAATAAAGAAAAGATAAGGGTATTAAATTTGATAAATCTCACCATCCTTATTCCTCCTCTTTAGTTCCTACTAAGCCCTTGGGGTAAATTTTAAACATGGTGTAAGGCGATATCTGAAAATACACTGTATCCAAATCTTTTTGCATCGATTGAAAAACAACGTGTAAACTATCCATGTTCTGAACGGTAAAAGCCTCTTCCACCTTGGGATGTTTGATGACTTCATATTCCACATTTTGCGCAGAAACCGACAATACCGTCATCACAAATACGGTTGACAATAAATACTTCATAGCAATGATTTAAAATCAGCTTGTACTAATTTACGGATTTAATGGTAAAATCACAAAAACATCCGAAAGTAATACACTGACTTTCACTACTGTTGAAACGCAAATTCCTCTAAAAAAGTTGCAAAATTTTACAATTCAAAAATCCGAGAGGAATTGTTAACAAAATATTAGATACTTGGTTTTTTGCTTTAATCAAGACCTTATTTTTGAAAAAAGCATTAAAAAAATGAGTCCAGCATTCATCTTGTCCGTATTTCTGGGTTATTTCCTAGTACTAATTGGCATTAGTTATTTCACGTCCAGAGGAGCCAATAACGAAACCTTTTTTGTTGGTAACCGAGATTCAAAATGGTATTTGGTTGCCTTTGGAATGATAGGGGCTTCCTTGTCTGGCGTGACCTTCATTTCTATTCCGGGAACCATTCTCAGCTCCAAATTCACCTACATGCAAATGGCCATTGGATATGTGATTGGATATGCCATCATTGCTTTTGTACTCCTCCCCCTCTATTATCGAATGAATTTAACCTCCATCTACACCTATTTGAAAGGTCGTTTTGGGGTCTATACCTATAAAACAGGAGCGACATTTTTCTTAGTCAGTAGAATTATCGGGGCAAGTTTGCGATTGTTTTTGGTGGCAGATATTTTGCAAGTCTTTGTTTTTAATGAATGGGGAGTTCCTTTTTGGGTTACGGTAAGCTTTTCCATTTTGATGATTTGGCTCTACACTTTCAGAGGCGGGATCAAAACCATTATATGGACGGATTCCCTACAAACACTGTTTATGCTTGCTTCCATGATGTTTACAATCTACCTCATCTGTAGCAATTTAAATATCAGCATTGGATCTATTTTTAGTGAAATTGAAAATGCCAATCTGGGTTCCTGGTTTCAGACCGACAACCCGGATGCGGGCAATTATTGGTGGAAAGGGATTTTAGGCGGAATGTTTATTACCATTGGGATGACCGGTTTAGACCAAGACATGATGCAAAAGAATTTATCCTGCAAGAATATTGGGGAAGCCAAGAAAAACATGATGACTTTCAGCTTTGTATTGTTCTTCGTGAATTTGGCTTTCCTGATCATGGGTGCTTTGCTCTATTTGTACTTCTTTGAACATCCAGATTCGGTATGGAGTTGGGCTCAAAATGGCGCTAAAACAGATCGCTTGTTCGCTACTTTTGCTTTAGATGAAGGATTGGGAATGGGGATTGGAATCATCTTTCTTTTAGGTTTGACAGCCGCAGCCTATTCCAGTGCAGATTCAGCTTTGACTTCACTCACCACCTCATTTTGCATTGACATTTTGGATATTGAAAAGAAAAATGAAGAAGAGCAAAAGAAAACCAGATTACGTGTCCATGTTTTGATGAGTTTGATTCTTTTGGTCACCATCATGATCTTTTCAGCCACTGCCGATCAAAGCATCATATGGAAATTGTTTGGATGGGCGAATTTGACCTATGGGCCTCTACTCGGATTGTTTTTCTTCGGAATCTTAACCAAAAGAAGAGTCTACGATCAAGCTGTGCCCTTTTTATGTATTCTTTCTCCGGTAATTATCTATTTCTTGAATGAAAATTCAAAAGAGTGGTTTGATGGGTATCAGTTTGGGTTTGAATTACTCGGAATCAATGGTTTGTTGACATTCATTTTCTTGTGGGTATTATCCTTTTTTAAGACAGAAAAAGCACTTAATTCTTAATTAGTTTATAAGTGAATATTCCTTTATTAGTCTCAAATCGTATGAAATAGATTCCTTCACTAAACCTAGATATATCTAAACGGTTATTTGGATTAAATTCCCACCTTGAAACTATTTGTCCCATTGCATCAAAAAGAATAATTTTCTCAATTTTGAATAAATTTGAATATTGTATGAAAACCTCATCTTGGGCAGGATTTGGATAAATACTGAATTCATGAATTACCTTTATGTCCTCAATTGATACATACTGAAAATCTACACATGCTGATGTATCTGTGCATCCCTGTTCTGTAATCTCTAGTGCGTAACTACCATTTGAGGGCGGCGATATAAAATTATTAGTTTCTCCTTGAATTGGATCCATTCCTGAATCGCAATTAAGCCATTGAAAAACACCTGAAATATTTCCAGTATAAAGTGAAGAATCGGTAGAAAAAACCCCAATATTTATAAAAATCCTTGTCGGTTCAAAAGCAACAATTGAATCACAACCCGAGAAAGTTTGATAAACTACTGATGCTGTATCATACGTTGAATTATAAATATTGCCATCTACCCATTCATAGTCTCCACATATAATTACACTATCTGGATATATTACTGGTAAGCAATGTGTATATTTTGCTAAATAAATATCTTGAGCTCCATTAGAAACCCATACATTCTGTCCTCCTGAAATATCAAAATTAGTTGTGTCTTCAAATCTCCCTTGAACATATATAACATCTGGTCTCTCAATAACTGTTGAAGTCATAGATTCATATCCCGTGCCATATGAAAAAACCCAATGTTGATTTCCATTCGTGTCAAGTTTCATTATAAATGGATCTGATCCAGTAGTAGAAAAGTTATTAACCCCAATATCAGGATCCATATCAACAATACCATCAAAACTACCTGACAAATAAATATCGTCCAATGAATCTTTATTCATCTCATAAATCTGAGCTTGTCCATCTCCTTCAAGTACCATAGACCATACTGAATTAGCGTTTTGATCTAGAGAAAGTACAAAACAATCAGGTCCATTTATTGAAGAAAATAGATTTGTATTGGGACCAGGATCCAAATCTACTGTCCCATCGTATGTGCCTGCAACAATAATACGTCCATAAGCAGTAATTTCTATTTCACTGCAATATTCACTCCCTGAACCACCAAAAGAAATTACATTTTCATAGTTCCCATTTTCATCAATCTTCAAGGCATATGCATCTGTACTTCCATCAGTTATCCTATTTGCTACTCCCAAACCTGGATCGAAATCTACAGTATCACTAAACCCTCCACATAAATAAATATGATCATCCTCATCAACCGACATATCTTCGATTGTCGCATAATTTCCTCCAAAATGTCGACACCACATCAAATCTCCAGTACTTTGTAGCTTTACAATATATATATCACTTACCCCTGTAGCTGTCATCATTGTAGTGCTTAAACCTGGATCAAAATCACCCGTTCCTTTGAATCTTCCGGTGGCAACTATGTTTCCTTGAGAGTCTATTTTTAAATCAACCATATTGTTAAATGAGTCCCCTCCAAAATCGTGAACCCAAATTAAATTTCCATTAGAATCAAATTTTGCGATAAACAAACTATTTGCCCCAAATGGAGGGGCAGAATTTGCAGAAACAGTAGAACCTGTTCCACTTGGATCAAAATTAACTGTCCCATAAAAATATCCACCGACGTAGATGTTATTGCTAAAATCAACTACTATGCATTGTGCAATTGAACCCGAACCTGTAGGAGTTGCCGGGTTGAACACTTTTGTCCAAATTTGATCTCCATATGGGCTAACCTTTTGCACAAACCCAATTTGAAACCCATTTAAACCAAGAAAAAGAGAATCATCACTAAAATCATAATCTATCCTCCCATTTATCATCCCTGTATGAATAATGTTTCTTTTCGAATCTTGAACAATATTCCCAGGGCCATCCGTATTTGGAGAACCTATAGATCCTGCCCATTCATTTATCAATTGTGTATTGGATATGATAGGTAAATTAATTAAAAGAAAAAATAAGGTTAGCTTTTTCATTTGTGAGTCTTTTAGATTGAGTATTATAAAAAATTAAAATTAAGAAACTTTATATAAAAAAAAACCCTGACCAAAATGATCAGGGTTCCAATGTCTTTTCAAAGCCTTCTTATTTTTTAAGGTGCTTCGCGTATCTTGATTTAAACTTATCAATTCTACCTGCAGTATCCACAAACTGTTGCACACCTGTAAAGAATGGGTGCGACATGTGTGAGATATCCAATTTGATCAATGGGTATTCAGTTCCTTCAAACTCAATAGTCTCTTCACTTGGAGCACATGATCTAGTTACAAACATATAATCGTTCCCCATGTCTTTGAATACAACCTCTCTGTAATTGTCTGGATGAATATCTTTCTTCATTATTTCTGCTTTTTCTAAAAATTCGAGGTGCAAATTTAGTGGATTTAATTTTATTGACAAATGAAAACCTTAATTTTTTTAACGATTTGACCACTTTTTTTTGAAGTCCTTTAAAATCAATATTCTCTTTCAATGATAAAACAAATATGGCAAAACCACGTTTTAAAACCAAATTACTTATTTTTGCAAAAAATTTATTGATGTTCAGATCCCTTTTTATTGTTGCTTTATTTGTGATTTTAGGTTTGTCGACTTCCAATTGTAAAAAGAATGGTACATCGGCTGGAAACCTTCAATTTTCTCAAGATACGATCTTATTTGATACCGTTTTCACCACATTAGGGAATGCTACACGAAACATCAGAATTTATAATCCAGATAAAAACAAAATCATCATTGAAGAAATCGAATTGATGGGAGGCGCTTCTTCTCCTTTCTCTATTAATGTAGATGGAACTTCGGCAGATTATATTGAGAACATTCATATTAATGGAGAGGATAGTTTATTCCTTTTTGCTCAGGTAATCTTAGATGTAAACAACCAAAACCTCCCCATGGTAGTGGAAGACTCAATTCGCTTTCGTACTAATGGTGTGGATCAATATGTTCATTTAATTGTTTGGGGTCAGGATGCTTATTTTCATGTAAATGAAGTCGTGAGTGGGGTTTGGAATAACGACAAACCGCACATCATCTACGGAACTGCCGCAGTAGGTTACCCAGGAATCGATTCCAATTTGAATTTGACCATTAATTCGGGTACACAAGTGCATTTTTATAATGAATCCTCTTTAATTGTCTATAAATCTACCCTGAATATTGCCGGATCCCCTTGTGGTGGAGAAGTAGTCTTTCAGGGCACACGTTTGGAATCCTTTTACGACAATCTTCCTGGTCAATACTATGGTTTAGGTATCATTCAGGGAATTGACTGTACGATTGACGGATTAATCATGAAAAACAGTGCTTATGGAATTACAGTTGACAGCACGAATTCCACAGGTTATGCGCTTACATTGACCAATTCCATTGTCCAGCAAAGTGAATTTTACAATTTAAGAGGACAGCGCAGTGGTACCATGGATGTCAACAATTGCATCTTCTCGAATGCCGGAATTTACTCTGTTTGGTTAGGTTCAGGGAGAGATTATCGTTTTCAAAATGTAACTGTCGCCAATCATTGGTCAGGAACTAGACAAACGCCCGGATTTGTATTACAAAATTGGGAATACACTTCTTCCGCGATTTACATCTATCCTTTGGATAATGCAGAATTTTACAATTGTTCTTTCACTGGGAATATTGACAATGAATTTATCATTGACACCTTGAATGGAGGAACGGTCAATTACGGTTTCTTTAATTGTCTGTTGAAAAACGAAACACCCTATGGTTCTGGATTTACGAGTTGTTTATGGAATATGGATCCACTTTTTAACGATCCATCTACTTACGATTTCAAATATCCAATCAATTCTCCTTTAAGTGGTAACGGAACCATCTTTGCTCCCAACCTATTTGCTATTGATTTAGATTGCAAAGCAAGAACCAACCCCATCGACATAGGAGCTTATGACGATCCACAGTAGTTGGATGATTGAACGCAGGATTTTAGACATTTAGATCGCTTCGCTTACAGACTCAAGACCGCTCGTACCTCGCTTAAAGACTCTCAATTGTTTGGCTTTCTTCGAAAATTCGAGTTATTCTTCGTAAAACGATATAGCCCTGGAATTCTATTTTTGGATTAGCTAGACGAAGAACCCTTCGATTATCTCTGAGGACGAAAACTAGAACTTTGAACCTAAAACCGAGTTAAAAGCCACAAAAAAAGCCCCTCCAAACTGGAGAGGCTCAATTTCTTTACCGAGATGAAAATTATCTTTTCGCAACTTTCTCACAAGAAACAGAAAGCTTCTTTCTACCTTTTTTTCTTCTCGCAGCTAATACTTTTCTACCCGCTTTGGTAGCCATTCTAGATCTAAAACCATGTTTGTTTTTTCTCTTTCTTTTCGACGGTTGAAACGTTCTTTTCATCTCTCAAATATTATAATTCTGTTCTCTTTCTTCAAAAATTCGGACTGCAAAGATAGAACATTTTTTCTATACGCAAAAGAATTTTTACTGCTTTCCAAATATTTTGCAAATATGTATGCTTTTTTCGAGGATTCCAAGTAAATTCGCAGCCCCATCAAAGGGGACCAAACTGAATGGCAAGAAGAGATAATACAGAAAAGATTAAGCTTTCAAAAGAGTCGTATAAAAAGGCCCGAAAATTCTTTACTTTCCTCAAACCTTACAGATCCCAATTCATCATTGGATGGTTGTTTTTGGTACTTTCTAGTTTGACCACCATGGCTTTCCCCTATTTAATGGGAAAACTTTTTGGCGCATCCAACATCACTTCGAACGAAACCAATGTTGCAGACCAAATCAAAGACCTAGATAGTTTAAGTTCGGTAGTCATTGCTCTTTTTCTCATTTTCGGATTTCAGTCGATCTTTTCATTTTTTCGCATCTATTTGTTCTCTAAAGTAACAGAAGGTGCTCTGAGAGACATGCGAAATGCGACTTTTACGAAATTGATCAATTTACCCACGGATTTCTTTAATAAAAACAAAACGGGTGAACTAAGTTCTAGAATTGCAACGGATATCAACTTGGTAAGGGAAACCTTGAATACAACCATTTCAGAGTTTTTCAGACAAGTCATTACAATTTCAATTACGGTCGTCTTACTCTGGTTCATATCTTGGAAATTAGCTTTACTCATGCTTTCCACTGTACCGGTGATGGCCATTATTGCGGTGTTTTTCGGAAGATATATTAAGAAGTTATCGAAGAATGCTCAGGACGAATCAGCTAAGTCCAATGCCATCGTGGAAGAATCATTAAGCTCAATTGTGAATGTGAAGTCCTTTACCAATGAAGTTTTTGAATTGGGTCGCTACAAAAAAGCAGTGGAAACCATTCGCATATTAAATGTAAAGTCGGGAACCTGGAGAGGCTTATTTGTGTCCTTTATCTTCATGGCCATGTTTGGAGCCATTATCTTCGTTCTGTGGCAAGGAATGATCATGAAAATGAATGGAGAAATTCCTTACGACATGTTCATTACTTTCCTATTCTTTACGGTCATGATGGGGGCTTCATTTGGTGCATTACCTGATTTGTATGCTAAAATTCAAAGAGCTATCGGTGCAACGGAATCTTTGATGACTATTTTGGATGAAGATGATGAGTCGGTTGTATTTTCAGGAAAAGAAACTCCAAAAATTACTGGAAACATTGAGTTTGACCATGTGAAATTTGCCTATCCTCAAAGAAAAGAGATTGAAGTGATTCGGGATTTGAGTTTTTCGGTCAAACAAGGAGAATTATTCGCCATTGTAGGTGAATCTGGAGCAGGAAAATCAACCATCACACAACTTTTATTGAAATTTTACAATATAGATGGAGGTGCCATTAAATTTGATGGCGTGGATCAAAAAGAGATTGCCACTGAACATTTGAGAGATCATATTGGATTGGTTCCACAGGAAGTCTTATTGTTTAGTGGAACTATCAGAGAAAACATTGCTTACGGAAAAATCAATGCCTCAGAAGAGGAAATCCACAATGCGGCTAAACAAGCCAATGCCTTAGAATTTATCAATGAGTTTCCCGATGGATTTGAGACAGAAGTTGGAAACAGAGGAATTCAATTATCCGGCGGACAAAAACAAAGAATTGCTATTGCAAGAGCTCTGTTAAAGGACCCTGAAATCTTAATTCTCGATGAAGCAACTTCCGCTTTGGATTCTCAATCTGAGCGATTGGTACAAGACGCACTGGATAATCTAATGAAAGGAAGAACATCCATTGTCATTGCACATAGATTGTCTACCATTAAAAATGCGGATAAGATCATTGTAATGGAGAAAGGACAAATCATCCAAACAGGAAATCATGAAGAACTCATGGCAAGCAACAACGGCAAATATTTTGAGCTGAATCAGTTGCAGAGAATGGTGGATTGATTTTTGGTGTGCTGGTGTGCTAGTGTGCTGGTGTGCTGGTGTGCTGGTGTGCTGGTTAAAAGTAATTCATTTCACATTTCACATTCTTAATTGATAATTGATAATTGATAATTGATAATTGAATTTTAACCACTTATCATCTAAATCAGAGAACTTAGCACATAGTACTAAGAACTTAGTATGAATTCTACTATATTTAAGACCCGAAAAACAGAATATTATGAGACTACAAGCATTATTTATTGGATTCATCCTTTTAGCAAGTACTCTGCATGCTCAGGAAAAATTGACGGTAGAGAAAATTTGGAAGCAATGGGAATTTTCAGGAGATCGTGTTCAATCCTTTAGTAGCATGAGTGACGGGAATTTCTTTACCCGTTTGGAAGGATCGAAAATTAATAAGTATGCTTTCAAAAAGGCTGATAAAATAGTAGAGACCATTTTTGATGGAAGTACAACTACTTTCGATGGAAAAAACATCAAAGTGGAAGATTATTTCTTCAATGCGGATGAAACTAAATTGTTATTGGCTACTAATATTCAGTCTATTTATAGAAGAAGCTTTACCGCGAAATATTATATCTACGATACCAAAACCAAAAAACTTGATGAGCTTTCAGGAAATCCAAATCCAGAACAATTGGCTGAATTTTCACCTGATGGAACGAAAGTGGCCTTTGTTCGAGACAACAACCTTTTTTATAAAGACCTAGCATCAGGAAAAGAACTTATTGTGACGAAAGACGGCAGAAAAAATGCCATCATCAACGGAACCGCGGATTGGGTTTATGAAGAAGAATTTGCCATCACAAAAGGATTTTACTGGTCTTCAGATTCGAAAAAGATCGCTTATTATAGATTTGACGAATCTTTGGTAAAGGAATTTACCATGTTCTATTATCAAGATCTTTATCCGGAAAACTACACCTTCAAATACCCAAAAGCAGGTGAACGAAATTCAAAAGTGCAAATCTTCATTTTTGACTGTAATACGGGGTACAAGCATAGTTCAGAGTTGAAAGATTACGAATACATTCCGAGAATTAAGTGGGCAAAAGATCCGAATAAATTGATTGTTTTGACCATGAACAGACATCAATCCAAATTAGATTACAATTTGATAGAAATGTTCCCTGTGAAAAACAATGTGATTAAGGTCAACCAGATTTATTCTGAATCTTCTAAAACTTATGTGGAGATTGATGACAATTTAATCTTTTTGGAAGATGGAAGTGGGTTTATCCGAACTTCAGAAATGAATGGATACAATCATATCTACAAAATTGGTTTTGATGGAAATGCCACTCAAATCACGAATGGAACTTGGGATGTGATTGAATTTAAAGGTTTAGACCAAAAAAATGGAATCATCTATTATACTTCTGCAGAAGAAGGCGCGATGTATTCGGCCTTGTATTCAATCAAACTTGACGGAAGTGGTAAAAACAAGCTTTCAACTCAAAAAGGTAACAATGACGCACAATTCTCAAATGGAATGCGCTATTATGTGAATTACTATTCTAACATCAATACACCTTCTACGATCACTTTGCATGATTCTAAAGGTAAGTTGATCAGTACCTTGGTAGACAATTCTTCTTTAAATGCTAGACTTGCAAAGTATGATTTTGGTAAAAAGGAATTCGTTCAATTTGATGGTGCGGAAGGAAAATTAAATGGCTGGATTCTGAAACCAAAAAATTTCGATCCGAATAAGAAATACCCCATTTACTTTAATGTTTATTGCGGTCCAGGTCACAATACGGTTGTAGATCAATGGGAAGGAGCCAATCACATGTTCCACCATCTTTTGGCACAGGAAGACTATGTAGTAGTTTCTGTGGATCCAAGAGGAACAATGTACAGAGGGGCGGATTTCAAAAAATCAACTTATTTGCAACTAGGTAAATTAGAGACAGAAGATGTGATTGCGGTGGCAAAAAACCTTCAAAAAGAGTCCTGGGTGGATGCCGACCGAATTGGAATCATGGGGTGGAGTTATGGAGGATACATGTCTTCTCTAGCCATCACAAAAGGAGCTGATGTATTTAAAATGGCGATTGCTGTTGCTCCGGTTACCAACTGGAAATATTACGACAATATTTATACTGAAAGGTTCATGAGAACTCCTCAGGAAAACAATGGTGGGTATGAAGACAATTCACCAATTAATCACGTTGATAAATTGAAAGGAAAATACTTATTGGTTCACGGTGATTTTGATGACAACGTTCACGTTCAAAATACAATGGAAATGGTGAACAGATTGGTTGCAAAAGGTAAAGACTTTGATTTGTTCATTTATCCAAATAGAAATCACTCTATCTATGGAGGAGGAGCCAGAGCACATCTTTTTAACAAAATTTTAACGTTCATTAAAAGCAACCTCTAAGGATTTATTGGGTTTATATATTGAAAGGGAAGCTTAGGTTTCTCGTTTCTATTATTAAAAGCAATACGTTATGATGGGACTTTTGAATTCATTTTTGATCTTTACCTTTATCAATTTAAATGTGGCTACTTCTGAGCCTCCTGCTGGGGAAGTAGATTGGATGACCTTCGAACAAGCCATTCAAAAAAATCAATCAAATAAGCGATATATTTTCATTGATCTGTACACAGATTGGTGTGGTTGGTGCAAGAGAATGGATGCCACTACTTTTAAAGAAAGTGAAGTGGTAACTTTCATGAATGAGCATTTTTACAGCGTGAAATTTGATGCAGAGCAAAAAGAAGATGTCAAGTACAAAGATCAGACTTTCAAATTTGTGGCCGCTGGCAGAAATGGAATTCATCAATTGGCTTATGCATTATTAGACGGACAACTCTCCTACCCTTCTTTTGTGGTATTGGATAAGCAAGAGAAAAGAGTCACCGTTTTAAAGGGATACATGGATAAAGCCTCCTTGTTAGCCAAATTGAAAGTCATCGTGAAATAATGGATTCAAATCATTCCTCCAAACAGACACCCACAGAACCAAAATGGAAAGAAGATTTCATGAGGTATTGGAATTTTTCCTTTCGGCCGATTGGTAATCATGCTCCAAATCAAGAAAATAAATATATTTTTTACGCACTACTTTTATTGATTCTTGGACCACTTTTATACCTGATTTTCAAGTTTTATATATTCTAATGAAATCCCTTTAAACAGGGAGATTTAAGAAAGTTTTTGTTGGAACGAGAATTATTCTAAACGATAATTTTTTTTTGTGTGAAAATTTTCTATTTTTAGGCTCCGTATAAAAAATCTAAACATAAATTCGAAAATGAGTGAGACTGCAAAACTTGAGCTCGACGGCAAATCATACGAATTACCCGTCGTTACTGGTTCTGAAAATGAGAAAGGGATTGACATAACTAAACTAAGAGCTATGTCTGGATATATTACCTTGGATTCCGGCTACAAAAACACTGGTGCAACAGAAAGTGCCATTACGTTTTTGGATGGTGAAAAAGGAATTTTAAGATATAGAGGGTATCCAATTGAACAACTAGCCGAAAAAGCCACATTTTTAGAAGTTTCATTCTTGTTGATTTATGGGAAACTACCAACAAGAGACGAGCTAACAAAATTTAAGGAGAGCATTAAAAAGCACACATTGGTTCATGAAGACATGAAACAGTTTTTTACTGCTTATCCGGCAAAAGCGCATCCAATGGGAATTTTATCTTCATTGGTTTGTACCTTATCTACATTCTATCCTGAATCTTTAAATCCAAACAGACCACAAGAGGCTGTTGATTTGACGATTCACAGACTTTTAGCGAAGTTGCCAACATTGGCTGCAATGTCTTACAAGAACGCCATGCGTCATCCGACAATGTATCCAAACAATGATTTAGATTATATCGAGAACTTCCTATTCATGATGTTTGCTATGCCAACTGAAGAATTCGAAGTGGATCCGGTTGTTGCAAACGCATTGAACGTATTATTGATTCTTCACGCTGATCACGAGCAAAACTGTTCTACATCTACAGTAAGAATTGTAGGATCATCTCAAGCCAACTTATATACTTCAATCGCTGCCGGTATTTCAGCACTTTGGGGACCACTTCACGGTGGAGCAAACCAAGCGGTAATTGAGATGTTGGAGACGATCAAACAAGATGGAGGAGATCTTGAAAAATGGATTCAAAAAGCAAAAGATAAAGATGATCCTTTCAGATTGATGGGATTCGGACACAGAGTTTACAAAAACTTCGATCCAAGAGCTAAAATCATCAAGAAAGCTTGTGATGACGTATTAGGAAAATTGGGAATCCAAGATCCAGTATTGGATATTGCGAAGAAACTAGAAGAAGTTGCTCTAAGTGATCCATACTTCATTGAAAGAGGATTGTATCCAAACGTAGATTTCTATTCAGGAATCATTTACAAAGCGTTAGGAATTCCAACTGAGATGTTTACTGTAATGTTTGCATTAGGTAGACTTCCAGGATGGATTGCTCAATGGAAAGAAATGATCGAAAACGGTGAGCCAATTGGTAGACCAAGACAGATCTACGTTGGAGCAAACGAAAGAAATTACGTACCAATCGATGCTAGATAATAGCATCGATTGTTTTAAAAAATAAATCAATATGAAATCACTATTAGTTGTTTTAGGGATTACAATCGGTTCCATGGCATTTAGCCAAAAAGTGTTTACGGTTGATTACAAATCGGATGCGGATGTAAAAGTATTCGTAGTTGATTATAAATCCGATGCAGATTTAGTTGTCTACAAAGCAAGCTACAAATCAGATGCTGGAAACAATGATGGTGTGTGGTTTTTTGTTGATTACAAATCAGATGCAGACAAAAAAATCTATTTTGTAGATTACAAGTCTGACGCTGATGTGAAGATCTTTTTCTCAACTTACAAATCAGACGCAGGTTGGAAAAATTCTTCCAAGAAACATTATTTCTACTAGACATTTGGCTTTAAGCTTTCGTTACGCCCCCCGTACGATTGTTTTTAGCCAATACAATATTTGAGGAGACTTCGGTCTCCTTTTTTTATGCCCTAAATTCAGCTTTAAGAGAAAAATTGTTTTCTGCATTTCCAATTATTCATTTTGAATTTTGCACTTTGAATTTTGAATTAATCAAACGGTTCCCATTCAAACCATTCTCTTCTGGCTTCTTTTCTAAAACTTCCGAACCTAAAAAAATGAAGAATATCCTCTCCTACTTCATCAAAAGAAACATACATCTGATCGTGGTTTTGTTCTACAAAAATGAGATCGTCAAAATCTTGATAAAAATCTAAATGATGCCAATCAATGGGACCTATTTCATCAGATTTCTTTCGAAACATTTTCATTAGTCTGGTCGCTTTTGACTCTACCATTATTCCAATATTCATATCTCCTTTTCCGATTCTTGGGTAATTCGTTTTCGCCAAATCAAAGATTAATTGTCCGGATACCATTCGGGCCAATCCAGGGATGTTTTCAGTAACCACCTTTGGAGCTCTTTCTTGAATCGGACTTCGATCATAAACTATGGAGGCAATATTCTCGGGATGTTGCGAGAGTATGAACTCATTCAAAACCCAGGAACCAAGGATGTAGGAGAATACATGTACTTTTTTGTACTCCCCTAACCCCTGATCATTCCAAAATTGAGTCAAATTAATGACCGTTTGGTGGTAGGAATTCTTTTCATGGAAATCTGGGATAAAAAGATCATACCCTTTACCTGAAAAAAACTTCTTTTGATGTCTTCTACCTCTTGCTCCATCACCTAAACCAGGAAGAATTAATATGGCTTCTTTCTCAGATCTCAGTTTGACAGAGGTATCCAATACAATAACCTCCTTCACCTGCTCCGCCCCGAAAGTCCAACTAAAAACAACCGCCGAAAACAAAAGCAGCATAATCTCTCTAGGTTTCATTATCCCCACCCAATTTTTCATTTTTAATTTTTCATTTTTAATTCTCAAGATTTCCCCATCAAATACATTCCAAGCACCAAAGCCACCATTCCTGCCAAATTAATTGGTTTAATAGGTGTACCGTAAGCATAAAAGGCAATAATGGCTGCCCAAATGAAAGTGGAAGCATAGATCGGATAGAGCACTGTAAGCGAACCACCTTTTCTGAACGCTGCAATGAATAATACCATCACGATGAAATAGCACAGCACTCCAAGAAAGAGCTTTGGACTACGAACGAAACTTCCGAAAGAACCATCACAAGATTCGGCCCCGGTTTTATACAAATACTGGCCCAAGGCTCCGAACAGAGCGGCAAAAGCAAAATATACGATTGATATTATTGAAGTATTCATGACTATTGTTTTTGAGTTTGTACTACTCCAGAGAACTGTTCTTCCTCCGAAAACTGATTGTGATTGACCATAGGATTAGGATTCAATTCAAAAATGCTTGCTCTAACTTCTTCCAGAATGTTTTCAATTTCTTTCGATTTTGAATATTTAGGCGAACCAATGATGACTTTTGAGTTGAGTGGTAAGGGAAAACTTCCCCCTCGAGGCATTATTCGACCTACCCCATCGAAAAAAACCGGGATAAAGGGAATTCCAGGATTTTGTTTCAGTAAGACCGCTACCCCATGTTTGAAATCTCCAACTATCCCAGGCTTTCCTCTAGATCCTTCAGGAAAAATGATGAGCGATTTTCCTTCTTTCAACAATCGATCCATGGCTTCTAAAGCCGTTTCTCCATCATTCTTTTTTCCTTTTTTTTGAATGAGCACTCCATTAACCCAGAATTGGGTCAAATGCTTGGTCAAACTTGATTTCCCAAAATAATCGTAGGATGCCACATTCTTTGTTTGCTTGAACTGTTGAAAATTCAGCATGCTCAATAAAGAGATCGAATCGAGATGAGAATTGTGGTTCCCAACCAAGATGAATTGAGGAGTTTGTTTCAAATGTTTTCGATTTAGAAAGCGAATCCCCAATAAAAACTGGAAAAATGGACGCAACAACATTCGATAAACGGGATATACAATATAATTCTTCATGATTTATAAATTTTGATTTGTAAATAAGGTGATTAGGTAAAAGAAAACGGGGGCATTGAAAACCAAGGAATCCATTCTGTCCATGACTCCACCATGCCCAGGAATAAGGTCATCCGTGTCTTTCACTTTTAAATCTCTCTTTATTGCTGACAACAAAGCATCGCCAAAAAAGCCAAAAACAGAAAGTAATAAACCAGCAATCATGCTTTGGATAAAACTCAATGGTGTTAGGAAATGAAATATCCCTGCTACTAAGGTTGTTGTAAAAACTCCACCCAGAAAACCTTCCCAAGTTTTATTCGGGCTAATTCGAGGTAAAATGACGTGTTTTCCGAATGCTTTACCCCAATTGTACTGAAAGATGTCGTTCAGTTCAGTAATCAGAATTAAAAAGAGCAATATACCCCCTGCTCCAATTGCATAGCCTTCTATGTCAAGTCCGTAAATTAAAACCATATGACTAAAACTATAGGCTGTCAGCATCAGTACCCCTGGAATAAAAGTGATAGATCTTCCAATATTCCCTGAATAGCCTGAAAGAATCAAGACAATTGGGATGAGGGTGAGTCCGACCATCGGAATAAAATTGAGAAACCAGTGGTACTGAAACGTGTAGGCTAAATAGAACTGAATTGGAATCAACAAATAAGCTACTAAAATGGCCGCTCTATCTGTAAATTTCAAATTGCCAATAGAATACAATTCCCTGCTTCCCATGAATGCGAGATAGGCTAAAACAATGGTTCCAATTAGGGCGGGTGATAAGACAATCAGTCCGACAACCACCATTAAAAACCACCAGGATTGGGTTCTTGTGATCAACTCTTTACTTTGAGCCGATTTCTTTTTGTGATCCAGCCAGAAATACCCAATAGTTACTAAACTCAGGATTCCGTACAGCACACCTATTGTCCAAAGGACACTTGTCGATAAATTTTCAGTATAGTTCATTATTTCAAAGCGTTTAGAATTCTTAAAAAACTACTTAACAACGTGAGTAAAAAGGCAAGGAGAAACAGACCATTGATCCAATAGACATCAATCAACTGAAATCCCATCATGAGGGCAATGGCTCCTATTAGAAATGCACGATCACTCTTCCCCATGGGTCCGTCGTATCTCCGATTTCCTGAGACTACTTTTGCAAGTATTCCGGAAAACTCATTGATTACAGATCCTAAAGCAAAAAGCCAAATCAGAATTGGATTTAATCCAGTAACAAATGCAAAAGGAATAAAAATGAACAAGTCAGAAACGACATCTCCTAGTTCATTCAACACCTCTCCAATAGCGGATTTCTGATTGTATTGACGAGCCATCATCCCATCTAGGGCATTGAGCATCATCCGAAGAAGGAGTCCGAAAGGAAGGATAAAATAAACAGTACTCGATTCCGAAAACAAAAACAAGATCAAACCCAAAAAGAAAGATAGTCCGATCGCTGAGTTGGTAATCTGATTCGGTCTTACACCCAATCTATTAAGCGTAAGCAGAAAAGGCTGTAGCGCCTGCTGAAACTTTGGTTTAATATTATAAATTGAAATCATCATAGTCCAAAATTAGAACCAGATGACTCAATTTTTTTTGCGGAAAACCGTAAGAATGAATTTTTCGAGTGTAGAGTTTTTCGAGTGTAGAACCGAGCGATAGCGAGCTCATCGACCGATAGGGAGATAATTATTCGAGTGACGAGTTTTTCGAGTTTAGAGTTTTTCGAGTGTAGAGTTTTTCGAGTGACGAGTTTTTCGAGTTTAGAGTTTAGTGAATGGGAGCATACCAAAGCTCTTGCTCTTGCTCAATCCTCTTGCTCTTGCTCCTTACTCCACATACGGGTGTAATCCTCTCAATCCCATGTCTACGACAGTTTCGCCTGCTGCGGGTTCGAATTTCCCGTCGGCGGTGTTGTCTTGCCATTCGAATGAATTGTTGATTGAGAAGGCCAGAACTATTTTTACATTTCCTGTTTCGTTTCCGGTGATTACCAATGGTTGAGCGAGTTTTCCTGTGATGACACAAGATCCATTTGGAACTGGACTAGAGGTAAAGATTGGGTTCACGACTGTTACGCCTGCTCCGTCTCCTTCATCTACTGAACCATAAACGAATCCAGCATAATTCACAGAAGTTTCGAATGCCCAATAACCCTGAACTTTGTTCGCATTTACTGCCACTACTGAATCCTGAACGGTGTGTGTAGTAATGTAATTGTTATAGCCAACAAATGAAGCCAATGTCCCTGTAAAATCTTGATTATTGATATAAGGTGGGTAATTGAATCGGTATTGGATATCGTATTTTTGGTAAGTAACCGACACACGAATCCAATTGTACGTCCCAGGTGCCAATTGAGATAAATTCATCGATAAAAATGTTTCTCCATTCGTCGCTTTGATGGCCTGATCAAAATTCACGGCATTTGCTCCACCCGCAGTTGTTTCTGTCCCCATGTAAACGATTTCTCCACCTCCTAGAGCGGTTAGAGAATCAGAAGCCAACTCAATATAGTGAATACTTGTTTGTCTCATGGTTGGTGTCTGCGCTGCATTCCCTGCCGGAACAGTCGCGGGATTACCAAAATTATCCAACCTGGGTAAAGTACCGTCAAAAACCACCTTGAATTGCAGTTGAGGAGTTGTTGGATTGTTATTGTTGTTGTCTTTTTTACAAGATGCAAACACCAAAGCGAGGGCCATGGTAGAAAGTAGAATATTTTTCATTAGAAGATGTAATTAATTTGATTCGAGCTCTAAATTAAGGAAAAATATTGGCTTTCATTGCTTGATTGCTGAATCTAAGATGACCAGATAGATCATTTAAGATCAAACAACGCCACACTTTCAATATGTCCCGTATGAGGGAATTGGTCGACTAAAGAAAATTTCTTTAACTGATATCCGTTTTCTTGAAGATCCTTTGTGTCACGAGCTTGAGTAGCAGGATTACAAGAAATATAGACGATCCTTTTTGCATTCAAACGCATGACTTTTCTCAATGTTTTCGGAGCTATTCCAGCTCTTGGGGGATCCAAAATGATGGTTCCAATTTTACCTTCGTATTCGGGATATTCAAAGAGGAATTTTCCTACGTCGGCAGCATAAAAATCTATACCGGAAATACCGTTTCTTTCTGCATTTTTCTTAGCATCTTCAATCGCTTCAGGAACGATATCGACACCAATGATTTTGGCATTCTTTGTTTTAGAAGCTACAACCTGACCAATGGTTCCCGTTCCACAAAACAAGTCCATGATTACTTGACCATCTAATTCGTTCGACTCAAAAGCATAATCGATTGCCTTCGAGTAGAGTTTCTCGGCACATTTTGGGTTGGTTTGAAAAAAGGATTCCATGGAAATCTCGAAATTCAGACCTAAAATCTGCTCAATTACCAAAGGCGCTCCGAAGATCAATTCGGTATAGCCATTTTCAATTTTTGCACGATCTGCCACATCATCGTTGACTGTCAATTGAATTCCAGCAATTCGATTACCCAATAATCCCTTGACAAATTCTCCGAAAGCTTGGGTATTAAAATCGTGAATATTTTCAGAAGATGTGACTAAGTTGATTAAAAGTTTATCCTCATAAAATGATTTTCGGACTACGATATATCTAAAAAAGCCCACTTTCTTTGGAGGATGCCAGGCAGGAAACCCTGTTGCTTTCAAATAATCTCGAATTTGAATCAGTTTATTTTCAAAATCAGCATCGAACAAACCCGATTCCTTATTCAAATTCTCAACTTTCCACCAAGTACCACGGTGTTTGAATCCTAAAGCAAAGGCATCATCAATATCCTCTCCAGTTTCCATATCGTGTTCGATGGAAGAGAAAGAATACTCCATTTTATTTCTGTAATTCCAGATTTCAGGAGATTCGATGTAGGCATCAAACAAATCATCAACATTGGCAACTTCACCTATTCTTCTGAAAAGCTCGATAGTCGATTTGAATTTGTATTCTTTTTGTTTTTCAATGGGCAAGGAAATGTAGGGTGATCCAGAAATCGGTTGGTAAGGAATGCTGACCTCATCTGGAGAAGGCACAAGAACTTTCACCAAATTGCACTCAGCGTATTTGCTTTTCTTCTTTACGATTTTAGCTAGAACTTTCTGACCCGGAAAGGTATTTCCAACAAAAACCGTCATTCTTCGTCCGTCTTCAAAAGTCAGACGTGCAATTCCTTTCCCTCCAAAAGCAAAATCTGTAATATCTAATTCTATTAAATCTCCTCTTTTCAATTTCTGAATTTTGGGCAAAAATAGTGTATTTGGAGGAAGTTTTGATTTTTGAATCTTTGAATTCTTGATTTAGGACTTATGGATTTATGATTTATTGATTTATGATTTATTGATTTATGACTTATTGATTTATGACTTATTGATTTATGACTTATTGATTCATGACTTATTGATTTATGACTTATTGATTTATGACTTATTGATTCATGATTTATTGATTCATGACTAATTGATTTATGATTTATGAATTTTGGAATTGCTCTTTTGTATTATTTAGAAAATTCAGAAATCACGCTGTCCTATTTTGAATGAAAGGTATATTTAAAATTCAACGCAAAATTCACATTCCAGTTATGAAAAACTGATTTATAATTATTAGGAGTGTAAATATTTAGCCTAGCATAAGGAGTCAAGCCAAGTGCAAATACATCTGAAAATTGATAAGTGAAATTGACTCCTAACCTTGCATCCAGACAATAGAAAAACCCACTTTCAGGATATGTCTTCCACTTGTATTTCGTTGATTCACCATAATAATTGGTAATAATCTGAGAATTAGCACTTGCAATACCAAAAGAGTTAACAATACCCAATTCAAGTCCAATTCTAATTCGATCAAAAGATTTTCCAAAGCTGTAAATTAAAGGAATCGCAAGCATATAAGAATGACTGGGGTTTTCACTTAATAAATATTCAGAAGAATCAATTGGAATTGATGGATAAAATTCTACCACATAAAATGACGTTATCGTCTGCAGATCCAAACCTGTTATTATGGCATGTTTATCATTAAATTGTCTTTCATAATTTAATCCAGCTGCAAATCCAAACCAAGGGTTGTGCTCTGACTTACCGTTATAACCTGAGAAATCAATCAATATATTCCCCACACCCGGATCCATATGGATAATTAAATTATTCTTAGGAAAGTCTTGTTGTGAAAATGTGCTGAAGGCGAAAATAAAAAAAGGAAAGATCAGAAGGTATTTCATAGGAATTGCTTTTAGGTTAAGACAAATATAACCAATGATAAGTTACACACAATAACAAATTCTTAACATCCTAAATTCTTTTTCGGCATGATTTTGGCTTATCTTTATGTAAACGAACAAAAACTTAAAGACATGAAAAATCTAGTTAAAAAATCATTTGGATCCCTAGCCATCGTTTTAGTTGCATTAGGAACCATGTCGATGACAATGATCGATGGAGTTGGAAGTGGTCGAATCAAAGTATATCTTCAAAATAAATGTTCTTCTGATGTAAAAGTAAAAGTAGAATCTCCGGGTTCTTCCACACATTACACGGTAGAAGATGGTTACAAAAAACCATTCTCTTTCATGGAAGGGACAAAAATCTACGATCACAACGGAAAATTAGTACATACCATTTCATCCTCCTCAGAAGGAAAAGTGGTTGTGGTGTGCGAATAAGTGATATTTGATTTTAGATTTTAGATTTTAGATTTTAGATTTTAGATATTAGATTAATTTTAAAAATATTGAGGCTTTCGGGCCTCTTTTTTTGTTCTAGGTTCTAGGTTCTAGGTTCTAGGTTCTAGGTTCTAAGTAAATTAGTTCATTTTTCATTCTTAATTTTTCATTCTTAATTCTTAATTATTTCCCTATCGGTCAATGAGCTCGTTATCGCTCGGTTCTTAATTATTCATTGTTAATTGTTAATTGTTAATTCATAATTTAATTATCCCCCTATCTATTTGATCGTTGATAATTGATAATTGATAATTCCTATTTACATTTGGTCATGCTTTGGTGGGAAGTAGCCATATCAGTTATTGCAGCGATTGCGCTTTTTGTGCATAGTTTGGATCATTTTTCCAATAAGCTTCAAAAGCGTGCGGATGGCAAACTGAAAATCGTTATCGCAAAAATTTCCAACAACAAATACAAGGCCTTTTTATTGGGATTTGTTGCAACTGCAATTATTCAATCTAGTTCGGCGGTGATTTCGATTACTATTTCTTTTGTCGACAGCGGACTCATTACCTTTGCGAATTCCTTGCCCATGATTTTGGGGAGCAATTTGGGTACCACTTTTACAGCTTGGCTGGTTTCTTTGGATGTTTCTTTTCTCGGATCCATATTGGTAGTAATCGGCTTTATCATTGGATATTTCCCTGAAAGGATTCGTCTTTTTTCCAAGCCTTTTTTCTATTTGGGGTTGATTCTATTCAGTTTGAATTTGATAAGTGCCAACCTTGCTCCAATCAAGGAAAGTGAGGAGATTGTGCGTTTTTTAAGCTATGCTTCCAATCCATTTTTTGGGATTTTCCTTGGAATGATTTTAACTGTAATTACTCAAGCTAGTTCGGTAACCATTGGTCTTTCTATCATTCTATGTGGCCAAGGAGTGCTTGGTTTGGACAGTGCTATTGGAATCATTGTAGGATCGAATTTGGGAACCACAAGCACTGCTTTTCTCGCTTCTTTGAAATTGGGAACGATTGCCAAAAGAACCGCTTTTGTAAATTTGCTTTTCAACCTTTTCGGCACCTTAATTTACTTGCCTTTCTACAGCACTTTTGACGACCTCGTTGGAAAGATTAATGCTCCAATAGCCATGCAAGCAGCCTTTGCGCACTTATTTTTCAACTTGGCAATTTCTATCATGCTGATGCCATTCATCAAACAGATTGTGCGTGGATTGAACATTTATTGGGACAGAAGAGCTGCTAGAAGAAAAGAGATCGCTTAGAAAACTACCTTGTGCAAACACAATCCAGAACCGGGTGCAATCCATCTCACTTGATCTCCTTCGGGGTTCTGGAAGTATTCCAAATATTCTGTCTCGTTGATTTCACCGGATCCCAAAGCAAACAAAGTCCCCATGAGCATGCGAATTTGATAGCGTAAAAATCCTTTGCTTTTGATTCGAAGCATGTAAACTTCCTTCGGAAAAATATTGCCTTGAAACTTATTTGAAGGAAGGACTTCAGCAACCATGATTTCACGTTCCAACTGAGTTTCTTCTCCAGGCTTGCTGGTAAATCTTCTAAAGTTGTGTGTCCCTTGGATGACTCTCGCCCCCTTTTGCATTCTTTCCAGATTCAAATTCTGCTGTACATTTACGATGAAAGGAGCACTCAGCGGATTCGCTTTTTCACCAAAACAAAAATGATAATGGTATTCTTTTACTTTCTGATTCTGAAGAATGTTGAAATCCGAATTCGTTGCTTCTATGCTTAAAGCTTTAATATCTGAAGGAAAGCATTGATTCAATCGTTCAAGGAAGTCACTTTCCAGTTCCTGCATACAAAACAGCTCAAAGGCGTAATCATCTGCGGAAACTTTGGCATCTGTCCGACCACATCCTAAAGTCTTGAAATTTGTATGCTGAAGGACAAACTCAACCGTTTTATCAACCATTAGATGGACCGTTCGCACCCCTGGTTGTTTTTGCCAACCCGAATACCGAAAGCCCAAAAATTCAATTCGAATCAGATAAAAATGCGTCCAATTTGCCATTGCTTAGGCCATAGCTTCAGCCATCTGTTTGAATTTACCTTTTGACTTTCTAATTCTGCATGCGACAACTTTGTATTCTGGACACATGGCCTCCGTACAGTGCTCATCCGAAGTGATATTATTCAGCATGATCTCTGGAAAATGGAAAGTAGAACTTAAAATTCCAGGCTTTACTTCATCTGTTACTTTGGCTTTGATATCCACTTTTCCTCTAGGCGATTCCACACACACAAACTCACCATCTTGAATGCCTTCTTTAGCCGCATCTTCAGGGTGAATCATCAAGACATCCTCTGTAAGTATTTCCACGTTTCCAGTTCTACGAGTCATCGCTCCACAATTGTAGTGTTCCAATTCTCTGTTTGTAGTAATGATATAGGGGAAATCTTTACCGTGTTTCTCAATCTCCTGCGATTCAACCCAATCAAAATAAGTGAAAGCACCTTTTCCTCTTTTGAATGATTCAACGTGTAGTAATTGTGTATCGGTTCCATCTGGAGCTACCGGCCATTGTTTTCCATTGTCGCCCAATTCTTCCCATTTCACTCCGGCAAAGAAAGGTACGATTTGCGAAATTTCCGCTAACACGCCAGCTGCAGTATAATCGTCTTGCTTGTAGCCCATTTTATTCATCATATCCACTACTTGCTGACCATCCGGCTTGGTTCCTTCAATAGGTTCCACTACTTTTTGTACTCGCTGAATTCTTCTTTCTCCGTTAGTAAAAGTTCCTTCTTTCTCAAGGAATGAAGAAGACGGAAGTAAAACTGTAGCCAATTTTGCTGTTTCCGTCATGAATAATTCAGAAACAACTAACATCTCTAAATTGGAAAGCGCTTTGATTACCTTTTGAGTATTGGGATCTGTCTGCACCACATCTTCTCCAATAATCCACAATGCTTTCAAGTTTCCGTTGATTGCTTCATTGAACATTTCCGGAATTTTGTATCCAATATGACTTGGCACCTCTCTTCCGTAGAAAGTATTGTATTTCTGATTTACAGCTGGGTCGGTCACATCTAAATAACCCGCCCCCTGATGCGGTTGTGCACCCATGTCTGCAGCACCTTGAACGTTATTCTGACCTCTCAATGGATTCACGCCAGCTCCTGGTTTCCCTACATTTCCGGTAATCATGGCCAAATCAGAAATCAACTGAACTGTAAATGTTCCTTGTGTATGCTCTGTTACTCCTAAACCATGGAATTCCATTGCAGCATTTGCTTTGGCATAAGCCATAGAAGCTTGTCGGACCAATTCCTTATCAACTCCAGTAATTTCAGCTAGTTCATCGATATTCAGCCCTAAAATATGATTTTTAAAATCTTCAAATCCTTCAGTTCTGTTTTCTACAAAATGCTGATCCACCAAGTTTTCAGTAATGATGTAATACAACATCATGTTCAATAAAGCCACATTGGTACCAGGTCTCAATTGAAGATGGTAAGTAGCATATCTCGCCAGTTCCGTTCTCCTTGGATCCACTACGATCGAAGTAATGGAACTTTGCATGAATTTCTGTTTGATTCGTGCTCCAGTTACGGGATGTGCATCTGTTGGATTGGCTCCAATAACGAAAATACAATCCGTCAATTCTAAATCCTTAATGGAATTCGTTGCCGCTCCCGTTCCAAAAGCTCTTTGCATTCCTAAAGCCGTTGGAGAGTGACAAACTCTGGCGCAACAATCGATATTATTGGTTCCGATGACAGCTCTAATAAATTTCTGCATCAGATAGTTTTCTTCGTTTGGAGTTCTTGCGGAAGAGATTCCTGCAATGGCATCTGGTCCGGCAGTTTCCTTTATCGAAGTAAATTTCTCGGCCATGAAATCATAAGCTTCATCCCAACTTACTGGCACCAATTCCCCATTTTTTCGAATCATTGGCGATCTTAATCTATCCTTATGGTTGTAGAATTTGAACGCATATCTTCCTTTCAAACAAGTGTGTCCTAAATTGGCTTCCGCTTCGTAAGGTGCTTGAATACTTAAAATTTCGCCATTTCTGGTTGATACTTCCAAGTTGCACCCTACACCACAGTAAGTACAAACCGTTCTTGTTTTCTCTTCAGCTAAAATCGCTTTTGATTGGAATACGTCTGAAATTGCGGAAGTTGGACAAGCCTGCGAACATGCTCCACAGCTCACACAATCCGATTCCATAAAGGATTGATCATGACCTTTTACAATATGAGAATCAAAACCTCTACCGGCCATGGAAAGCACAAATTGACCTTGCACCTCATCACAAGCACGAACACATCTATAGCAATTGATACATTTTGAAAGATCCGAGGTCATGTAGGGATGGCTTAAGTCCTTTTGACGATCCAAATGGTTTTCTCCAGCAGGGTATCTCACTTGTCTGATTCCCACTTGAGCTGCCACGTCCTGAAGTTCACAGTTTCCATTTACTTCGCATGTCAAACAATCCAAAGGGTGATCCGTAAGAACCAATTCCAAAATGTTCTTTCTCAACTCCAGAATGGCTTCAGAACTTGGGTAAATATATTGTCCGGCTCCAACAGGAGTATGACAAGAAGCCATGGTCTTTCTTGGACCATCCTTTTCCAAAGCAACCTCTACGCTACAAACTCTACAAGATCCAAAAGGATCCAAATTTGGAGCATCACAAAGCGTTGGAATTAGTTTTTCTCCTTCAATTCTTCTAACAAAATTCAGTATCGTTTCTCCCGATTTGAATTCATGTTCTTCATTATTGATGTAAGCCGTATTTTTCATACTATGCATGTGTTGGTTCTTTCAATGTAAAATTATAACTGGTCCCATTTTCAATATTGAATTTTTTGGTACCATTAAGTTGTTCCGTAAGAATATCGATCAATTCCGTTCCAAATCCTGCTCCTTTTTCCTTAGGCTCTTTCCAAATTCCATTGTCATAGTAGGCAAAACCGTAGGATCCGCCACTTTGATTGATTCTTATTTTAATCTCTCCTCCATCATTTTCGATAAAAGCATATTTAAGAGAATTAGAAACGAGTTCATTGATCAATAGACCCAGAGGAACCACCATATCTAACCCCATGTGTTCTATATTACTTTCCACTTCTAAATGTACTTTATCTCTCCAAAGTGAAACAGAAATTAAATCTTCTACAAGTTCTTGAATATAAGATTTTAGATCGATTTTTGAAAGTTCTTCTTCCTTATAAAGCTTTTGATGGATCAGAGACATAGTCATAATTCGGTTAATAGCTTCCGAAAAACTGTCCTGTGCTTCTTTAGTTGCCATCTCCTCTCTTTGCATTCTGAGAAGGCTGATAATAATTTGCAGGTTGTTTTTTATTCGATGATGAATTTCCTTGACTAAAACTGTTTTTTCTTCATTTTGATTACTAATCAATTCATTTCTTTTCTCCAATTCCTGATTTAACTCTTTGAGGTGTTTTTGAGCCGTATTCATATAAGAGACATACTCATACATCAGGTAGATTCCGATGAATAAAATGGAAACTACCTCAAATCCTATAACCAGAGAAAAATGTTGAACTTCATATTGCAAAAAGATCAGATTCTCATCAAAATAATTATTAGCAAACCAAAGAATTCCTATTGCATTCAACAGTAAGAGGCTAAAAGTGAATATTTTTACTGTTCCGATATAGCAAAATAAAATGGAAATAATCAGCCACATAAAACCCGAGTAATGCAAAGAATGATCACCTGTATTTGCCGCCATTTGGATAATTGCTGATCCTCCAAGTCCCATTCCATAATAGGCTATGTGGTGGTACTTAGAAAAAAACAATAAAACACCAGTTGCTCCTGTCATCACGCAGGTAAACAAATAGTAATAAAATACATTTGCTTCCACTTGATCTTCCTTCATCAGATAGCAAACCACTCCAAAAACCACAAATGAAAACAGGGAAACATTCCGAGCAATTTTGTGTTTTGCCCTCTCCCAATCGTCCTCAAATTTTAATCTGGAAGTGAATATCGCCATTAAGCTTCTAGTTTAGTCGCAAGTTCTGATTCAAAGTATTGTAAAGCATTTTTTACCGGAAGAGGAATTCCTCCTCCATGAGCGCACAAACTCCCTTGTTCAAGTGTGTTCAATAAATCATTCAATAATGTTTTACTGATTTTGAAATCGGTTGTATTGGCTTTCTCAAATAATTCGTATCCTCTTTTGGTTCCTAGTCGGCAAGGGAAACACTTTCCACAGCTTTCATAAGAAGCAAAATCGAATAAATGTTCTATGAATTTTGCTATCGGATAAGATTCAGGCACACATACCACCGAAGCATGCCCCAATAAAAATCCAGCATTAGCAAAGGATTCGAAGTCAAGCGTTAAGTCATTAATCTTGTGGGTCGGCACTAAACCTCCCAATGGTCCTCCAATTTGCATCGCTTTCACAGGAGTTTTGAATCCTCCACCCAGCTCGTTAATTACGGTAGACATGGGAGTTCCCATTTCCACTTCATACATTCCAGGATTGTTAAAAAAGCTGTCCAGACAAACCAATTTGGTTCCTGAAGATTTCGCTGTTCCAATTTTTTTCCAAGCTTCTCCTCCATTAGAAATAATGTAATGAAGGGCTGCCAAAGTTTCAACGTTATTGACTACTGTAGGCTTATTGAAAAGTCCCTTTTGAGCTGGATAAGGTGGTCTTACTCTAACCTCTGGTCTTTGCCCTTCAATGGAATTGATCAATGCGGTTTCTTCTCCACAAATGTAAGATCCTTGAGCACGAATAATTTTAAAATCATAATTGAATCCAGAACCCATGATGTCTTTTCCGATAAGTCCTTTGGATCTTAATTCGTCAATCGCTTGCTGAACAATATCAGCCGCTTCTGGATATTCTGCCCGGATGTACAAAACTCCATAAGACGCATGAGTCAAATACCCTGCAATCAGCATTCCGAATAAAACGGAATGAGGTCTTTCCTCTAATAAATAGCGATCCGAATAGGCTCCTGGATCTCCTTCATCTGCATTACAAATAATGAATTTCGTTTCGTTTTCCGTATTTCTGCAGAATTCAAGTTTTAATCCCATTGGGAATCCAGCGCCTCCTCTTCCTCTGACATTAGAAGTTTTAATCTCTTCTAAAACCGATTTTGAGTCTTTCTTCAAAGCCTCCAAAAAAGGCTGGTAATAAGCATCGATATCAGTAAAGGGAGCTGTTAAAATTTCTTTCCCTAGAGCTTTAACCTTGTATTTATCTCTGTTCAGACCTTCTTTATTTTGAACGATGTCATTCAGGTTTTCAATGGCATTTCCAGAATAGTTCTTGCCATTGTAGAAAAATGCACTGTTTTCATGGCATCTTCCTAAGCAAGTCATATGTCCTATTTCATCCGCATTAAACTTTCCTTTGAGTTGATCGATGACTTTATCCTGTGTTCCAGCGCATTCGCATGCAGTCCCATTACACACATACACTTTCTTGCCCTTGTTTTCAGGTCTCAGAAAATCATAAAAAGTAGCAGTTCCAAAAGTATTCGCCTTTCCAATTAGAAATTCTTTGGCCAATTCATCCAATTCCTCCTGATTGGGGGTTCCTCCATTCTGAATGGCCAATTTCCCCATTCGATCAAAGAGATTGTCTTCTACTCCTTTTCTACCTGATAATTCGCTTAAATTGTCTGACATATCAACTAACTTGGTTGTTTAAACTTCTATTTTCATTTATTCTTTCCGGGTGAGCATAACAGGTTGCTCGATCGCCTCTGCAAAAAGCAAAAAGAGTGAGCCCTAATTCCTTTGCATAATCCACTGCCAAACTCGAAGGAGCCGAAACAGCCGCAAGAATGGGAACTCTTCCCTTGAACGACTTTACCACTATCTCGTAAGAAATCCTACCACTTACGGTAAGCAAAGCTGCCTTTTTGTATTTTTCTTCTAGAATTAATTTCCCAATTATTTTATCCACGGCATTGTGTCTTCCTATGTCTTCAGCATAACATAGTAGCACTCCGTCCCAATCAAAAGCTGCTGCCGCGTGAGAACCTCCCGATTTACGAAAGGCATCCTGAACATTTTGCATTTGAAGAAAGGCTGGCTCCAAAAGCTCCAAATCAAATTTTTCCTTCGAATCCAAACAGGCGTCCATGAAACCAATCTCTTCCAAGGAGGTCTTCCCACAAATTCCACAAGAGGCTACGGAGAGTAAATTTCGACTATTGGAATAACCGTCACCTAATTCTTTTGTTGGAATTTCAAGAGCGATCTGAGTAAGAATCCCTTCTTTGTTTTCATTTACAAAAATAAGTTCCGGATTGAATTCAGGACTTTTAATCACACCTTCGGAATGCAATAAACCACGCACCAAAGCCCGGTCATCTCCGGGAGTTCGCATGGTCAAAGTAAAAGGTTTGCCATTCACATCAATTTGGAGTGGTTCCTCCATGGTCAACGCATCAAAACGTAGTTCTGATTTTCCTTTTTGATAGCGTTTTCCTTGATAGTTGTGAACAGACATAATTAAATTCAAAGAACTAAAGATAATACAAAAAGCCTTGTTTTAAAAAAGCAAAGCAACATGTAGGCAAATTCTTATCAAAAGAGTGCTTTTGGGATGCCGAGAAGAAAAATCAAATAATCGTTAAAAAATGGAAATATTCTATGATTCTTTGTATTTTCTCGCTGTCAAATTATGTTACATAATCCAAATTGAGCATTATTCTTGAAAACATCTTAAGGATCAATTTGAAACTTTAATTTTATATGAAACTATTCCAAATTCTAACCTTAATTCTGATCTTACTCTCACCTTTTCAGGCCTTTAATCAGAAAAAGAAATCAAACGAAAACCCTAACAAGTACCAAAGTTTACTCTGGGAAATTAAGGATCCCAAAAGCGGAAATACATCTTTCTTGTACGGAACCATGCATGTATCGTCCAAGGTGGCTTTTCATTTAACAGACAGTTTTTATGTTGCGTTGAAAAGTGTGGATATAGTAGGATTGGAAACAAATCCTGAATTTTGGATGGAAGACATGCTGGAATCCGACGTCTATTCTTTTTTCCTGCATAATGGTTTTAAAATTAGATCTCTTGGGTTTTATTCAAATGCTTTCAAATTAGAACCTATCGAAAATAGAGCTTTGAAATATCTTTTGTCTGTTGATTCGAGATTTTCAAATAATCTACTTTATAGAAAATCATATGGGTATGAAAATAATTTTCAGGAAGACACCTATTTGGATATGTTTATTTATCAGGCGGGGAAAAAATTGGGGAAAACTGTAACCAACCTGGAAGACTTTGAGGAAAGTCAAAAACTAGTCATTGAATCCCAACTTGCAGAAGCAAAAAACAGATCTTACGGATACCGCTCGCAATACGATTTTGGAGATAAGCGACCTTATGAAATCATTGAAGATGCCTACAGAAATGGAGATTTAGATCTTTTAGATTCCATTGGAAGAATAACAGGAACCGAGGAAGGAAGGGAATTCATGCTCTACCTGAGAAATGAAAACATCGCAGAAAGCATGGATTCCATAATTCAAGGCGGGCAAAAATTGTTTGCAGCGGTTGGAGCAGCTCACTTACCGGGTAAAAGAGGAGTTATTGAAGAAATGCGCAAGAAGGGGTATTTGGTACGACCTATTTACGGTTCTAAAACAAGAGATCCGAAACAAAAAGATGCCATCGACGAAATCATTCATCCTTTTAGTTTGAAAAAGGTGATGGCCAATGACAGTAGTTTTACTTCTTACCTTCCGGATAAAATCATTCAGGCTCCTGAAGCTTTGGTCTACCGAGAACTTCAGGTACCAGACATGCCTAATGGAGGAATTTATTTCATCAAACAGATCAATACTTTCGCTCCATTGTATGACCAATCCATGGAATACACTAAAAAGAGAATTGATAGTTTACTTTATGAAAATATTCCGGGAAAGATAATCGACATCAATCAGAAAGGAAAAGATAAATTTGGTCACCCCATTATTCTGATAAAAAACGAAACCAAACAAGGTGATGCTCAGCAATACAAAATCATCATCACCCCTTTTGAACTATTTATTTTTAAGGTGAGCGGGATTAAAGATTATGCGAATAAAAAAGAAGTACAACTCTTTATAGACTCCACCCAACTGAATTATGAATACGATAAAGACTGGAGACCTGTAAGTCCTTATTTTGGTGGATTCCATGTGGATTTACCCGGCGCCATAAAAGTACAGGATGCAAGAGATTTCACTTCGCTTAACAAGAATGCCTTTTTGCAAGCTTACGATAAGAAAAGTAAGAGCTATTTTGCTTTGATTCAGACAACTTTAACCGATATCGAATACATTGAAGAAGATACTTTTGAATTGAAATACATTGCGGATAAATTTTGTGAAGATCTCGATTTTAAAAAGATTCAAAAAGGGGAATTTGGACTAATCGACAAGCATCCGTCTTATTCGCATTATGCTGAAAATGCTAAGGGAGAAGGTATTTATGTCCAAACTATCATCAACGGACCGAATTATTATTTGATGATCGCTAAATCGAATAAAAAAATAGCCGATCGGTACTTCAAATCTTTTCAGTTTGATGCATTCAAAGCAAGCGGACCAATTCGAGAAATTGAAGATACGGTGATGCTTTACAATGTTTCCACTTATGCTCGAAATCCACGATCAGAATACGATGATGCCTTTAAGTATCGCTATGCATCTGATGAGGAAGAAGACAATGATTTCACTTCGAAATATGAAGACATTGCCTATTTTTTCAATTCTACTGGAGAATATTTGGAAGTTTCCTACTCAAAATTTCATGATTATGCTTCAAGAGATCAGGAAAAGGTTTACAATAATTTGAATTACTTGGGAGCGTTCATCAATTACGAAGAAGCCATGAACGAAAACGCCATTCCTCCGCCTCCACCTCTTCCAAATATTGATGATTACCGAGATTTAATTGGAAATTATCATCCTTATTCAAGTGGAGAATCCCACCCCTATGTAATTGCAAAAGACGCCTTCATGCCTGAAAATTCAAATGGATTGAAGTGGAAAGAATATGAAGTACATCACAAAAATTCTACTCGAGGAATTTACGGTCGCTACTTGGTCTACAAAGGAAGATCTTATAATTTAAGAGTAACCATAGATACGACAAACGGACCAAGTAAAGAGGTTCTACATTTCATGGATCATTTTGTTCCAATGGACACGGTTGTGGGTCAGCCATTGGGTCAGGATAAAGACTCCTTGTTTTTAGCCCATCTAACAAGTAAAGACAGTTTACTAGAAATGCGAGCTTTGAGGTCCATCAATATCATCGATTTTGAAGATGCAGATGGCAAAGCGCTGATGCAGGTCATTGATACCCTTAATTTCAAAAGATTTGATGATGGACATATCTATAAACAAAATCTATTGGAAGGCATTGGTCAGATCGATAGCCCAGAAATTTTGAAGTATTTGGAGCGAAAGTACTACGAAGCTGAAGACACCTCCTCACTACAAATTGCGATTTTGAATGGAATCAATCAGCTCGAAAAAAAGGAAAATGCAGAACTTTTCGTGAAATTACTTTTGAAAGAAACCCCATTGACGGGCAGTTATAAGATCAATCAGTTGTTTAATTATTACACCGACTCACTAGAAATCCAGAAGTATTATTATCCTGATTTGTTTTCCTTGGCTTCAGTTCCTGAATACACGGATCACATTTATTCCAACTTAGTGCAATTGCTGGACAGTGGACATATTGACAAAAATTTCTACAAAGGAAAACTGGATGATATCTACAGAGAAGCAAAAATGGAGTTGAAACGATTCAATAATAAAACCATCGATGCTGAAAACAATAAAAATTCGAATTATTATAATTACAATTATGATTATGATGACTACGAAGATTACGAATATGGCTATGTAAGCAAAAATAGATTTACAAGTTTCAGCAATCACAAATTGTCAGAGTTAATGAAACTGCTTGCGCCATTTTACAAAGAAGACGAGCGCGTGCAAAAAGTTTTTGAGAAAATGATGCTGATTAATGATATTCGAGGAGTTTGCTTTACAGCTGTTTTACTCAATAAAATTGGACAAAAAACAGAACTAAGTGTCTGGCAAAAACTCCAGGAAGAACATCCGGAAAATCAATATTTGATCTATCAGGTTTTGATGAAATTAGGAGAAAAAGAGATGATTAAAACACTTGGATTAACTCCGGAGACTTTGGCTAAAGCTGAAATTTTGGACATGACCGATTTGAACTTAAAAGAAAAAGAC
>JAGQYP010000150.1 GCA_020436025.1 Crocinitomicaceae bacterium
GATACAGGAATCTCAAAGATGGGGGATTGAACATGCTCCAGAGGTAGATCCTTATGCTTTGGGGGTAATTCAATTGGTTAAAGGTTCTGAATCGGTGAAGTATGGACCTGGAGCTATCGGGGGAGTCATTATCTTAAAACCTTTTGATCTTCCCGACACAGCTGGAATCCATGGAGGGATTGATTTGGTTTTCAACTCGAATGGATTGGGAGGCGTTGTCAATGGCTATGTTGAAGGTATGTTTGCTAAAACAAAAGGGTGGAGCTGGAGATTACAAGGGAGTTTTAAAAAGATGGGAAATAACAATACTTCGTACTATTTTCTTGCCAATACCGGAATGGAGGAATACAATATGTCCTTTAACACGCAATACGAAGGTAAAAACTGGAGTATCACGGCATTTTATTCTCAATTCAACACGAAATTAGGAATATTCAAAGGATCGCACATTGGAAATTTGACTGATCTAGAAAATGCTATTTCGGCTGATAAACCATTGATACAGGAAGGTTTTCAGTATACCATTGGACGTCCATTTCAAAAAGTGAGTCACCATCTTGCCAAAGTTTCAAGTAGAATTCAAACTGGAAAGGCTGGAGAATTAGTAATGGATTTTGGATATCAAAGAAACAATCGAAATGAATTTGATGCAGACAAGCCCTTCGGGAATCAAGACAACCAAGAGGCCGAGATGCAGTTTTATTTGTCCAATTTTTATGGTAATATTCACTGGGAGCACTCGTATAATAGGGGGTTTAAAGGAAAATTCGGAATCAATTATGTTGGGTCGTCCAATATTTATGATGGGAAGTTTTATCTCATACCCAATTACAATAAATATGGAGGAGGCGTTTATTGGATTGAATCTTTGACGCTTAGAAAGTTGAAATTAGAAGTCGGTTTGCGATTCGATACGCGATTTTTCGACTACTACTATTACGATGCTGGGGTTTTAGTGGAACCAAAGAAAAACTGGAATAATCTTTCAGGAAATTTTGGGCTGAATTATAGATTCAATCCTAAGAATGCATTCAATTGGAGTTTTTTCAAAGCATGGCGTAATCCTGAGCCTAATGAGTTATTTTCAGATGGATTGCATCATGGTGCAGCTTCTATTGAATATGGTAATCCGGATTTGAAAGCGGAAGAATCTATCGGAACTTCATTGAGTTATTGGCATCAATCTGACCATGTTAAATTTGAAATAGAGCTTTACGGGAATTACTTTAAGAATTTCATCTATCAAGTGGCTGGCTTACCCGAATTAACAATAAGAGGCGCTTTTCCTACCTATCATTTTCAGCAAGATGAGGCAGTCTTGACGGGAGGAGACTTGTCTTTTTCAGTTCTTCCGATTAAAAAACTGGAAATCAACGTCAATGGATCTACTTTGTGGGCTTACAATTTGAAAAGAAACGATTATATCGCACAAATGCCGGCGGATCAAATAGGCTTTTTTATTAGTTATGAATTTGCTTCAACAGAGAAAGTTGTTCGACCTTTTATTAAGTTATCAGGAACAGGGGTGAGCAGGCAATGGAAACATAGCAGGGAAGATGAAATTTACGGAGTACCAGACGCTTATTTTTTATTGAATATTGAATCTGCGCTTAGTTTT
>JAGQYP010000151.1 GCA_020436025.1 Crocinitomicaceae bacterium
TCGATGGAGGTTTGATTGAAAAATACAAATTGGAAAAATCTGAATACCCTGAAATCGTAAATAAGATAAAAATCCTCTCTAATCTGGATATAACAGAAAAAAGAAGACCACAGGATGGAAGAATTTCTTACCCCGATTTTGATGTCCGGGTGAGCATTTTACCAACTCTTTACGGAGAAAAAATTGTTCTTAGAATTCTAGGAAATGACGCATCCAATATTGATATCTCAGCTTTGGGAATGGATGAAAAAGATCGATTCAATTATTTAGAAGGGATCAAAAAACCAAATGGCATTTTATTAATATCAGGCCCCACGGGATCAGGTAAAACAACTACCCTCTATGCAACACTGAAAATCTTAAATGAAGAAAAAAGAAATGTAGTTACCGTTGAAGATCCCATTGAATATACGCTAGAGGGAATTAATCAGGTGCAGGTAAAAGAGTCCATTGGCTTGTCTTTCGCTAGTGCTCTGCGTTCCTTTTTAAGACAAGATCCCGACATCATCATGTTAGGAGAAATTAGAGATTCGGAAACCGCCAAAATGGCTGTTAAGGCGGCGCTAACAGGACACTTAGTGCTATCAACGATCCATACAAATTCTGCTTGGGATACGGTCTCTAGGTTAATTGACATGGGAGTGGAACCATTCCTTTTAGCTTCAACGTTGAATACATCGGTAGCCCAAAGATTGGTTAAAAAACTATGCAATAATTGCAAGGAAGAAACGAACCTAGAAATCCAAGATTTACCACCTGGATTTAAGAATGAAAAAGAATTGAAAAAGTACTATCGACCTGTAGGATGTTCAGAATGTTATTATACCGGTTACAAAGGAAGAAGAGCACTTTATGAAATCATCCCAATAGACCATGATTTATCAGAAAAAATAAAATCAAAGGAGTTAAGAGTGGATACTATTTTAAAAGAAAAAGGTGTCAGAAAATTGTCTGAACAGGCCTATAATTTATTATCTGAAGGCGTGACTTCGTTGGAAGATGTTTATTCCTTATTGAGCGAATGAGAATGAAATACATAACCTATATAATTTTTTGTTTACTGGTTATATCAGCAAACAGTCAGACCGAATATGAGCAAGAAATACGTTCGAAGCTGGAAAACTTATCCTCCCAACAACCCGGACTCAATGAAACCGTTTCCATCAGTGTTTCTGACGCCCCTATTGGAGATTTTCTATCTGCAATTGCAGCGGAACACAAGTTGAATATTTCGGTAGATCAAAAACTGAATATTTTGATTTCTAACAACTTCACGAATGCAAAAGTTACGGATGTCATGATGTTTTTGGTGCTCCAATATGAGTTGCAAATCGACTTTATTGGAGAAATCTTGTTCTTCAAAAAGAGACCGAAAATTGTGAAAACCGAAGTTCCTAAACCAAAATCTTTAGATATCAATTACCGTACGGATAATACTTTCTTAAGCGTAAATTTGAAAAACGACACCTTGTACGCAGTTGCTAAAGAAATCACTGAAAAATCTGGGAGAAATGTAGTCGCCTCACCAAATGTTAGACAAAAATTGGTTTCTGCATATATCACCAATCGCCCATTTGAGT
>JAGQYP010000152.1 GCA_020436025.1 Crocinitomicaceae bacterium
ATAAACTGACCCTGCTTCACTTTCACTCCCGGACGCATCCCTTCCGCAATTTTACTCATGTGCAGGTATTGCGTCGAATAAGTTTCGTTGTGCTTCACTTTAACATAATTTCCATTCCCACTGCCATAGCCTGCTCTTTCTACATAACCATCTGCTGTGGATAGGATTGGCGTACCTGTCGGAGCTGCATAATCCGTTCCTAAATGTGCTTTCACACGCTTTTGAACCGGATGAAACCTTTTGAGATTGTATCCAGAAGATACTCTAGAAAACTTCACTGGCGACATTAGGAAAGGTCTTTTCATTTCTTTGGCTTTCTCGTCAAAATACCCTTTGTCTTTTTGGGTGGAATCAGCAAAATATTGGAAAGTGTAGTAAGGATCTCCCTGATGTTTGAACCAAATCGCTTTGATCTCCCCAATTCCCACAATTTCCTTGTCTACTATCTTTTTTTCATAGAGCACCTTGTATTGATCCCCAGGATGCAATTTGAAGAAGTCGATGGACCAGGCAAAAATTCCTGCAATCGATTCTGCTAATTCTCCCGTAATGGTAGGGTCTTTCACTTGTTGATTAATACTTATGGTCAAATTGGAATTTTGAACAATTTCTCCACTCATCCAAACTTCCTGGGTTTCCACAGGTTTTCTTTTTACTTTGATGGTGAAATCTTCCCTTTTAAAGTCAATCTGAACATATTCAATTTTATTTTTCACGTAAATGATATGTCGGATATCGTTGGAATCATTTTTACTCGCCAAAACAAAAAAGCGTTTTCCAGGAACAACATATTTCCAATTTACGGCACTGTCCTGTGCCACATGTGCAATTTCATTAATCAGCACTTGAGCGATTCCATGAGGAGCCAGCATATGGGAAAGAGTCCATCCTTCCTGAATCACCCCTTGCTTTACATTAAAGCTATCCAGAATAAATCCATATTTCATTTGTGGAGGAGGAATAGTGGTCGTGTCTTCTTCGGAATTATCTTGAGAAGAAGTCGCCGAACTATCTTGACCACAAGAAACCAGTAATAAAGTGAAAATGAATGGAATAAGTAATTTGTACATGAATTCGGACTTTGAATTTGAATACAAAATTACAGAAACCTCAGTAAATCACAGGTTTTTTAGCTTTTTTTATGAGGATTGTGTTGTTGATTAGTGGAGGGGTTCTAAGTTCTAAGTTCTAAGTTCTAAGTTCTAAGTTCAAAAATAGTTTTCTTGTTTATTGATGTTTAATCATTGGTCGTTTTCAATTTGGAAATTTCCACTTAAACCACTCCTTCGTTATACAAAACAGGTTCTTTGAGTTTCTTCTCTGTGAATTTGATCCCATATTCCTCCAATTCGTTCAGAACTGGAGTATAAATGGCTTCTTTAATGGGTCTTTGAACTCCTTTCAGGTCGATCACTCCATTTAAGATCATTTTTCCACAAATGGCTGCTGGGAGTCCTACAGTTCTCGACATAGCCGTATGCGTATCATCTTCTCCGATGGAAACCATAGTGGAATTGATCTCATGGTATTCGCCAGCTAGCTTATACACGAATTTATGCCACATCACAATC
>JAGQYP010000153.1 GCA_020436025.1 Crocinitomicaceae bacterium
GGCGGTTTTAATTCCAACAAACATCCTATTTTCATAGAATCAGCCATACATACCTCCCGAAGAATCCATGCTCAAGCAGAAGGTTTAATAGAAGGCACAACAGAAGTTTATCTTTTAGGAGAAAGCATCTTTGGAATTATGGAACGGAAAATCAACTCTGCTATTACCAAAATGGAGCGGAACAATTAAACAAAACAAAAGTGAGATTGACCATTGAGTGAGACATTGTAAATGTAATAAAAAAAGGGGATGTGAAAATAGGATTACATTTGTTGTGAAAATTTTGGGATTTTGTGGGGGATTGGGGATATTGGTTCTTAGGTTTTCTAACGTCCAATAAAAAGATCCCAAATGATCATATATTATGAAAAAGTTATTTCAGATTCTCTCATATTTAGTATTGACATATCTTATTGTTGCTTTCTCAAGTCCCTTGGAGAACCGAGAATCCAATAATTTGGACGGAAAATATACTGGAATAATAAAATATCGCTCCCCAAATGAATTAAAGTATCAGGATGTTCGTATGAATGTGTATATCCAAAAATTAAGTTTTCAAAAAGGTATTGGCAAAATAGAGATATACTCTAACAAAAAGGGAAAAGGAGAACCCCAAGTAATTAATTTTATAAGCAACCATGCTATTCGGACCACTATTGTTGATGGCAAACCCAAACTCTTCGAAAGTGCTTCTATCACGTCCTGTGAAGATGGCTTTGTTCCAAAAGAGGGTAATAGCTCTTTAGGTGGGGTAAATATTACTCAAAGTGAGGCAGGAATTTCTTTTGAATTCGACAGTTTCTCATTCAAGGGAATATGCCATAAAACAAATCTCGATGATGAAATTCACTATATCTTGAAGGATTTTCATCTTTACTATCTTAGCACCTATCTGCAGGATGGAGAGCTTTTTCTTGGAAGTAATAGCAAGGTGACTCGCTACAAATCCAAGGTCGATATAAAAGCGCATGTAACCAATCTATCAGATTTCTATGGAAAAACTGAACTCTACGCTACTTATCACCTGAAAGACTTTCGCGCAGATATTGAAACTTTACCTTCAGCAAATTTTCAGTATCAACTTTCTAATGTAGCAGAACCAAGAATCATGACCCAGTTGGAAAGTTATGACTATATTTTTCATCAATTTGATTTCTTTCCCAATTTGGAGAAAATCCACCTTCTATATGACAAGACCGGGCACAAACACTTTGAAGTATTTATAAATCGAACGAATAAGGGTGTAAAGCTGAATATTGCAAAATCTCCTGAGTTGATTCAACTGATAGCAGAAAAAGACACCAGAGAAGCTGAAGCTGCGAAAAAAGCAAGAGAGGATTATATCTCAATCGTTACAAGGCCTGAGAGTCTTCAAAAACGACAGACAATGCTTAACAAATTTTATTCCCAAGAACAGTCAATCAAGGATTATGCTGACCAGCACAATTTTGCCTACCTCAATGAAAATTTCTGGTTCAACCTAACTCCTTTTTTCAAATATGGAGAAGGTAATGGGTACTCTTATGTGAAACAATTAAAAGATGTCTT
>JAGQYP010000154.1 GCA_020436025.1 Crocinitomicaceae bacterium
CGGATAACTTCTTTCTGATTCTCTTCTTTTTCAAGACTGTCCTTACTCGTAATGTATAATTCAAAATACTCCAAACTAATTTTAAATTCTCTTTGTTTCTTATAGATTTCAAATAAGCCTTTAGCAGGGGGAATAATCTGAGCCAAATAATCTGCTTGTTGCGCTTCGTCCAAGGATCGTTTGAAATAAGTAATGGCTTTTGCGTTCTGATTTTGCTTTTGATAGGCCACACCTATATTGCTGAGTACAGTGCATAGAGAGAATTTCATATCGGCCTTATCGAGTAATTCGAGGGCTTTCATAGAGAATTCCAATGAAAGTTTATCCTTGCCCAACTCTAAATAAATAGCTCCCATGTGGGTATAAGTTTCACCCAATAAGGCGGCGTGTTGGGCCTCTTTTGCTAGTTTTTCTGCTTTGAAAAAATAGTCTAGGGCTAATTCATTATTGCCCTTTTCAGAATAATTTGCACCTAAATTGATGTAAGAATATATAAGTCCGATGTTGTCCCCAATTTTTTCTCTGACTTTCATACTTCTTAATTGATATTCAATGGATTTGTCATACTCTTTTAAATCAGTATAGATGATGGCGATATTTCCTAAGGCATAGCCTGATATTTGGTCTTCTCCTAATTTTTCACTGTATTTTAAGCATTCATTGTAGTTAATAATTGCTTTGTCAGTATTACCTAAATTTTGATTTAATACACCGTAAGAAAGTAGAAAATAAGCCAGATTCGCTTCATCATTCAGGTCTTTTGCTTTTACCAGACATTTATCTAAATATTCTTTGGCTTTTTCAGGTTCACCCAACGTTTGATATGCATTGGAAATATTGTGTAATGCGTTAAGTTGTTCTTGTTTACGATCTGTTTTCTCAAATGCATTTAGGCTTTTAATTTGACTTTCTAAGGATTCTTTGTTTTCGCCTAAATTTGATTGAATATTTCCTAGAGATTGAAAACTCATGCCTAATCCGTAATATTCCTCGATTTTTTCAAAATTTGTTATGCATGTAGCAAGCTTTTCTTTAGCAATGTCAAATTGCCCTAACATTCTATCTAATCGTGCTGAATTATGGAGCGCAAAAAATTTGAGCTGTAAAAAAGTTCTTTTTTCTTTAGGATTTACTTTTTTCTTTAGGTTATTCTCACATTCCAAGTCAATTTGATTATATATTTTGATAGTAGAATCTGTGTTGATTTTTAGAAAAATATCTGCTTTTAATAGTTCTAGACTTATTTTAGTTGTATCATGCTTGGCTTTTGAGATTTCTTTGTTCAAAGAATCTATTTGAGATTGTTGAGCCGGATCTTGTCCCCATAAAGAAAGGGTCCACATTAAAGTAATCAGGAAAAGTATCTTCATTACGAAGTGTTTGAAAATTAGTATAGTTGGTTCAAAGATAATAAATGCTTCTTGCTCTCAATATTAAATCTAAAAAGCAATAAATAATTGTTATT
>JAGQYP010000155.1 GCA_020436025.1 Crocinitomicaceae bacterium
ACATTTCAAGAACTCTTAAGATCTCTGAAAACAGCTCTGTCATTTTGAAAGAAACAGTAAATGAAGTCGGTTTTAATTTCCACTTTGGAATTAGAGCGGCAACATCGCTCAATAACTATTTTTACTTGGGGCCCAAATTGACTGTAATTGATAACACAACATCTTTTTCGATAGTTGCTGGCTTTGGATTCGGCAAAAACGAAACTGATAAAACAAGAGATTCAGGTAAAGATTTCCGTACAACTACAGAATTAGACGATCTTATCGGAAATGTTGAATTTAGCCAGTTGCCTAACTTTCGAGCAGCAGTACCGAAATCAAAAAGTTATTCAGATGAAGAAATTCTTGAATTGTTTAGGAAAAAATATCCAAACTTAGGTAGCAGGTCAGATGAAGAATTGATTCTTCTTATTGAGAAGAAGTATGGACCTAAGTGATTTGCATAAATTTTAGTCCATATTTATTTTCCTTCATTCGCGCTTCTATTAGCTTAATTCCCATCTTGTTCTCCTTGACAAAATTGATTAAAAAATGCTTTTCTCTGTCTTGCATTTGGCATCCGAATATTATGGCTGTCAAACAACATTCTGGGAATATTTCTAAGCCTGGCCCATCAAATTTAAATACGCGCCATTCACTTTCGTATTTCCAGCAATTTGCTTTTGCGATCAAAATTTTGGGCATCCAATGCTCATTTTTATGATAGCATTTGAAAAAATTTACATTTGGATAAGATTTATAATATTTTACTGGTTTTGCCCGGTGAAAAAGCTGTATTCCTTTTTGAATATTGAATTCAAGGCAAATTCCAGTGTGGCCGTTAGCATAATGTGCCCATAAAAGAATGTCATTTTTAACCGCGCTAAAGCAACATACTCCAACATTCCTGTTCAATATTTGACCTTGCGCCAACCTCATCGATGCAAGCATATCTTTGCTCAGCTTTTTAACGCCATCGCTAGCGATCACATCATCAGCGAAACTTTCAATTACACTGTCTGGAGCACCTGGAAAGTCAGGATTGTTCCTCGTTTCATCGATTATGAATTGCCTTAGAGTTTTTTCATCTGCGTCAAAATTGGGAGGTATTTTGCAATCAAAAGGATCGTTGATCTCCGAAGGTGCAGCAAAGTAGAGTTTGTTCTCAATGACGATTTGCTTGAACCTTTCGATACCAACTTTATGATCAAGATTTATTGATCGAAATTTATACAAGCATTTTGGTTTTATAACACTCATTTCCCTGCAACGATTGAATTTGATCAATTTGGTTAGACATCATTTCAACAACAAGCAGACCCTACCATCGCCCGAATGCTTCGACATCCGGCGCACACCTGGCACACTAATGCTCATTCACCCTTCGACTCCGCT
>JAGQYP010000156.1 GCA_020436025.1 Crocinitomicaceae bacterium
CATTCTGGATAATGATCAAAGTGGAATCTGCGATACTGCAATTTGTAAAAAGAACAGAATCTCCTTGGTTAATCACATTTTCATCAATTTGAAAACATACTTCAAGTTCTCTTGGTGTTTCCTTGCAAGAGATTAAATATGCGCCTAAAAGAATCAGAATGAAATATTTCATAGTTCGGAACTGAATGAATAATTTTATACTAATTTAAGTTTTTATTTTATTACGACCATATCATGAAAAAGATATTAGTTCCTGTAGATTTTACACCATGCTCTAAAAGTGCCTTGAATTATGCACTTGGAATAGCTAAGAATACAAATACGGAAGTGCATTTGATCCATACCATCGAAATGGATTATTCTTTTACTGGAGGTAGTGTGGCTGGAGCTCGATTATTTGATGTGGACATGGAAGAAAGACCCATTCACCAAATTAAGGAAGTATTTGAACAAGCAGATCAACTTTTAGTTGACTTATTAAATGAAGAGCAACAAAAATTGAATTATCAAACACATGTTTTGGAAGGAGATTTAATTGGAGAGATTTTAGCTTATTCAAAAGAGAACAAGATTGATTTGATTGTGATGGGATCTCATGGAGATAGGGGAGTGAACAATGTATTATTGGGTTCTCATGCTCAGAAGATGGTTCGTTTTTCAGAAATTCCGGTTATCGTTGTAAAAGAAAACGCGGGTACTGCTGGATTTGATAAGATCGTATATACTTCAGATTTCAAAGAGGAAGAATTGAACCAGTCTTTGGATTACGTGAAGACAATTGCGAAATTTTACAAGTCAGATTTGCATTTACTTTATATTAATACTCCAAATAAGTTTGAAGAATCGGATGTGGTAGATACCAGAATTGAGAAAATGATTGATCAACATAAATTGGAGAATGCGACCCATTCCACATTTAATGCAACTTGGGTAGATGAGGGAATCGTGAAATTCATTAAAAAGAATAAGGCTGATTTATTGGTAATTAATACGCATGGTTATAAAGGAATCCGCAAAATATTCCATCACAGTGTTGCCGAATCAGTAGTCAATGCTATTGATATCCCGGTTATGATCGTTACTAGACACTAAAAAAATCAAAATGTAAACAGAAGGTTATCAAGACCTTAAATAGGGGTTAAAAAAAAAGATGAATTTTTTTTTAATAAAGTATTGTGCGGAATGAAAAACGCTGTATCTTTGCACCCGCAT
>JAGQYP010000157.1 GCA_020436025.1 Crocinitomicaceae bacterium
CTTTGCGACTTTGTAATATAAACAAAAATAAGAAACTAAATGTTTATTTGGAATATCAGGTTTTTCAACTCTAAAAATCTCTTCACCAGACTCAATCCAATCAATAACTTCGCTAGCGTGATTCGACTCAAGGGCATCAAAAGGTATTATATTACTGACTATATTTTTGATTTTGTTTCTAATTTCAATCATAACTTTCCCTAGTATTTAAACTATACAGAAAACACATGCTCCTATTTTATTTTAAACAATAGTGCAAAGCTGTTCTGCTACTTTGATTTCTCAAAATAGATTCCCAGGGGGAATCTATTTGAACGATAGCTATCTTATCGAACGCATCATGGTCTGAAAACCAATGATTTAATGGTACTGGAATCGACCAAGATGCCGCTTCATTTTCACATTATTGCAAATCTTTAGAATAACAATCAAAAACAATTCTCTATTTTTGATGTTACTTCAAACAATCTTGTGCGCATCAACCGCCTTTTGAACATACTCAAAAATAGAGGGATCTAACTGATACCTCTTCGCCATATCAGGATTTTCTTCATACATTTTTCTTGTAGATTCTTCGATTTGAGGATTTCCACCTGAAAACATATTCTTTAGATCAATCCACCTTTGAACAAGTGGCTTTAATTTTATGTCAGAAGGATTTACCCCAGATTCCATTTGAGATCTTACCTTTTGAATCAAAGTTGGCCATTCATTAATGGCATCTTTTACTCCACTAACACCAATTTTTTTCTCCTGTTCTTCCAATTCTTCCAGTTGTTCCTTTGAATAATATTTAGAGTGTAGT
>JAGQYP010000158.1 GCA_020436025.1 Crocinitomicaceae bacterium
TCTATGAGTTTTTGATTCGGAATCCCTTCGTCGTACATCCCTTCAAAAGTGGCTGTTTTGATGAAACAGTTTTTGAGTTGTGAGGATTTTCCAAAATTTCTTTGTTGATATGCTATTTCAAGGCTTTTCATAAATAATCTATATCTAACGATAAATTTAATCTAAATTTGAACAATTCATTAAACTTACCGTGATGGCTTTTTTCGTATTATTTCCTTTAATTCTTTATTTCTTCCTTTTAATTTTCAAATACAATGGAACAGACCAAGGCACTATTTGGCTAAATGGGCGAATTCCATCTCAATTCCCTTTCAATAAAGATAATTTAATGGAGGTCTATCTTTCCCTCGCAGTCCTCATGCTAAAACAGGAGAGAAAAGATACTAAAGAAAAATTAACCTATATCAGAAGTCATATCAAAAGAAAATTCCCTAACGCTTCAATGAATTTAACTGAATCTTTAGGCACTGCTTTAAGAGATGAATCCATTGAATTGAAAACTGCAGCATCATGGATTAATAAACATCTAGCCATGAAAGGAAAGATACAAATCATCCAGTTTTTGTGTGACATTTCATTCATTGATGGAAAACTGCATCCAGATGAGGAAAAAATACTCTCTTATTTTAGCGTTTTGCTAAAGATTCCGATTGAAGAAGTTCGATCAATAGTTGCTGGACTTGAAGAGGCTTATGAAAGAAGAAATCACTATTCAAAAAGTAAATCAACTACAAGCTCAAATACTTCCCAAGTCACCAAAAACATTAAGAGAAAAAGAATGGCCA
>JAGQYP010000159.1 GCA_020436025.1 Crocinitomicaceae bacterium
TTTCCCTATTGTTCATGTTCATTTACATTTTAAACGATAAAAAAAGTAAGACTTATCACCTTTTTGAAAGGATTCATTTTGACCGAGAAATTTTCCAGAAATTCCTAAAAATAGCACCTCCAATGATGCTTCAAGGTTTTATAGCTCTTTCGGCCTGGTATATTTTCTTTTCCTTTATTGAAGAGTTGGGGCCCATCGAATTAGAGATCTCCCATGTGATTCGGAGTCTTTATTTCATTGCTTTCATTCCCATGTACGGACTCAATGCAACAACACGGACTTATGTTTCCTCTTTGATTGGGGCTGGGGAAACCAATAAAATCCCTCTTTTTCTGAAACGCATCATTCTTTTAAATCTCTTCTTTTTGATCTTATTTCTGCATGGAATTGTATTCTATCCCATTGCCATGGTTCATTTAGTGAATTACAACAATGATTTCATCATGAATCCGGAGTACATGGAAAGCATTAGAGGGTTGTTTCGACTGATTTTTGGCAATATGATGCTGATTGGGTTTGCGGCGCCTTTTTTCCATTTCATTAGTGGTACAGGAAACACTCGAGCTTCCTTTTTGGTTGAAATTTCGGCTATTTCGATCTATTTGGTTTGCTCTTACTTCCTTGTTTATGTTTTAGAAGCTGGATTGATGGGAATCTGGTCCGTAGAATACATTTATTTTGGCTCGATGGGGCTCTTTTCATTTTTATATTTCAAATTTGCAAACTGGAAAAACAC
>JAGQYP010000015.1 GCA_020436025.1 Crocinitomicaceae bacterium
TCATATCCGTCAGCTGACGGACGTAGTTCGAGTCTATTTAAATTGAATTATTGAAAACATTATAGTGCGGGGTGGAGCAGTTGGTAGCTCGTCGGGCTCATAACCCGAAGGTCGTCAGTTCGAGTCTGGCCCCCGCTACCAAGTAAAGCCGGTGAGAAATCATCGGCTTTTTTATTTACCTAAATCATCATCATGTACACTGTTTACGCTTTGTACTCACCTTCATTTGACAAAATTTACATCGGAATTACTTCAGATCTTGATGACAGATTTAAATCCCATAATGATCTTGCTACAAAAGGTTTTACTGTAAAGTTTAGACCTTGGATAATTCTTTATACTGAAGAATATCCTACAAAATCTGAAGCTTTGAAAAGAGAAAAACAACTCAAATCCTCTCGCGGCAGACAATTCATTCGTTCCAAAATTATAAACCACTAACTCGTCGGGCTCATATCCGTCAGCTGACGGACGTCAGTTCTCCCGATTTCTCGGGACCGCTACCTAAGAAAACGTGTTGGTTTGAACTGACACGTTTTTTTTTGCTCAAAACTTTAGTAGAACTAGCCAGACGAGAAGTCTATGCCGATGCATTGAATCTTAATCGGAACGTAGTGGAGATGTAGATGAAAGCAATCGGTAAGTCTGGCCCCCGCTACCAAGTAAAGCCGGTGAGAAATCATCGGCTTTTTTTTATTTTAACCAAACCATTTAAATCATGTATACTATTTTTTGCTCTCTCTTTTCTCTTTTTCATTTGTCTATTTTTTAAAGTAATTAACAATTTGAATATTATCTAATCACAGTTATTTCGGTAAATTTGGATCATGAGACTAATTGGAATTTTTATTGGAGTCATTTTAATTTATTCATGTGGTTCTGATACTAGTGATGCATCAAATACAACTCAGGAATCAAATACCTCCGCAGATTTAATGTTAAACGACACGACTTGCGATTGTACAGCTCTTGAAATTGACGAAAAGAAGAATATCATTCATCTAGGGGGAACAGAAGAACCTTATACCGGGTGGTGTGTTTTATATCGTCGAGGTGGTAGGCTTGAATCAAAACGACAATATAAAGACGGAAAATTAAACGGACCTTTTTTAACCTATCATCCTAACGGGAACCTTGAAAGTTCTATTCCACATGTAAACAATAGATACAATGGTTTGTATTTGAAACTGAATGAAAAAGGCGATACTGTATATCAAAGAATTTATCGCCACGGGGCTCCAGTTCATTCAGATTCAATCCAATAAGGAAGATTGCTCCTCCCATTCTGCCATTTTGGATTCGAGCTCTTTTTCAAGAGAATTTATTTTCTCGTCCAGCTCACTTAGTTTGGAAACATTACTCACATTTTCTTCAAGATAAAGGGCGGATCTTGTTTCCTCGATTTCAGACTCCAATTTTTCAATACTTTGTTCCAGATTTCGAATTTTGTTTTTGATTTTTTTCTGATCCTTTGCTTGTTGGAATGAGGACACCTCTTGTTTTTGAACTTCTTTCTTTACAGGATTTGAAGATTGCTGTTCAATTTCACTTGATTTCGTTGCTAAAAACTCCTTAATTCCAGAATAATGAACTTTCAAACGACCATCCTGAATTTCCCAAATCTCATCGAATAGACCTTCAAGAAACTCTCTGTCGTGTGAAACAATAATGAATGTTCCGGCATAATTCTGAAGTGCATTTTTTAATACATTCTTACTTTGAATATCCAAGTGATTGGTAGGTTCATCCAAAATCAGAAAATTGGAATCTGAAAACAACAGTTTACATAGGCCTAGCCTTGTTTTTTCCCCTCCTGATAAAACGGATACTTTTTTATCAATATCTTCACCACTAAATAAAAATGCTCCTAATAAAGATCGAATTTCCTTCCTTTTCTCTCCAACAGCAACATGATCAATTACTTCGAAAACAGAATCTGAAGGACTCAAATGTTTACTCGAATCCTGTGCGAAATATCCTATTTCCACATTGTGTCCTAGTTCAATATTACCATTATAGGATGTCTCTCCCATAATACATTTAATTAAAGTTGATTTTCCCGTACCATTAGCTCCGAGAAGGGCAATTTTCTGACCTTTAGTCAAGATAAACTCTAGTTGATCTAGAATTTTTTTATCCCCATATTCTTTTGATTGAACATCTACCTCTAAGACCTTTTTACCAGATTCTCTACTGATTGGAAACTTTATGGAAGCTTGTCGGACATGATCTGATTCTACTTCAATTCGCTCAGTTTTTTCCAGTTTTTTTATCAAAGACTGAGCAAAAGCTGCTTTATTCTTCTTAGCACGGAATTTATTTATCAATTCCTCTGTATGTTTTATTTCTTTTTCCTGGTTCTTTTTTTGAGAAGTTAGATTTTGCAATTCTTCTTCTCTTATGACTTTATATTTTGAGTAGGGAAAAGGATAATCCTTCACTTTTGCGTTAATGATTTCAATGGTACGGGTTGTTACATTGTCCAAAAACAATCTATCATGAGAAATAAGAATCAAGATCCCTTTATATGTTTTGAGATAAGTCTCCAACCACTGAATGGTCACGATATCAAGGTGGTTTGTGGGCTCATCTAAAAGGAGAATATCTGGTTGATTTATTAATATCCGTGCAAGTTCAGCTCTCATTTTCCATCCCCCTGAAAGCTCATTGGTTTTCTTCTGAAAATCCTCCCTTTTAAATCCTAGTCCAAATAAAGTCTGTTCTATATCTTTCTCCCAGGTTTCTACTCCCAAATGGTTGAGTTTTTCATGACACTCGCTTAACTCTGCAATTATATTGGAGTAAGAATCAGACTCATAATCTTCACGAATTTCCAATTCCTCATTTATTTCCTCTATTCTACTAAACAACTTGTTTAATTGTTCATTCGAATCCTTAATGAAATCAAAAACAGATTTCTCTGAATAAACTTCAATATCTTGACTTAAAAATCCCAGATGCTGGTCCTTTCCAAGATGGATTTTTCCAGAAGTTGGTTTGGCTCCACCAGAAATTAGTTTGAGAAAAGTAGATTTACCTGCCCCATTCTTCCCTACTAATCCAATTTTCTCTCCTGCCTTAATTTGCAAGGAAACATCTTCATACAAGAACCCTTGTGGAAGATGTAAACTCATATTTTCAACTATTATCATGATTGCAAAAATAAAAAAAGGGTCTCAATTGAGACCCTTTTCAAGTATTGTAAAGAAGTTTTTATAAACTCCAAACATCGTGTTCGATCATTCGTATCTCATTTGTAATCTTTTCAGACTCCAGTAAGGCGTCTACACCTACACGATAGGTATCAATCTTTCTATCGTAAACGTTAGAAGATCTATAGATTACAGAATTGAATTCTCTCTTCCAGAACAAATCATCATACGAGAACCATCTTGAGTCGTTTTGTGCGTTATACACATAGTAGTTTTGAAATACGTAACGACACTCTGGAAAATACAACCAGAATATTTCCTCATAACCTGTTATAGCTGTTTTGTCCTCATTTGTGGCATATCTTACTGGAGCAATTCCAATAATTCTAACATCCATAACTGATCTCTCTTTATCAAAGAACCAATCTTCTTTTAATCGATACTGAACAATATCTTCAGACTGAAAGTATATGTAAGGACAAGTAGTCATAACAATATCCCATATAATCTCTCCGTTCACCACAATCTGTCTCATCGAATCTTCTTCTGGATCTACCTGACTTGGAATCGGAATTCTTTCACAGGCTTCTTCAGTAGCAAGATACCCTAACAGGTTATCAATAAACCATACTGAATCAGAAACAGTTTTACCTGGAGGTGGTGCAATTGGATATTTAAAAGAATCTCCATCCTTAATTTTATTTAATGGATTTTCAGGAGAATAAACTGTTAAATTTCCATTCAGAACATTCGTTAAAATCACAGTCCACAATGACCATCTTCTCTGATGTTTCGTCCATTCCAAGTCAGTTGGACTAATCTCCGCATTAATCTTATCTAAAGGGTAATACATTGGATGATTAATCTTCTCTCTCAAATCAATATACCTCCATACACGTTTACTCCAAACTGCATCTGCTTCACGCACATGCTCCCAAGGAATTAACTTCTTGGTTGGAATGTGTTCTGGAACGTAAACTCCGTCTAAAACACCTGGAGATGGATTTGGAACAGGCCCAAGCATCTCACCATTATTCACTCCTCCTTGCCCAAAAGCAGGAAGCGCAAACATAAACACCACAGAGAACACTATTGACCATATTCTTTTCATTGTTCCTTTATTTTAATTACTAATTCTATTATTTAACTTCAATTGCAAACGCAATATCTTTCGATATGTTTCCTGGGTATCTAACTTTAACCTGGAATACTACCAAATCTCCTTTTTGAGCTTGTCTTAAGTATCCAGAAAGAGAAGAAATGTTTGAACCTGAAAAAGGTTGCTTATTTCTTGCACTAGATACTTTACATGTACCACCAATTACAGAGAATTGCGCTTGTAATGGAATCTCTGGTGGATAACCAGCTCTTAGAGAAGTTAATACGCTTAAACCAGATTTAGGAACTTTCGAACCATTTACGAAACTACCCATAAACACAGCTGGATCTGGAAGTTTTGAAACTTTATAATCAAAAGATCCAAGATTTGCTGATTTACCATCTGGAGCTACACCAAAAATACTAATAGATGCCTTTTTCACACCACTTGCTGGTTTAGCAATCCACATATCTCCACTTTTGGAAATCGATCCACCTGACATGGTTAATTTATAACCAGGGTATCCGGAAGCCGCTCCTTGCACTTTGTTATCGTAACCTTTATACAAAACAGCTAACTCAGGAAGAGAAACTGTACCTTGTGGTTTACCTACAGTATATGGGAACTTCCAATCCAATGGTTGAAGCGTTCCATCTTTTTTCTTCACTTTTAATACTCCTTTAAGTGTATCCGTTGCCGCAGCTCTAAATCTGATAAAACCTTTACCATCTTTTACATCCGTAACTTCTTTATCACCTTCTTCTGCTTTGTAAGTGACAATAGGTTGATTGTACGAATCATACGCCGCCATAAACACTTGAAGTTCAACACTATCTCCTTGGTTATAGTAATTTGATGGTGCCCATGCTAAAGCAGTAACTTTGTTGAAAGAATAATCAGATCCACCGATCTTAGAACGGATGTGTGCCAAAGCATTTGCTTCAACTGTTCTGATATCTTGTTCCAAAGCAGACAATTGAGCCAAAGCAGCTACAACTGGCGCGTGGTCAAAAGTTCTACCCACCCAATGGATGTCTTTGTTTTCACCACCGTGCGTATCCGCTAATTCTTGTTTTGTAAGCTGTTTGTAAATCGCTTTTACGATGTCCTTATCGTCTTTATCGATGGTAGACAGCATATCGTCTGTAAACTCACCTTCACCTGGAAGTTTAGATGCGTCTAACTTGTACGATTTGCTTTCGTAAGTTGCTAATTCAGTCACTAAGTTATCTCTATATGCAAGTAAGGCATTCCATAATTCCATACCTTTTGCACTTTCAGATGGCGACTTAATATCCGCACCAGGACCAATCATTAGGGTCATTGGTACATCATAGTTATCCTTTGCATCAATGTGTGCACAATCGTAAATAACCATATCACCTTCTTCGATTTTCACTTTACCTAGATCCGAACCAACAGCCGTAATCAACTCATCCTTAATTGCATGGATAAGTCCGATTTGCTCTGCTGTCATGTCTTTGATCTTTTGAGCTTTATCGATATACTCTTGAGCCGCTTTTGCTCTTTCAGTTTCACCTTTACTTTCAGCATCGGTTTTAACGGCTAGCAAGTCTGCCATTGCCTCATTACCTCTTGCTTGAATAGATCTTGTACCTGCCTGAATATTGCTATCCATCGATACGAAAGCTTCCAAAATAGATTTGGAAACGTTCAGTGCTAGAAGAGCGGTAAGTACGAGGTACATCATACCGATCATCTTCTGTCTTGGGGTTTCTTTTCCTCCTGCCATATTGAATTAATTTTTTTGGTTAATAAAATTTCATCTTATTAATTCACAATTTCCAATTAGTAACTTAACTAATTAATCTCTGGAAATTGTCATGGCTTTAAGCATGTTTCCGTACACTTGATTAAGATCCGTAAGGTTCTTAGTAAGCATAGCCATATTTTCTTTGTACAATCTTGTATCTTCAACTGAATCAGAAAGATTCTGCATCATTTCAGTAACCTGAGTTTGGAATTTCTCAGTCGCCTCAAGATGTTGAGAAGAACCTTTCAATTGTAGTTCATAAACATTGTTCAAAGCAGCTAAGTTTTTAGAAACTTTTTGCATTTGCTCTCCGAAAGAAGCACCTTCTTCAGTAGTTGAAGTCAACCCTGTTAAAGACTCAGAAGCTCTTTCATAAGACTCTGTTAATTTAGATACTTTATCAGAAGCTCCTTCTAAAGCAGATACATAAGAATCTGTTGCTGCTGCAGCTCCAGAAACCGCTTTCAATTGAGATGCATTCTCACCTAGAGTTCTCATTCCTTCTCCAAGTCTTTCTAACAATGCGGAATCAATTTGTGCTTCCTGTAGTTTTTCATCTAATAATTCTGTAATTCCAGATCCACCTGATCCACCTCTTCCTCTTGAAGTGATTTCTGGTAAATCATCGTGATCCATATCATCATGACCCAATGCTAGTTCTGGATAAACTAGAGTCCAATCTGGATCTTCGTGAATCGGTTCAAATGCCGAGAAAACGAAAATTAACGCTTCCGTAGATAGTCCGACAACAAGCATCGCACCTGCACCCGGCCAGTGCATAATTTTAAACATCGCTCCTACAATTACAACTGCTGCACCAAATCCGTACAACTTTGCCATAAACTGTTTCCATCTTTTACTTCCTGGTTTCATAGTATTCCTTGCTTTTTTAGTTTAACAATTTAATTAACTGATTTTTATTTTGGTTTATTTATTTGCCTTTGGCTATTAATTCAACTGAATATCAGATTTAATTTCCTCACCACCTTCTTTCGAGAAGTCTCTTCCTCCACGACCAAGGTGCGTCATCACACATCTGAATCCAATATAACATTTTGCAGTATCTCTATACTCATAAGTTCTAGTACCCGTTTGAAGGTAATATCCTACATCCTTCCAAGAACCTCCTCTAATTACTTTTCTCTTCATTGAAGGTGGATCCCAGTCCATAGCATAGTATCTGTATTCTGTGTTCAAATCATGAGCGAACTCATAAACTGATTCATCATAAGTAGTTTCTGTCCACTCAGCTGCATTTCCAGCCATACAGTACAATCCCCATCCATTTGGGTTGTAGGAGTAAGCTTTTACAGTGTGGAAACCACCATCATCAAAATATCTACCTCTCATTGGCTTAAAGTTCCCTAAGAAACATCCAGAGCTGTTTCTAATATAAGGACCTCCCCATGGGTATGCAGACAATTCTAAGTCACCTCTTGCTCCTCTTTCCCATTCTGCCTCAGTTGGCAATCTGAAATCGTTAACAAATAGGTCCCCGTTTTGAATTAACCAAACATTTAACAATTGAGTTCTCCAAACACAAAATGCTTTCGCTTGAACCCAAGTCACACCAACAACCGGATAGTTATCGTATGCTGGATGCCAGAAATACATGTTTGTCATTGGATCGTTGAAAGAGTAAGTAAAGTCTCTTACCCAACATAATGTATCAGGATACACATTGATCACCTCTTGAATAATGAATCTAGATCTGTCATCATGCCCTCTTAAAGCATTGTTCTGACCTTTTTTGTTGAAATACCCCATATCTTTTTCCAATCCATCAGGTTGCTCTGTAAATGGGTGTGGAGGGTTTTTCAAAGTACGGTGTGTTTTGTTCACTAATTTCTGCTTATTGTTGTATCCATCTCTAATAATATGGTATCTACCTCTTTTAGCAGCTTCGATCAAATCAATCCATTCGTACTTAAATTTCAACTTTCTAGTGTCGATCTCTCTTCTTTTGTAGAATCTTTCATAATCTGGAAGATACATCTCAGTTAGATAAGGCATTAATTGTCTATCATAATAATCTAACTTCTGTCTCCAGTTGAATCCGAATTTTTCTCTGTTCTCCATTTTCATGGTAGGATCAAACTCTACCCAAGCAACGTTTGCTTCGTCAAACCACTCATCGCGGTAATCTAACCACTCTGCTTGTTCCTCTGCATCGATTGGCTCTGGACCACCAGCTCCAAGGTTTGCATCGTTCACGTCATAAATATATTCTCTTGCGATCGAGTCTCTTACCCAATACACAAATTGTCTATACTCATTATTCGTGATTTCAGTTTGATCAATATAGAAAGCCTGAACAGAAACTGTTTTCGATCTTGTCTGATGCAAGAACGGAACATCCTGATCACTTTGTCCCATATTAAATCCTCCAGAAGGAATATAAAGCATTCCTAACGGTACTTCCGGAATATACGGAGCTCTACCTTGAACCCCTATTAAGTGACCACTTGGCCCACTACACGACACAACTAATAATCCACTTAATAAAATAATCACCAAACTTTTCATACATCCTCGTTTTAAATTCAGATCACCTTACACACACTAATGATTACGGAATAGTATAACGCTTTTAAATTTTTTTGGTTACAAATAATCGATTTCACTCTTACAACCATCTTGGGTTTCTCGTCGGCTCAACTGGCTTCGGAGGTTTAATCCAACAGAATTTCAACATTACTTCATGCGAACCTTTACTGTAAGTTGCCAAAGTGCTATTTGTTGTAATATCATAAGAATATCCAATATCGATAGCCATACTTGATCCAATTGGCTGTTTCCAACCAACCAAAATAGCCAACGACTCAGGTATTCTATACCCTAATCCAAATCTCAATTTCTTTTTCCAATAAGCCAGCGCTTGAATATTTACAGAAGTCTTTACAAAATCAGACTGAACAATCACATTTGGCTCTACCGCCCATCCTGATTCTCCAAAATTGATTAAGTATCCCCCCATCACAACAAAGTGCAATTGGTTCTTAAAGTTAAGACTTTTCAACTCCAACCCAGTTAAGTGAGTAGTCGAAATCCCAACCCAATATTCGTTTTGTCCTTGTCTACCTGAATAATAAATACCCAAGTTCATATCAAATGTAGTTCCTGAAGATTTTTGACCATTCGGACCTAATACAGGATCCTGATCTGGCGCTAACCCTGAAGGAGTCACCCACTGTGGTGTCCAACCTACATTGATCATCCCTAAACCAGCTCCAAAACTAAGAACCCCACCAATTTTCTCCAGACTTAAGTGGTACGCATAATTTAAATAGAACTTATTAGTTCTTTGAAAACCTATAGCGTCATGAGCAAAAGTCAAACCAATACCAGAGTTGAAATTCGCGAAATTTCCTTCTGCATTGAATACAAAAGAATTCGGAGCTCCAACAAACTTATCCCATTGGTTTCTATAAATAAGAGTTCCACAATAACCTGGTTTCACTCCAGTCGCCGCAGGATTGAAACTCATTTTATCATAAATGAAATGCGTAAGCGCTCTATCCTGCTGCCCAATAACTGTGGCGGTTGTCAAGCAGAAAACTGAACTGATAGTAAGTAATATTTTCCTCATACTAGGTTAAAATTATGCTATTAAAAAATTGCCCAAACGAAAGGGTATTTTATCCAATAGGTCGCTAAAATAGATTAAATATTTATAAAAAGGAAATTTTTCATTATTTATTTAATCCTTATCAACACGCCTCTGTTTAAAATACTATTTCATCATTTTCCGGTAAACGAAGGATGTAAAAAAAAGTTACAATAATCTTCAAAAAATCAATTCCTTATATTAATTTCCTGTAAGTCTTCCACCATAAATCAGGTAACTCATTGCTTGAGGCCTTTTCATAATCTTCGTAATCACAGGGTACTAAATAATGTCTTTCGAACTTAATCCCTTTCTCTGGTGGATAAGGAACTTCCAACCACCATCGTTCAGTTTTGTCGCTTTTATAGAAAACAATATCGTCTTTCATTTCCTGGATGCTCACCGTGTATTTACTGTACATCCTTTTACTTCCAATAGGATAATCCTTCTTTCTTTGTTTATAGCCATCAAAGAAATACCAAACAATTTGCGCTAAAAGATTGGCTTCTTGCAATTTTGAGTCGTTGGATGAATCATACCCAAACAAACCAAAGGAACTTACTTTATCCGAATAACCTGCATATCTGGAAATACGACAGATTTCATCCGAGGAAATTCCGTTCGGAGAGGAGTCGTGGTTTTGAAAATCGGAAAACTTCATGGCATCCAGATCAATATTGAAAAGATCTGCATTTCGAATATAGGGCTCCGCTTTCTTTGGATCCGACTTGAACTCACCCAATCTAAGAACATCAAAATAGAGACGGTCAAATAATTCGAGTTCTTCCGTTTTTAGAAAATGTGTTTGTGTTCCAACTATACTATAGTTGAAGAGATGACCAGGTTGACGCATCAACAAATGACTTAAGAATCTTTTGTCCTCTATTTTTTCGGATGGGTTCCCTAAGTCAATTTTTGAATCAACAGTACATATATTGATAATTTGTTCTGTTTCCTCATAGGATTGGTAAAGAGGTAACAGTAGATCATGGGATCCTCCTATAACAATTGGAATCGCTTGTTGCTTTAAAATTTCGGCGACTGCAGATTTTAAGGCAAAGCAAGTATCGTCAATGGTTTCTCCAGGCTCAAGTACTCCCAGATCCAAGACGTTCGAATTCATTCCATTGTCTGATAACTCAGAAAGTGCTTTTCGAAAGTTTGGGTATTCCCCTTGGTTTTCAGATGCTACATTGGAACGGCGAAACTCAGGAACTGTGATTAGTACCAAGTCATTTGCTTCAATGTCTGGAAAAAAATTTTCGGTGTGTACTTGAATCCGACTATTGAGAAAACCTTTTTGATCCTTTTGATTGTAATTCTCAATCGGTTTGAAATAAATGGAAATGTCTTTCATTTGAAAACCAATAATGCTTAATCTAACAAAATTAAGTCATCCAATGAGGAATTTCCCTGAGTCTATTAAATGTTAATAAAAGTAGGCTGTTAAAAACTCTTATTTTTTCTTTGCCTTTCTTTTGGGCTTGGGCTGATTTTTGGAAATCTCCACGCATTCCTCATAAGAGAGATTTGCAGGCTCTACATCTTTTGGCAGTTTAAAGTTTTTCCTTCCAATCTTTAAATAAGGCCCATACTTCCCATTCAACAACTGCATGGTATCATCTTCAGAAAATACTTTTATAATCTTATTGGCATCTTCTTTCAACTTTTCTTCCATGATCTCTACCGCTCGAGTCAAGCTCACCGAACCCGGGTCCTCCTCTGCTGGTATAGAAGCAAATTTACCATCGTATTGAACATAAGGACCGTATTTTCCGATATTCACTTTAATCTCTTTCCCATCATGTTCTCCTAAAATTCTAGGGAATGAAAACAATTCAAGAGCTTCTTCCAAAGTGATGGTTGATATACTTTGCCCTGCTCTCAACGAAGCAAATTGTGGTTTTTCTTCATCTTCCTGGGAACCTATCTGGATCATTGGACCAAATCTTCCAATTCTTGCCATAACCGGTTTTCCAGATTTAGGATCAACTCCTAATTCTCTTTCACCTGTTGCTCGATCAGAGTGTTCAAGCGTATCTTCTACGTTAGAATGGAAAGGAGTGTAGAATTTCTTGATCATTTCAGTCCATTGCAACATTCCTTTAGCAATATCATCAAACTCCTTTTCAACCTGTGCGGTAAAATCATAATTCATGATATCCTTGAAATGGTCCACAAGAAAATCGTTTACCACAAATCCTATGTCGGTTGGCATTAATTTATTTCTATCGGCTCCGTAGACTTCAGTTCGTTCTACTTTCTTGATTTGATCTTTTTCGATAATCAAATTTGTAAGCGTTCTTTCCTTCCCTTCCAGAATACCTTTTTCTACGTATCCTCTTTTCTGGATGGTGGAGATTGTTGGAGCATAAGTAGAAGGTCGACCAATACCCAATTCCTCTAATTTCTTAACCAAAGAAGCCTCTGAAAATCGATAGGGTGGTCTGGAAAACTTCTGCAAAGCATCTCCAGAAAGTAAATCGCAAGGGTCTCCATTTTTCACATCTGGAAGGATGGTGTCTTCAGATTCTTCGTCTTCAAAATCATGTTTTGATTCCAAGTAAACTTTAAGGAAACCTTCAAAAGTGATTACTTCTCCTTTTGCCTGAAGTGGTTTATCTACTTTTCCGTTATCAATTTTGAAAATGGTTCTTTGCAGCTTCGCGTCGCTCATTTGAGAAGCCACTGTTCTTTTCCAAATCAACTCATACAACCTCGCCTCGTCTGAATCTTCCGTTAATCTGTGTAAGGAAAAATCAGTAGGTCTGATGGCTTCGTGAGCCTCTTGAGCAGACTCAGATTTCGTTTTGTATTTCTTCGGATTAGAAAACTCTGCACCGTATGAAGCAATGATTTCATTTTTTGCCTGATCCAAAGCTTGATCCGAAAGATTTACCGAATCCGTTCTCATGTACGTGATTCTTCCAGACTCATACAATCGTTGAGCGACCATCATTGTTCTGGAAACTGAAAAACCTAATTTAAGAGAAGCCTCCTGTTGTAAAGTAGAAGTAGTGAAAGGTTGAGCTGGGCTCTTCTTCCCAGGCTTTTGTTCCACACTATCAATTTGGAATCCACCTGCTAAGCATTTTTCCAAATAGCTTTGTGCTTCCTCAATTGTTTTTAGGTCCGTAGGCAAACTTACCTTTACTTCGGTACCATTAATATTGAATAAGGCCTGAATTCTATAAAAAGATTCCGGCGTAAAATCTCTAATTTCTTTTTCCCGTTCAACGATTAATCTTACAGCTACCGACTGGACTCTACCCGCAGAAAGCGATGGTTTTACTTTTTTCCATAAAACAGGAGAAAGCTCATACCCTACCAATCGATCTAAAACTCTGCGTGCCTGTTGAGCATCTACAAGGTTCACATCAATTTGACGCGGATTTTCAATTGCTTTGGTTATTGCAGATTTAGTGATTTCGTTGAAAGTGATTCTTTTAACATTATTGTCTTTCAATCCCAATGCCTCTTTCAAATGCCAAGAAATCGCCTCCCCTTCACGGTCCTCATCCGTCGCGAGCCATACAGTCTCAGCATCCTTAGAAAGTTTTTTTAATTCCTGAACAACTTGTTTTTTGTCCGAACTAATACTGTAATTCGGTTCAAAATTATTTTCAATGTCTACAGAAATACCTTTTGAAGAAAGATCTCTTACATGCCCATAACTCGACTTTACGGTGAAATCTTTTCCTAAATAACCTTCGATTGTTTTTGCCTTTGCGGGTGACTCTACGATCACTAGATTTTTAGCCATATCAGTTTTGTGAATTGAAATTCGCCTCAAAATTATGACAAAAAAAGTTAATTATCCTAGTAATAGGTTTATGTCATTTTGTCAGATAGAGTTTAAATCCGTAATTTTGCAGTCTAATTTTCAAAGATCAAAATGGATTCAAAACTGGATTACAACAAAGAAATAGATGAATCGATGCAAGGAGATGCAACGATGGTGGAGGGAGAGCAAACAAATTCTAAAAAACTCTATTTAGAAAGTTATGGTTGCCAGATGAATTTTGCCGATAGTGAGATTGTTGCTTCGATTATGTCTCAAAACGGATATAATACGACAAAGAACGTAGATGAAGCAGATGTAATCCTTTTAAATACATGTTCGATCAGGGAAAATGCGGAACAAAGGATTCGTAAGAGATTAACTGAATTCAAAAAGAAAAAAGACACGAACGCGGAGCTCAAAGTAGGTATTTTGGGATGCATGGCTGAAAGATTGAAATCGCAATTATTGGAAGAAGAAAAGCTTGTTGATATTGTGGTTGGTCCAGATGCCTACCGATCCTTACCAGATTTGGTAAAAGAGACCGAAACAGGTCAGAAAGCTGTCAATGTTTTATTATCCAGAGAAGAAACTTATGCGGATATTTCTCCAGTTCGTCTAGATAAAAATGGAGTTACTGCATTCATTTCAATCATGAGAGGATGTGATAACATGTGTTCTTTTTGTGTGGTCCCATTTACTCGAGGAAGAGAGCGAAGTAGAGACCCTGAAACCATTGTTGGAGAAGCAAAAGAATTATTCAACAAAGGATACAGAGAAGTTACTTTATTGGGTCAGAATGTAGATAGCTACAGATGGAATGTAAACAGTAAGAAAGAAATCATTGATCCAGCACAACCCACAGTGAACTTTGCACAGTTGTTGGAAAAGGTGGCTTTGGTTTCAACAGATTTGAGGGTTCGTTTCTCTACTTCTCATCCAAAAGATTTAACAGATGAAGTTGCTGAAACCATGGCGAAACATGAAAATATATGTAATTATATTCATTTACCTGTTCAGTCTGGAAACACAGAAGTCTTAAAAAGAATGAACAGAGGTTATTCAAGGGAATGGTATTTGGATCGAATCAAGGCGATTAAAGAAAGAATTCCGGATTGTGCAATTTCAACCGACATCATAACTGGCTTTTGTGGTGAAACTGAAGAAGAGCATCAAGACACCGTTAGTTTGATGAAACTAGTGGAATACGACTATGCCTATATGTTTGCGTATTCGGAAAGACCAAAAACATTAGCCGAAAGAAAATTTGAAGACGATGTACCTGAAGAAGTAAAAAAGAGAAGGTTAACTGAAGTTATTGATTTACAGCAGGCATCTAGTTTGAAAAACAATCAGAAATATCTGAATAAAGAATATAAAGTATTGGTAGAAGGGGTTTCGAGAAGATCTGAAGAGCACATGTTTGGAAGAAATTCTCAGAATGCGGTATTTGTTTTCCCAAGAAAGGATAAGAAACCAGGAGATTATGTAACAGTGAAAGCTTATGACTGTACCGCTGCCACTCTTTTAAGTGAAATAGTAGAATAATTATGGATATTCAATCAGTAAAGCAGCGATTTGGCATTATTGGAAATACTCCAATGTTGAATCGTGCGTTGGAGATTGCCGTACAGGTGGCTCCAACCGACATTTCTGTTTTAGTTACTGGAGAAAGTGGGACAGGGAAAGAAATCATCCCTCAAATCATTCATCAATTGAGTTCCAGAAAACACGGACCTTATATTGCAGTAAACTGTGGAGCAATACCTGAGGGAACTATCGATTCCGAATTATTTGGTCACGAAAAAGGATCATTTACAGGAGCGGCGGGATCAAGAAAAGGGTATTTTGAAGTCGCGGATGGAGGAACTATTTTTTTAGATGAAGTGGCTGAATTACCCTTGCAGACACAAGTGAGATTACTAAGAGTCTTAGAAACTGGAGAATTTATCCGAGTAGGGTCTTCCCAAGTAATCAAAACGAATGTTCGTGTAGTAGCGGCTACCAATGAAAATATGCAGATTGCGATCAAAAAGGGAAAATTTAGAGAAGATTTGTTTTACCGTCTGAGTACGGTTCCGATTCAATTACCTCCATTGAAAGATCGTAAAGAAGATATCCATCTTTTGTTTAGAAAATTTGCATCTGATTTTGCTGAAAAGTATAGAATGCCGGCTATCAAACTGGATCCAGATGCGATAGAGGCATTAACCAATTACAACTGGCCAGGAAATGTGCGTCAGTTGAAAAATATTACCGAGCATATTTCCATTGTGGAGCAAAACAGATTGTTGGATGCACATACGCTTCTCTCCTATTTGCCTCCGGTTCAATCGAATTTGCCTCAAGTGGTGAACAGTGAAACGAAAAACGATTTTTCGGAAAGAGAGATTTTGTATAAAGTCTTGTTCGACATGAAAAATGACTTGAACGACCTGAAAGCTCTGGTCATGGATATGATTAAAAATGGTGGGAATGTAGATCTAACTGATGAAAAAGCCGATTTGATCAATCGAATTTATTCAGATAGTCCAAGTGCCTCTAAATTATTACCTGCGGGTAAACCAGAGCCTTCTCCATATATTCATCCTAAAACACATGTTTATACAGATGCTCCACAAGAAAACATCGAGGAGCACGTTGAAGTGGAAGAATCTTTGTCCTTGGAAGATCGAGAAAAAGAATTGATCTCGAAAGCTTTGGAAAAACACAAAGGAAAACGTAAATATGCAGCACAGGAATTGGGGATCTCAGAAAGAACCCTTTATAGAAAAATCAAGGAGTACAATTTAAAGTGAAAAGTCTTTTCATCATATTTAGTTTCATTGCTGGAATTTACCTATTAAATTCTTGTAAGGTAACCTATGGATTTACAGATGGAACTCCAGCTTGTACAGAATGCAAGACCTTTTCTGTTACTATTTTTGAGAATTCCAATCCAAATGCACCGGTAAATTACGGACAGATATTCACAGAAGACCTCAAAGATGCTATTTTAAACCGAACCAAATATCAGCTAGTTTCTGAAAACGGGGATTTGCAATTTGATGGAAAAGTTACTGGATATACAATTAGTCCTGTTTCTATTCAGAACGATGAAAATGCGGCGCAGAACAGACTAAGTATATCGATTAATGTAACGCACAAAAATATTGTGAAAGACAGTTTGAGTTTTAGTCAAACATTCAGCCGATTTGCAGATTATCCTTCAGATCAGGACATCAATTCCGTACAATCTTTACTTTTAGAAGAAATTAATCAGCAGATTACTCAAGATATACTTAACAAACTTAATTCCAACTGGTAGGTGAATTTAGACAAGATCATAGCAGTTATAGAAAAACATGCTCATGTGGATTCTGAAACTTTAAAACAAGCTCAGGATTTGCATCAAAAGTTCCCTTTCACCTCTATTTTTCCGATGATCATTTTAAAAGGTCTGAAAGAAAATAAGAATATTCATTTCGACGGGGAATTGAAAAAGTTATCCATTCAGGTGAATGATCGTGCAGTGTTGGAGAGGTTTTTGGAGCAAGAACTGGAGCAAGAGCAAGAGCAAGAGCAGCAAGTGCAAGAGCAAGAGCAACAGCGGGAACAGGTTCAGGAGCAAGAGCAAGTGCAGCAAGTGCAAGAGCAAGAGCAACAGCGGGAGCAGGTTCAGGAGCAGGAGCAAGAGCAGGGGCAGCAAGAGCAGGAGCAACAGCGGGAGCAGGTTCAGGAGCAGGAGTTGGTCCAAGAGGTGAATGAGGCTATTGAAGAAGTGGTGGAGAAACCTATTGTTGAGGAAAAACTGATTAAGCCCTTAGCAGAAGAAAAATCGATTGTTTCTGAGAAAAAAGCTTCCGAAGAAAAAGAAGAATTGGCAACTGAAATTTCGAAGACCAATAAAGAAACTATAAAAGAAGCGCAGGAGAGCAGTGAATTGAGTCCAGAAACTCTACGCATTATTGCTGAGATTCAAAAGAAATATGGGGAAGCTGAGGTAGTTGAGAGTCGGGAGCAGGAGCAGGAGCAAGAGCAAGGGCAAGAGCAGGAGCAGGAGCAGGAGAATGAGGAAGTTGTAGTTGAGAGTCAGGAGCAAGAGCAAGAGCAAGAGCAAGAGGAAGAAACTACAGAGAAGGAAATAGTAGAAGCTGATTCTATTCAGGCTTTGGATGATGTTGCGGCTGAAAAGAAAAAGAAGAAGAAAGAGAAGAAAAAGCATAAAAAGAAAAAGAAATTACTTGATCAACTGAATGAGGATATTCGGAAATTAGAACAAAAAGGTGTGGTTCGGGATGAAGAGGAAATTGAGAATGCAGTTGAGCGTCAGCAAGTAGATTCTCCGTTTAAGTTCAAGAAATTTGAGGGTGAAGATGCCCAGTATTATCATTTGGAGATTGACTTCTCAGATTTGGAGCCTTTGGAAATCGAAGAGGAAGAAGAGGAAGACATTGAACAAATACCTACTTTAAAAACTGAACTTCCAAAAATCCGGAAAAAAGAAAAGCCGGTAGCAATTAAACAGCCAAAAATCAAGGCTAAGATTGAGAAAACTAAAGAGGAAAAAGAATTCAAATCTTCTTTTCAGGAACCAGTGAAAATCGAAGTCAACGAGAAAACGGAAATGACTTTCTTGGATTGGTTAAAAGCGAATAAAGAACCGAAAAATCAGAAGAAAGAAGTTTCAACAAAAACAACCTCTGGAGCAAGAGAGAAACTCATCGATAAATTTATTGAGGAAGAACCATCCATTTCAAAATCGAAGAAAGAATTTTTCTCACCGACCAAAAATGCGAAAAAGAGTTTAGAGGATGATATGGAGATTGTATCCGAAACATTAGCTGATCTTCATGTGTATCAAGGATCTTATGCAAAAGCGAAAAAGCTTTATGAAAAATTAATTTTGAAATTTCCGGAAAAAAAGAGTTTATTTGCAAAAAAATTGGAGGAGATCTCCGAATTAGAAAAGAAAATTTAGAAGAAGATGTTAGGAGTTATTTATACATTGATCATTATTGCGAGTGTATTATTGATTTTGGTAATCTTAATGCAAAACCCGAAAGGTGGAGGATTTTCTACAGATTTTGGTTCAGCTTCGCAATTGGGAGGAGTTAGAAGAGCATCAGACTTTTTGGAAAAAGCAAGTTGGTCATTAGCAACATTCATTGTTGTATTGGCATTGATTTCACCGATGTGGTTACCTACTACAGGAGAAGTTCAGGAAACAGAAACAGAAGGTGGAGCAGCACCAACGACAAATCAGTTGCCAACTGATGTCAACGCAGAATAGTCAGTTAAGATATTCTAATATAAAGGAAAATGTCAGTCTGTCATAGAACTGACATTTTTTTTGCTCTAAAACTTCATTTTTATGCCAATTTTTCAATCTAATTCAAGTGGCATAAAATTCGCGATTGCCTAAATCGATAAATTGTTTAACATAAAAAACGAAATAAAATGTCAACAAAATTCAAACCTTTAGCAGATCGAGTTCTTATTGAACCGGCTCCAGCGGAGGAGAAAACGGCAAGCGGAATCATTATTCCAGATACAGCAAAAGAAAAACCTTTACAAGGAACCGTAATTGCGGCAGGTCCTGGAAAGAAAGACGAGCCTATGACGGTTAAAAAAGGTGATAAAGTATTGTACGGACAATATTCGGGAACTGAAATTAAATTGGACGGGGGTACTTATCTTATCATGAGAGAAGCTGACGTTTACGGAATTTTATAATCAAAAAAATTAAAAGAAAATGGCAAAACAAATTCACTTTGACGTAGATGCTAGAGACAAACTAAAAAATGGAGTTGATACTTTAGCGAATGCAGTAAAAGTTACTTTGGGACCGAAAGGAAGAAATGTAATCCTAGAGAAAAAATTTGGTGCTCCACATGTTACTAAAGATGGAGTTTCTGTTGCAAAAGAAATCGAATTATCAGATGAGATTGAGAACATCGGAGCACAGATGGTTAAAGAAGTTGCGTCAAAAACTGCAGACATTGCAGGAGACGGAACAACAACAGCAACCGTATTGGCACAAGCAATTGTAACAGCTGGACTAAAAAACGTAGCCGCTGGGGCGAATCCAATGGATCTTAAAAGAGGAATCGACAAAGCTGTAGAAACTGTGGTAGCTGAATTGAAGAAACTATCCCAGGAAGTTGGTTCAGACAACAAAAAAATCAAGCAAGTAGCAACTATTTCAGCGAACAATGATGAAACCATCGGAAGCTTAATTGCTGACGCGATGAAAGTTGTAGGAAACGATGGAGTAATCACTGTAGAAGAAGCAAAAGGAACTGAAACAGAAGTAAAAACTGTGGAAGGGATGCAATTTGACAGAGGTTATTTGTCTCCCTATTTTGTAACTGATACTGAAAAAATGATTGCGGAGTTAGAGAATCCACAAATCTTGATTTATGATAAGAAGATCTCAAATATGAAGGATCTTTTACCAGTATTGGAGCCTGTGGCACAGGCAGGAAAACCATTATTGATCATTGCAGAAGATGTAGAAAGTGAAGCACTTGCAACATTGGTAGTAAACAGAATCAGAGGATCACTTAAAATTGCTGCTGTAAAAGCTCCAGGATTTGGAGACAGAAGAAAAGCCATGTTGGAAGACATCGCAATTCTTACCGGAGGAACTGTGATTTCGGAAGAAAGAGGTCTATCCTTGGAAGCAGCGACGCTAGACATGCTTGGAACAGCAGAAAAAATTGAGATTGATAAAGACAATACTACAATCATCAATGGTGCTGGGAACAAGAAAGAAATTGCAGCTAGAGTTGGTCAAATCAAAGCACAAATCGAATCTACAACTTCGGATTACGATAGAGAAAAACTTCAGGAGAGATTGGCGAAATTAGCTGGAGGAGTGGCTGTACTATATGTAGGAGCAGCAACTGAAGTTGAAATGAAAGAGAAGAAAGACCGAGTAGACGATGCTTTGGCTGCGACAAGAGCGGCAGTAGAAGAAGGAATCATTCCAGGTGGTGGAGTTGCTTTTATTAGAGCAGGTGCAGCACTTGATAAACTTTCTGGTGCAAATGAAGACGAAAACACTGGAATCAAAATCATCACCAGAGCCATTGAAGAGCCTTTAAGACAAATCATTGCAAATGCTGGAGGTGAAGGCGCTGTTGTAGTGCAGAAGATCAGAGAAGGAAAAGCTGATTTTGGATACAATGCAAGAACAGATAAATACGAAAACCTTTACAAGGCTGGAGTTATTGACCCAACTAAAGTTACTCGTATTGCCATTGAAAATGCAGCTTCCATAGCTTCTATGCTATTGACAACGGAATGTGTTATCGCTGATGAACCACAACCGGAGTCAGCATCTCCAATGGGAGGCGGAATGCCAGGTGGAATGCCGGGTATGATGTAATTGCATCATTGACGATCCAATCTTGCCGCTTTAGGCGGGTAGTGCGGAACGGCTATATATCTGTAAAGACTGTCGAACTCGTTTTGGCAGTCTTTATTTTTGTTCAACCCTTTTCGGGTTGGTATGATTGTTTAACCCCTTCGGGGTTGGGACGTTAGTGATTGGGTTGTTTAACCCCTTTGGGGTTGGGACGTTTGGATTTGTTTTGTTAAGGTGTTGTTATTTTTTCTTGTGTTCGATTGTCTATTCCTTATATTTAGATTTCCTATTTTGAATACATGAATAATACCAGATTCAGATTTGTTGTCGCTTTTGGAATACTTGCTCTTGTGAGCATTATTTTGACGCAGGTATATTGGATCAACAAAACCATCGAAATTCAGAATATTAAGATTGAAGTTGCGCAGAGTCAGGACAGTTTGAACTATCAGCAATTCATCAATAAAGCAAAGATTTCCCTGACCAATGTTGTAAAAGAATTGCAGCGCATCAACAATGATCCAATTGATCTTTACAACCGTGTGAAGCAAGTCTCAGGAAATTCTTTTACCGTTGAAATCAATGACACCCTTCACCCCTATTTTTTGGAAAGTTTGTTGATACGTGAGTTTGACCGACAGGGGATCAAAGAAAAATTTATTTACGGTATTTATGATTGTTTTACCGACTCGATTGTATTTGGAAATGAGGTAAAGATTGAGAGTGATACCGTTATTGCCAAATCATTTGACGTTAGCGATCACAAAATTAATTGGGACAAAGACGGACATTATTTTGGAGTCATCTTTCCAGATTTGCAAAACACAACCTTATCGGAAATCCCTGCAGACATTACTCCGTGGATTTATTTATCTATTATCGTCGTGATTTTGATCGGATTTTTTGGGTTTTCGTTACATATCATCCTAAAACAAAAGAGACTTTCTGAAATCAAGAATGACTTCATCAACAATATGACTCATGAATTGAAAACTCCCATTTCAACCATTTCGTTATCGAGTGAAACCTTGCTTAATGAAGAAATGATTAACGATAAGGAAAGAGTTTTACGCTATGCTGGGATCATATACAAAGAGAACAAACGATTGGAGAAACAGGTAGAACGCGTTTTGAACATCACGAAGCTTGAAAAGAATCAGATAAAACTAAGCAAGGAAGATTTTGATCTCCATGAATTTATTGAAGAAGCAAAGGAGAATTTTGAAACCAATCAATTAAAGGAAAACGGGCAATTCATTATTGATCTCAAGGCTACTAATTCGATTTTATATGTGGATCCCGTGCATGTGGGAAATGTCATTTACAATCTTATAGATAATGGAATAAAATACTCTTCTACTCCTTGTAAAATAATGGTTTCCACCAAAGACTTCAAAGATGGAGTAATGGTCGAAATTGAAGATAACGGAATTGGAATGAAGAAAGAGAATTTAAAATATATTTTTGAGAAGTTTTACAGGGTTCCAACAGGCAACGTCCACAATGTAAAAGGATTTGGACTTGGACTTTATTATGTAAAACGAATCATTGAAGAACATGGAGGTACCATTCATGTAAAATCAACTCCTGGAAAGGGAAGTAAGTTTTATTTTTATTTACCAAAACAAGGCGCATGAACACGTTGAAAATATTATTAGCTGAAGATGATCTGAATTTAGGATTTGTGATCCAGGACCAATTAAAAATGAATGGTTTTACAGTTCATTTAGCGACCGATGGTAAGGAAGGTCTGAAAAAATTCAATTCGGACACCTATCATTTATGCGTTTTAGATGTAATGATGCCTGAAAAGGATGGATTTAGTTTGGCTAAAGATATCCGAAAGATCAATAAAGATGTTCCCATCCTATTTTTGACAGCTAAGTCTCAGATTGAAGACAAAATAGAAGGTTTTAAAGTAGGAGGAGACGATTATTTGACCAAACCATTCAGTGCTGAAGAATTGACTTTAAGAATTAGAGCTTTACTGAAAAGGGCTAATATTGAATTGGAACAAGATGCCGATATTTTTGAAATAGGCGAATATCATTTTGATTCCAATAATTATCAGCTGACTCACCCTAATTTCGAGAAAAAACTGACTAAAAAAGAGGCCGATATTTTAAAATTGCTTTGCAAGAACAAGAACAAAGTTTTGCCTCGAGATATTGTTTTGAACTCTGTTTGGGGTCAGGATGATTATTTTGTTGGGCGGTCTTTAGATGTATTCATTACAAAGCTTAGGAAGTATTTGAAAGAAGACTCGAGCATCTCCATTTCCAATGTACATGGGGTTGGATTTAAGTTAGAAATAGCTTAAAACTATTTGACCTTGACTTTGTTAGGTCTTCTATCCAGGTAAAAAAAGATTTTGTTGGACTGACCCGCTGCAGCGATTTCCCATTCTGTTTTTTTCTCAAGTAGCAAGGTGTAGATTTTTTCCAATTTTGTCATTTCTTCCAGATCTCTTTCCTCTTCCGGCAACTTTAAAAAGGCTTGTATTTTTTGCTTCAGGCTATCTAATTTGAAATTGATTTCGTTTCGAATTTGTCCATTGGAACTGTGATTGAGGTAATGAAACTCCTCCTCACAACGAGTCACATAATCCATCAATAAGTTTTCACAATTTTCATCCTCCAGAGCGTAAAGTTCAAACTTAAATCCATCTTTCACTTCTCCGTTAAGCGGCACGAAATCTATTTTGAATTGTTTATCCTTGAGGTCGGGATATTTCTCTTGAATAAGCTGTTTTAGTCTAGCCTGACTTTTATTATTTATAAAGTCTTTTATTCTTTTCGTTCTTTTGGAGTCGGAAGGTTCAAATCCAATTGTGGATGGAGAGTTATCTTGAAACGACACATTGCTTGTCCCTGCAATAAATACAACGAATTCATATTTTACTTCCCAATTAGGTTCCTTTTCCTTGTTAGAATTACAAGAAAATAATAGACCTCCACAGAGAAGCACAAAAAAGAGCTTCATTTAATCTTTATGTCTGGAAAGGATGATGGCTCTGGCAATAAATCCCACACCCATTCCTATTGCTCCACCAGCAACTAAATTATCCGTATAAAATCCAATTCCTCCACCAACGAACATACATCCGGCAAAGACAAAATTTCCTATTTGATTTGCTTTATCCATACTATTTCTTTTCTTCGACAGGTTCCATTTTTACTACTTGGTAGACATCTTTGCCATTTTGTGCGATAGGTTGAAAATAGGTTCCATTGAGATACACATAAACTTGACCTTCAATCTCCTGTTCTTCCCCTCCTTCCGGGATATTGGTCACCACAATTCCATCTGGAGCTTCAATAACTGTGTAGCCTGTCTCACTTTTTTCATAGAAGACACCACCGTAATACAAGTATTCTTTTTCATTTAAAGTGATGGTTTCGAATCCATCAGGCATTTCTGTAATTGTAATATTTACTGGCGCTTCTACAACAGTATATTGATTGTTTTTCTCAACATAATACACTCCTTCATTGTAGTAGTATTTCTGACTATTCAATTCAATTATTACAGCAGTTGCAACCATGGTTGTTAAAACAAATCCAACTGGATGCCAATACGCGCCATAGTAAAATGGTCTGTAAGGGTGGTAATAATAAGGTCGATAACCACGATAACCGTTGTAATAAAAATTACTGTGATGCACATTTACGTGGACATTATGATTGACATTCACATTTCGATTCACATTTACATTTCTGTTCACGTTAGTCCCTGCATTCACCTTATTTCCCACATTCCCGTTATTAACAGGTCTGGTATTCCCACCATTGGCAGGTCGTACATTGCCATTGTTCGTGGGTTTTTGAATATTTGATCCACCTCTGTTTGGAGTTGATGGATTGGCTGGTCTGACATTTGGTTTAGTGTAACCATTATTATTAGCAGGTCTTTGGTAGTTCTGACTAGGAGTTCTATTTGGTGCTTTGAAAGAACCTCCATTCACATTTCCACCATTAGACGGACGGGAGTAATTTCCTCCACCTGCAGGTCTGGATACATTTCCACCTCCAGCGGGACGTGAAACACCTCCTCCACCTCCAGCGGGTCTGGAAAATCCACCACCACTTCGACCACCTCCACCGTGGCTGAATCTTTGTGCCATCGTGAAATTAGTTTCTACAATAAGAAGAAACGAAAGGATCATACTTATGTAAATTGATGTCTTCATTATGATAATTTTTTAAGAGGTTCTTTTACCGCATCAACTGGCGGACTAAATTCAAACATACTTTCCGGTAATTTTGGATCCAATTGCCAGTTTTTAAACATGGACTTATATTTCTCTCCAGTTTCATTGTATCTAATGAACAATCCCCCGGGCAAATTTTCATTCTTATTGATGAAAATGTAAACCTCGGTTTCTTTGTTTTTAGCTAGAATTACATCCAAAGGAACATCTAAAATTGTGGTATCTCCTAAGTAAATGATTGAGTCAGCAAACTGAATTAAATCGTCGGTTAAAGTTGGATAGAAAAAATCCGCTGCAGGGAATTTCAGTCCCCTTTCTTCGTTCAGTTTGGTGATCATCCCTAAAGTAGATGATGGAGCCGGTAGCGAATCGTAAGAATGATCCAAATAATTATAAGACTCCAAAGAATTTCCATTATACCATACTCCAAATTCTTTATCTATTGCTCTACAATGCAAATGCAATTTATTGGAATCACTGAAATAAATATCAAACTCCTTAGTTGGCTGAAACGCAGTATCTCCTGCCGCGAGTTCTGCCGAATGGAGCGTAAAAGAACAAGAGTTCAACTCTCCAATTCTCGAAGTCAATTTATCTAAAACCTCTTCTGCATTTCGATCCAAAAACATTTCTTTTGGAGGAGGAAGTTCTTGATTTTGTTCCGTTTTCTTTTCTTCGCTTGAACAAGAAGCGAGAGCCATAAACACTCCTAAACAGAGGATCCAACTTTTATACATAGAAAATATTTCTTTCGATTTATAGCAAAGATAGGAATCTTGCTGATTCACAATTGTTTTGAAATAAAAAAAGCGACCCGAAAGCCGCTTTTCAAAACAAACGAAACAGAAAATTACAATTTCCCTAACTCTTCTTTAACAATAGCTGAGATTACTTTGCCATCCGCTTTTCCGGCCAATTCTTTTGACATAGGTCCCATTACTTTACCCATATCTTGTGGTCCGCCAGCTCCAACAGCAGCAATCTTCTTTTGTACTTCAGCGCGAATTTCATCTTCAGAAAGCATTTTTGGGAGATATGCTTCAATGATATCCGCTTGAAATTTTTCATCAGCCGCCAAATCCTCTCTTCCTTGCTCAACGTACAATTGGTATGAATCCAATCTTTGTTTATGCAGTTTCAGAACGATTTTATTTTCGACTTCTTCAGAAACTTCTCCATTTCCAGAGGTGGCTTCCAATAATAATTTTGCTTTGATATCTCTTAATGCAGCCAATTTCTCTTTTTCTTTAGCAAGCATGGCTGCCTTGATATCTGCATTGATTTTTTCAGTTAAACTCATGATTAATCTACGTTGTCGTGAAGAAATGAATTATTGCTTTTCAGACCCGTGCTATCTCCTTCGTCATTTTCACCCAAAGTGAATCTTGAGATATTATTTTCAGAAGAATGTGGCACATCGTCCAAATTGACATTCTTTCTTAAATAAGCTGGTTCTGACTCCAAGGAATCCACTCCATCAGCCGACTTTAATTTATCCGTATAATTTCTGATATTATTAAGTCTTTCTTGAGATTTCGCTTGCTGCTCTTCTTGCGACAATACAGTCTTTGGTTGTTGCACACTCAATGAAGGTGAATCCTCTTCCGTTTCATCATCTTCCAAATAATATCTAGTTACCTCTTCTTGTTCTTCAGTGGATTCAGAAGCATTCTCATTAGAAGTTAAATTCCAATTGAAACTTCCTTGTTCCATGGAGGATTTATCTTCTTTTGCCTCTGTCTCATCTTTCGTCTTCAAGAAAGGTTCTGACTCCATTTCCTCTTCAACAGAATTTTCTACTTCTGTAGAAGTTTCTGACCATTGATTTGCAGATTGAGGAATAGATTCTTCTTTTTTTGGTTCTTCTTCAAGCACCATTTTTTTCTTTTCAGGAGCTCTTTCGAAACCAGTAATTGGAGACGATTGGAATCCCGTTGCGATCAAAGTAACGCAAATTCCTTCTCCTAGAGTTTCATCTTTTCCGTGACCCCAGATCACATCTGCAGATGATCCTGCTTCATCTTGAATATAATCCGTGATTTCAGCGATTTCATCCATTAAGATCTCCTTTTCTCCGTAAGTGATATTCAACAGAACGTATTTCGCTCCTTCGATGTCGTTATCATTTAATAATGGAGACGAAAGTGCTTTAGAAACTGCTTCATGAGCTCTATTTTCACCTTCCGCAACGGCAGATCCCATAATGGCCACACCACTATCTCTCATCACCGTGTTTACATCATTGAAATCGACGTTGATTGCTCCTGTTACCGAAATTACTTCAGCGATTCCTTTGGCTGCAGAAGTCAATACGTTGTCTGCTTGTTCGAAAGCATTTCCTAAAGTCAAGTTTCCAAACATATCACGTAATCGATCGTTGTTGATTACCAGAATAGTGTCCACTTCACTTCTTAAGTTATCAAGCCCTTCTTCCGCTTGAATTCTTCTTTTTCTACCTTCGAAAGTAAATGGTACCGTTACAATAGCCACCGTTAAGATTCCCATTTCTTTAGCAATCTTAGCAATAACTGGCCCTGCTCCTGTTCCAGTTCCACCACCCATTCCGGCAGTGATGAACACCATTTTTGTATTCTTTGATAGAATATCTTTTACATCGTCGATATTTTCTACCGCCGCATTTTTTCCAATTTCAGGAATAGATCCCGCACCTCTACCTTCTGTAAGGCTGGCACCTAATTGAATTTTGATAGGCACTGGACTTGCATCCAAAGCCTGGGCATCAGTATTGCAGACGATGAAATCCACTCCTTTGATCCCCTGATTATACATGTGGTTGACCGCATTGGATCCTCCACCACCAACTCCAATCACTTTGATGATCGAAGATTGATCTTTTGGTAAATCGAATTCCAGGTTACTCATAATTATGTTGTTTGTTTGTTTTGCTATAATTTATTCTTCCTCTCCAGCCTCAAAGAACTCTTTCGACTTATTGATGATTTTATCAAAAAATCCAGAGCTTCTCTTTCTAGAGTGTTGTTTCACTGTTTCTTCTTTTACACTTTCCACTTTTTCAGATTTATCCAATCCTTTGATTACCAACCCAATACCTGTTGCGTATTTAGGTGAGGTCAAATTGTCGAATTTCGCTGTAGCAGCTAAGTGTTCATTTGGATATCCAATTCTCGCATCCATTCCAGTCACATATTCGAATAGCTGGGTGATGTGTTTTAATTGGGAACCTCCTCCTGTTACCACGATACCACCGATAAGCTTTTTCGCGTATCCAGAATTTTGAATTTCGTAGTGTACATGTTCAATAATTTCCTCCATTCTGGCTTGAATAATGTTGGCCAAATTCTTCAAAGAAATTTCTTTTGGTGCACGACCTCTCAATCCAGGAATACAAACAATTTCATTCTCCTGAGATTCACTCGCCAAAGCCGAACCGAATTTAACTTTCAGCTTTTCAGCTTGTTTTTTCATGATCGTACATCCTTCTTTGATGTCTTCTGTAATTACATTTCCACCAAAAGGAATAACTGCAGTATGTCTGATAATCCCATCTTGGAAAATGGCAATATCTGTTGTACCACCTCCAATATCAACCAAAACCACACCCGCTTCTTTCTCTTCTTCAGATAAAACGGCTTCTGATGAGGCAATTGGTTCCAAAATGATTTCATCCACTTCCAGACCCGACTTGGAAACGCATTTTTGAATGTTTTTCGCAGCAGACACTTGTCCGGTAATGATATGGAAATTCGCTTCCAATCTCACTCCCGACATTCCGATAGGATCTTTGATACCTTGTTCAGCATCCACGATATATTCCTGAGGAAGTACGTGAATGATTTCCTCTCCAGGTTTCATCACCAATTGGTACATGTCTTCAATCAAACGATCAATGTCGATTTGAGAAACCTCGTCGTTTTCCGAGTTTTTTCTGGTATAGATACCTCTGTGTTGTAACGAACGAATATGCTGACCCGCAATCCCTACGTTGACCACTTTAATTTTAAGCTGTCCTTCGTCAATATTTTCTTCCGCAAGTCTTACTGCCTCTTTAATAGAAGCAACCGTTTTTTCGATATTGGCGACTACTCCGCGAGTTACACCAATCGATTCAGTTTGACCTACAGATAAAATCTCAACTTTACCGTGCTCATTTTTTCGACCCACCAAACATGCAATTTTGGTAGTTCCGATATCTAATCCAACAACAACTGTATTTTCAGCCATAGTTATTCTTTTTTTGTACAAACGATTTGATCCTTGTACTGAACGTTAATTTCTTTATAGTTATCCCAACCTGTTTTTGGGATCCCGTATTTGTAAAACAACTTTAGTTTCTCAAATTTTGCAGGTATGTCTTCCGCTTTCCCGAAGATCACTTTTTGGTCGCCCAACAAGGTAATCAACTCAAAATCACCCTCTTTAGTTAAGTAAATCTGGGTAATTAGAGAAGACAACTCTACATCTTTACAAACATAATCGGATAAAGCATATACCTGATCGAGCAAGTTTTTATTTATCAATGCTTCATTGTGAATTATGTTCTGACTCTGAACAAAATCTGCTTTATCAAATTCACCTGTTACAGGAATGACACGGGCCGAAAATTTGCGTGAAATCGGCATGACCTTCTTATCTCTATCCAGATAAAAACTTTCGCCATTTCTATCTATTAATCGTACAATGGGTTCTCGGAGCACGCAGCTGATTTCCCATTTTCCATCTAACCTGAAAAACACTTTGGCAGACTTCACTTCAGGCATTCCATTTAATGCGAGTTCTACCTTATCGATATCCAGTTCCTTGAATTTTTGATCTTCCCAAACCAAATGCATGTTTCGCAGTCGATTTAAGACATCTGTTTGAGTAAGAAAGACCATATTTTCTGGAGCCTCCAGTTTAATTTCCGGCTCTGACAGCAACATTTCCTCACGATCTTTTTTCACGAATCCCATTACCAGGATAAGTAGAACAATGAAGAAGCTCCATCCAAAATAAGGTATATATTTTTTAAACTTTTTCATTCTTCAACTGACTCGTTATGGGTTTTACAAATCGATCAATATCTCCAGCTCCCATGGTAAGAAGCACATCAAAATCATTGTCTGTGATCTCATTCAGCACATCTTCTTTTTGCACCAGTTTTCCAGGACATTGGATTTTTTCCAATAATTTTTCACTTGTAATTCCTGGAATAGGTAATTCTCTAGCTGGATAAATAGGCATGAGAAAACACTCGTCCGATTTGGAAAGTTCTTCCGCAAAGTCATTCATGAAATCCTGGGTTCTACTGAACAAATGCGGTTGAAATATTGCTCTCACCCTTTTTCCTGGGAATAATAAGCGGACAGACTCTAGAAAAGCTTTAATTTCTTTTGGGTGATGGGCGTAGTCATCAATATAGACTTTTGGAGCTCTTAAGTGAATGTCGAATCTTCGGTATACTCCTTTAAAAGAAGCTAAAGATTTCAGGATGTTTGCTTCGGGAATATCCAGAAATTTTGACATGGCGAAAACAGCAAGTGCATTTTCGGCATTGTGGATTCCGGGCAGACCTAATTCTACATTTTTGATCTTGTTTCCATTCAGATTGTCTCGAATATCAAATAGAAATTTACCGTTATCATATCTAAACTTTTCTCCGAAAAAATCAGCTGAAGGTTCGTGGATTGAATAGGTAAAATTCCTTCCGTGAAAATGATAGTCCAGTTCCTTTTTGATTACACAACAACCTAAGTCATTAGTAAGATCGATGTATTCCTGAAAAGTCTTTTTAATTGTTGCATCATCCTGATAAATATCCAAATGATCTGGATCGGTAGAAGTCAGAATGGAGCAAAACGGACTCAATTGTAAAAAAGATCGATCAAATTCATCTGCTTCTACAACCGTGTATTCGGAGTCTTTATTAATGATCAAATTGGAATTGTAATTGGAAGAAATTCCTCCTAGAAAGGCATTACATCCTAATTCTGACTCGTGAAGCACATGGGCCAGCATGGTTGAAGTTGTCGTTTTTCCATGCGTACCTGCTACACCGATTCCTTTTGAATTTCTTGTAATCAATCCTAAAACTTGCGACCTTTTCAAAACCTCAAAACCAGAATTTTGAAAATGAACCAATTCCGAAAAATCCTTTGGAATGGCTGGGGTAAAAATGATCAAGGAAGTATTCGGTGAAAAAGAAGATAAATCCGACTTCGCCTCAAAATCCACTGGAATACCTTCTTTCATTAATTCATCCGTAAGTTCAGAAGGCGTTTTATCGTAGCCTGAAACCTGAAAACCTTGGTTGTGGAAATAACGCGCCAGGGCAGACATTCCGATTCCGCCGATACCTAAAAAATAGATGTTATGGTACTTCTTTAATTCCACTTAAACGATTTGCTTAATTTCTTCCAGGATCAAATCCGTAGCATGATCCAAGGCCATTTCTTTTATGTTCTTACTTAGTTCTTTTTGTTGATCTTCATTTTGATAAAGACTCAATATCTCCTTACCTAGATTGGCTTCTGCATCCACATCTTTTACTAAAAGGGCCGCATTATTTTTGGTGAGTGCCAAGGCATTTTTCGTTTGATGATCCTCCGCCACATTTGGAGAAGGCACCAAAATGACCGGTTTCCCAATAATTGTCAATTCAGAAATGGAAATGGCTCCGGCACGACTCACAATAAAATCAGCACAAGCATAAGCCTCATCCATGTTGTAGATAAAATCTGAAAGAAAAATATTGGGGTGATTTGGTACCAGCTTTTGATAATCCTCAATGTAAAATTTACCGCATTGCCAGATAATCTGAATATCTTTTTCCAATAGGCTATCCTTTGCGGCTAGAATACTTTTATTGATTGTTCTTGCCCCAAGAGATCCGCCGATCACAAGTAAAGTCTTTTTATTCGGTTCTAAATTAAAGGCCTTGAATCCATTTTCTCTTTTACCTTCAATTGTTACCACTTCTTTTCGAACAGGATTTCCGGTCATCACGATTTTTTCTTTGGGGAAGAATTTCTCCATTCCGTCATAAGCCACACAAATCTTTTTCACCTTTTTCGAAAGCCATTTATTTGTTTTTCCTGCGAATGAATTTTGTTCTTGAATTAAAGTCGGGATTCCCAATGAGTTTGCAGCACGTAATGTAGGTGCAGAAGCGTATCCTCCCACTCCAATTACCACATCAGGACCAAAATCTTTGATGATCTTTTTGGCCTTGCTCACCGCTTTCAACACCATAAAAGGAAACTTGATGAGATCCAATGATAATTTTCTCGACAAACCACGGATATGGAGACCAATAATCTTGTATCCAGACTTGGGAACCTTTTCCATTTCCATTTTTCCTTCGGCACCGATAAAGAGAATTTCCGCATCAGGGTATTCTTCCTTGATTCGATTGGCAATCGCAATGGCGGGAAAAATGTGTCCGCCAGTACCTCCGCCAGAAATGATCACTTTATGCAACTTCGAGCTCATTGTCGTTTGTTTTAATATTGTTTGTTTCAGACTCTTCCTCTACCGGATTATATTTTCGAGAAATACTTTGAATAATTCCCAGAGAAACACAAGTCATCACCATAGAAGAACCTCCCATACCAAGTAGTGGCATATTTTGTCCCGTAACCGGGAAAATTCCGGTACACACTCCCATGTTTACAATGGCTTGGAACATAAAGATCATCCCAAGCCCTATGACCAGATAGGACTCCGTGAGTTTCTCGGTTTTTAAAGCGATCCGTATCATCCTAAAAAAGAGAATGAGGTAGACCATGATGATCAGCATTCCTAAAATAGGTCCGAATTCTTCTATAAAAAGTGCGAAATAGAAATCGGCATAACCTTCCGCGATATAGTATTTTAATTCGCCGTTTCCTGGACCTTTTCCTAATAATGGTGCTGAGGCGATGGCTTTTTTAGCATTCGCAACCTGGGGATTTGTTTTTGCAATATTATCAGAATCATTTCTTTGAGCACTAAACATCCTATTCCACCATGTATGCGCTCGTGGAAATATCCCAGCATCAGTGTTTAGCTCAATAGTAATAAGTAATGAAAAGGCGACAATGATTACACCTACTACTGCAAGAATATGTTTCATCAATGCTCCTGCTAGAAACATGATTGCTATGCAGATCACAAATAGCATTGCCGCAGTAGAGAAGTTATCTCTAAGAATAAGCACTACGGTCAGTAAAACTGGACCCATAGCAGGCCAGAAACCCTCTTTAAAATCTTTGATCTTGGACTTTTTTACTGCCAGAATATTTGACAGATAAAGTACCAATGCAACTTTGGCGAAATCGGAAGTTTGAAAGGTAAATGGCAAGAAAGGAATCTTAAGCCATCTTCCGGCATCATTTACTCTCACTCCAAAAAAGAAAGTGAAGATGAGTAAGGCGATTGCCAGATAGAATCCAAATTTCGACAATTTAATGAAATACTTGGGGTCGATCCGATGAATTTGGTACATGGCAAACAAACCTAAAATCAGATAAAAGATATGTTTGAACATGTATTTAATCGGACTTCCTCCCTCTGTATTTACTAATACCGGAATAAAACTGAAGACCGTAATAATAGACACGATCGACAGGAACAAGGTGAGAATCCACATCACCTTATCACCTTCCAGATATTTTAATATTCGTTGCAAATTATGACCAAAGTTTGGTTACTTCATTTCTAAATAATTCACCTCTTTCACGGATTGTCTTTTCAGGAAGAATTGCGGGGGCATACACTAAATAAGCATTGTCATTCAGACTTTCCCATCCCAGCTTTACAGCATCTTGCAAAGAAGGAACATGAACCGCACCGGAACCCAATTTTTCAAAAGGATTGTTTTCACCAACATGGATGATTTTATCCAATTTGTTTAGGAGTCCGCCTAAAATTCCGTGAAAATTGATCTCCGAATAATCCATTTCGGTGATCCATACTACTCTTTCTCTGACCGCCGAAATAGCTTCCAGAGCAGATTCGATGTCCGTAGAACTCGCATTATTCAAAATCACTTTCCCATCTTGTTCCCAAACTACCTCAAGTTTATTGGGCACATTTCTAAATTGGGCCAATTGATTTTCTCGAGTCTGGACTAATTTTTCAAACTCAACTGTTTCAAATTTCTTTTCCATAGACCCTAGTTTAAAGAGCTCTTACAGCTGCCTTAAACTGGTTGCCACGGTCCTCAAAATTCTCAAACAGATCAAAACTCGCACAAGCGGGAGACAACAAAACAGTTTCTCCTTTGTTTGCTAATTGGTAACCGTAAGCAACAGCTTCAGTAGCTGAACTTGCTTCCACAATCGTATCAACAATCCCATCAAACGCATCAATAATTTTTTGATTCTCCTTACCCAGACAGATAATCGCAGACACTTTTTCTGCAACCATTTCTTCCAAGGCAGAATAGTCATTTCCTTTATCGACTCCTCCTACGATCCATACCGTTCGGTTTTCCATGCTTTCAAGCGCATACCAAGTAGAGTTCACATTTGTTGCTTTGGAATCATTTACGAATCCAATTCCGTGAACACTCGCTACAAATTCCAGTCTGTGTTCTACATTCTGGAAGTCAGAAAGTGATTCTCTCACACTTTCTTTTCTGATTTCTAAGATTCTCCCGGCTATCCCACTGGCCAGGGAATTCTGTGTGTTGTGGCTACCTTTCAAAGCCAAATCATAAATAGACATGTTTAATTGATCGTTTATATTGATTGTTATTTGTTTGTTATTTCGGAATCCGGCCATTCCTTCAGTTTCCAAAAGGGAAAAAGGCGCCAGATTGGTGTGCAGGTCCATGGCCTCCACTTTATTTCGGATCACTTCATCATCGTAATTGTAGATGAACCAGCAATGCTCATCCAGATTTTGGGTAATGCGCATTTTTGAGTTCGCATATTTGTCAAAATCGTAATCGTATCGATCCAAATGATCCGGAGTGATGTTCATGAGAACCGAGATAAATGGTTTGGTTTTGTACATTCCATCTAACTGAAAAGAACTTAATTCAATCACGAAGTAATCATGATCTCCTTCAGCCACTTTCGCTGCAAAACTTTCGCCTACATTTCCGCAAAGCACCACATCCAATCCTCCCTTTTTCATGATGTGGTAGATTAGACTTGCTGTGGTTGTTTTACCGTTGGAACCTGTGACGCAGATAAGCTTGGCATCCGTAAACTGAGCCGCAAATTCAATCTCTGAGATCACTGGAATTTTAGACTCTTTTGCTTTTTGGATGATCGGAACTTTATCTGGAATTCCAGGAGATTTCACTATGCAGTCTGCTTTTAGAATTCGCTCGAAGTCATGTGTACCTTCTTCAAAAGCAATATGCTCTTCCTCCAAGACAGATTTGTATTTCTTTTTGATCGAACCAAAATCCGACACAAAAACATCAAACCCTTTGGATTTAGCAAGCTGAGCAGCACCCACGCCACTTTCTCCAGCTCCAATGATTGCTATGTTTAGTACATCTGCCAATTATCTCAATTTCAGAGTCACAATGGTGATTACAGCGAGAATTACTCCCACAATCCAGAATCGACCGACAATTTTTGCTTCGTGTAATCCTAATTTTTGGTAATGATGATGGAGGGGAGCCATTTTGAAGATTCTTCTTCCTTCTCCGTATTTTCTTTTAGTGAATTTGAACCAGCCTACCTGCATGATTACAGAGAGGTTTTCTACCAAGAACACCCCGCATAAAACTGGAATTAGTAATTCCTTTCTAATTGCAATCGAGAATACAGCAATGATTCCACCCAAAGCCAAAGAGCCCGTATCCCCCATGAAAACAGAGGCTGGGTAGGCATTGTACCATAAAAACCCAACACAGGCTCCGATAAAGGCGGAAATGAAGACCACCAGTTCACCCGAATTCGGAATGTACATTACGTTGAGGTAATCCGAGAAATTAATGTTTCCTGAGACGTAAGCTAAAATCGCCAGAGCCAAACCAATAATGGCTGAAGTACCAGTAGCCAAACCATCCAATCCGTCCGTCATGTTTGCCCCATTGGAGACTGCAATTACAATCAGAATTACCCAAGGAATGTAGAATAGCCATCCCCAGGATTTATTTTGATCCCCCACGACCCAGTTGTAATTGAACTCATTGTTTTTCACAAAAGGAATGGTGGTGGTCATGTCTTTTCTTTCGATCCATTTAGAGTTTCCGTCTTCGCAGAATTCATGTAAATCTGTTACTTCTGTTCCTGAAATCTCTTTATCGATCGGCACTTTTTCATGCACTTTTACATCAGGATGGAAATAGAGAATTGCTCCGACAATTACTCCAACACCAATTTGTCCAACAACCTTAAACTTTCCAGCTAGTCCAGCCTTATTCTTTTTGAATACTTTGATATAATCATCCAGAAATCCGATTAACCCCAGCCATACAGTTGCGATCAACATGGTGATGATGTAGATATTTTCAAGTTTCGCAAAAAGGAGAGTAGGAACTAAAATGGCACCTAGAATGATTAATCCACCCATGGTTGGTGTTCCCTCTTTTTCTTTCTGACCTTCCAATCCGAGGTCACGAACCGATTCACCAATTTGTAATTTTCTTAAAGCATTGATCAGTCTTTTCCCAAAAAGCATGGAAATGATAAGGGAAGTAATCAACGCCATGGCTGATCTGAAGGAGATATAATGAAACACTCCTGCTCCGGATAAACCTAATTCTTCTAAGTAATCAAATAGATAGTAAAACATTATTTTTCAAGTTGTTTGAATGTGTTATTTAGTTCTTCAAAATCGTCAAAGTGATGTTTCACTCCGTTGATGTCTTGGTATTTCTCATGTCCTTTTCCAGCTACCAAAATGATGTCTCCTGGTTGCGCCATTGTACAAGCCACTTTAATTGCCTCTCTCCTATCGGTAATGGCCAATGATTTGGATTGATCCACTACATCGAGACCCGCTTTCATGTCTTGAATGATTTGTTCAGGATTTTCTGTTCTTGGGTTATCCGAAGTCAGAATCACCTGATTGCTTAAAGTCGCCGCAATCTTAGCCATGAGAGGCCTTTTTCCTTTATCTCGATCTCCACCACAGCCGACTACAGTTAATACTTTTTCATTTTGAGTTCGAATATCTTTGATGGTTTTCAATACATTTTCAAGTGCATCGGGAGTGTGAGCATAATCCACAATCGAAATCACACCAGATTTAGATTTTGAATATTCAAACCTTCCTTCTACTGAGCCTAGTTTTGACAGATGAGTCAAGACATCCAGCTTATCGAAATCCAATGCTACTGCCACGCCGTAAACCAATAGCAAGTTGTAAGCATTGAAGCTTCCGATCAATTTGGACCAGAATTCTTGTCCATCGATATTCATCACCAATCCCGAGAATCCATTTTCCAGAATTTTCCCGTGGAAGTCACACAATGATTTTAATCCATAGGAAAGCACCTTTGCGTGTGTATTTTGAACCATGATGGATCCATTTTTATCATCATGATTGAATAGGGCAATGGAACCAGATTTGAGTTCGTCAAAAAAACGCTTTTTTGCATCTCGGTAGTCGGCAAAAGTTGGGTGGTAATCCAAGTGATCACGTGACAAATTTGTAAAGCCAGCCACATCAAAATCCAAACCTGCAATTCTTCTTTGATCCACCGCATGTGAACTCACTTCCATGAAGCAATAATCACATCCTTCATCGACCATGCGAGCGAGTAATTCATTTAAGGACACCGGATCTGGAGTTGTATGCGTGGAAGGAATCACCTCATCTCCAATTTTATTTTCAACGGTAGACAATTTGCCTGCTTTGTACCCCATCAAGGTGAACAATTCGTGTAATAGGGTAACCGTCGTTGTTTTACCATTTGTTCCTGTAATTCCGATCAGCTGTAATTCTCTAGATGGATTGTCAAAGAAATTGGAAGCCATTTGTCCGAGCGCTTCGTGAGAATCTTCTACTTTGATGTAGGTTACTCCGTCGCTCATGGTCTCAGGTAATCTTTCCGCCACGATTACAACCGCCCCCATATCAATGGCCTTCTGCATATACTCATGACCATCTACCGTAGCACCAACAACTGCAACAAAACAATCACCTTTTTCTACCTTTCTAGAATCAAACTGGATGGATCTTACATTTTGATCCATGTCTCCCACTGTTTCTCGGATTGGTACTTTATATAATATGTCCGTTAATGCGTTCAATTCAGTTCAATTTGAATTTTTGTTCCTTTTATTACTTCTGATCCAGCTTCCACAGACTGACTCGTCACCCTTCCAACTCCGCTTGCCACAACCACTAAACCTCTGTTTTCAAGTAAATACAAAGCATCCTTCAATCCCATCCCTAGCACATTGGGGACAGTAGGACCGATATATCTTTTCTCGATTTTCACTTTAGAATCTGATTCATTGCTTACCCCCCAATCGAAATCCGACCCTTCCACGCCGTATTTGATTTGTGCCATTTTCATAGCCGATTTCAAGTCGCTTACTCTTCCATTTTTAATTTTTGGAATAGAACTCACATTTGGAAGGTCATTGATCGCTTCGTGGAAATTGAGAGAAGTTGCATTTACTTTATTGGCAATTTTTGTAAATACAGTTCCAGATACTTTGGATCCATAGATGTCCTTATTGGGAGCCGCAATCACTACAATACAAGAGTATTTTGGATTATCAGCAGGAAAATAGCCTACGAAAGAAGCCTGGTGTTTTACATCCTTATCGTTTCCATATCCAGCCGAATTTTGAGCGATACGAGCCGTACCCGTTTTACCAGCAATTTTAAAACTTGCCGCTTGCAAACTTTTCCCCGTACCATTCTCAACAACTCCTTCCAAACAAGACTTCACAGCCACCAGTGTGGAAGGTGAGCACAATCTTGGATTCAGGATTTCAGAGCCATAAGTTTGAATGGTTTTATTCCCATCCATAACCTTGGACACAAAATAAGGCTTCATCACCACCCCGTTATTAGCCACTCCGTTGTAGAAAGTGAGAATCTGCAAAGGCGTGAGTCGAACTTCGTATCCGATACTCATCCATGGAATTGAAATTCCGGACCAACCTTCATCCCCTGCATTTCGAATTGTGGGATCCGGTTCTCCTTTCAACAGAATTCCAAGTGGATCTCCTAAACCAAAAGACTTGATCCGATCTACAAAATCCTGAGGAGTGTTTTTGTATGCATTATTGACCGCTTCCGCAATCACATTGGAAGAAACTTCGAAAGCCTTTTTAAGCGAGATCATGCCATAACCTCCTGGCTTGGAATCGTGCAAATAAGAATCATAGAATTTGTATTTGCCTTTAGCATTTACCAAGTCATTCAAAGACATTTTTCCATCTTCTAGAAGAGCCATGATCGAAGCTAATTTGAATGTTGAACCAGGCTCAGTAGACCTTCCAATCGCATGATTGTAATCTTCATAATATTTCCCGTCCGTCCCTTTGGAAAGATTTGCAATTGCCTTGATCTTCCCTGTCTCCACCTCCATTACGATTACACAACCTAGTTTTGCATCTTGCTCCTGCAACTGTCTTTCCAACTCCGTTTCCGCCACATCTTGAATGGTCAAATCGATGGTTGTCCACACATCGTATCCTGTTACCGGATCTTGTTGAATCTCGTTTGGAATTGGCTTCCATCCTCCACTCACTTTTTTGCGCAGTTCTTTTCCAGGAGTTCCTGCTAAGAAAGTATTGAATGCCCCTTCGATACCCACATTCACTCCACTTTCACGTATTACCCCAACAGTTCTAGCGGCTAGTGCTCCGTTTGGTCTTTTTCTAATGATTTGTGGAATAGCAATGAAGCCACCTTTATTGGGTCCTAGACTAAAAATGGGCGCTTTCTCCAGTTCACCTTTGATGTCATGAGGCACTTTTCTTTTAATCAGCAAAAACTGATTGTCTCTATTTTCACGGATGTAGGTCACCCACTCTCTTGGGGTTTTGATTTGAAGCAGATTGGTCAAAACCATTCCCAAAGAATCCACTTTTTCATCCAGTAGTTCTTTTTTCACCGTTTTTACATCCATTCGGATTTCGTAAATCGGAACAGAAGTAGACAGAATCTCCCCTTCTTCAGCCAAAATATCTCCTCGAATAGCAGGGATTTCAAAAACCTTTTCCTCCAGATCATCATCCTTCAAGAAATCTCCAATAGAATCATATTGAATAGCAAATACTTTGACCACGATTGCTACCATGAACAGCACGAAAAAGATGTAGTAGAGATACATCTTCAAAAAGATTGTTTTATTTTTTTCCGTGTCAGCCAATTTATTCCGCTAGTATTTTTTTTGGTGCTTCCTTATCCGACTCCTTCAATCCAAGGGGCTCGAGATTTCTCACCATATTTGGTCTTCTTTTTTTCCAGTATAATTCAGAACCGTAAGTCACTTTTTGTGCATTGATCTCCCCCAGTTCCGTCTTTGTTTTTTCGATATTGTTATTTAGTTCCTGCATGTAGTAGCCTTTTGCGATGAGCAATACCACCAAAACCCCTACAAATGCCAGGAAAGGGAAATTATCCAACACATACTTTTTAGTCAGAAAATCCCCATTCATGAGCTGATTCAGCGTACGAGATTCCGAAATTCGCTCGTCAGCCGTTTTCTTTTTTCTTCGGCTCGCCTTCCTTTTCGGTTGCTTCTCTTCGGCTGCAGCTTTGTTCAGCTCCTCGAGTTGTTCCTTATTTATGAATTCGTTTCCCATGCTACTTTTTCAGCAATTCTAAGTTTTGCACTTCTGCTTCGTGTATTTCGTTCTTGTTCTTCGGAATCCGGAATAATTGGCTTTCTAGTCACCTCTTTGAAAGGCTTGATTTCTCTTCCGAAAAAATCCTTCTCAACTTCCCCTTCAAACTTTCCTTTTTTGATGAAATTTTTGACCAATCGATCTTCCAGAGAGTGGTAAGAAATCACTACTAGTCGCCCACCAGGTTTGATCATTTTTGCTGATTGTTCCAAAAGCGACCTCAACACTTTCATCTCGTCATTCACCTCAATGCGAATCGCTTGAAATACTTGAGCATAAAACCTATTTTCTTTTCCTCTTGGAGCTATCGTTTTTAGTAAATTGACAAACTCACCAGTGGTTTTAATCTTGTTTTTTGCTCTGTTTTTCAGAATCAACTCCACCAATTTTCGAAGCGTTTTCACCTCTCCATATTCTCTGAAAATGCGATAGAGTTCTTCCTCGTCGTATGCGTTCACCACTTTATAGGCGTCCAACTCCTGACTTTGATTCATCCTCATATCCAAGCGAGCATCCATTCGAGTAGAAAAACCTCTGGACTCCTCATCAAACTGAAAAGAAGAAACCCCTAAGTCAGCGATGAGCCCATCAATTTCTTTTACCCCACTTACTTTGAGGAAATTGGTCAGAAACGAAAAGTTTGAAGCAATAAAATGGAACCTTGGATCATCGATGGCGTTTTTCGCAGCGTCGGCATCCTGATCAAAAGCAAACAGCCTCCCTTTTTCATCGAGGAGCTCTAAGATTTTTCTGGAGTGCCCACCCCCACCGAAAGTAACATCGACATAGGTTCCGGACGGATCAATTACCAAACCTTCAACCGAAGTATTTAAAAGAACGGATACATGATAATCATCATTCAACATCCTCTTCCCCTCCCATTACTTCATCCGCTAAATCAGCGAAATCAGACATATTGTTTTCGATCAGATCAAAGTATCGGGACTTATCCCAAATCTCGATCCGGTCGTTGTATGCAATCAACATCACTTCCTTCTTCAAACCCACTCTTTCCATGAGCATGGTTGGAATCAGAATTCGACCTGCATTATCCAATGATACCCGTTTCGCGCCCTGATGAAATAACCGGTAGAACATTCGGTTTTTCGGCTTAAACAAATTCAACTTGGAAAGCTTTTGGCTTAAAACTTCCCACTCATTCATCGGAAAAATGGTCAAACAGTCTTCAAAACCCTTATTTAACATGAAATTTTCCTGAGCTGTTGGCTCCAATTGCTTACGTAGATCCGAAGGGAACAAAAACCTCCCCTTGGCATCCAGCTTGCATTCGTATTCTCCAACTAAACCAGGCATTTAACTCGTGTTTTTAAGAATTTTAAAGTCGTAAAACTACCTATTAATTACCACTTTTCCCCACCCAATTTATGGATTGTTGATAACTTTTCCAAAAACTAGATACACTTATATAAAGAAAAACCTGCTAAAACGTTACAAATAAAGGATTTTTAACTGTTGATAATTTGGTGGTAAATTGTGGGATATTTTTTCACGACTTATTGTTCTTAACCCGCTTGGAAATTCTGATTCATCAATTGAAAAATGTGTTAACTTTGCAGTCCATTCTTTAAATCCAGACAAATGGAAATCAAATCCGCCGAGTTTGTAATTAGCAATACGGATATTTCTAAATGTCCTTCACCAGACAAACCTGAATATGCTTTCATAGGTCGATCCAATGTTGGAAAGAGTTCCTTGATCAATATGCTCACCGATAGAAAATCTCTTGCGAAGACTTCGTCGACACCTGGAAAAACTCAGTTGATTAATCATTTCATCATTAATGAAGAATGGTATTTGGTTGATTTACCTGGATACGGGTATGCAAAAACATCGAAAAAGAACCGTGAAAAATGGGGGAAATTCATTAATCAGTATTTGCTGAAAAGAGAGAATTTGATGTGCGTGGTTGTTTTGGTGGATTCGAGATTGACACCTCAAAAAATTGACATGGAATTCATGGAGTTTTTAGGACAAAACGGCATTCCATTTGTGATAGTTTTCACTAAGATTGACAAACTATCTAGTTCGGCTTATCAGAAGAATATTGCGGCTTATAAAAGAGAAATGCTGAAAACATGGGAATCCCTTCCGCCGATATTTAAATCAAGCGCTAGTTCAGGCTACGGAAAAGAGATTTTTCTAGATTTTATCACCGAAACCAATAAACATTGGAAGTGATCGGATTTTGGACTTTTGGACTTTTAGACTTTTAGACCGCTTCGCTCCTAGATTTAATTTTTCTGGTCACTCACACTTCAAACTCAAACTTCTACTGAAGCACCCCTCCTGTTTCGTCTTGATCTGGAGGTAGAATATTCATTTTATCAGCAAAATGGTGGCAATAGTCTCGAAGATCTTCGCAGATATTGTGCTCACCCGTGGCTTTTTCGAAGGTATCCGCCATGGTCAATAAAGTCTGATGAAAAAAGATCTTCATTTCATCTACTTTCATTTGGTCGGTCCACAAGTCGATTTTCATTGTGTTGTTTTCCTTTTCATCCCAAAGTGCAAGTAGCATGGCTTTAGCTTCTTGGTTTTGGATCCCACCATCTTCAGCACTCCACATCATTTTTTTAGGCACCTTGTTCTCGTTCAGGTCAATCTGCACTTCTATCCTCGACTTTTTCATTTTAATTTTCTGGGTTATAGGATCTGTAAATTTTTCGGTATTCTCCTGGTTTGATCGCCATAAGCTCAGGCAACTTCATTTCAGGATTTTCTTCCATGAAATCTCTTACCATTTTCCATCCAATATACATTCCTGCTCTTGGAGGAGCTCCTGAAGGCAAGCCTGGAGTAAAAGGACCATCACCAAAATAATTCCGAATAACTTTCACATCTGTAGTGAAAAGAATTTCTGATTCCACTATCACTTTCCAAATATTGTTTTCATTGCTCTCTACCCATTCCAGCTGGTCTCTTGAATAACGAATCTTGATAAAATCCTTTTCATTAGGGATCAGGGCATCCAACATATACATAATCTTCCCATAGTGGATTAAGTTCCCCATAAAATCTTCAGGAACTTCTTCATCCATGTAGTGGTGTTCGAACCAAGAGCGCATGACATCTACTACCATGTATTCCGCAGTCATTTTCTCTTTTTGGTATTCCGGAAATTCAATTGGAGGCAGTCTTTTGATGACGTCAGAATTAGGTCCTAAATACATTTCCAATCCTATCCCGATATTTTCTTTGTAAGAAATCACACCGTATTCGAAGGTAGAATTATAGAAAAGGATGTTTTTCGGCATTCTTCCGTCATCGTAATAATACTTCAGATGTTTAAAAGCTTCATTGATTTTTGTTTTCACTTCAGACAAATCCCCAAATACTTTTTCGATATCCGCGGCTACCATTTTCATGTCAGCATTAGTTACAAAAGCTTTGAGTCTGTCTTCCACTCCCATTTGAGTTGCGGAACCCATTTTTAGGCAATTCGAAATGTAGATTTCGTAAATATCTCCAAATCTGTCATACATTTCTTTATTAGTAGCCTTCAGATCTTTGGATTCAAATAATTCCTTATTCAAATTGAAATAATTGATCTCCACATTGATCCCCGAAACATCAACATCCAATTTATTTTGATTACACGAAATGAATAGTGAAAAAAATATTGTTGATATTATGATTGTGGGGTGGAATCTCATCCTCTGTTTTTACCTAATTTTGCTTAGTAGAACCCAAAATTATGAAAAAGATAACAATTTTGCTTGTAGGCCTTTTTATTCTTTCAACAAGTTTTGGACAAGAAGAAGAGAAGAAAAAGGAAGAAGACAAGAAGGAAGAAAAGCAGAAAAAGAATAAAGAAGTAGTTGCTGAAAACGGTCAGGATTTACCACAGGACAAGAAGTTTCAAGCAGGCTTAGCAGTTTCTTCTGCCTTATCCTGGTATCGTCCTCAATCTACAATTGTGGGTACAAAAGGACAGGATGCCACCTTTAGTTTTGGGATGAACATGAATTATATGTTTGTCAAAAATGTTGGGATTTCACTTGGATTGGAATTCGATTGGGATTGGTATCATGCAGATATTAACGACGGGGATTCTGTTTATTACAGACACAACACCTCCGATGTTCTTAGAAAAAAAGATAATAATTCGACTGATCCAGGTCTGCTTTTAACTGATCGAACGTACAAACCTTTGAGTATATCGATTCCCACCATGCTTATATTCAAGACAAATTTGATTGGGTATTTCAAGTATTACGGGAAGTTCGGATTAAGAACCAGTTTTGTGGTCAATCAAGCGGTCAAAGATAAAGGTTTTGAATACGACAACTCGCTTACAAACAGAACCAATGCAGATGAAATCACCTACGACAAATTAAAGGTTAAAAATGATTTATTATGGATCAAAAGTGCCGTTGGTGTAGCAGGTGGATTTGAATATTTCTTTACCAGTTCGAATGCCTTTTATGCCGAGATTTCTTTTTATTACGGCTTCTCTAATTTGCATAATGGCAATGCCTGGACCGGAGACAAGCAAAAGAATATGTCGCTGATGAATTCAAATTTTGAATACTTTGCCCTAAAATCCAACTTAAATCAGTTATTTTTGAAAGTCGGAATCATGTTTTAGATGCAAGCCCTTAAAATTGCCGATCATATCAGTTCCTGGTTAAAGGAATATTGCGAAAATGCCAAAATGAAAGGTTTTGTGGTAGGAATTTCGGGTGGAATTGACTCTGCCGTGACCTCAACATTATGTGCGCAGACAGGTTTGCAAGTCATCTGTTTAAACATGCCGATCCATCAAAATGAAAATCAGGAAAACAGAGGAGTTGAACACATCGAATGGCTGATTTCAAAATATCCGAATGTTTCCAGAATCGACATGGAATTGACGCCAGTTTTTGACAATTTCATTGAAGAATTGCCCAAGCACGAAATTACAGAATCACAAGAAATGGCCTTGGTGAATACAAGAGCTCGCATGCGGATGACGGCCTTGTATTATTTCGCCCAATTACGAGGCATGCTTGTAGCTGGAACAGGAAACAAAGTTGAAGATTTTGGAATTGGATTTTTTACCAAATATGGAGATGGTGGCGTTGATTTAAGTCCGATTGCCGACCTCTATAAAACAGAAGTTTTCGAAATTGGCAAAGCTTTGGGCGTGAGTCAGACTATCCTTGACGCCCCACCAACAGACGGGCTATGGAATGACGACCGGACGGATGAAGATCAAATCGGTGCGACCTATGCCGAGCTTGAATGGGCGATGGAATACAACGGCGACGTCAGTCAAATCTCAGAAAGACAAAAAGAAGTGATTGCCATTTATGAGCGACTCAACCGCATCAATCAGCACAAGATGCAGCCCATCCCGGTATGTCTTATTCCTGAGAATCTGAAATAGTTCAGCCCGTCAATTAGCCAAAAGAAAGCGATCATTAAAAACTCAACACCACTTCGACTGTTTCTCGGCTCCGATGCTCTACGCTCGAAACTGCTCAGTGACCGTGAAATCTAACCAGAAAGAAGACCGCAATCACTCTCAACTAATTCATCTTATACTCCATTGAATTCACTTCGACTGTTTCTCGGCTCCGATGCTCTGCGCTCGAAACTGCTCAGTGACCGTGAAATCTACCCAAAAAGAAGACCGCAATCACTTTCCTACAAGTCCGTCTTTTTTTTGAAATGCGGTCTTTTTAGTTCGCTAGTTGCTTATTGAACCACTCTATTTGCTGATGGGCTCTTTGTTCCGCTTCTTCTTTGGAATAAAACAATTGCGTATGAACTTGAATGAATTTTTCGTAGCGCAATTTTCTCAATTCTCCCAGGAGTTTTGAACCACTATTTTTAATCATCAGAATGTTGTAATACAAGTAATCAGCAAACACAGGCGCGCCTTCCAAAACTCGGGAATTTGCAAGTTGTTCTACCGTCATGGCATCTAACTCTCCAAACTTCAATTGAAAGGCGGCAATGGTCTTTAAAATTCTGTTTTGATTTGCTTCCATGTTTTTCATTTTAAGGGATTTACTCCTAACGCGCTTATTTCAGATCAAAATCCGCACAAATGGTTCAAAAAGATATTCTTATATTCGGCAAACATCACAAGATTACCAGACACCTAGATCATTAATTAATGAAAGAATTTGAGGCATTACTTCCTACTACATATTATTTGGGGACTCCTATTGATTGGTTGTTCTGGTGAAAACAGTTCGAAAGAAACTAGTAAAAACCCCTATTCTGGCTCTGAAGCCTACTCGGATTCATTGAATTGGGAAATCCGTCATTCCAACAACGATACTTCAATATACAATGCCTATACTGCTTTTTTAGAAGAATATGCATTCATAGATTTAAAAATTGCGAATCTCTATTTAGATTCTTTAAAGCTTATTAGTGATCGAAATCCATCCGATTTTTTTGTTGGTAGATATCATTTAAGTTTAGGCGATATTTTAGATTTTGAAGGGAAAGCAGAAGAGGCGGAAAAAGCATACCAAACATCGATTAAACATCTGGAAAGAACATCCAGTTCCGGAGATCTTAGCAATGCTTTAAATAATCTGGGATATGTTCAAAATCATTTGGGCAATGACTTAGGAGCGATCGCTTGTTATGAAAGAGCGCTTCAAATCAGAACTGACGATCGTGACTCAGCTGGAATGGGTTCCACATTGAATAATTTGGGATATGTATACGATTTGAAAGGAGAATTTTCGAAAGCCTTGAAATATTACACCCAATCCATGCAGATCCGAATGGCCATTCAACATACTTATGGGGTTGCTCAAAGTTTAAACAATATTGCCTTTGTTTATCAAACTCAAGGAGACATTCCGAAAGCGGTCGATTACTATCAAAAAGCCATTCGTTATTTTGAAGAACTGCAAGACACCATGGGTATTTCGACCTGCCTGAACAATATTGGAATTTTATATCAAAAACAAGAGGATTTTGACAATGCGCTGGAGCATTATGAGGAATCCTTAAAGTTGATCGAACAGGGAACAGACAAAGAATCCGTTGCCAGAACCCAATCAAATATCGCCTACATCTATTTGAAAAAAGGAGAATTTGACAAGTGCAGAAAATTTTACAATCAGTCCTTAAAATATTTACGAAATCACGGTGATAAACTATCCGTTGGAGGATGCTTGACCAATATTGCTAATTCCATCATCGAATCTGGATCTAACGAAAATCCAATTGGGTATTTGAACGAAGCATTAACAATCTATAAAAGCATAGTCAACCAGAAAGGAATTGCAGATGTATACCTTGGTTTGAGTCGTTTTTACAAAACTAAAGGCAATTTAGATCAAGCCAAAGCATATGCAAAACAGTCGCAAGAAATCAATGAGGAATTGGGTATTCCTGAAGATATCAAAGCAGGAGCTGAAATGCTATATGAGGTCAATAAACTGCAAGGCGATTACAAGGAGGCTCTTCATCAGCATGAAAAATTCATGAGAATGAAAGACAAAATTCAGAATGAGAAAAACAAAAGTTCTGTTCTTAACAGTAAATTCCAAATTGAGTATGAAAGGCAGATGGTGAAGGATTCTGTAAAAACAGCTGCTGAAAAAGAATTGGTAAAAATAAAGTATGAAAACGAACTCGCAGATGAGAAAAATAAGCGTTTTTTACTTTTTGGAGGACTGGGATTCTTGCTGGTCATTGCTGTTTTACTTATTGTTGCCTATCAAAGAAAAAGGAAGGATAATCGAATCATTGAGCATCAAAAAATTGAAGTAGAAGAACAAAGAGACCAAGCGAAAAAAGCCCAATTTGAGGCCGAAGAACAAAAACTCATTGTCGAAGAAAAAAACAATGAAATTTTGGATTCAATCCAGTATGCGAAAAGACTTCAAAATGCCATTTTACCTTCAACTTCCATCATTCATAATGCTTTTCAGGATTCCTTTATTTTGTACAAACCAAAAGACATTGTTGCAGGAGATTTTTACTGGTTTGAAGATCTAGAAAAAGAACAGGTTAAATTCATAGCAGTAGCCGATTGCACCGGGCATGGGGTTCCGGGAGCCATGGTTTCTGTAGTGTGTTCGAATGCTTTGAGTAAAGCTGTTCTTGAGGAAGGTTTGAGAACACCATCTGAAATTTTAGAACGGGTAAAAGACATTGTGATTGCTACCTTCGGAAAAAACGAAGAAAGTGTTAATGATGGGATGGATATAGGAATTTGCAAGATCTACAATGGGCAAAATAAACTAGAATTTGCAGGCGCTAATATTGCACTAGTTCACATTCGGTACGTTGCTGAAACAGATCACGAATTTGAATTGGATAATATCAAAGGGACAAAACGACCAGTCGGCAAGTATAAAGTCGATATTCCTTTTGAAAATAACGAAATTGTATTCGGAGATAATGATCGTTTTTTCATGTTCTCTGATGGTTATGCAGATCAGTTTGGCGGAGAAAATCATGAAGTTTCCAAAGCAACTGGCAAAAAGCTAAAGTCCTCGAACCTAAGAAAATTAATCTTATCCATCCAAGAACGTTCAATGGCAGAACAGAAAGAATACCTGGATGAGATGTTTTACCAATGGAAGGGTTCTTTAGAGCAGATTGATGATGTTTGTATAATTGGGTTTTTGGTTGGTTGATTCTATGATCTTATGACTTTATGATTCTATGATTTTAAGAGAAGTTGGTTTCTGGCTACTTTTCCCTTTTTTAATTGATCGTAGATAATTATTTCCCTATCGGACTTTGAACTCGCTATCGCTCGGTTCATAATTCTTAAATCTTAATTGATAATTTTCAATTTAGAACTACCTTTGCAGTATGACATTCCAGGAATTCAATCTCAATAAGTTTTTACTGAACGCCTTAACCGAAAATGGATTTGCTGAACCCACAGTGATTCAAGAAAAGGTGTATCCGGTGATGTTGTCGGGAAAAGACCTCATTGGAATTGCGCAGACAGGGACGGGGAAAACGCTCGCTTATTTACTTCCGGCCCTGCAACAGTGGAAGTTTTCCAAAGACAGAGATCCACAAATTCTAATTTTGGTTCCTACCAGAGAATTGGTTGTCCAAGTAGTGTCTGAAATTGAGAAATTGACCGAATACATGAATGTGACGACAGTGGGTGTTTACGGAGGAACCAATATCAACACACAAGCTGCCGAAGTAGAGCAAGGATTGGATATAGTTGTTGGGACGCCTGGAAGACTATTAGATCTAGCTTATCGGGGTTCTTTGCGTTTCAAATCCATCAAAAAAATCATTATTGATGAAGTAGATGAAATGCTGAATTTAGGTTTCAGACCCCAGATTCGAAATGTTTTGGATTTGATTCCGGAAAAAGTGCAACATGCCATGTTTTCGGCAACATTGGATGAGGAAATTGAGGCAATTACTCATGAATTTTTCAAAAGCCCGGAAAAAGTAGAAGCGGCACCTCCGGGAACACCTGTAGAAAAGATCAGTCAGTCTTTATTTCAGGTTAAAAACTTCAATACTAAAATCAATTTATTAAAGGATATTTTGGTGAATCCGGATGCTTATGATTTTGGTTTGAACTTGGATGATGAAGGAATGGAAGCCAAGATTCTGGTTTTTACTTCTAGCAAGAAATTTGCTGATAAGGTTTTTGAAGAATTGGAAGGCGATTTTGATGAGATTTTGGGTGTCATGCACTCCAATAAATCACAAAATTACAGACTGAATACGATTGCTGGATTTCAAGAAGGAGAAATAAAAATCCTGATTGCCACTGATTTAATTTCCAGAGGTTTGGATATTTCTGAAGTTTCACATGTCATCAATTTTGACATGCCTGAAGTGGCTGAAAATTATATCCATAGAATCGGTAGAACGGGGAGAATTGATAAGAAAGGAATAGCCATTTCTTTTGCGACGGAGCAAGAGCAAGAGCAACTAAATCGAGTGGAAAGCTTGATGAGCATGAAAATTCCTAAATTAGATTTTCCTGAACATGTTCCTGTATCCAACACCTTAATTTTTGAAGAAGAACCTAAAATCCACATGAAACCTGTGGAAGTCAAACTCGAAAACATCGAAGAAAGGGGGCCTGCTTTTCATGAGAAAAAAGAAAAGAACAAAAAGGTGAACAAAAAAGTGACCAAGGCGGAAAAAATGAAGAAAAAATACAAAAAGCCGAAGAAAAGGGGTCAGAAACCTAGAGGGAAGAAGAAGTGATTTTGAATGCGGAATGCGGAATTCGGAATTCGGAAACGAAAGTCATCTAACTGCCTAGTCGTCAAAAAATTTCTATTTTTAGTTCATGAAAATACTCGTACACATTTTTCTTTTTTCTTCCATTGCCTTGTTTGGATGTGAGGGGGAGAACAAATCAGACAAAAAAGAAGAAAAAAAACCAGCTGAAGAAGTAAAACAGGAAATCCCACAACAAGAAGACACTAGGGATCCTGAAGTAATTGTACGTGAATTACTTGCTAATTATTACCAATGGATGAGCAACCATGATAAGGAGAAAATTGCTTCTATTCTGAGTGATCATTGCAATTATTTAATGCTCAAACCATACACCAAAGAGCGTGCTTTGAAGCATATTGATGAGTATATTGAAAACACCGAAAAAGGGTGGTATGAATTGACCGAAATCAAAAGTCTAATTGAAGAAGAGGGAGTTTTTAAAGTGAAAACCCTAGAAAAAATGGATATTGCTTTTCCTGCTCCGGCCATGGGTTATTTTGAAATCGGAAAGGAAAATGGATCTTATAAGATTCTTGTTGTAAAAGATATCTCAGAAGAAATTGAATCGAACGAATAAAAACCAAACGAATATGAAAAAGAGTATAGCGATTGTTGCTTTGATGAGCACCGTGATTCTTACCTCATGTGGAGGAGAAGAAAAAGAAGAAAAGAAAACAGATTTCTGCGAATGCACAAAGCCTGGAGAAGTTCCTGAGGGTTGTGATTATGTTCAGAAAATGGATCAGGAAGAATATTTCAAGAAAGTGAAAGAATGTGATCATTATCAGCCTGCGAATCAGTAGGTTTTTGATTTATGATGTCTGATTGTATGATGCATGATGTATGATGTATGATTTATGATTTTATGATTTTATGACCTTATGATTTTATGATTTAGTTGGACCTTTGAATGCTGAAATTTTTTACTAAAAAAAAGACGGAAAGTATTCCTGATCATCCGGGTGAGGATTGGAAGGAATATCAAGAGATATTGCAAAAAAGCAGCCATTTCAATGCTAAAATACAACCAAAAAAGGCTGTGATTCGTTACGAGGATCCTGCTGATTTTCATCGGTATTTTTACACTTTTGTTAAGTTTTTGAGTCTGGCTGGTTACACGGTTTATTTTCCCGATTTTGATTTTAATTTTTTCAAAGAAAAGGTCTATCAAAAACATCAGGAATCCTGGAATTATTACAATCTCGTTTACAAGGAAGGTTTGTTGGTTTTTGGGGCGCAACCGAAAAAGAAAAAAGTTGATATCGACATCGATTTAGGTCAATTGGATGCCAATTTTTTCAAACCCTATTTCATGGAAATGAACTCAGAATTTATTCACATTCCCATGAGCTTGCATCCTCAATTCTACCATCTCAACTTGTGGAATACTCCTCTCGATCAAACTAAAACTCGAAGAAAATCTGTTTTCATGGTTGGGAATTTTACACGAGAGCATTATTCAGGTTTTGAAAAAACGCCCTTTCAAATGCCGAGTCGGGTACAGGTAGTAGATCATCTAGCAAATAAAAATTTAGTTGCACCAATAGATAACACCGATCAACTAAGCACTTTTCTCTCATCTGAATCGGATCATCAGTGCATCATTTTGGACTCCAAAAAGACACCTGTTCCTATTCAAGAGCTGCGACAAAGATTAAATCAATTCTATTTTTATTTGGTTTTACCAGGTGTCATCATGCCTTTCTCACACAACGTGATTGAATGTCTTTCAGCGGGTACCATTCCAATTATTCATAAAGAGTATGCAAATCTTTTCACCCCGCAGCTGACTCACCTCGAAACGGCCCTCATTTTTGAAGATTTGGAGGATCTTGAAAATAAGATTCATGAAGCCTATCAAATGGATCGTACTCAGCTCGATCAAATGGTTTTAAATATTGAAAAATATTATTCCAATTATCTTACTCCAGAAAAAGTAGTTGAACTAATTGAAAATAATCCAGGCAAGAAAATTTTTCTCCAAGCAGAACATTTAAGCGTCAAAAAACTGGAAGAAAGTTTGGCATAAAATTTCAGATTACGAAAAAATTTAGATGTTTAGAAGTCTGAAAGAACTGATTTATGATTTTATGATGCATGACTTTTGATTCTTTTATGAAGCCCTAAAAGTAAATTCGAAGAAATGTAAAAAAGAAGAAGTCTTTAAGCGAGGAACGAGCAGTCTTTCATCTTTGAGCGAAGCGGTCTGAAAATCTAATTATGAAATAACCCGCCCATTGTTTACCTTTAGAAAATGCTGTACCACATTCTCAAATTCATCATCTCGATTGGGATTCGGATTTACTACAAGGAGATCAAAGTTGTGGGGAGAGAGCATATTCCTAAAAAAGGTCCATTGATCATTGCAGCCAATCACCCAAACACCTTAATGGATGCCTGGATGATTGGAATGATTTGCAAGCAACCGATTTATTACATGACCAAAGCTACTTTTTTCAGTACACGATTCAAGCGTCGACTTTTGACTTCCTTGAAAATGGTTCCGATCAATCGAGCTCACGAAGGAAGACAAGAGGGTGTAGACAATAAAGCATCTTTTGAAGCCTGCTATCAATTATTGGAAAATGAAAAATTCCTAGTGATCTTTCCGGAAGGAACCAGTTTTAAAGAGCGTGTGCTTCGAAAATTAAAATCTGGAACAGCTCGAATTGCTTTGGAGACTGAAAACAGAAACAATTTTGAGTTAGGGGTAAAAATAGTAACGGTGGGAATTAATTATGCCATGCCGGAACGATTTCAGAGTCGCATTTTGGTGTCTATTTCTGAGCCTTTTGAGGTAAAGGACATGAAAGAAAAGTATGCCCAAAATCCGACTACAGCCTCCAAAGAGGTTACTGAAAAAATTAGAGCCAATTTGGAAAAAGTATTGGCCACTACATTGGATAAAGAGCACGATCAGATTACGGAAAACCTTTACGATATATTAAGCATACAGGATTTTAAAAACTTGTCTCGTTCCAAAGGAGTCGCCAATCGTATTTCGAAAGTAAAAGAAATCTCGAACAGACTACAAGAACTGGAAGTATCTGAGCCTTGGAAGGTTTATGAAATCAAATATTTGGCTAAAAAGATCAACTTCAAACTTAAAAAACTGCATCTGAAAACCATGTTCGTGGAGAAAGGCATCCGGAAAGGACGTGTAATCCGAGAACTGTTCTGGTCGATGTTGCTGATTATTCTCTTTTTCCCTCTGTTTATTTACGGACTTTTTTTCAATTTCGTCCCCTACAAATTGGTCGATTTGCTGGTTCCAAAAATTTCGAAAGACGTCGAATACTTTGCTCCGTTGGCCATCATTTTAAGCGGTATCATTTATCCGATTTACTACTTTGGAGTGGTCTATGCGGTGGTCAATATCTTTGATCTCATCTTTTTTAGAGGGATGATCTTTATGATTTCTTTACCAATTTCAGGTATCTTTGCCTACACTTTCAAGAAAAATCTGGATCATGTGGCTTACAAATGGAATTATTTGTTCCTGTTGATCAGTCGAAAAGACATTGTTCGCGCCCTTGAGAAAGACATAAAACAATTGAAAGCCTATATTTTTAATTGATGGACAAAGAACTCATACGTAAATACAATATTCCCGGACCTCGATATACTTCTTACCCCACTGTTCCTTTTTGGGCGGTAAATCCAACCAAAGAACAATGGAAAGAGCATGTTCAAAACACTTTCAAAAAGACCAACAAAACGCAAGGAATCAGCTTGTACATTCACTTGCCCTATTGCGAAAGTTTGTGCACTTTTTGTGGTTGTAACAAACGGATTACCGTCAATCATGCAGTTGAAATGCCTTATATCGAAACCCTTTTGAAGGAATGGAAAATGTATGTGGATTTGTTTGACGGTGAAAGACCTCAAATTGCAGAAATCCATTTGGGTGGAGGTACCCCAACATTCTTCTCTCCGGAAAGTTTGAAGTTTTTACTGGAAGAAATCTATAAAACAGCAGATCTTCACCCGGAAGCAGAGTTGGGCTTTGAAGGTCATCCAAAAAACACCACCAGAGAGCATTTGCAAACCTTATACGATTTAGGATTCAGAAGAGTAAGTTGTGGCGTTCAGGATTTCAATCCAACTGTACAACAAACCATCAATCGAATTCAACCTTTTGAAATGGTGAAGGAAGTGGATGAAAACGCGAGAGCTGTGGGTTACACTTCGGTGAACTACGACTTAGTTTTTGGTTTACCCCATCAGCATATCGATTCCATTGAAGATACGATTGAGAAGATCAATACTTTGAAACCTGATCGTATCGCATATTATTCTTATGCACACGTGCCTTGGGTCAGTCCGGGTCAAAGAGGATATTCCGAAGAAGATTTGCCAAAGGATGAAGAAAAAAGAATCTTGTACGAAAGAGGAAAAGAACTCTTTGAAAAGAACGGTTACGAAGAAATAGGAATGGATCATTTTGCCTTGAAAACAGACAATATGTACAAGGCATTTGCGGATAAAAGATTGCACCGAAATTTCATGGGTTATTCGGTTTTGCATACCGATTTGATGATTGGTTTAGGAGTAAGTTCCATTTCTGATAGCTGGACTTGCTTTGCCCAAAACGAAAAGAAAGTAGAAGATTACAAAGCGGCAGTGGAAGCTGGTGACTTGCCTATATTCAGAGGTCATATTCTAAGTGAACAAGACGAACTAATCCGTAAAAAGATTCTAGATTTAATGTGTCACTTCGAGTCCGATTTCTCAGGAATTGCAACAGAAGAAATCGAAAAGATCAAAGAAAGATTGGCAGAACCTTTGAAAGATGAACTTTTGGTGATTGAAGGGAATTCGATACAAGTTTTGGAGAAAGGAAAACCATTTGTAAGAAACATCTGTATGGCTTTTGACCTGCAATTGCATGAAAATGCACCTAAGGATGGGAGACCTATTTTTTCGAAGACAGTGTGATTTCATTTGAAATCAATGAAAAATTGAAAATGAACAATGAAAAATTAGATTTTAGGGTATTGAAATTATTTCACCCCTGTAATCCCCTGAAGGGGATGAGTTTTCAATAAATAAAGCTTCCCCTTTAGGGGACAGGAGGGGTGAAAAAGTGAAAGATCCCTTCCCGATTGAAACTCTGTTCATCCGCGATATTTGAGTGTAGAATTTTTTCTTCGTGCATCTTTGGGATTCCTTTGTGAATCTTAGTGTAACAACTCTCAACATTCGTAATTAGAAACAAATCCCCAAATTCCCCGTACCTTTGTATAATAGATTTCAATTCCCCTTCTGAATACTTCGGTTGAAACGATTGGTCTCAAAAAACAACACAATGAAATTTCAAGATTTAGACATCATTCAACCTATTCAAGATGCTTTGCGAGAAAAAAATTATGAGGAACCCACGCCCATTCAGGAGCAGGCGATTCCTTTGGTTTTGAAAGGGAAAGATCTTTTGGGATGTGCACAAACCGGAACAGGAAAAACAGCTGCCTTTTCCATTCCCATGATCCAAAATTTGCAAGCGAGTCTTCCCGAAGGACAAAAACACAGAAAAATTCGAGGTTTGATTCTGACTCCCACTCGTGAGTTGGCCATTCAAATTGGAGAAAATATTAAGGAATACAGTAAATACACCCGGATCAACCACACTGTTATTTTTGGTGGAGTGAAACAAGGAGCGCAGGTCAATCGGTTAAGTAAAGGTGTTGACATATTGGTTGCCACCCCGGGACGCTTATTGGATTTGATCCAACAACGTATCATCCATTTAGCCGATATAGAAATATTTGTTTTGGATGAAGCCGATCGGATGTTGGACATGGGATTCATCAATGACATCAAAAAGGTATTAAAATTGCTTCCAAGGAAAAGACAATCCTTGTTTTTCTCGGCTACCATGCCCGACAATATTTTGAAGCTGTCGCAGGAGATTTTGTTCAAACCCGAAAAGGTAGAAGTGACTCCAGCAGCTACCACAGCAGAGACCATTAGGCAGTTTATTTATTACACCAATCGGGACACCAAAAAGAATTTGTTAAGACATATCATCAAGGATAATGAAATGGATCAGGTTTTGGTTTTTGCGAGAACCAAGCATGGATCTGATCGCATTGCTCGAGATTTAAATAAAAAAGACATTAAGGCTGCCGCCATTCACGGAGACAAAGCTCAAAATCAGAGGCAAAAAACCTTGAGTCAGTTTAAAAATGGCCAGTTGACCGTACTAGTGGCAACCGACATTGCAGCCAGAGGGATCGACATTGATAAACTCAAATGGGTCATCAACTACGATATTCCAGATCAACCAGAAACCTATGTTCATAGAATTGGAAGATGTGGAAGAGCTGGTGAAGAAGGAATTGCGATTGCGATTTCAGAGCCAGAAGAAAATGTGTACGTTAAAGCCGTTGAAAGGCTGACTAAAGAAAAATTAGAAGAAGTTGAAGACAATCCATTTCCACAAACTGAAAAGCCAATGACGGCAAAGGAAAAGAAAGAGTGGAACAAGGAAAAGATGCGCAAAAGGCAGGAATATTTCGACAATCGGAAGAAGAAACCTGGGAACGGGAATAGGAGGAAGAAGAGATAGTTTATAATTAGATTTTCAGACTATCGGATTTTCAGATTATCAGATCAACAGAATTTTTAATATTCAGGTTCCTGACTTGTGTATAACTATAGCTATTACACGGAGTTTCACGGTGACCCACGGCGATACACGGAGAGGTTTATCTTGGACAAGCGCACCGTGAATCACCGTGGGTCACCGTGCATCCCCGTGTCACAGCTTTCAAATTGTTTGATTAGATTTTCTGTTTTTTTGTATCTTCATTTTTATGAAAACAGAGCAAGAATTAATCGATTACATCCTCACAAATGGGGAAATCATTCTGTATGATTCTTTGGGCGATCAACGGTTGATTAATTATGACAAGAACAAGGAATCCCTTTATTATTTGAGATGGTTTCCTAGAGAGAATACCGGCGAACCCAGAGAATATTTGACTTTTGAAAAAGCGATTCAAATCATTCAAAAAGAAAAACCTGAATTTTTGAAATGAAAAAGGGCTCTATTTTTAATTAGAGCCCCCTAAATTTATTTCAAACACTCTGCCCTTTTCGCTTCAAAAGCCTCTGCTCCCATTTCCTCCTGAATTTTATTACAGTTTTCCACGATTTCCATAGTTCGATTTTTCAAATCCTCAGAGCCACCATTTTCTCTTATTTCTTTTTCAACTTTTTCCATTTCAGTATGACACTTACAAACATCCCAAGAATTTGCATTCTCTTTTTCATCTTCTGCCCCGCATGACAATAATACCATTCCTAAAACAGGAATTAAAAATAATTTTTTCATAATTGTAGTTTAATTTTCAATAAAGATAATAATCTATCCGAATTACAAGGCTTGCATAATTTTAAAAAGATTTACAATAAAAAAGCACCTCAACTCTGAAGTGCTTCACGAATTAAAATATTTTGGTATGATCTATTTGGATTTACAGGTCTTTATTCCGAAGGGTAAGTAAAGTGGACAAAAGCTAATGAAGCTGGTCAAAAGGAAAATAGCGGCTAAAACAACCAATACAATTCCCAAGGTTCCTTCAATCACTTCCATAAAATACAGCACACCGATAACCAAAGCGATTAAAATTCTAACGATTCGATCAACTGATCCCATGTTCTTTTTCATAATTTCTTATTTTATTGTTACAACAAATATTAAAGTATTTCAGTTCATTTTATGTGACCATCATCACATTTCGCTATGAAGTTAATCATTTTGTTTTAAGATGGTTGGGGTATAGGACTCTAGCAAAATACCTGGGCTGAAAGATACTTATCCAAATTTTTTCATTTATAAAAAGGTGTTTTGAATATTATTTATCATCCGTTATCTTTGATAAAAATAATCTACAATGAAACAATTCCTAATTATCCTGACCATTTATTTCTTATCTCCATATACATTTTGCCAATACAATCAATTTAGACTAAAGAATAATGTGTTGCCTGATACAATTAGCTCATATGACTTTGGACTAAGTTATATTGATTATCTAGGGAATGGTGATTTAAATGGAGATGGTTTAGAAGATATCATTGTTTCTGGAAGTTCTCAAACATTTTATAATGTAATAGATACGATTCACAAAAAGTCATTTGTATTTATAAATGATGGAATGAATAATTTCATATTGGACCCAATTAACACATTGACCCAATATACTTTTGAATCTGCAGAATTAGTCGATATTGACGGTGATGGAGACTTAGATTTTGCTACTATTTGTAGAGATAGAGCAAATTTTTACAACACACCTCCTTCTTTCAAATTATTTGAAAATAATGGTGGAGGAAATTTCTCAGAAGTACTTAATCATAATATCAATTTTCAGCCAACGATACACACTTTATATGATGTAAGATGTTTTGATATAGAGAATGATGGAGATCAAGAAATCATTGTAGGATTTTACGGACCATTAGGTCATCAATATCAACTTTATAAAAACTCTGGAGGATTAAATTTTTCAAACATTTCAGCAGTCAATAATGCTGTTGAATTCGAATCAGCTGATTTGAATAACGATAATTACATTGATTTGATCTTTTCAATTGAAGACGGAACTAATTCTATCATAAGAACAGAAATTTTTATAAATGATGGTACAGGAAATTTTTCATCTATCCCAAATACATTATCTGGATTTATTGGAGATCTTGCTGTAGGCCACATAAACAATGATAATTTTCTTGATATTTATTCTCAAGGAGAAGATTATTTTGGAAACCCAGGTCATACTTTCATAATTAATCAAAATGGGGTCAATTTTAATTCAATTCCCTCAATTATCGATCATGATTTAGGGAGCCTAGTATATTCTCCCATTGGATTAACCAGATATAACTGTCGATTATTTGACATCGATGGAGATAGTGATGATGATTTATTCATATCAGATAATAATAAATCAATTGTTTATGAGAATATTGGAAATACAAGAATGCGACAATATCAATCAATAAAGATTGACACAAGTTCTAAATCAAACTTTTTTTTCTTGGATCTAAATGATGATGGAAACAATGATATTGTTGTATCTTCTGGAAAAGGTGTAAGAACATTTATTGGAAATAGAGAATATAAATATTTGGAGAGTGATTTTTCCGATTTTTCTGGTATAGATCAAAATGATTGCTCTTACGGTGATGTAGATGGAGACGGTGATATCGATATTTTAATATCAGGGAGAATAGGCAGTGCAAGATCCACAAGAGTGTATGTGAATGATGGAACTGGAAATTATTTAATCCAATCACTGCCAGGTGTTGAAAATGTTCTTGGAAAAGCAAGACTTGTTGACATAGATGGAGATCAAGACCTTGATATTTATCTAATGGGGTATGGTACAACGACTCTTTATCGATCATTATTTTATAAGAATGATGGATCTGGAAATTTCTCCCTTTTCAGCTCAGGTCAAACAAACATCTTATCAACTCAAGCTATTCATTTTTTTGATTGTGATGGAGATTTGGATAATGATCTGATTATTTCTGGTCAAGACAGTTTAGGCCTCAAAAGGACGCTACATTATATTAATGATGGAGTAGGAAATTTCTCCTTGCATTCAAATGTTTTTGATGGATTTACTTTTGGTGTGTTTTCTTCTGGAGATGTGGATGGAGACAATGATGTTGATTTATTTGTTTCTGGATTTGATCAATCCTCCAATATTAAAGGGGCGTTATATTTGAATGATGGTTCTGGCAATTATACGGTTGATCCATCTCATGTTTTTGATAGTCTTCGATCAGGTCAAGCAATATTTCTAGATATCGACAACGATTTTGACCTTGATTTTATTCAAATTGGTAATTCAAATGATCCGCAAATATTTATTACAAAAAGTTTTGAAAATGATGGTAGTGGAAATTTCACTCTTCTATCCAATTCTTTTTCCGAAGGGTTAAACGGAGTATCATTAGATACTTCAGATGTTAATTACGATGGGTTTATTGATCTTATAATCTGTGGAAGATTGACAACTAACAATCCCCAAACAAAAATTTTATTAAATGACAGCAATGGGGGGTTTTATAGAATTCCTGATTCGCTTCAAATTAAATCTGTTTATGATGGGAGCGCAAAGTTCTTTGATGCTGATCTCGACGGAGACAAAGATGTATTTATCATTGGGGATACATCTGCACTTAAACAATTTGGAAGATTATATTTAAGAGATATGGATATATCTTTTTACGAATTGAATTTTGGATCTGTAGATGGATTTTTTTACGGGGATATTACAAGTGGAGATATTGATGGTGATGGAGATCTTGATATAGTCACAGTTGGTGGAGACGAACATGAAATTGTTCGGACAATTGTGTATGAAAATGATGGTGATGGAAATTACATAGAAAAACCACAGCATCAATGGTTTCCACAATATGGCAACAGAGGAAATTGTAAATTATTAGATGTAGATAATGATGGTGATTTGGATCTTCATTTAAGCGGGGCTGGATCACCGAATGGAAATGAAATCCATTTTAATGATGGGACAGGGTATTTTGGTGCATCGGGCCCATCGAGTACAATGTCTTCAAGAATTGAAGCTAGATTTGATTATGCCGATATAAATGCAGATGGTTTTATAGACATTTTAGCAACAAACCCGTTGGAGATGTTCATAAACGATGGGAATGGATCATTCAGTTCTTTTTCTGGCTCAAATTTACCCAACATTAATTCGTCCTACCCGATAGATATTGCTTTTATTGATGCAGAAGGTGATGGAGACAAAGACATTGTAATTGTAGGTCAATCGGCGTTGCCTAATGATACGACAATAATATGCATCAATGATGGTTCAGGATTTTATACCACTTCCAACATGTCAAATTCAATTCCACTTAATACACCACAGATAACCGTCGGTGATCTTGATGGAGATACTGATATTGATATTGTTATGCAAGGAACCTATTCAGGAAGTCAAATCCCATATACTAATATCTATTTAAATAATGGTAGTGGTAATTTCTCTTTATATCAAGAATTTGAAGAAGCTTCAATCGCCGGTGAAGTTGTCCTCGAAGATATAGACAATGACGGGGATTTAGATCTATTTATGACGGGAAAAAATTCGACTCGATTATGCTATAATGATGGCACTGGATTTTTCACACCTTTGACTGGTAATGTTTTCAGTAATTTATACAGATCCAGCGCAGAAATTTTAGATATCGATGGTGATCTTGACAAGGATATAGTTTACGGTGGGTCTATTGCATGGGATGGTCCATTTGGGAATCCCCAAGATCCTAATCGTGTAATATGTCAAACTAGAATATATGAAAATACAATTTGTTCACCCGCAATTCATTTCGATACCATTGAAGTTTGTGAAACCTTTGTTTCTATAGGAGGGATAATATTTAATTCAGACACCTCAGGGATAATTGTAACCTTCCCATTTGCTGCATCCAATGGCTGTGACTCTATCGTAGAAAAAACTATAATTTTTCAAACTAGTTATGATACAATTAATTTTGGAACCTTTTGTGATTCTGTGATTTCCCCAAGTGGTAATCAAGTTTTCTTTTCTTCAGGAACTTATGTCGATACACTAATAAATCAACATGGATGTGATAGTTTACTTACCCTGAATGTTAGTGTGAGTTATTCAAATCAGACTACTATTGATATTTTTTCTTGCGATAGCATAGTGGTCCCAAGTGGAAACTACATAATTTACAGTGCAGGATTGTACTACGATACCCTCTTAAATACAAATAATTGTGATAGCATTTTATTCATAAATGCTGATATTAGATCACATCAACCAAACACCTATCTTTCGAATGACACATTACTGACGGACTCAATATTAGGTGTGAACTATCATTGGTTCAATTGTGACAATTCTTTCTTGATTCCCGGTTTTAACGACTACTACTATACTCCAATTTTAAATGGGAATTACTCCGTAATTATTTCGGACTCTATATGTTATGATACTTCAAATTGCATCAATATCCAAGTTTGCCCAATCTTGTTTATTGATATCCTGAATTCTACAAATCCAGCTACTGGTCAATCTAATGGGACCATAGAAGTAGAAGCTCATTCCGGATCTGCACCATACTCCTATTTGTGGTCAAATGGTCCAACTGGAACAGTGAACTCCAACATTGGAGCTGGTGCATACCAGGTAATTGTTGAAGATGATGACATGTGTTCAGGAAATAGACTAATCCAACTATATGATGTAGATACTTCTGTTGTCGTAAATCCTGTGCAAGATACATTGGTGTCAGACACAATGGATATATGTGTGCCATTTAACTACGCTGTGAGCTTTATATACGACTTTTATATTGACTCGCTGGATACAACTATACTTCATATCAATTGGGTGTTTCTAGATGCAGATTCTAACGTTTATTTGGCTAACGTACCCTATGATATAGATTCTACGTTTGACGAAGGAAATTACTTTGCTATACTAAATATGGAATGTGTGGATGGAAATGATAATAAAGTAAACGAAGTCATCTACGATATTTTCTACTATTCGGATCATCAATCTAACCTTGGTCTAAATGATCAGTTGATTAATCAGGTTAAGATTTATCCAAACCCAACAACAGGAAGCATAACAATCAATATCGGATCTATTAAACCTCATCACAAAGTAGTTGTTAGAACTATAGAAGGCAAGCTTGTAGAAGAGTTTGATTTTGATTCTCAAGAAAATCAAGTAGTGATCGATGGTGTTCCGGGAACCTATATTGTTGAGGTGCAAACAAGGTCTGGGATTCTTGTAAGAAAGATTGTAAAAAAATAAATTGAATTTCTAGTAGGGGTGGGGTCGGAAATTCGGTTTTGAATTCAAAAAAATAAGCTTCTATCATTCAGGGAAACCACCAACCTATGAATGAGACATTACTTCTCAATCATAGGTATCCTAATCATCTTTTTATCTAAGATCATTTCAAGTGTCACAATCTGTGTGTCTGGATTGTAAGTCCACTCAATTTCCCAAACTTCGCCTTTCCTGTTTTTGCCTTTATAAAAGAATGTTGGGTTATCTTCCTCAAATTCTAGATCAATCAAATTAAAAAATGAGATTGTATCCTTAGAACTCGAATATATCAATATCGATTCAGGTTCTTTGGTGTAGTCGATATTAATTTTGTCATCAACCTCCTTAGTATTCTTTATTACTCGTGATGCTGAATATTTTGGTGCTGTATATTCAATTTCATACCATTTTTCACAATAGAACTTTAGAACTGGTTTTTGGCTAAAACAGAAGAGTGGAAAAAGTATTAAGAATAAACTTAACCAGGGTGTAGATTTATGCATAAAAGGTTGTTTTGGATTAAATATAATGAAATATGGATCATATAACAATAACAACTAGCTCACTAAACTCTGGATGAACCAAGAGTTTTGACGCACAATTCTCTCAATGCAAACATGACTTTTCTGCTGAGTATAAATTAAAACATGAGAACCTACACTCCATTTGTATATGCCTTTTTCTGGAATAATCAATTGACCTGCATTTTGATTCAATGATATCCACTCCATGCTATCCAATAACAGTTCTTGATAGGCAATGGCTTGTTCCATGCTCACTTCAATAAAATGTAATGATTCAACAAATATGGTTTCTAAATCTCTTTGGGCGGGGTGACTTAGGAGGAAATGGGGAGTTTTCATTTTTTGGGGTTTTGGCTGTACTTCTTTTTTAAGTCTTCCAAATATTTTTCTCTATCGAAGTTTTCATCATAACCTTCTTTTTGAGACTCCTCTACCAAAAATATTAAATGTTCCTCGGCCTTTTTCTTTTCAAAAAGTAATCGCAAGCCTTCGCGTACCACTTCCGAGGCATTCTTGTATTTTCCAGATTCAACTTCTTCCCGAATCATCTGATCAAATTGTTCTCCCAGTATATATGA
>JAGQYP010000160.1 GCA_020436025.1 Crocinitomicaceae bacterium
TTTTTGTAATTGAATATACCTAAAAAGGCATCATCTGAAGATTTATTTTCTGGATTGATCTCAATATTCAGTTTTTCCCTGGCGACTTTGACTAAAAGAGGATTCATCACTTTGTTTTCCCAATCCAAAACAAGTTCGACCTTCTCTTTTCCTACATAATTTATTTCAACAGGAACCAAATACAAAGGCATGGTTCCAAATTCATCCATGGCTAAATCAATTGTTCCCAAACTCAAATACAGCGTGTTGAGTCCAGTTTCTTTTTTAATCAGATTATGTTTTCTGATCACTTTTTTTAGGTCGGCATCGATTTCCAGTATTATTTTCTCTGGTTCTGTCTCCAAATCAGATGAAATAGGATAAAGTCCACTTTTTTGATTTAAATCACAGAGCGGATTTCTTTTAGAAAGATCCATCAGTCGATTCGCAATCGGCGCAATGAATGAATGCCAGTCTGAAGTACTATGTTTATCGAGAACCTTCAATTGAAAGGAAAATAAAGATGAAAATACTAAGAATAAAGGGAATTGGGAAGAGAACAATGCGCAAAGTGAAGGATGTACTTCGAATATTGATTATTTCGGAGGTGCAATTGCTCATAATTGGTTAATTTTACTGAAAGTTTCAAGACAAGATGAAATTTAACACCAAGACAATTCATGCAGGTTTGCATCCGGACGAATCCACGGGTGCAATCATGACGCCAATTTATCAAACTTCGACTTATGTGCA
>JAGQYP010000161.1 GCA_020436025.1 Crocinitomicaceae bacterium
TAGTGCAATTCTTCAGATTGGAACTAACAAGATCAAACATAAGCATTTTCAAATTTCAAAGAAGAAATTGGGAGCATACACACCTTAGTAAGATCCACATACTTGAAAATGGATAGAATAGCTTTTGGTTCATGGAAAGAATAAACATAAAAGTTTTGACTGAGCAAGGGAAAGTGGTCATATTTGTTAGAGAAGGAAAAAACACACATTCGAGTAGGGAGAGATAAGCCTTTGATTCATACTCAAGGGGAAGTGGTCAGTTCACAGTTCAATAGGCTACCGAACCCCCGACGAACTCGAACAGCTAAATCAGAATCTCTACTTTAAAGTGGTTGCGGCTTAGGGGAAGAGGACATCGGTGTGGGAGGTTATGAGCAATTTAACAGGTCGTCCTAAAAGAATTTGAAATCGTGAAAAGCAGGAAACAAAATAAAATCATGCGTGCGCTCCTTAATTCACAAATCCTATCAGTGGTCGGGTTGGCTATCATGCTGACCTTAAGTTCCTCCTCCTTTGCCCAGCACACCTCTAACCCGGATTCAATTTCACAAGAACCACCCCAATGGAATCTGGAAGAGCGTGAAGTGCCTATCGGGGGTAAGATCCTGGAGCTTCCAGAAGGATCGCCCATAGCTGCATTTAGCTCAGGTGGAGCAAAAGAAAAAATATTGGAAGATTT
>JAGQYP010000162.1 GCA_020436025.1 Crocinitomicaceae bacterium
ATAGGCAATGGCTGCTTGTTCCACCAGGTTTTTGTCAACTCCGGTTATATTTTGCAATTCATCCATGTTGAGTTGCATCACAGAATTTTTGAAATCTTCAAAACCTTCAGTACGGGTATTGATAAAGTTTTGATCGACCAGGTTGTTTTTGATAATGTAATAAAACATCATATTTAAAACAGCAACATTGGTTCCCGGTCTTGGTGCGAGATGATAGGTTGCGTATGAAGCCAGTTCGGTCTTTCTGGGATCAATCACAATTGTTGTGCCTGATTTCATCGCAAACTGTTTGAGTTTGGCTCCGGTCACAGGATGAGATTCTGTTGGATTGGCTCCAATAACTAAAATACAATCGGTGTGTTTGATATCTTCAATGGAGTTGGTCGCTGCGCCTGTTCCAAATGTATTTTGCATTCCTAGTGCAGTAGGAGAATGACAAACTCTGGCACAGCAATCAATGTTGTTGTTACCAACTACAGTTCGCATGAATTTTTGCATCAGATAGTTTTCTTCATTGGTGCAACGAGCGGAACTGATTCCGGCAATGGTGTTTTTACCAAATTCTGAAATCAATTTTGTGAGTTTTTCTTGAATAAAATCATAGGCCTCATCCCATGAGCATTCGACCAGTTCACCATTTTGGCGAACCATTGGCGATTGTAATCGTTCG
>JAGQYP010000163.1 GCA_020436025.1 Crocinitomicaceae bacterium
CTATTGAAATTCACGAAGACGAAAGCAGAGCAGATGTATTTTTAAAACCGGATCAGGTATCTCTTGCAATTGGTAAAGGAGGTCACAATATCAAACTTGCAGGAAAACTTACAGGATACGAATTGGATGTCTACAGAGAAGGTGCAGAGGATATTGATGATGTAGATTTAGAAGAATTTGCAGATGAAATTGATGGATGGATTCTTGATGAATTGAAAGCTATCGGTTGTGATACTGCAAAATCAGTTTTAGAGTTGAATATCGATGACCTTGAAAAAAGAACAGATCTTGAAAGAGAAACTATCGAAGAAGTGATGAAGATCTTCAAGGCTGAATTTGAATAAAACTTTTTAACTTTAAAAACGTATAGAACTCAGGAAACAGGCGAAATTTTTATGGCAGATAAAGTAAAAAGACTAAGTAAAGTTGCACGAGAATTGAATGTGGGGATTTCTACAATTGTGGATTTCCTATCAAATAAAAATGTAAATATCGAATCGAGTCCGAATACGAAGATCGAACCAGATGTTTATGATTTACTTTTGAATGAATTCGGTGCAGACCTTACAGTTAAAGAAAAGGCGAAAGCAACCGTTATCAAAAGGGAAAAGAGAGAAACGATTTCCTTAAAAGATAACAAAGAAGAGGAAGAAGAGAGTGATGATGAGG
>JAGQYP010000164.1 GCA_020436025.1 Crocinitomicaceae bacterium
CACGTAATCTAGCTTGATCACATCTCCGGTTTCTAATCTTTCTGCTCCTAATTTTTGTTCCCACACGATGCGCAAACCATTTGGAAACTCTTTTTCTGAAGAAGTAGAGTCAATTTTGATATCCATGTTTTCATCAGCCAACTGATTGGTGTCGATTTGCACTGAATCCTCTTTGGTTTGCGCATCTGCTTCTGCGTCAGATTTCACACCTTCTGTGCTACATGCTGTAAGTTTCGCTAAGACTAGTATTTGAACTATTTTCTTCATTAGATTATGATTTCAATCAATTTTAATTTGTACACCAGGGGTTCGTCCGGTGGAATGATTTTTTCGATTCCTATTTTTCCGAAAGAACTGATCGAAGGCACGACTGCCCAGAATTCATCTCCTTCTTCCATCATGTCCATCACCACTCCCAATCCTTCTGTCACTTGGTCAGGCATGGACTTATTGAATTCAAACAAATCCGCCGACTTCTCAGTTGAGTATACTTTTTTTCCGTCCAAAAGTTCGCATTCCATGGCGATTCTGTAGATGGAATTCTTGATTCCCTTTTTTCCACTTTTAGAAAGATGTTTTCGGTAGATGAAAACGCCTTGTTTGTATTCGTAAGCTATTGGCGAGGCAAAAAAGTACTGGAGTAAGCGAAATCTTTCCT
>JAGQYP010000165.1 GCA_020436025.1 Crocinitomicaceae bacterium
CATAAAGTTCAAGATCACGGCGATAGGCCATAACAGTATTATTAGATCTGCCTCTAATGTGCTGAAGGTCTTCAAAAAATTCTACCCAGTATTCTAAAGCCATAATTCATGATACAGGTTTCTTTTAATTAATCAAAATTCTTTTTTTAAATATTAGGGAGTGTACTCATTTACATAGACCATACGAGAAAAATCTTATCGAATGCAAATGATGCAAGCTCACTCAAAATTTTTTAAGATTATCCAAAGATAAGTCACTCGCATTCAGGTTTATTTGACTTGATTTTTTAACCCTTCCACAACGATATGAGAACTTAGAACTTAGAACTTAGAACTTAGAACTTAGAACTCAGAGCTACTACAGTTAAATACTTTAAATCGCTACAGGAAATTTCAATATACTTTTTGTGCAAAAATCTCAATTTACAGATTATACCATTTCCAGAAAATAATCGTGCTTTGTTGCTGCGCCTTCGCGGTATTCCAATACAGCTTCAGGCTAGCGCCTCCCACGATTATTTTCTGGAAATGGTATTATTATTCATTTTTGACTTTTAAGATTTTTATGAAATTAAAAAAAGACAGAAAAATAACTTATATAAAAATAGAACTGAATCTCCTTATATAGAGC
>JAGQYP010000166.1 GCA_020436025.1 Crocinitomicaceae bacterium
GTCTTTTAGCGAGCAGTTAGAGAACGGGATGAAAAACTTTGTGATTGATTTAGCGGATCTTCAACATATTAACAGCAGCGGACTGGGAGTCTTGATTACCTTATTGACTAAAGCCAGGAAGGTTGGAGGAGAAGTTACTTTATCCAATCCTTCTACTTATATCAACAACCTTTTGTTGATTACAAAACTTAATACCATTTTTCAAATTCACCCTACTAAAGAAAAAGCCATCTCTATATACAAGGATGTCTAAACTTCTTAGTCAGTTATAACTCAATCAATCATGCCGGTAGACGTATTATTAGGACTTCAATGGGGAGATGAAGGTAAGGGAAAGGTCGTAGATGTATTCACCCCTAATTATGATTTGGTTGCTCGATTCCAGGGAGGCCCTAATGCAGGACATACCATTGTTTTTGGTGGAAAAAGATATGTATTGCATTTGATTCCATCAGGTATTTTTCATCCCAATACCGCTTGTCTGATAGGTAATGGAGTCGTGATTGACCCCATTACCCTAAGAAGGGAAATTGAAGCACTTGCAGCAGCAGGCGTCAACGTGTATGAGAATCTTTATATTTCTCAGCGGGCCCACCTGATTCTTCCCTCGCATAAGTTGCTGGATGCAGCT
>JAGQYP010000167.1 GCA_020436025.1 Crocinitomicaceae bacterium
TACTACCTACATTGATCTACAAAAAGTAAACTCTGTTATTAAAGACCACAAAGAAGCCCTAAAGCGAATTAACTAGCCATCAGAGAAAAGCTTCTATTTTTGATTTTAATGCATGCACAGGCATAGCTCCTGGCTGTTGCCACACCTGCTGGCCATTTTTATACAACACCATAGTAGGGATACTTCTGATACCCATCCTTGCAGAAAGTTGCTGGTTACGATCCGTATCTATTTTTACAATTTTTACCTTGTCATGCATCGTAGATTTAAGTTCCTTAAAAACAGGGACCATCATTTTACAAGGCCCACACCAATCTGCATAAAAATCTACCAGTACCAGGGGGTGGCTTTTCACTATATCATCGTACTTCATGGCATTACTCTAATTTGACACAAAGTTATAGGGTGAAGAATCAAAGGAATAAATTAACCAATAGATAATATGTATATGCTAATTGAATAAAGTAATGAGAAATGGAAGCTATCTCAATGCTAAGCTATTACCCTTAAGAAACTGAACATACGTTTGAATACGGGAACTTGAGTAATAGGTCAGAGCTTCGTTGGCAAGTTCCAGTGCCTTATCTTTATTACCCAAATTATAGTGCTTCACACTTTGGTTGA
>JAGQYP010000168.1 GCA_020436025.1 Crocinitomicaceae bacterium
TATTTTTTTTCTGAAAGGTAATATTCTTTTAAGATTACATGCCCTAAAGCCATTAGAAGAGCTGAATCAGTGCCTTGTCTTATTGATAACCATAAATCTGATAATTTTGATGCTTCATTAAAATCTGGCGCTATAACTATAGTTTTGGCACCTTTATACTGAACTTCAGTAAAAAAATGTGCATCAGGCGTTCTTGTTTGTGGTACATTTCCGCCCCATAGGATAATAAAGTATGAATTATACCAATCTGCGCTTTCTGGTACATCTGTTTGTTCGCCCCATGTTTGTGGTGAACTAGGTGGTAAATCACAATACCAATCATAAAAACTTAAACAAACACCACCAATTAAAGATAAATATCTACTACCAGCAGCATAGGATACCATAGACATCGCAGGAATAGGTGAAAAGCCACAAACTCTATCTGGTCCATATTTCTTTATCGTATAAATATTAGCCGCTGCAATCAATTCGTTCAATACATCCCACGATGATCTAATAAAACCACCCTTGCCTCTAGTTAATACGTAACTTTCACGTTTAGCACTGTCATTTTGTATCGCTGCCCATGCTTCCACTGGATTTTTATTATTTGTTTTATGATCAAGCCATAATGAAGCT
>JAGQYP010000169.1 GCA_020436025.1 Crocinitomicaceae bacterium
TGTTTAACACACCCAATTTTCAATAAATATCATTCAGAACATGAAATGCTAAGATATATCAAGAGATTAGAAAATAAAGATTTATCGCTTTGTCATTCAATGATATCATTAGGAAGTTGTACTATGAAATTGAATGCAACATCAGAAATGATGCCTTTAAGTTTACCAGAATTTGCTAATATTCATCCATTTGTACCTAAAGACCAAGCACAAGGATATTTAAGTATTATTAAAGAATTAGAAAACTATTTAGCTCAAATTACAGGATTTGCAGCTTGTTCATTACAACCAAACTCAGGTGCTCAAGGTGAATATGCTGGATTGATGGTTATTAGAGCTTATCACGTAGCTCATAATCAAACACAAAGAACAACCGCAATAATACCAGCATCAGCTCACGGAACCAATCCTGCGAGTGCAGTAATGGCTGGAATGGACGTAGTTGTGGTAAAAACTGATGAAAGTGGCAATATAGATGTTGAAGATTTAAAACTAAAAGTAGAAAAACATAAAGATACACTTTCTTGTTTAATGGTAACTTATCCATCAACACATGGTGTTTTTGAACCTACTATAAAAGATATTTGTCAAATTATACATGACAATGGTGGTTTAGTTTA